>CANQSV010000004.1 GCA_947626605.1 uncultured Clostridia bacterium | reverse complement strand
TATCATTAACTTCTGTTTCATAATAATTAAGATACATATTCATTTGTCCCATATTTTCTGGTTTTAATTTTCCCATTTTTAAGTCAATTAGAACATAACATTTCAAAATTTTATTATAAAAGACCATATCCACGTAATAATGAGTGTTATCTATTGTTATTCTTTGTTGCGAACCTACAAACATAAAACCTTTTCCTAATTCCAATAAGAAATCTTCTAATTGTCTAATTAACTTGTATTCTAAATCTTTTTCTAATAATGGTTTTTCTTCTTTTACACCCAAAAATTCAAATACATAAGGATCCTTTATGATATCTTTTGGCTTTTCTATTACTTGACCTTCTCTTGCTAATTGTAAAATTTTTTCTTTATTTGACTTTCCGTCCGATAGTAAAAGTCTTTGATAAAGTCCACTTTCAATTTGTCTACTTAATTCTCTAGTTGACCAATTTGAATTAATTGTCTCTTTTTCATAAAATTTTCTTTCGTTTTCATCTTTTATTCCTATTAATTCACAATAATGAGACCAACTCAATTGTCCAGACGTCTGGACAATTGGGTAAGTTATATAAAAATTTCTCATATTAAACAAATTTGAACGTGAATAACCTTTTCCCATTTTCTTTGTAAGTCTTTTAGAAAGTTCTATATATAACTTTCTGCCATATTCTGGAGTAATATCTCCTCCTTGTTCTTCTTCAACAATCATTTTTCCAATATTCCAATAATAATTTACCATTTCTTGTCTAACATTATTGTACACTCTTTCTCTAGTTTGTACTGTATAATTTATAATATTATTAACTAATCTTTCTATAATAGCATTCCCATTCATATTTTTACCTTCTTTTGCAATTTTTTATATTTTTTTATTGACTACCACTATATCATAAAATTTAATTTTTTTCCATCAAATCTACAAATTTTCACACATCTACTAATCCATTTATTGCTATCTCATCTAAATTTTAATTTCTATTATAAAATCAAAAAAAAGATGAATTGTCGTTATTTTTTACAATTCATCTTCTAAATATTCGAAAATTTATAATTTTTATTTTATATCTTTTAAATAATTATATTTGCGATATGCGTATATTCCATATACTGTTGCAATTACAACTATTACCATTATTCCTCTTCCTAATCCTGTTTGTGGTAATATTGTTGGTGATACTGTGTTGTCTTTCTTTCCTGTTGTTTTATTCTTTGATGAACTACTTGTACTTGGCTTTTTATTGCTTGTATTATTTTTATCTTTGCTTACACCTTGTACTGATCCATTTGTATTTGAGTTGTTGTTATTATTGTTATTACCACTATTATTATCATTTACATTAGAGCCTGCATTGTTGTTATTATCTGTTCCTTTATCTTCATCATCTGATGGTGTTGTTGGATTTGATGGTCTTGTTAAATATACTCTTTTAATAGAATATTTTTCTCCATATTTATCAGCAACAGAATCTTTGTAGCAGTAAATTGTTAGGTCATCACTGTGATTTTCAAAAGAAGTGTCACTTATTTTTGTAACATTATCTAAAATTGTTATCTTTTTTAAATTTGTACAATTACTAAAAGCCCACATATCTATAAATTCTACTGAATCTGGTATTGTAATTTCTGTCAATCCTGTTAATCCTCCACATATACACTGTGGTATTTCTGTTATTCCTTCTTCGAATGTTACACTTGTTATATTTTTACATCCTGAAAATTGTGGATATATAGTACCATTTGTTTTCAAACTCTTTGGTAGGGTTATTGATGTTAATCCCGTACAATTTTCAAATGCATCTCCACTTATACTTTTTACATTTTTACCAAAATTTATCTTTTTTAAGTTTGTACAATTCCAAAAAGCCCTCGTATATATAAATTCTACTGAATCTGGTATTGTAATTTCTGTCAATCCTGTTAATCCTGCACATATATACTGTGGTATTTCTGTTATTCCTTCTTCGAATGTTACACTTGTTATATTTTTACATCCTGAAAACTGTGAATATATAGTACCATTTGTTTTCAAACTCTTTGGTAGGGTTATTGATGTTAATCCCGTACAATTTTCAAATGCATCTCCACTTATACTTTTTACATTTTTACCAAAATTTATCTTTTTTAAGTTTGTACAATTCCAAAAAGCCCTCGTATATATAAATTCTACTGAATCTGGTATTGTAATTTCTGTCAATCCTGTTAATCCTGCACATATATACTGTGGTATTTCTGTTATTCCTTCTTCGAATGTTACACTTGTTATATTTTTACATCCTGAAAACTGTGAATATATAGTACCATTTGTTTTCAAACTCTTTGGTAGGGTTATTGATGTTAATCCCGTACAATTTTCAAATGCAGCTCCACCTATACTTTTAACATTTTTACCAAAATTAATTTTTGTTAAACCTGTGCAACCTTTGAAAGCCTGAAATCCTATTTCAGTTACTTTCTTCCCATCAATTTCATTTGGTATTGTAAATTCTCCTTTTATTGCATCTGGATTTGTACAAACTAAATCCACTACTTCATTAGATTTATTTAAAGTATATGTGAAATTAATTTCTACGCCTGAAACTGTTTGTTTATAAGTTTTTTTATTATTATCTGCTGCTTGTACAAATGTTGGAAATAATAGCAGAATTGCTACTAAAAGAATTAAAACAAATATTGATTTTCTTGACATCTTTTGCATTTTTTCTCCCCTTTTCATCCGTAATTTTTTTCTGAAAATATTATAAAAAAAAAAAAATACCTGTCAATATTTTTCAAAATTTGTCATGAAAATGTAATATGGGTTTTATTTTTTGGTTGTGCGGGTGGTTATTAAGGCTTTGCCTTTTGTAGGGGCTGGCGTCCTCGACAGCCCGTGCATCATTGAATTTGTAGTGATGTTATTTTACATCTATCTATTGTTTTATTTCTATCATTATAATATTTTAAATTTATATTATTTTAACATCTCTACTGTTAATATTTTTGCGGGTCGTCGCGGACGCCGACCCCTACAGATGCTGTAATTCTAAATGCTATAAAATAACATCTCTACAAAAAACGGGAGACCACTGGTCTCCCCTACGCATGTGCAATGCTTTTGCATTGCAATTAATATTTAATAATTAATAATGAATAATATATAATTTTTTTACATTAATTATTCATTATTAATTTTTCATCATTCATTATTCATTAATAAAAAAACGTTCTCCTACACTGTTTGTCCTGAGTCTACTACTATGTTTTGCCCTGTTACTGCTTTCATAATATGAGTTATGGAAAATAAAACGTCTGCAATGTCTTCTGGCTTTGTAAAATCATGTAATGCTAACATACTTTTATAACGATAATTATAGAAGTCTCCGTCTTTTTCCAAATCTTCATCAGTTGGTACAGTTCCTGGAGAAACAACATTTATTCTGATATGCTTTTTCCCAAGCTCTTTTGTAAGTGAATACATAAAACCATACATTCCTGATTTTGCTGCACTATATATTGGTAAATTGAATGATTTTAATGCGTTTATTGAAGATATTAGTGTTATAGTTTTATTTTTACTACTTTCTTTTTCCAATAATGGTAAAAGGATTTTTGTTATATATATATGCCCAATCAAGTTTAACTGCATACATTGATTAATATCTTCTATTGTTACTCCTTCAATTCCTCCATCTATTTCTGTTTTTGATGGTCTTCCTGCAGCACTAATAATATGAGTTAATTTTCCATATTTTTTTTCTATCAATTTATATAATTCTTGAATCTGTTCTATTTTGGTAACATCTACTTTATAATATTGATAATTTTCATTTTTTTCAAATTCTTTAAAAGATGGGGTTTCATGAATGTCAACTACTATTACCATACATTCAGCATCTAAATATCTTTTTACAATTCTTTTTGCAATATTACCATTTCCTCCTGTTATCAAAACAACTGGTTTTTCCATTACTCTCTCCTATCTTTCATAAATTACTAGAGTTCTCTCTTTTCCTTCATTTTTTAATTGTTCCGGTTCTAGTATTATCTTTTTAGCTATTTCCTTTGTTTCAAAAAAAGGTTCACATCCATCAGAATAAGCACATATATATTTTATTTGGCTTAGCTCTACTTTGTATACATCTATATAATGTTCTGCCTCTTTTTCTCCAGATAATACTCCAAAAGATATTTCTTTATTATTATATAGTTTTCCTGGCTTATTTCTAAAATCTCTCCTAACCATTACTCTATCTTTTGGATTATTCCAATCGTATTCATTCTCTTTACTATATATTTCTAAATAATCTTCAAATTGCTTATGATTATTAATTGTATTAAATTTTATATTAAAATTTTCATCAAAAGCTGTAATATGACAATCTCCAATTGAAAAGCAATATAAAGTGTTTTCTATTATGCATCCTCCAACTGCCACACAGCAGAACAAATCATTTGCCAAATAATCAATTTTTCTATTTTCATTTATTTTGGCTATTTTATTATTAGCAATTCTAATTGCATCTAATATTACATTTTCATCAATTTTTTTGTGATATTCCAAAAGCTTTTCTACAAATGATTCTGCACATATTTTTGCTGCCTCATAAGCTCCACTTGGATTTGGATATACCTTTATCCACTCTTCTACTTCTTGCTTATTTTGGGGATATGGAATTGATTCACCATATATAGAATCTCTAGTAACTCCATCTGCTACGCAAAAAATATTATCTTCAACTTTAAAATAATCTTCTGCAATTGGATTTATATTATATTTTTCAAATATTGAATTATCATACATTTTTGCAAATTTTAATTTAAACATGTCTACTCCTATTATTTATCTTTGAACTCATCATCATATTTTGATATTTCACTATACATTTTTGCATCTGGTCTAGACATAGTTTCTCTTACTTCTTTTGGAAGAGTTTCTCTAATATCAGATACAATATTACAATAATTTATTGCTTCTTCATAATCTTCTTTTAATATTTTATCTATAATCATTCTTTGACATTTCTGAGCTGCTGGTACTTTTAAGCTTTCACTTAATTCGTAAAACCATCTCATCTCTTTTAATACGTCTGTTCTTTGTTTATTAGTTAGAGCATGTGAATCTATAAATTTATATAGCATGTATGACATATTCTTCGCATACGTATATCTATAAAAAGATAAATGCTTATTATTTTTAAAATTCTCATATATTTGTTTATATGCTTTATTTATTCTAGAAAAATAATCTCTAGAACAATTAAATGAAACTGACTTTCTCTTTTTGTTTCCTTGATTTCTTTGTCTATAGCAATATACTACTTTGCTTACATAATATACTTTATTTGATTTCATGAAACAAGAAGTTGTAAAAAAAGCATCTTCTGCTGGGACTCTTTCTAAAAACTTTATTCCATGTTCATCTACAAAAGATTTTCTAAATATTTTGTTACAAGCTGATGAATTTAATACAAAAAAAGATTTAGTATAATCTGTAATATCTAATTTAAAATCTTTGTATTTCTTAGTATCAAATATTGGATTATCCCATACTGTTCCATCATAATCTGCATTTATATAATTTGCTGTTATAAAATCAGCCTCTTTTTCTTCTATAGAGTTATATAATATTTCAAAGGCATTTTCTGGATAAAAGTCATCTGCATCAGCAAACATTAAATATTTACCTTCTGCCACTTTCATTCCTTCGTTTCTTGCAATTCCAGCCACTTTATTATTTTCTGGCAAAAATATACTTGTAAAATTGCTATATTTATCAGAATATTCTTTCATTATCTCTCTTGAATTATCTTGTGATAAATCATCTACCATTATAACTTGTATTTGCTTAAAGTCAAAAGTTTGATTAATAATTGTTTCTAACAACTGTCTTAAATATTGTTCTGAATTATATACGGGTATAATTACTGATACTTTATACATGACTTTCCCTCCATTAACTAATAACTTTATAATTATACTCCTTATCCAAATAATAGTCAAACAAATTTTTTTGCACTTTTTTCCTCTTTTTTCACACTTTTTTATTTTTTTCTTTTAATTAGATTTTTAATAACAGAAAAAATTTTTGAATACAAAGTTTCTTTTTTAGTTTCAACTAAACTTACTGGTTCCATTTTATTTTTTTCATTATGATTAAAAATAATTTCAGAGCTGTATTTTTCTTTTTTAGCTTTTTCATATACTTCTTTATCATTTCTTATCTTTCTTTGTATTCTCTCTTTTTCTTGTTCACTAGCCCAATAATTTTTATAAAAAACTGCTAAAATGTTTCTCGTTTCTTTTAGCATAATTTGCTCTTCAAAAGGTTTTGTTTTATCTAAATCATATTTATAATTTTTGTCCATATTAACTTCTAACATATTTATCATTTCACTTGGTATTTTATCAAAATCTTGTTTAGGTAAATATTTAATTATTTCATATACTTCTCTATAAGCCCTAGGATAATAATCTTCCATTCAAAAACTCCTCTCTTTTAAATGTATTATCTTAAGAATTCTCTCTATCATTATTTTGTTTTTGATTGTGTCTTGTCCAAATCGCTATTCAATCTCGATTCTGCTGTCTCTATTCCTTCTCCACTTACTGGTTCATTAAAAGGATTTTTACTTGTATAACAATATTCACCAATTTTATAAGTTGTAGGTCTCCACAAATCTAACCTTAAAGGTGTTTGTGCTACTCGATTCTCTAAAGCTTCATACAATCTTTTATTTTCTTCTATAAATATTTTCTCGTTAATAAAATACCTTTTCATATATATTTCTCTATCTTCTTCATTTATTGCTAACTCTAAAAGGTATTGCAATTTTGTTTTGTCATCTACTCCTTCTGTTTTTATCATTTCAAATAATTTTAATTTATTCTTATCTGCTTCAGTTAATTCTTCTGTTTTCTTACTTTGAATCTCTGATAATTCTTTTGATGCTTTAAGTATCCCTCCAAACAGATTAATGTTTTCAATCCATACATCTGGCTTAATTGTTCCATTTGGCATTCTAAATTCAATAGTATTAATTTGTTTTATTCCAGAATCATCCTCCAAATTATCAAGATTAATTCCAAATTCTCTATCTCCTTGTTGTATATTTTTTAATTCTTTTATAAATGTTTTATCATCTAAACTCCTTAATTTTTTTATCTCTTCACTTGATAAATTCTGCGTCTCGTTATATTGTTTCTGTATACATTTTGATAATGGACCTGCATTACCCCTTATTCCTAATCTTGGAATCTGATTTTCCTCATTACTAATTAAGTACAGCAATTTTTCTGTATTTCCATATAACTCTAATAAGTTAATATATGCATTTCTATCTTTTAAATATTTAGCACTAAAATGAATATGTCCTCCATCCTCTTCTGTTGTATTTTGTCCCATTTCTGCCAAAAAATTACATGTTCGATATATTTCATTTACACTTATTTCATTATTAGTTAAAATTGGTGAACTTAGTTCTGTTCCACTTCCATCTAGTGCTAATTCCCAATTATTTATACGATTATTTACTCTTGGAGATATTATTGCAAAAAAATCATTACCTCCACTTTCAATTTCTATTCCAAAATCTAAGCCTTTTGGAATAGTTAATCTCTTTTTCTTTCCTTTTTCTTCAAAATACTTAGTGTCTCCTGTAGCAAATTTCAATGCTTGAACCGAATTTAAATTTTCAAACTCTTCTTGTTCTAAACTTTCTTTTATATAATCTATATCATTACTACTTAGTATCACACTTAGCCTTGTTATTTCTTCTAAAGATTTATTATTTTTTAAAAACTTTCTAGTTTTTTCATTATCATTAAATTGCTTTAATAATATAAATTGAGAATGTTCAGATAATTTAATTTCTGGATTTTCAATACATTCTAAAGTATAATCAATGTCTCCTATAAAAGATATCAGCTCGGATTTCTTAAAACTATCAAGGCTATTTCCATGTTCAATTATATACTGTTTTATATATTCAATATCATTTATTTCTTCTAATATACTAGCAATTGCATATGAATCTAAAATAAGATTTTCGTTTTCTAAACATTTTTTCATAAACTGTTTGTCTTTTATTTGTATAAGTATTGTAGCAGTTTCTTTTGAGCCTAAAAAATGTTCTATTGTTAAAATTGCTTCTTGCGTAATCTCTATATTATGTATAAAAAAATCTCGTTTTTGTTCTATACTAATATATCTATTCCATAAAATTATATCTGCTTTTAATTTATTATCAATATTAACATTATTAATTATATTTAATAAGTCTGGATCATTACTTAAATCATCTATTCTTTCTCTAATTATAGATTGAGCATAACTAGTTTTTCTAAATTTTTTCATATAGTTATCTAGTTCTTTTATCAAATCACTTTCTAAAGCCTCATTCAGTTCATCTATTCTTTTGGAATATAATAAATCTACAAGTGCTTTCATTAATTCATTTTTTATAATAACGCTTCTTGATAAGCCTATTTTTTCTTCTATCTTAACAATCTCATCATTTTTTTCTTTTAAGAATTCTTCTATTTCATAAAAACTCTTATCACTTACTAATTCTACTAAACTATATTGATCCATCTTTTTCTCCTTAGTATGTATTTTATTGCAACTGAAGTTCTTCAAATAATTCAGCATGTACAATTATTCTTTTTTTGCCCGTTTTGTCACAAGTAGAAAGTGTTAAAACTCTTTCTACTTCATCTGCATCACCTTTAAATTCTTTTTCACTCTTTTGCTTAATTGTTCTTTTGTATTCTTCCATTTCATACTTTCCAATATCTGTATTTACTGCATATGTATCATCTGATTTTATTGCATAACTAGAAAGTACCTTAAAAGTCATTTTTTTATCAGGTGTGTATATCTCAATATTAACATCTTTGCCTAACTCGCCATTATATATTTTTATTAAATCTGCAAACATAGTACCTCTTTTTATATTATGTCCATAGATTACTGTATTATTTTCACTAAAATCCTTTTTATTTTTTGACTCTAAAAACAAAGTTCCTGTACTATCTTTTTCTCTATAGAAGTTCTTGTCTAAATAATATTTATTGTCAAAACTTTGTACTATAGGATAATTAATTACTGTTCCATCTATTTTTATCCATGCTACTATATCTGAATTTATTTCCTTTAATTTACTAAAATCTACAATATTCTCTTCTATATTTTCTGTTTCCTGTACTACCTCTTTTGCTAATTCCTCATATTTTTCTTGTGATTTTCCCGTTCTTATATACCAACTTAGTAATTTAATTCCTGAAAATATAAATATAATTATAAAAATTATTAATAAGATATTTTGTATTCTCGAAATATTTTTTGTTGATATATTTTTTTCAGATTTTTTTATTCTCTTTCCTTCTCTATTGTTTTTTTTCATAAATTCTTTCCTTTCAAGGTAATTTGCAAAATTATTGCATATATTAACATCAATGATTTTGCAAATTATCTTAATTATAAAAATACATCATAGGCTTTTATATAAGTTATATAAAAGCCTATGTTTTATATTTAATTATTTTTTATTTTTATTTTTCTTTTTACTTATTATAATAAATACTATTCCTAAGCCTGAAACTATCATTAGCACTACAAATAATTCTACTGCAATATCTCCAGTTTTTGGTATTCCTCCATCATCTTCATCAGAAGTAGAGTTTTCTGTATTATCATCTTTATTTACTTTTTCTTCTGATTGTTGTTCATTATCACCTGATAATTCTTCATCACTATCATAAGATGGTTCATCATCTGATGAATCTGTATCTGCTTTAGATGCTTTCTTAACTGTTACTGTGCAAGTATCTGTAAATTCACCTGCTGTTACAGTTATTGTTGCTGTGCCTTCTTTTATCGCCTTAATTTCTCCATCATCATTAACTGTTACAATTGATTTATCAGAAGAAGAAAATTCGATTTCAGTATTTTCTGCATTTGAAGGTACTAGTGTTGCAGTTAATTTATCTGTTTCACCTTCTTGTAATTCTATTTCATGTTTATCTAAAGTTACACCTTCTAATTTTGCAACTTTTCCCACTACAGTTACTTTGCATTCTGCAACTTTTTCTCCTAAAGTCATTGCTGTAATAGTTATTTCTTCACCTTCTGGTGTTGGCTTTATACCTTTTATCTCACCATCATCTGTAACTGTTACATAATCAAAATTACTAGATTCCCATATTATATCTTTACTATCTGTTGTATTGTCTGGATCAAAAGAAACTGTTAATTTTTCTGTTTCACCAACATTTATAGTAGTTTTTGTTTTATTAAGAGATATAGATTTCAAAGGTATAGCTTCTTCTATTTTAGATTCAGCTTTTATATTAGCTGGTCCAAAGCTATCATCTGGTAATTTAACATCTATTTTTGTTGCATTATGCCCTATTGAAGATACTTTTGAAAATTCATTTACTGGTGTTATTGTTACTGAAGTTTCTTTTATGTCTTCAGGAACTGTAAATTCTAAAGTCCCTAATTCTATATTATCTACTTCATTTATATTTAATTCTTCTGTTCCTACATAGTAAATATTAACTCTATCAGTATCTGGTCCATTACTTTCATCAGTATATTTTACATCTGTAAATACATCACTATTATTGAATTTTTTATTCCAATCAAATTTATAATTTACTTCACTATCTACATTTATATCTAAACCAATTTGAAAAGATGCTACACTATCAACATCTGCCATACCTAAATTTACATGAACAATATCTGGATTTTCAGTATCTTGAGTTAATATTACATTTGTTCTATCTCTTTGTATAACCTCTGTTGCATTAGACTCTACATTATTTGCAATAGAAATTTTATATGCAATACTTGCCAACAAAGCAATAATTAGAAGAATAACTGCTATTTGAATGATTCTTTTTCTATTAAAATTCATTTTGTCCTCCTTATTAAATTTACTAGATTTAAATTCAGTCTTCTGTAAAGTAATCTATAAAGATTACTTTACAGAATTAATTCTTATTTTCCTTGTATGTTTCCATCTGTATTTAATTGTATTTTTGGCATTTCTTTTGGTACTTCAACTCTATAAGAATCACTTGTTAATCTTTCTCCCTCTAATGTCATAGCATTATCTACACGATATAATTCAGCTCTAACAGAATATTTGCCTGTTCCACTTAGTATTTCTTTATATGCTGGATTCTCAACTTTCTTTCCATCTTCGTCTTCCATAGTAGGTTCAACCCAATAGAACCATAAGCCTTCGCTTACTTCTCCAAGTTCTCCACCTTTTTCTACAGGATTTGCAAAGAATGTTTGACTTCCTGAAATCAACTCATTATCTTGATTCCATAATTTTACAACATTGTATGCTGGATTTCCTTTGTATTGTCCTGTGAATACTATAGCATCTTTTGGAATTACTACTTTTGCACCTGTAGCATCACTTGTTCCTAAAGTAACTTCTTTATCTAATTTACCAATTCCATTTAATACAAGATCAACATTATCTCCTGTTTGACCAATAAATTCAATTTCAGAAAGTGTTAATTTTGTATCTTTAAAAGTAAATCTTATAAATGATGTATCATACATGTATAATTTATCATCATTTTCTTTATTAAAGTAAACTTCATTAGATTTTTCTGCTTTTTCAACTGTTTTGACAGTTTCCCATTTTTCTCCATCCATACTTATTTCAACTGTGTAGTTTTCTAGTTTTACATCATTTTTAGCTGTATACTTAAATCCTACTATTCTCTTTACTGTATCTAAAGATATTGTGAATGTTGCTGGTTTTCCATCATAAGTTTCTTTTGCAACATATTCATTATCATGATTATTATCAATTATGTCTACAATTTTCTTGTCAATTCCTTCTGCATCTGGTGAATCACTATCTGGTGTTTTAACCACATCCCCTTCAGACTTTAAGTTGGTTTCTATTGTCCAATTTTTATTTCCAGATATAATTCCTTTATGTGAAACTTTTATTGGATCTAATACACATATTTCTGTTTTTTCTAAATACTTATCATAAGCTACAACTTTATAAGTAAATACTCTATTGTTTAATAACTCTATTGTGTCAGTATATACTATATCCTTTGTAGTACCATCTGCTGTTACAAATGCTACTATATCAGATTTTTCTACATCATTTTGCATATATGTTCTTATTATTTCATAACCTAACATTGCATCTTTGTTTGCTTCTTTATTGTTATTATTTATTTTTATTTCTACTTGATTTCCTTGACTTCCAATCTTTGCTGATGCAACTACTTTTGTATTATCTTTCATTTTTGACTTTTTCTCTAATTGATAAGTTCTAGCATCATCATTTATATAATAAATTGCTCTAGTTTCTTTTGGCCATTGTTTTGCGTATGCTTTTGTATCAGCATTTGGAACTAATCCCCATTTTTCAAAGAATTCTAATAGGTTCTTCTCTGTAGCTGCACAAGCTAATCTCATTAGATTATTATCTGTATCTGATTTTTCTAGTTTTAAATCTACTCCATTTTCCTTTGCTTTAGGTGCTTTTGATGTATCTCTTGCATATGTATCCATTCTTCCGAAAATTGAATTATCAAACCACTCTTTATAAGTATCATAAGTAACAAAGTTATATCCACCTTTATCATAAGCCAAATGTAATTGCCAATATAAACCTAATTGTGTAAATACATCTTGACATTTTCCAATCTTTCCAGAGGTTACTTTTTCATATACATCTGCATACTTAAATCTGATTGATTCATTTGTATCTTTAGCTTGTGACAATAAAGCGAAATAATTATTTGTAACTTCTCCATATACATAAGCTTGTTGATTGATTACATGTCCTATTTCATGTGCAATACCCCATCCAAAATAGTTACCAGATTCATATGCACCTTTAACATTATTTTTAGTTGTTGTCTTTATTTTTTCACCTTGAGCTAATATTTGTAACTCTGGCCATTCTATACCTATATGTTCTCCTCCAGCATACATAAATGCTCTTCCAGACATTCTCATATAACGTATATTTAATCTACTCTTTGGATATTGATTTTTAGCACCTGCTACTGAATCCTTGCTAAGTCCTTTGTATGAATAGAACAAATCTACCATATCTTCCATTGCACACATTGAACTATATAATTTATCTGCTTTTTCATCTGTTGAACCTTCTCCTAAACCTGCAAGAATTTGCTCAGAAGATGCTGACAACATAATTTGATCTAATACGATTTCTGTTGCTCCAATTAAGCAGTTTCTCTTTGTGCTATTTATTCCGTTGTCATCATTATAATTTTTATTTATTCTATCTTTTGATACACACTCTGAATTATGCTTTGCTTCAATATTCTTAACAACATCTTCTAGTTCTTTTACATATTTCTTAACTGCTTCTTTTCTATCTTTTTCACTAGATACTTTTGTTAAATCCAATACTGGAATTTCATATGCTCCTTCAACTCTTACACCATAGCTATTTTCAAATGACTTAAATGGATGATCATCTTTTAATCCTGTATAATTTATGTATAAAGAACCACCTTTTTCAACATCATAAGTAGTAAATTGAGGTACAGTTATTACATTTTTGCCTACAGATAATTTATATGTTTGTTTCCATCCATTACCTGCTTGTGCATGATATTGTGTGATAATTAATTCTAAGTTTGTGCTTTCACCAATAGTTTTATATTCATTTCCTACATAAACAGTTATTTCATCTCCTGAATATGCAACAGCTCCTAATGGTTGCCATGCATTTAATCCTCCAGTAAATTCAATATGTCCATCATAGAATTTAGTAACATTTGTATCAATTTTAGTTGTTTTAGTTAATTTTGCTCCATTAGCTAAAATTTCTTTTGCTGTATCAATTTCATCTTGTAATTTTTCTTTTTCTGGATGATATTCTCCTGTTGTCTTGTCTTTTGTATTTAATTCTTTTTCTAACTTTTCAATTGTTGCTTCTGTTACACTATCTTTTAATTGAATATGCATTTGATCACTATATAAATCATTGATTCTTTCTTCTAAATCATCATATTTATAGAAGCACATTTCTGCAATAGTGATTTTTCTTAACCCTTGATTTGTTCTACCAATTCCTATACTAATCTTGTCAGTTGTTATTGGTTTTGGTAATTTAACTACTGTATAGTTATTTCCATCTTCATCTTGTGCTGTGTACACTTGTGATGCAGGAACAGTTGTTGCTTTTGTTCCTTCATAATATGTTACCTTTGCATAACCAATTGTTCCAAGCCATTCAGCTTGTGCAATAGTAAAGTAATTCATTTTATATTTTTTATCGAATGTTATTGTTGGTGTTTTTTCACCAGCATACCATCCTCCAACATCCCAGTCATCTACTTGGAAATAAGATTCATAACTGTTATCAACTACACCTTTTGCTGTTTTTGCAGTTCCATCTAATGAACTTCCTACCATATAACCATTATTTAATTTTACATCTTTAATATGATTTGTAAGAGTTCCTGCTTTATTTGCTGTATTTATTAGATTACGTTTTGGCATTTTAACTGGTTGTGTTGTTGTTGTTTCTGCAGTATTTATTACAGAAGGAGCACTCTTACCATGATTATTTACACTAACTACATATACTTGATATTTAGTCTTTTCTACTAAGTTCTTAATTGTATATTTTGAATCTGTTATTGTTTTTTCTGGTTCTAATTGTATAAAATCTCCACTTTCATAAGGTCTATACCAAACTTCATAAGAATCAGCTTTACTATCTGCATCCCAAGTAACTTGAATTTCTTTATATGCTCCAGTTAAATTTACTCCTGTTGGTGGATTTGGTATTCCATCTGATGTTGGAGTTGCATATACAATTGGAGTACTATATCCACTTACCCATTCACCATTTACAGAACGTACTTGTATAGCAAACTTTTGCTTTAACATATTTTTTATAAAATCATTATCAAATCTTTCTATTTTTAGAACATGACCATCTGCATGGAAAGTTTCTGATTTATTAGTTTTTGTATTTGTTACGAAAACTTCATAACCTGTAACATTAGGTACATAATCCCAACTTACTGTTATATCATATTCAGTTGCTTTTGCTGATACATTTTCAGGTATACTTAATACTGGTTCTGGAATTTTATCTGACATTCCATTTAAAAATTCTACCTTTGATATATCTGCTAATTTATTACTTTTTGTTTTAGTTACTGTTATTGTTATTTTCTTAACAGCAATTTTTCCACCCAAATCAACTACTATTGTTCCATCAGCATTAAAAGAAACAGCTGAATTTTTTACTTGAGTATCATTAACTGCTATTTTAACTGGCTTTGTAGAAGCTAAAGTTGCTATTGGTTTTATTTCATTTGATCCATGAGTTACAGGTTGTCCCTCAGTATCTTTATCGAAATCACATTCTATAGTAACTTCTTTTCCATTCTCATCAATTCCAACAACAGATACACTACCAGCTTCAATATTATTTTCTGGATTTGAAGATGGAGCTATAGTAATCTCTTGTGCTGGTATTTCACTTTTTTCTTCTTCCAATTCCAATTCTATTGATACTGGATGAGCTTTATCTATCTCTTCACCATTTGTTGGTTTTAAAGATACATAATCTCCATCATTCTTAAATATTTCTTCAATTTTTACTCCATTAGCAATTTCCGTTTTATCTGTAGTAATTTTTGCATTTTCTGGAACTTGAGATATAAAAGAAACTAATCCAGTTATTATCTGATTTTTCTCTTTTCTGTTAATAAAAGCATAAGATAAATCTACAATATCTATTTGGTTATCTCCATTCAAATCGCCATTAACATTTTGATTTTTTGAAGACTTTTTAGAATTCTCTTCTATTCTATTAACTATTGCATTAGTATCTTTCTCATCAATTTGTTTATCAGAATTAAAATCTCCAATAGGTACAACGCCATATCCTTTTTTTCCTATAATATTATGATTTTCATCATCATGTAATTCAGAACTATCATACCCATTAGTAAAACTAATTTCTGAAGTTGTTTTAGATTTTATCTCTAGTGTTTGTGAAAAAGGTATATATCCTTTTCCTGAAATTGTTAATTTATAATCATCACCTGGTTCTAAACCATCGAAGGTATAATAAACCATTGTGCCATCATCATTTTTATTAATTGTTGGCTTATCGCTTACAGCTTTATCACCTTTTTTCAAAGTAACATCAAATTTAGGTGATGCTTGTGGTAATCTTAAATCAATATTAATGAATAGTTTTCCAGACTTATCTTCTTGCTCTTCATTCTTATCTGCATCTTCATCTTTTTTATTGCTATCATCTTGATTGTTTTCAGTAGACTCATCTGTTGTTGTTTTATCATCTACTCCTGGCTCTTCTTGTTTAGAATTATTATTTGATTGTTCTGCTTCATCTGATTTTTCTGGTTCATCTACTTGCTCTGTTTGTTTAGTTTTCTCATCAGATACATCTTCACCATTGTCCTCTGATTTTGACACTTCCTTGTCTTGATTATCACCATTTTTTACATCTTCGTTGTCTTCATTACTAACAGTTGTGTCGGCATTTTCATTATTCTCTTCTGGTGTTTTTTCTGTTACACCACTGCTATTATTTACTTGCTCATTATCTTGCTCTTCCACTGTAGCAGTATTTGCTTCATTGTTTGTTAAATCTGCAGCTATAACAGCAAAATTTGGACAAATTAAAGCAAATAATAAAGTAATTACAATTGTGATTTTCAGTGTTCTTTTCATGTTTTATCCTTTCCTTTATTTTAAAATATTAATTATTTTTAAAATAAAAATTGTATAAATTTATATGCTAAATTATTTGTAACATTTCTTTGTATATTTTATTTATATCGTTTTCATCTTTATACTTATTTTCCATTGGACACATTCCTGTTTTTGTTTGATTAATAATGTAATCAACCTTTTCTTTATATTCATATCTTATATTATTTGCCTCTAATACAGGAATAGCGTACTCACTAATCACATCAGCATAAATCTCTTTAACTCCTGCAACAGCTAAAATACTACATGCCACTTTTCCTATTACTTTATCTGCTACTGTTGCATCTTTTAAAGCATTCTTGTCAGCTCTTAATATATCTTTAATATCATTTATTCTATCTTGATAATAATCTTTTATTTCTCCATTTTTATAGCATACAACCAATGATGCTTTCTTTTCTAATAGTTCTTGCTTTACATCCTCTAGTTTATTCATCTAAACCTATTCCCTTCTTAATGAATTTTGAAATAAATGGCACACATGCTAGCTGAATTACTATTCCAGGTAATCCTGCTTTAATACTTTCAATTACAGATATTCCATAAGTAGGTAATCCTAATCCATTAACTGCAACAAATAATACTCCTGCATATAAGATTCTTCCTAAAATAATTGTTGCGATTAATGATATATAAGAATTAAATTTTTTATTTAAAACACTTAGTAAAACTGCATAAATTACAAGTTCTATTAACATATATGGCAATCTTGCTAAAGCTGGCATTCCTGTTAATAAATAACTAAATACTACTGAACTTCCTGCTACAATACTTGCACTTAAACCTCCAAATATAAGTGCTGCCATTAAAACTGCTATATGCATTGGTAAAAATGTTGTTCCTGCTGCACTACCTGCAAGCATGTGAAAAATTCTAGGTAAAGCTACTCCTATTCCACTAAATAAAATTGTTCCTACAATATATTTAGCTTTTGTAGTTCTTAAACTTTCAACCATTTTATTTTGCTTTTTTATACTTTCTACTTTTTCTACCATTTTACATTCCTCCTAGTTTACAAAATTTTTTAATCTATATTAATTAAATCGTATTCTTTACTTCCTATTCCTATTTCTTCTGCCACATCAATTGTATGTGTTCCATGTCTTGAATTTACTCTTTCAAAGAAATGTTCTGTTCCTGGATCTCCTGAATTTTTAACTAAGTCTATACAAGCTTGATCTATTGCAACAGGATCTGTAGAAGCTAAGATTCCAATATCTTTTACACAAGGTGCTTCAGCATTACTTGCGCAATCACAATCAACAGAGATATTCTTCATAATATTAATAAATACGATTTTATCCTTAAAATGCTCAACAACTGATGATGCAGCATCTGCCATTGCTTCTAAGAATTTATCTTGTTCAGGTAAATTATCCCATAATTCTTCTTGATGTTTAGCTTTTCCTGCTGTGTGTATCCATGTTTTTCCATCAGATGAACTACATCCAATAGATAGTTGTTTTAAAGCTCCACCATAGCCTCCCATTGCATGACCTTTAAAATGAGACAATACTAACATTGAATCATAATTAGCTAAATTTTTTCCAACATAATTTTCTTTGATTATTCTGCCATTTGGGATTGGAAGTACCATATCTGGACCTTCTGCATCTAATAGATCTACATTAAAATATTTATTCCAACCATGTTCTTCTAATAATTTTTTATGCTTTTCTGTAGAATTTCTAGCTCCTTCATAAGCAGTATTACATTCTACAACAGTTCCATTTACATGTTCTACAATATTTTTAACCATTTCTGGTCTTATAAAATTCTGATTACCTTTTTCTCCTGAATGTAATTTAACTGCTACTTTGCCTTCTAATTTTGTTTCTAATTTCTCATATATTTTTACAATATTTTCTGGAGTTATTTCTTTAATAAAATAAACTTTTGATTTTTCCATATCTATACTTTGCTCCTTTCTAAATTAGAATAATACTTGATGCTATAAAAATTTATGCAAAATTCATATTTGAATTATATTATAAAAGCAAGAAACTATCAACTAGTTTCTTGCTTTATTTTTAAACTCTTTTTACTCTATCAAAGTACAATTTATTTATTTTTTATTATAACCTTACTTTCTACTGAATTTTCTTTTTCATCTTCTGTCATTGTTACATCCAAAGCCATATTTTCTTTATCTAATTCACTTTTATTTATGTCTGTTTTCATATCTACATTATCTGTATGCTTTTCATAAACTATCCAATTCTCCCCTTTTTCATTAATATAACTTTTTCCTTCTATATTTTCTTCTTTATTGTTTCTTATAAATACTACTTTTACTGTGTTTTTTATATCTTCTGCTAGCTGTCCCTTACTTGCTGCATTAACAGTAACAAAACCTCCTGATAATGTTCCTATAATTACCATTGTCGTAATTAAAACTTTCTTTTTAGTATTTTTTTTCATAATCCATTCCTCCCTTAGATTGGATATAGCAATATTATTTCTAAAATTTCTTTGTATTCTTTCGTTTAAATTTCTCATACACTATACCCTCTTTCTTTTAATTTACTCCTAATATGTTTTCGTATCCTGTGTAATTTTGTTTTTACCTTTACATTCGAAATGCCTAATTTATTAGCAATTTGTTTTGTTTTATTTGAATAATAATAAAATAAAGTAAAAATTTGATAATCTTCTTTTGGTAATGAATTAATAATATAATCTAAATCCTGTTTTTTAAAATTAGTTTCCATCATAAAATCAAAGTCATTTGTATCTATCATTATACTCTCATCTAGAGGTTCATCATTCTTATTTTTATAAAGTTCATTCATTTTCTTTTTTGTTAAGTTATGTGCTATACTTGAAATATATGGTTTAATCAATTTTTCCCCATCTAGTTTTTCTTTATTCTTCCATATTGCTAAAAATACATCTGTTAAAACTTCTTCAATATCTTCATTTGTTAAATAATTCCCGCATATATTTTCAACTACTTTAAACAAATAATTACTATACTCATTTATAATTCTTTCTATATCTATTTCATTGTTAATTTTATATTTGCTAATTTTTTCATTCAATTTAGACTAAATCTCCTTACTACAACATTTCATTTACATATTACCCAAATTTGAATAAAGGTTACAAAAAAATACTCACTATTTATAACATAATAGTAAGTATCCATAATATGTACTCTATTCTCAGTATATTGTTCCTCCTTCCTTTATTCGATTTATTATATCTTCTCTCAGCTCATTGAACTCTAAATAATCCCTAAAAGTATCTAATTTATATATTTCGAATTTATATGAATCTGCACAATACAAAACAATTCCATTAGCAAGAATTTCATATTTTAATCCATCTGAAATATCCTCCTGCGCTAAATTTACTAAATCCATATCTTTATCTAAAAACTCTTCTATTTTTTGTTTTTCTTTGAAAACTTCTATTTTGCTTATCTCTTCAGAAAAAAAAGCTATATCGATATCACTGTCAGCATTTTGTGCATTTCTAGAATAACTTCCAAACAGTATTATAGCTAAAGGTTTAAAGTCTTCAATTAAAATTTCCTGAATTTTTTTTAATTCTTCTTTTATTTCTTCCATAAATTTCTCCCAATCAAATTATCTTTCTAGCATAATATCAAATAATAGAATTAAATTCAATATCAAATTCTATATATTCATCATTATTCTTAACATTAATTTTTCCATCATGCAATTCTATTATTTCTTTTGTTATTGCTAAACCTAAGCCTGTTCCTCCTGTATTGCTTGCTCTTGATTCATCTACTCTGTAAAACTTATCAAATATTTTATCTAATTTATATTCTGGGATTTTTTCTCCCTTATTTTTAAAACTTATGCGTATTTTATCTTGTTTTTTTGATACATTAATCTCTATATTTGTATTATCATAACTATAATTTATTGCATTTTTTATTAAGTTTCCAAATGCTCGTGCTAATTTGTCTCCATCTCCGTGAAAATAAACATGTTCATCTGTATTTATAATAAATTTCAAATGCTTTTCTTGAGTCATCGGAAAAAACTCATCCGTTAATTGCCCTATTAAAACTGATAAATCTATTTTCTTCTTGTTAATTGGCATTTCTTGTAAATTATATCTAGTTATTTCAAAAAATTGATTTGTAAGCTCCTCTAACCTAATTGATTTATCCAATGCTATTTTTAAAAATTTTTCTCTCATAACATTATTTATTTCTTTTTCTTCAGTAAGTAATGTTAAATATCCTATTACAGAAGTTAATGGTGTTTTCAAATCATGAGCCATATACATTATCAAATCATTTTTCTTTTGTAATTCTTCCTCTGCTTTATGCTTATTTTTTACTAAATCCACTCTTATACTATTTAATCTATTTTCTAATATGATTAAGTCATTCGATAGTTTTACTTCTTGCTCTGCATTTTTCATTATTTTATCCATTGCCGATATTATTTCTATCATATTGTCATTTGACTTTCTAATAACTAAAAAGGAAATTATAATAAGAATCATTGAATATGATACTCTTATTAGTATATCTTTATTAGCTACACACCAATAATAAATATTTTCATCAAATCCTGCTACATCTCTTGCTAATGTATCATTATAGATACCATCAATAAATAATTCCAATATTAATATTGTTATTATACTATATAGTATTATTTTAGTAATACATTTAATTGCTAAACTATTTTTTAATTTTATAAATTCTTTATTGTTCAATTTTATATCCTACTCCCCAAACTGTTTTTATAAATTTATGTGTTTTACTATCATCTTTTAGCTTTTCCCTTATTCTTCTTATATGAACCATTACTGTATTATTGTTTTCTAAATATTTTTCTTTCCACACTTTTTCAAATAATTCTTCCGAACTTACTACATTGCCTCTTTTTTGTGCTAAATATAATAGTATATCAAATTCTATAGGTGTTAAATCTATCTTTTCATCATATAATTTGCAGATATGTTTATTTTCATTCAATTCTAAGCCATTAATATAAATAATATTATCCTCACTTTTTTCATTATACTTTGTATATCTTCTATATGCTGATTTCACTCTTGCAACAAGTTCTAAAGGATTAAAAGGTTTTACTATATAATCATCTGCTCCGAACTGTAAGTCCTTCTATTTTATCTTTATCTTCAATCTTAGCAGTTAGCATTATTATTGGGAAATTTAGACCCTTTTCTCGTATTTTCCTACATACCTCAAATCCATTAATATCTTTTATCATTACATCTAGGATAGCCAAATCTATTTTTTGCTTATTTATACAATCAATCGCAGATTTTGAATCATAGAATTTGAAAACATTATAATTTTCGTTTTTCATATATAATTCCACTAAATCAGCTATTTCTTTTTCATCATCTAAAACTAAAATATTCATTGTCCTCTCCTTTTTTAATTAATTGCATTCTACCATAAAGCTTTATCTATTTCTATTTTTTCTCGAAATTGTAAGAAAAATTTAAGATTTTATTAAGTTTTTATTAAAACACTAAAAGATTATTTCCTTTATACTGAAAATAGTTTGGAGGTGCTTTATGAGGAAAAAATTTAACAAAAGATTTAATATCAAAAAATTTATAGTACTACTAATTATTTTTATAATTTTAATACTAATAATAAGAAAAATAATATTTCGTAGTGAAATATTAGATTTAATTGGTAATATTGATGATACAGTACAAAATAGAGAATACGAAGTTATAAAACAAGATAATAATGATAAATATTCAGGAATAGGACAAAAACAAGTATCTAATAAAGACGGTTATTACACTACATTTACTACTATAGAACAAAATCAAAAAACTTATATTGAATATAAACAAAATGGAAATGCTTCTTGGAGTAAAAATATATACTGGAACAATTATATGAAAGAAACTGGATGTGGAATTACCTCAATGGCTATAATTTTAAGTGGATATAATATTAAAGCTACTCCAGAAGATTTGAGAAATAAATATTATCCTGTTCTTAATTATGATTCTTTAAAAAAAGAATTTTCTGAATCATATGGTATAAATTCTACTGATTTCTACTATGATTCTATTCATTTATCAAAAGACTATATCAATAATCATTTGTTGTCTAATAGACCTGTTTTAATTTGCGTATGGAATAAACCTAAAGAAAACCGTTGGACAACCGATTCTCACTATATGGTATTGCTTGCTTCTGATGGAAATGATATGGTTTATGTTTCTAACCCTAATGGTGGAAAAAATAATAGTAAAAGCTCTGGCTGGTATAATTTTGATGAGGTCATTCCTTATATTGCTAAAGCATTATTCATAGAAAGCTATTAAGCAATAAATACTAATTTTAATTTCTCCCATTTTACAAAAAGCAAATCAAAAAAAAAAAAACAAACGGACGATTAATAATCATTCGTTTGTGTTTTATTAATTATAATCAATTTTATTGCTTTAATTGCATTCCATCTTTAAAAGCATTTCCTACTCTTTCAGTAACTTTGTAATATCCATGAGTATATGGGTCAAAAGCTATTGCTGAAACCTTTTCAATATCAACACTTTCTCCATTCATTACATTTTCATCAACTGATGTGTTTACAACTTTGCCTATAACTCCACATTCTCCATATTCTATAAATTCACATTCCATACATATTGGAAATTCATTGATAATTGGTGCATTAACTTTTTCTGATTTAGTTGCTGTAAGTTTGCTGTTTTCAAATTTATTTGGTGTAGTATTTCCTGATGCTATTCCAAAATAATCTGCTTCTACAACATGTTTACTATCTGCAATGCTAACTGTAAAAGCTTTTCTTTCTTTAATATTTTTAACAGTTTTATGTGTTTCTGTTAAATTAAGTATTACATTGTCTCTTTCTAGCATAGTTCCCCATGCTGCATTCATTACATCAACACTTCCATCTTCATTATATGTTGCCACCATTAATACTGGCATTGGGAATATTGCTTCTGTAGTTTTAATATTTTTTCTCATATTCTCTTCATTCCTTTCTTTACTTTATATCTGATTAAAAAATAATTAAATTGGTAACATCCAAAATTATAATTATTTCAACAGTCACACTATTTTTATTTATTATTTCATAAAAATGATTTGTTATACAAAGCTTTTATATATTAACTCTATATTATTTATTATATTTTTTTATAACAATTGTTGCATTGTGTCCGCCAAATCCCATAGAATTGCTTATTGCAACATTAACAGGCATTTCTATTCCTTGTCCTTTACAATAATCTAAATCACATTCTGGATCATCTACCTCTAATCCAACTGTTTGATGTACATATGAATCTTCTATTGATTTTATACAGGTAATTGCTTCTACTGCACCTGATGCTGCAAATAAGTGACCTGTCATTGATTTTGTTGAATTTATTTTTACTTTTTTTGCATATTCTCCTAATGCTAGTTTTATTGCTCTTGTTTCAGTTAAATCATTATAGTATGTACTTGTTCCATGTGCATTTATATAATCTATTTGTTCACTTTTTACATTAGCTTCTTCCATTGCTAATTCTATTGCCTTTGCTACTGCTATACCATCTTCTCTAGGAGTTGTTACATGATAAGCATCACAAGTTGCCCCATATCCTACAATTTCTCCATAAATTTTAGCCCCTCTTTTTATTGCATGTTCTAATTCTTCTAATACAAGTACTCCTGCTCCTTCACCTGTTATGAAGCCATTTCTTTCTTTATCAAATGGAATACTAGCTCTATCAGGATTATCACTTGTTGTTAATGCTGTTAGTCCTTGAAAACTAGCAACACCTATTCTACAAATAGAACTATCTACACCACCAGCTAATATTACATCCATTTCACCATGTTTTATACTTCTAAAAGCTTCTCCAATAGAATTTGTTCCACTAGCACATGCTGTACAAATATCTAGACATTTTCCCATGCATCCTACTTCTTTTGCAATATTGGCTGCTACCATATTACCTAATACTAAAGGTGCTGTTAAAGGATGAATTTTTCCTGGACCTTTTTCATTCATTTTCTCAGTTTCTTTTTCTATAATGTCTAAACCTCCTATACCACAGCCTACGCTAACACCTATTTTATATTTATCTTCTTTTTCTATATCTAATTTTGAATCTAAAATTGCTTGCTTTGCAGCTACTACTCCAAATTGGCTAAATCTATCCATTCTTTTGGCTGATTTAGGATCTATATAACCAGTATAATCAAAATCCTTTATCTCTGCTGCCAATTTTACTTTAAAATCTGATGTATCAAAATTTTCTATTTTTCTTATTCCATTCTTTCCTAATTTTACATTTTTCCAAAACTCTTCTATTGTATTACCTATTGGAGTAACTAGCCCCATTCCAGTTACAACTACTCTCATATCAAATTCACCTAACCCTTTATTTCTAAGTCTCTAAAAACTGTTGAAATTATATTATATTACTCGAATTTTATCAACTAATTTTTTCCAAAAATCGATTGAATACCATTTACTATTTCAGTTATTAAATTGCTATTTTTACTTTCTGCTACAAGCTTTTTGCCTAAAGTTATATCATCAGTAATAATGTTGTCTACATTTAGGTTAATCATCTTATTGATTCCTTCTTCAGTATTAACTGTCCATCCATAAATTTGTTTTCCTTCTTTATGGATTTTACTTACCATATCACTTGTAATACTTGTTGCCTCAACACTAAAATAGTCTGCTTTATCAAGAGATGTAATATCACCAAAAGCTAAACTCATTACATATACAGTAACAATATTTTGATCAGCTTTCTTTGCATTTTCTAACACTTCATATACTTGTGATGTTATAACACAATCATTTTCAAAACCATTTTCCTTAATAATATCTATAACCTGCTTTTCAAAGCCTTCTTCTCTTCCAGTTGGTTTAAGCTCAATATTCAATTTTATGTTGTTTTCTTTTGCCCATTTAATAACATCATCTAATAATGGAACTCTCTCATCTTTGTATTTTTCATCTTTAAAACTTCCAACATCTAATTCTTTTATTTCTTCATATGTTGCTTCCCAAGAATTCATATCAACACCAGATACTCTTTTGAAATTCGTATCATGTGATACAATTATTTTCATATCTTTAGTTTGTTGAACATCTAATTCAATCCAATCTGCTCCTAATTCTTTTGCCCCTTTAAAAGCAGCCATTGTATTTTCTGGATATAGTACACTTGCTCCTCTGTGTGCTGTTATTTCCATATTTCTTATATATTCAATATTTAAATTATATTTTCCTTTTACTACTCCATAAGTAAGTATAGTAGTTCCTATCACACTTAGTAGTATAAAAGTATACTCAATATATCTCCATTTAGTTTTAGTAAATTTCTCGTCTATTTCATTTACATCTATATGCTGTACTTTTTCTCCTTTTTGCTCTTTATGCTTGTAGAATAATGCACTTGTACATACACTTCCAAATACTGTACTTACGATTGAAAATATTACCAATGATATCATCATAAGTATAACAATAATTGAAATTAGTACAGAATCTAATAAAGCCAAGCTATGTAATACATTGTTTATTACAACAATTACTAAAATTTCTATAACCACTAATAATATATAAGCTACATAAAGTAATATTTGTGGCCAAGTTAAATCCCACAAGTCTCTTAAATTACTTTTTTTAGATAACACTGTACTACTTTTATGTGCTTCCTTAAAAGTTTTATTTTCTAAGAAATAATAGTGTAAAGAATACATCCATCTCAACAATAACGAAATTAATAAAACTATTCCCACTGTATATATTGCGCATAAAACTTTATTAGCATTTATATAATCCATTATAAATTCAGGTATTTTTATTGATGTAATTACTCCAGAGCCAACACCTATATTAAAAAATGGTATTAAGAATAACACTAATAATAACAATCCTAAATTGCTAGGTTTATATATTCTAATAGATTTTTTAAATGATAATCTAACAGCATCTTTTAAGTTCATTTCTTTATTCTGCTTAGAAGCATCTAAAAGTATAATAATTGTACCCATATCAAAAATCGAATAAAAAGCTATTATTATAAGCAATATTAATAATAATACTAATGTAATTGGATTTAGTACAAAACTAAATATATTTTCTAGAGTTAGATATTTATATCCTGTAAATTTCATAATTAGTTTAAACATATTTAGGAAAACTGGTATTGCTATTAATAAAGTTAATATTTTAAATATAAATTCGAAAAGAATTATTTTCTTTCCATTTTTCTTCATAATACTTTTAGTTTCTTTTATCAATCAAATCACTCCTAGTATTTCAATATATTTTAATACAAATTACTCAATTTAATAAAATAATCAGGAGAGTACAACTCTCCCATAAAAACGATACAAAATATAAATTTCTTCCACTTATTATTTTATCATTTTAATAATTGCCTCTGATTTTAATTCAATTTCTATTTCTTCTCCTTTTGCCATATCTTTTAGTTTTGCTTTTCCTTTTTCTACTTCATTTTCTCCTATTATTAATGCATATTTTGCTTTTGTTTTATTTGCATATTTTAGTTGAGCATTTAAGCTTCTTTCAGATATGTCTTTTTCTACATATATATCGTTGTCACGTAATTCTTTTGATAATATTGTTACAAATTTTTCTGCTTTTTCTCCAATATTAGCAATATATATGTCTGGTGTATTTTCTTGTACTAAACTTTCTTTGTTATATTTTTCATAAACCTCTATTAATCTATCTTCTCCCATAGCAAAACCTATTGCTGGTGTATGTACTCCTCCTAATTCTTCAACTAATCCATCATATCGTCCACCTGCAAGAATTGTATAGTTTTCTTTATCTGATACAAATTCAAATACTGTTTTTGAATAATAATCTAATCCTCTTACTATACTAGAATCTACTTTATATTTTATGCCAGCATCTGTTAAAGCTGTTTTTACATTTTCAAAATGTTCTTTACATTCATCACATAAATAATCCAATATTTTAGGTGCATTAACATTTGCTTCTTTACATTTTTTCTCTTTACAATCTAATATTCTCATAGGATTCTTTTCTAGTCTGCTTTTACAAGTTTCACAGTAGCAATCTATTTTAGAATTTATATACTCTTTTAGTGCTTTTTGATAGCTTTTTCTACATTCTTTACATCCTATACTATTTATATTTAAAGTAACATCACTAATGTTATATTTTTTTATAAGTGCATCTGCCATTAGAATTATTTCTACATCAGCTAAATATGATGAAACTCCAAATAATTCTGCTCCTATTTGTCTAAATTCTCTATAACGTCCCTTTTGTACATTTTCATATCTATACATTGGCATTGCATAACACAATTTTACTGGTGATGGTAATGAGCCCATTCCATTTTCTAGATATGCTCTAACTACACCAGCTGTTCCTTCTGGTCTTAATGTTATACTTCTTCCACCTTTATCATCAAATGTATACATTTCTTTTTGCACAACATCAGTTGTTTCTCCTACACCTCTTGCAAACAATTCTGTACTTTCAAAAACTGGTACTCTTATTTCTTTATAACCATAATTTTTAAATATATTATTTGCTATATTTTCTACATATGCCCATTTATATGATTCGTTTGGCAATATGTCTCTAGTTCCTTTTGGTTTGTTTATCATAATTATCTCTCCTTATACCTTGTTAATCAAAATAAAGTCCTCTTGGCTTTAATTCAAAATATATTGGTTTTTCTTCTTTTATCATGGTAGCTTTACCATGTCCAGGATATACTATAGTATCTTCGGGAAGTATTAATAATTTTTTCATTATAGAATCCATTATTTGCTTTACATCCCCTGTTGGCAAATCAGTTCTTCCCCATGTTCCTCTAAAAAGTGTATCTCCTGTAAATACCATTTTGTGTTCTTCACAATATAATGATGACCCGCCACTTGTATGACCTGGCGTATGAATTACTTTAAATTCTATATCTCCAATATGAATCAAATCATTTTCATCTACTCTAGAATCTATTTCAATCATAGAATCTTTCATTCCTATATAATAATTAAGAGTTGTGGCTGGATTTTTTATATTTTCACTTTCTATTCTATGTGCTAAAATTTTTCCTCCAACTTTAGCTTTTAACTCTTCTACTCCTCCTATGTGATCCCCATGACAATGTGTTAAGTATATATATTTAACTTTAGCATGTAATATATCCAACATTTCAGTTATTTTATCAACTTCTCCTGCTGGATCAATAATCATTGTCTCTTTAGTATTTTCATCAGTAATTATATAGCAATTTGTAGGTGAACCTAAGTTAGTATTTATCTTTAATATTTTAAGAATCATTTTATGTTCCTTTCTTTTTTCTACAATTACTTCTTTCTCTTAACCTCGTATACGCTATCTATTTTTCTTGTTACTTTTAATACATTATTAAGTGAATCTAAGCTTGAAACTTCAACAGTAAACTCAATTACTACAACTCTATCTTTATTAGTTTTTGCATTAATTGCTAATACTTTATTTTTAGTATTCTGTACTTCTCTTAGTATATCTGCTAGAAGACCTAATCTATCATTAGCAAAAACTTCTATATCTACTGTATATGATGCTTTTTCTTCATTTGCCCATTGAACACCTATCATTCTTCCCTCTTCTGAAAGCAAATTACTAATATTTATACAATCAGCTCTATGTACAGATACCCCTCTTCCTTTTGTTATATATCCAATTATTTCATCTCCTGGTACTGGATTACAACATTTTGAAAGTTTTACTAAACAATTATCAATTCCTTCAACAATTATTCCTGTTTTTGATGGCTTAGATTTTATTCTTTTTTCTTGTGTTAATTCAACAATCTTTTCTTCTATGTCTGCTTCTTTATGTTCTTTTCTGTATTCTTCTAGCATTCTAGCTATAATTTTCATTGGTGAAATTGCTCCAAATCCAACAGAAGCATACATGTCATCTAAGCTATTATATTTGTATCTTGCTAGTGCTACATCTATATAGTTAGGTTTATATATTTCCTGAGTTGTCATTCCTATTCTTTTTATTTCTTTTTCTAATATTTCTTTTCCTTTAATAATATTTTCTTCTCTTTGTTCCTTTTTAAACCATTGTTGTATCTTAGTTTTAGCAGATGAACTTTTAATAAATTTAAGCCAATCCCTACTTGGACCTTTTGGAGTTTCAGATGTCATAATGTCTACAATATCCCCATTTTCCAGTGGAGTTGCAATAGGCATCATTTTACTATTTATCTTGCATCCAATCATTCTATGTCCAACTTCAGCATGAATTGCATATGCAAAATCTATTGGGGTTGCACCTTTTGGCAAAACCTTTATATCTCCTCTTGGAGTGAAAACATAAACTTCATCTTCAAACAATTCAGTTTTTAATGTTTTTAAAAATTCTTCTGGATCTCTTACATCTTTTTGCCATTCTAGTGTTTCTCTTATCCATGATAATTTATCTTCTTCTACTATAACATTTGATTTTTTATTCTTATTAGCTTCTTTATATGCCCAATGAGCAGCTATACCAAATTCTGCAATTTGATGCATGCTCCATGTACGAATTTGCACTTCAAATGGTGTTCCTTTTTCACCTATTAAAGTGGTATGTAATGATTGGTACATGTTTTTCTTTGGAACAGATATATAATCTTTGAATCTTCCTGGCATTGGATTGTACAATTCATGTACTACTCCAAGTGCAGCATAACAATCTTTAACAGAATTAACCAATATTCTTAAAGCAAATAAATCGTATATCTGGTCTAAAGTTTTATTATCTCTTTTCATTTTTCTATATATACTATATAAATGCTTTGCTCTACCTGTTATTTCTGCATCAATATGTTGTTGTTTCAATTCAATTCTTATTTGTTCCATTATTCTTTCTATGAATTGTAGTCTTTCTTCTCTTTTTCTGTCTAGTCCTTCTACTAATTCTCTATACTCTTCTGGATACAAATATTTGAATGCTAAATCTTCTAGCTCCCATTTTAAAGAATACATACCCAATCTATTAGCCAATGGTGCATATAAATCAAGAGTTTCCTCAGATATAGCAATCTGTCTATCTCTTTTTAAAGCTTTTAAAGTTCTCATATTATGAAGTCTATCTGCAAGTTTTATTAATATAACTCGTATATCTTTTCCCATTGCCAAAAACATTTTTCTATAATCTTCAACTTGCATTTCTTTTGCAGATGTATATTGTATAGTACTAAGTTTTGTAACTCCATCTACCATTGCAGAAATTTCTTCACCAAATTCTTTTTTCATCTGTTCGTATGTTACATCTGTATCTTCTACAACATCATGCAATAGAGCTGCACATATAGTTGCATCATCTAATCCTATTTTCGCTAAAATATACGCAACACTCAATGGATGAATTATATACGGTTCTCCTGACTTTCTACATTGTCCTCTATGATTTTCTTCTGCACATTTATATGCTTTCATTATAAGTTTTGTATCTGATCTTCTGTTATTCTTTTTCATTTGAGCAGTAATATTCTGAATAGTTATGTCTTCTTGTGTTTCCATAAATATGACTCCTTATCTACTATAATTATTATAAAGATTTCATTATGTCTTTCAAATTAAATTGTATGCTATCTTCTCCATTATAGGTATTTATTTCTAATGCTCCTACAATATCAACTTTATCTCCTATTGTATAATCATCTGCTATATGACCCATATTAAATCCTATGGCATTTATTACAATGTTTTCATCTCTTAGCGATAATTTTAAATGTTTTCCTTCTGTTAATGTTCTTATAGAATCTATTTTTAAATTCTTACAAGCAAATAGTGGAGTTTTATTTCCTTCACCGAATGGTTCTAACATTTTTAAATCTTTTATCATTTTTATATTAATATTTTTTAATGATACTAATTTATCTATTACTATTACAGGAATTATTTCTTCTATATTAGCTTCTTTTGCTACCTTCTGCATTTCTTCTTTAAATTTATCAAAATTACTTCTTTTTAAACTCAATCCCACAGCCATTTCATGTCCGCCATATTTTTCTAGATACTCACTTGATTTGCAAAGTGCATTATGAAGATCAAAGCCTGGGATACTTCTTCCTGATCCTCTTCCTTCTTCACCATCATAGCAAACTAAAATACTTGGTTTAAAATACATATCAGTTATTTTAGAAGCTACTATTCCAATTACTCCATGATGCCATCTTTCATCTCCTAATACGATTACTGCTGAATCTTTTAGTTCTTCTTTTTCAATTTTTTCTAAAGCTTGTTTTACTATTTCTTTTTCTGTTTCTTGTCTGTCTTTATTATACTGATTTAATTTTTCTGTTAAATCTTCCGCTTCTTTCACATCATCTGTTAAAAATAATCTTAAAGCTTCAGTTTCATACCCCATTCTTCCACATGCATTAACTCTTGGAGCTATTCCAAATGATATAGTATTAGAATCAATACTTTTATATCCTACTGATTTAAGCAAAGTTTTTAATCCTATATTTTTAGTTACTTCTACTAGTTTTAAACCTAATTTTGCTATAATTCTATTTTCATCTACTAATGGAACTATGTCTGATATTGTTCCAACACAAACTATATCTAAATATTTTAAATATTCTTTTTCATCTAAACCTAATTTTATAGAAAGTGCTTGTATTAATTTAAATACAACACCTACTCCTGCTAATTGATTAAATGGATATTTATTTGTTTTTATTTTAGGATCTATTACCGCTAATGCATCTGGCAACTCGTCCAAAGGTTCATGATGATCCGTTACAATTGTTTCTAAGCCTAATGAATTTCCTAGTTTTACTTCTTCTAAGCCTGATATTCCACAATCCACTGTAATCATTAGAGTATATTTCTCTTCAACAATTTTTTGTATTCTTTCTTTATTTAAACCATATCCTTCTTCTAATCTGTTGGGAATATAATATCCTACATCCATGCCTCTTGCATCAAGAAATTTTTTTAATACTGTTATACTAGTTATTCCATCTACATCATAATCGCCATATATAATTATTTTTTCTTTATTATTTATTGCTTTTATAATTCTTTCAACAGCGATTTCCATATCTGGTAAAGAATACGGATCATAAAAATCATTTCTAGTTGGATTTAAAAATATCTTTATTTCATCATCATTTATAATATTTCTGTTTACTAATATTGTTGCTAATAATTCGTTTATTTTAAATTTTTCTGAAATTTCTTTAATTTTTTCATCATTTGCATTAGCATATTCCCATTTTTTATTCATACAACCTCTCCTCAAAATTAACAATTTGTATTATTGTATAACATATTAAGCCAAAATAAAAGAGGCAAGGAACAACTTTTTCAAGTTTTTAACCTTGTACCTCATAAGCAATATTTATATATTAAAAAATGCTGTTGCTTCTAAATCTGCTTCAAACATAAGAAGAGCTAAAGGATATTTTCTATAAGCTAGTCCAATTGTTGTATATAATTCTTTTGGCTCTGTATATCCCATATGCCAACGTATACTATATTTTTCTTCACTTGTCAATTTTATATATTCAGATATCATCATTACAGATTTTTCACCATGCCCATATGGTATAGTATCATCTACCGTATAATATGGAACTTTTTCCCATTCTCCTCTTTCATTCTTTGCATTTCTATAATCAACTTTATAAAAATTCACTTTACATATATCATGTAATAAAGCTACTATTTTTATTGTATCTTCTGATACAGGAACATCAATACAACAACTATTTACTTTCTCCTTCAAAATCTCATACACTTTCATGCTATGTTCTAGTAATCCACCTTCATAATTTCCATGGAATCTCGTACTTGCTGGAGCCTTAAAAAAATCTGTTTTATTTTCAATAAAATCTATTAAATTATCCATTCCTTCTCTATCTATACTCTTTAATAGTGCTAAGAATTCTTCTTTCATTTTTTACTACCATTCCTTTCGTCTTTTAAATATCTTCATGAATTTATTTTTTATTTTTTGCCATATAGATTCTTTTTCATATGGTATAAGTTCTGTATGTTCTTTTTTTGAATTACGAGCCGAAAAAATATTATCTACATTGTATTTTTCTTTCTTTTCTAATTCTGCTGTTTCCATTGCTGTTGCATAATATTCTTTATAAATCAATCTTTGCTCTTCCGTACACAAGTAATCCCTATATATCATAGCTATTATCCCTTTGGTTGCTTTTGTTATATCTTGATCTTTTAATTTTTTATTCTTATCATATATAAACTCTTTTGTTGGCCTTGCTTTTTCTTTTATGGTCTTCAAAACTTTTTTAGGAATTCTTTGTACTAGCCTCTTATCTGTATTATCTAGTATTACACTTACTTCATACATAGATTGACCTGCTACAATATCAATCATCTATGCTTGGCCCTCCTTCTTGTTCTTTTGTATTATCTTCTTCAAAAATACCAACAACTTGTTCTGTTGTTCCTACAGTTTCCTTATCATATGCCAATCCTGCATAATCATCTATTCCTAGTTGTCCTTTTATTTTATCAAACATTTCATCTAAATCTTGCAAAGTTTTAACCCCAGTATCTTTAATTTCTATTTTGGTAACTTTTGAAATGTTTTCTATTGTCCTTTTTATATAGGAATCTGATAATATAAACTCTCCATTTTCTCCCATTGAAACATCATCTATTGTTAATGGAACAAACATCTTTGCTCTTATCCCATTAACTGTTATATCCATTTTGGTAGCAACATTCACTCTTTCGTTTACACCCCTTATAGTTTCCTCTAAGGCAAATTGTTGGTCTGCATATTCTGCTTTATTATCATCATCTGACTCATATTCAAATTTAAGATTTCTAATAACACCAGATGTGAAATTTTGCTTATATTTTTCTCCTCCCATTTGCTTCTGCTCTTGCATTGGTTTTATATAATGCTTCTCCAAATATTGTTTTATTAAATTTATATCCAAATTATATCTCTGTGCTAATAATTCGCAATCATACCCTTCTTCTCTTGGAGTTGATTCTCTTTTTAAAAATTTATCTAAAAATAATATTTCAAGCTGTGGAACTAAAACTTCATATCCGTCTATTACAACTGTTTCATAAGTTTTATCCATATAGCCCTCTGGTATTTTTTTCAAGCCTTTTGTTTCAGTAGTAGGATACCACTCTTGGCTTCCATATATTTCTTGAAAACCTCTTTTATATGGTTCGTCTTTTTTTACATCATAAAGTTCAAAATCAGAATGACTCCTATATGGTACTTCTATATTATCATTTTCTCTGCCCTCAATCGTTCCCCTAAGTGCAACTTCAACTCCAATTCCTTTTCCAAACAAATACACTATTTTACCATTTTCATCCTTTTGTGGTTGTAAAGATATTGCTAATAATATTGACCTATAAAAGTCTTCTTCATCTGGCATCATGATGCCATTTATCATTGTATTATCTCTCCATTTTTTTAATATCTCGATTTGTTCGTCTGTTAAATTAGAATCTATATAACCATCTTTTATTGGAATTCCCATAGTCTGAAAATATTGTAGAGCTTTTTCCATATTATTTTCCATCCAATTTCTCCTTTGTATTGAAATAAATACCATTTCTTTAGAATTATATCATAAGAAATGGTTTTATTTCAATTAACAAAATATTACATATATGTTACATAAAATATTTAATTGTAAATATAGTCCCCTTGCCATATTCAGACTCAACTTCTATATTTCCATTATCCGCTTCTATTATTACTTTTGATAAAGCTAGTCCTATTCCAATACTATCCTTATTTGCATTTTTACCTTTATAAAACCTCTCAAATATATGAGGCAAATCTTCTTTACATATTCCATCACCAAAATCTCTAATAGATATTAGAGTATATACATTATTTTGCTCATACTTAACAATTATCTTACTATTTTCTTCTGAATGATCTATACAATTTTTTATTATATTTGTTATAGCCTCTACCTGCCATCTATAATCACAATTTATTTTTATTTTTTCATCTCCTGAAATTTCTATTTTTATATTTCTTAAATCACATAAAGTCGATACATTTCTAATAGATTCATCCATTATCTTTTTTATAAAATTGTTTTCTTTTACAAATTCTATAGTATTTGCATCAAAATTTGATAATTTTAAAATTGCCTGTACAAGAAAATTTATATTTACAACTTCTCTTTTTATATCTCTTATAAAATCTTCTCTAGTTCTTTTATCCATATCCGAATCATCAATTAAATTATCTAGCATAACTAGAATCGAAGTTAGTGGTGTTTTTAATTGATGTGATATATCTTCTAGAGATTTTTTTAGTTCTCTTTTATCATTTAGAGAATTATCTGCACTTTCTTTTAACATTACTGTTGTTTTATATATTTCATTTCTCAAAATAGACAATTCATCCTCTGTATTTTCATCAATATGTAAGGAATAATTTCTTCTATTTATTTCTTCTATATACTTAGTAATATTCTTTATTTCTTTATCTTTATTACTATTATAAATCATAAACGCAACTATAAAACTGCCAAATGCTAATAGTATAAATATTACTTCTATTTTTAAAAATTTTTGAAAAATCTCATCATTATTCATAACAATAGATTTTCCATTTATATAAATACCATACTTATCTAATATAGGGGCATTTTCATTTGTACTATTTAATATTTTTATAATATCATTTTCTGATACATTAGGATATTCTTTTCTTACTTCTGCTACTAATTCTGCAATTTTTTGATTAAAATTTTTGGTGTAAGTTTTATATTCATACCAATTAATTAGTAGTCCTATAGTTAGAAAAAATATTAATATTACTAAAGAAATGCATAAATATTTTTTCAACTTAACTTTATTTATCAACATCTATTCTATACCCCATTCCTTTAACAGTTACAATAATGTCCGTTTCTAATTTTTCTCTAATTCGTTTTAAATATACAGTAATTGTATGGTCATCAACAAAATTCCCAGTCCATTCCCATACTTTATCTAATATTGTATTTCTAGTAACTACCTTATTTTTATTTAGAAATAATAAATGAAGAAGTTTAAGTTCTAAAGAAGTTAGTTCTAAATCCTTCCCACTTTTTGTAACTACCATCTTATCCATATCAAAACTAATATCTTTAATTACAATAATACTTTTCTTTTGTGAGCGCAATAGTATTTTATTAATTCTAGCTAGTAATTCTTTTGTACTAAAAGGTTTAGTTATATAATCTTCTGCACCAATATTAAGACCTTTAACAATATCATTTTCATCATCTTTTGCAGTTAAGAATATAGTTGGAATATTAAGCGGTTTTATTTCATTTTCAAAAAAATCAAATCCATTTCCATCTGGCAAAGTAATATCCAATATAATCAAATCAATATGAATCTCCGTATCAAAGAAATCCTTTGCATCTTTTATAGAAGTTTTTGATATGAGTTCATAATTATTTTTATCAAATGAATATTTTAAGCCTTTTACAATGTTTATGTTATCTTCTATTAGTAAAATTTTCATGTTTTTCTCCTTATTTAACATCTCTACGGTTTTATATCGGGCGATTACTAATCGCCCCTACATTTAAAATTTAAATATAGCATCTGTAGGGGCGACCAGTGGTCGCCTTATTCCAATATTGCAATTATTATAATTATATATTTTCATTTCGTATAGTTTCAATAGTATTTTGCTTATTGATTTTACTAATTGAATATCTCATTATTATGCTTATTAGCAAGAACACTACCACAATTGAAATTATAACCGCACCAATAGGTAACATCTGTATCCAACTATCTTCAATTTCTAAGAAATGGAAGATTACCAATGATAAGATAATGCCAATAGGAATTCCAAATGCTAAAGCTTTTACTCCCATGAAAAGGCTCTCTAATCTTATCATTCGCTTAAATTCATTTTCTGTCATTCCTATAGATTTAAGCATTGCAAATTCCTGTTTGCGTAATTCCATATTTGTTGTAATTGTATTAAATATATTTGTTATTCCTATTAAAGAAATTACAATTATAAATCCATATAAGAAAATTCCTATAAGAACAAATAAATTTTTCATCATTGTTGCTTGTTCTTCTATATTATAAAGATTATAATTATAACCTTTTAAAACTTCATCTATCTCATCTTGTAATTTTGAAGCATCTTCTGCATCAAATAAAACTTCATAATTTCTGCAATCTATAGAGTGATTATCAAAAAATTCATCACTAACAACTAATAAGGAACTATAAACTTCTTCATTAAATCCAAAAGGCAACTTATCTGTTATGCAACCAATCTCTAGATTTATATCCTCTTCTCCTTTTTTTAGATTTCCTTTTATTATATCGCCTTTACTATATGTAAAACGTCTTATTTTATGTTCAATTCTTTTGTCTTTTTCTTCATCCCATATAGATATTTTCATTTCATCAAACAATATGCATTTATTCTTTATATCTTCATATTTTAATCCTAAATCTCTAATATATTTTTTATATTGTTCATCATTAATTGCAACTATTCCAATTGGAATTTCATTTTCATCTTCTGGTGTAGCATATTGCTTACTTATTTCTTGCATATGTTCCTCATTGTATTTAGGCTGTTTTAACATAAAAGACTCAGCTCCATGTCTACATATTGTACAATCTAAAATTCCACTTAGTTTTGTTGTTTCTTTTACTTTTTGATATAGTTCTTTGTTTTTTTCTGAACCATAAAAATAAAGTTTTAAGTTATAATCAGACATATTAAGTTCTTTGTCTACTTCATAAAATGCTGTTTTCATAAATGCTGATAATGCAATAAATACCAATACTGATACAGATATAGACATTACAGTTGTTCTATACTTTTTCTTATTTCTTTTAAGATTTTTATATGATATGTCTCCACCTATTCCAAACAATTTATTTATTATTTTAGATTTTTTAAGTTTTTTGGCTTTTATTTTAATATCTGCACTATTTCTTATAGAATCTATAGGAGATATCTTTGAAGCTTTTCTTGCACTTCTAAGTGCTGACAAGTATATAGTTACTATTCCTAATACAACTGCCAACCCTATAGCTAGCCATGAAAAAGCAAATTTTAGTTTTACATTAGTTTCCTCCATTAAGGCTCCTGTAAGGAAATAATTGCTTACAATTATTAAAACCCATGCAGCAAATAATCCTGCTAATATTCCTAGTGGAATTCCTATTATTCCAAGTATTGTTGCTTCATAAAATACATTTTTCTTTATTTGTTTTTTAGTAGCTCCAACACTTCTTAGCATACCATATTGTTTTATCTTTTCTGTTATAGATATATCAAAACTATTCTTTATGCAGAAAACTGATGAAAATACTATAATACCACATACTATTCCAACAACAATTCCTAAACCTCCAATACCTGAATCTTTAATTGGATTAGTTTCTAGCATTATTAAATAATCATTCTGATCTATATTATACTTTTCTTTTTCTAATTCTTTTCTTATTTTTTCAACTTCTTCTTCTGAAACACTTGAAGATTTCATTTTTTTAATAGTTTCTTCACTCACACCTAAAATTCCAGCTGTAATTTTTTCATTGTGTTTAGTACCATACTTAGTATATTTTGCATAAACATCAACTTTGCCTTTCATATCATTTTCATCTTCACAAGTTATAAATGTATATCCTGGAGCAGAATAACTTTCGATATTTGTTGCTGGCCTTTCAATAATACCAACTATTTTATACGTTATCTCTTTGGTATCTACAATTTTTTCTGCTTGTTTATTTTGATAAGGATTATCTTGATCTAATTCATAGTTTATATCTGTTGCAATCCTTCTACCTACCTTTAAAGTTATATTCTCACCAACTTTCATCTCAACTCTACCATTCGTTTTTAAATGTGTTGGTATAACAATTTCATTTTTATTTTCAGGTAACCTTCCTTCTACCAATTTAACAGATAAATTTTCAAGAGAACCTTTCGTAAATGCTTTTACATATGCATAAGGTTTCTCTTCATTTCTAGATTCATATGATGTTTTCTCGTCATTACTTTTAGCATCTTTTAAATTAGCATATCCTACATTTTGAGTTAAATATAGTCCTTCTATTTCACGGTTATTTTTAAATGTTTCCAAATCACTAACAGGAACATCATAAAAGACAACATGAAAATTTCCTTTTTCTCGTATTTCAAAATTTATTAGAGATGGAATTAAGCTAGTATATAAAGCTGCAACAGCTGTTACAAGTGATACTGATAGTATTATTCCTATAATTGTTACAATCGTTCTCTTTTTATTAAGTTTCAAATTCTTTATGGTTAATTTGTTAAGCAAGCTCATATCTACACCTCCTTAAACAATCTTTCCATCTTCGATTTTTATAATTCTATCAGCGCATTTTGCAATTTCCATATTATGAGTAATCATTATAATTGTTTGTTTAAAATCTTTATTTGATTTTTTTAATAAAGCCATTATTTCATCGCTAGATTTTGAATCCAAATTTCCTGTTGGTTCATCTGCTAATATAATAGTTGGATCTGTAATTAAAGCTCTTCCTATACTAGTTCTTTGTTGTTGACCTCCAGATAATTCGTTAGGCAAATGGTTTCTTCTATTTTGCAAACCTAACAAATTTATCATCTCAGTTAATTTAAAACTATCTACTGTTCTATTATCTAGTTCTAATGGTAATGTAATATTTTCCTCTACATTCAAAATAGGTATTAAATTATAGAATTGATAAATTAATCCTATTTGTCTTCTTCTAAATATTGCTAATTTATCGTCATTAAAGCTAAATATATCTTTTCCATCTATAAATACTTTGCCTGATGTTGGTCTATCTACACCTCCTATTAAATGTAATAAAGTTGACTTTCCGCTTCCGGAAGCTCCAACAATCGCAACGAACTCCCCTTTTTCTACTGAAAAAGAAACATGATCTAAAGCAACAACTTCAGTTGAATCTTTTCCATAAATCTTAGTTAAATTATCTACTTTTAAAATCTCCATTTTAACTTCAATCCTTTCTTAGATTTTATAAATAGATTATATAGGTTCAAAGTTACTACCAAGTTACTAAATAAAAAATTTTTTAAATAATAGATTAAACAAAGTAATACAAGGGGACGGAGTTTTTGTCTTACACCTTTCAGATCTCTTCCACTAGACAAATGCTCCGTCCCCTTGTCTACCTGTCTATTATTATATTTTCAAAAATAATTTACATAAATTGACTTTCTGATAGAAATTTGTTACAATGCTATTGTTATTAAAAGAATGGAATAAGATTAAAAAAATAATATAAAAATAAATTTTCTTAAAAATAACGCTTCGAGAAATATTTGAAACTTTTTTGAGATAACTATTCATAAATATGGTAACAAAATCAGATTAAAATTTTTAATAAATATCTATGATTTTCGCAGACGTATCTAAAAGAGAAAGGAATGAGATTATTATTGAGGTTATATCATTAAGTAAAAATAAAGTAATGCAGATAAATTATAATAATAAAATTGCATATTTGAAAAGAACTGTAAATAATGAAGTCCAAAATATTAAAATAGCTAAAAAGTTTCTTTCACAAGTAAATAGTATCGTAATAAATGAAAAACAATATAAAATTAAAGTTCCAGAAATATATACTTGGGATTGTTCAAAAAATATCTTAATAATGGAAGAATGTATAGGAAATAATCTTGAGATAATGTTACGTTCAGTAGAATCAAGAAAATTAGGCATACAAGTTTTACATAGTATTATGAAATTTATCTTAGATGAAAATTTCTATTGGCATGATTTTGCTCCACGTAATATTCTATTTAATGACTTAGCTGCAGAAATTAGTATTGTTGACTTTGAAAAAGGAATTACTCTAGATAGTAATACTAATATTCTACATTATTTTAGAGAAGGCGTATATGAGGAATATAGTGCATTTTTATTACCAGAAGAAAGACCTATCAGTGCAGATACTATATACAGTTTGCATAACGAAAAAGATTACTACAAAAATATTAATGATTTGAAAAGTAATCGAATCAAATTATTAGCTAGAGAATATGGATATTCACAAAAAATTTTATATAGTCAATATTTACAATTGATAAAATTATTAGTGATAGCAGAAGAACCATTTCAAAAACATAATAAAATAGTATTTCCAATAGTTGAATTAGAAGATATTTTACAAAAAAAAGGTTATGCAAATTATATATCAATGGTTCTAGAAAAAAATTCACTTTTTTTAGGAGATGATGAAAGATATGAATAATAAATATGTATTAGAAAAATATTCCCCATTTAATGGAATTGAAGATTTTTATATTTTAAATAATGAATATATTGGTGAAAAATATTTTCTATATTCAACACCGAAAGTAAATTATTCATTAAAAATAAAATCTAATGGATATGTTCCAAAATCTGGTTTAATCTATTCAAAAATAATAAGCAATATTGTAAAAGATAAAAAAATTCTAGATTTAGGAACTGGTCAATTAGGTATTATAGCAATTCATTCCTTATATTGTGGAGCAAAAAGCGTTAAAGCTGTTGATATCGACAAAGAGTGTATAGATTGGTTAAATTTATTAATTAACGAAAATAATCTTGAGAATATAGAAACAATAGAAAGTAATTTATATGACAAATTATCAAATGAAAAATTTGATATTATTTTTAGTAATCCACCTCAAATGCCAATGTTAAGTGGAAGCAAACATGACTCGGGAGGAGAAGATGGTAGATATTTTATATTGAGAATATTAAAAGAATCAATAATTCATCTTAATGATAATGGAGAATTATATATATTATTATTTGATTTCTTGGGCACAAATATTCAAACCAATAATGAGGAATCTTTAAAAAATATAGGAAAAAAATTAGGATATTCTAAGATAGAGATAGTCTTAGAAACTCCAAAAATTATAAAAGAAAATAGCGTTACATTTCAAAGTTTAGAACATATAAAGAAAATATACCCAAAGTATTCATTTAAAGAAATAAATGGTAACTTGTATTTTAATATACAAATACTAAAATTTATTAAATAGCAAAAAACTAAACTGATATAAAAATTTATTTTATATCAGTTTAGTTTTTATTGATAAATAATCATTTTTAGTACAAGTAACAATTTGATTATTTTTTATCATTTCTTCTAATTTTGTAAATGAAACTATCTTAGCTTGTTTTACTTCTTCTGGTTGTAATTTTAAATCAGCTATATTTATTTTATCTAATTTTACCATATAAATATCCACAAATTGGGATTTATACATTTCTGTTCCAATTAGTTTAAATTGATTTCTATCAATATTTAGTCCAACTTCTTCATTTATTTCTCTTACAGCTGTATCTAATGTTGTCTCTCCTGATACAGTACAGCCTCCAGGAACTTCCCACATTAAAGGATGAGATTTTAATTCACATCTTTGAGTAATTAATATGGAATTGTTATGTAGTATTATATAAACTTCACATCCCTGATTAAATTCTCCTAAATTCAATTTTGTTCCTCTTGGTAAAACCTTATTCATAAAATTTCTTTTTCCATCTAGCACATCAAAATACTCCATTTATTTTCCTCCAATACATTATAAACAAGGGGACGTGGATTTTGTCTTGTACCTTGAATGATAGCATGACAATATGAACTCTATATATTTTCTCGGTAATCGGTTCATTTTTGTTTCTCCTATTCTTAAAAATATTTATGCCCCATATCATATAATTATTATCATATAATTGTTTATCTGTCAAAACTTAAAAGATTCAGAACATTTATTCTGCATCCTTCCTCATATTTTTGTTTTTCAGATGATTCACTTCTACTTTTTTGCTAGACAAAACCTCCGTCCCCTTGTCTTGTTTAAATTTCCTGCTCTAGTTATTGTTCCATATCCAAATTTTTCTTTTAAACTGTCGATTGTTTTGTCCAATTTTTCTTGTTTTTCAGAATTGGTATTATTAAATATAGATAATTGCATTTCATCTCTACTAATTAAATTATCTACTCTAAGCCCTACTAATCTTACAAAAGTTCCTTTCTTATACATTTCCTCTAATAATTTTTTTGCTTTATTATATATATCTTTTGTGTTAGCCGTTGCAGTATCCAACTTTCCTTGATGTGAATAATCTTCAAAATCTCTTGTTCTTAATTGAATGCACACTGTATTTGCTAATAAATTATATTTTCTTAATCTAAATGTTACTTGTTCTGCTAATGCAAGAATAACTTCTTGTATCTTTTCTTTATCACAAAGATCTATAGGTAAAGTTACTGAATTTCCTACACCTTTAGGTAATTCTTCTTTATAATTTACTTCCGAATTGTCTATACCATTTGCATATTCCCACATTAATTTTCCATGTTTTCCAAATTTCTTTATTATATATTTCTCATCTGAATTAGCTAAATCCCCAATTGTTTTTATTCCCATATTGTAAAGTTTTGGCACCGTTTTTCTACCTAACATAAATAATTCTGATACCGGTAAAATCCACATTTTAGTTGGTATTTCTTCTTCAAATAAAGTATGTACTCTATCTGGTTTAGTAAAATCAGATGCCATTTTTGCCAATAATTTATTATGAGCTACTCCTACATTAACAGTAAAACCTAATTCTTCTCTTACTCTTTTATTGATTTCAATAGCTTTATTATAAAGTGTGTCATTCATTAAATATTCTGTTAAATCAATAAAGCATTCATCTATACTATATCTTTCTATTTTATCTGTATATTGTAATAATAAATTATATAATTCATTTGAATATTTTTTATATGACTTATAATCCCCCTTAAAAACTTGTAAATTAGGGCATTTTCTTCTCGCCATGTATATTGACTCTCCTGTAGTAACTCCACAAGCTTTTGCTTTCATACTTTTTGCCAGAACAACTCCAGCTCTTCTTTCTTCATCTCCACCTATAATTGCTGGTATTGTTCTTATATCTAATGTTTCTCCTTTTTTTAACCTTTCTAAAGCAGTCCAACTAAGAAAGGCATTATTAACATCTATATGCAATATCTGTCTATTCATAAATATCACCAATGTAATTTTAAAACATATGTTTGTATATGTCAATATAAATTGTATTTTTTTATTTATTAATCATCAAGCGGCTTTCAATTTTATGTAAATTATGGTATAATTAATTAATAACCTTTTTACTTAGCTTCCACTTTTGCACATACCCTTAGGCAGCTCTGTAAAAAAATTTTTAGGAAAGGAGCCTGATCAGCTTGAAAAAAGATCTTGGTTATCTCGGATATTTCCGGGAACACAAATGGAAGATTTTCCTCATTGCAATCTTCACAACAATTGCAACTGTAGGAAGTTTTGTCACAACTTTGGTTCTTAGCCAGATTGTAGATAAACTCAAGTCTTCAACCTTAACTGACATTTCGTCCTATGCGATTAAATTGTTAGTTATTGAGCTGTTTTTAGTTGCTTTTGCCAACTTTCTTGCAGATAAGTTTCTCCTTAGAGTAAAAAGTGATGTAATTCGCAAACTCCACTTGAAACTAGCGCAAGCTCTTGCAAAAGCCAGCAGCGAATCTGTAAGTAATCTTGAGACAGCAAGTGTTGTGAAACGTCTCAGAGAAGGAAACACTTTTGTAGACACCGTGCATAACATCTACATGCAATGCTTCGGTATTCTTCAGGGAGTCGCCGCATTAGTTTATACTGCTATATACTCTTGGCAAATATTCCTGCTTTTCTCAGTTTTCTTTATAATAATTTTCTTCATTCAAGTTTTCAGAGTTAATCTTATAAGGAAGAAAAGAGAAGCAGCGGCTAATGCATCTGATAGCAGTGAACAACTCCTGTATGAAATTGTTCAGGCATTCCAAGACGTTAAAGCTCAGGGATTGACCTCTGGCTTAAAGCCTCACTTTTTGTCAACTTCATCTAATGAAGTACAATTGCAGGAAGAAGCAGAATTGTTAGATACTACTGGTAGATTATTCTCCCGTTTGATTTTGGCCATCTACAACTTCTCTTTCATCGCTCTTGGTATTTGGCTAGTTCAGCATGGTAATCTTGCATTTCAGCCTTTTGTAGCTCTCTTTATGTACAAAGGTCGTGTTGAATCATTGGTTGGATGTATTCTCGAAATTTCTAGACAAATCCCCAAATATCAAACTTGTACTAAACGAATGGATGAAATTCTCAAATATCAAGGGGTAACGAAAGAAATTTTCGGAAAACAGAAACTAGCAAATCCATCTGGTTCAATCTCCATCAAAGATCTCTACGTAACAATTGAAAACACAAACATAATAAACGGTCTTTCAGTTGAGATACCAGCTGGTAAATTCATTGGGGTAGTTGGAGACTCTGGTTGTGGAAAAAGTACATTATTCAAAGTTTTATCTAGACAACTCACTCCTAGTTCTGGCGAAATTATTCTTGATGGCTATTCTCTTTATGATTTAGATGAATGGTCATTTCATAGATGCATCAATATTGCATCTCAGCAGCCGTTTTTGTTTTCACTGAGCATTAGAGAGAATCTTCTGCTTGCCAATCCTGAAGCTTCTGATGGAGCAATGTGGGAATGTTTAAAGGAATGTTCAGCTGATAAATTTGTTCATGAAAAGGGCGGTCTTGATACTCTTATTGATCCCAGAAAGCTCAGTGGTGGTCAAAAGCAGCGTCTTGCTCTTGCTAGAATTCCTTTACATGGTGGTAAAATCATTCTTTTGGATGAAAGCACTTCAGCTCTTGATGGCGAATCTCAGGAAGTCGTAATCAACTCTATCCAGAACGCAGCAAAATGTGGACACACAATGCTTCTCATTGCACATAGAATTAGCAGTTTAAAAAATGCTGATCTCATTCTTGTAATGGATGATGGTAAGGTTGTGGCTAGTGGATCCTACTCAGAACTTTATCAGAATTGTGAAAAGTTCAGGAGACTTGCTAACTTAGGATAATCTTCAAAGGCACATGCAATGCATGTGCCTTTTTCTTATATATTTATTTACTTTTATTTTTTTGTTTAGTATAATTTATCTATAAATATTTAATTTGGAGGTTTTTATGTCAGATGACAACTATACACCTAAAAAAAAGCAAATAACGGTTCCTCTTCTGCCATTTTTGGTGATATTGGTATCGTTAATTGCATTTTTTTGGTCTTCTCATAATATAATAACTTGGTTTCTTGAAAATCAAAAATCAAATGAGCTTATGAAAGATATTCGCTCTAGTATTTCATTTGAGGAAACTTTAAAAATAGATGAAAATACAAAAAAAGAAGTAAAGTCTATTGATTTTTCAAAATTGTTAGCAAAAAATTCTGATACTGTTGGTTGGATAAAAGTTAATAATTCTAAAATCGATTATCCTGTTGTTCAATCTGATGATAATTCTTTTTATCTTACCCACTCTTTCGATAAATCTTATAACTCTGCTGGTTGGATATTTGCAGATTGTAATAATAAACTCGATGGATCCGATAAGAATATAGTTTTATATGGTCATCATAGAAAAGATGGTAGTATGTTTGGTACTGTTAAAAATGCATTAGATACTTCTTGGTGTCAAAATAAAGATAATCAAATAATTACTTTTTATACACCAACTGGTACACTTCATTATAAGATTTTTTCTTCTTATAAAATTTCTGCCGAAACATATTATACTCAAATTAATTTTTCTAATGATTCTGATTATATGAAATTTTTAAAAAAATTAGAAAGTAGAAGTATTTATGATTATCAAGTTGACTTAAAAGAGAATTTACCTATTATTACATTTTCGACTTGTGGAGCTACTAGTAAACATAGATTTGTAATACATGCACAATTAATAGAGGAATCTTAATATCTTCAAAAGAGATGATAAAAAAATGGCATTATAAAATGCCATTTTTATCATCTTTTTTTTATATTGTACGAAATTTTTTTATTTTATGTAATCATATTTTTTCAAATCAATTCCTAACTTAATAGCAATTCCTAATACTACTAATAAAGCTACTATAGCAACTGAAGATTCTCCTGTTTTTGGTAAAGAACTATCTTTAGATGTAGAATTATCTGATGAATTATTGTATGTAGTTTTGTTACTGCTTTGATTTGAACTAGATAAATTTGAAGTACTTGATGTGTTTGATGTATTTGATGTATTGTTAGTTTGTTGACTTGTACTATTAGTACTTATTTGACTTCCAACAAGATCTGTTGCAAATGTATAATTACAAAATAACATTGAACAAAAAACCATTACCATTACTAATCCTACTATTTGAAATAACTTTTTTTTCATTTTATCCTCCTTGTTTTTCTAAAAAAAATTCTTTCGTAACATTAAACTTATGATAACATTGTAAAAATTTAATGTCAAGAGTTACATTTTTGCTTTCTTAATGAAAGTCTTCTCCTATATACATTATAAGTATTAAGACTTTTTTATTACAAAAAGATTATAATTTGTATAAAAACGGGAAAGCACTGCTCTCCCCTACATATAAAAAAAACTATCCAAGATTTTCCTACAGTATAAAAACGGGAGACCAATGGTCTCCCCTACATATATTTATTAAGCTAATCCAAATTTCTTTTTGAATTTATCTGCTCTACCACCAGTTGTGTTTAATTTTAAACTACCTGTCCAGTATGGATGACATTTTGAACAAACATCAACTTTTAAATCTTTTTTTGTTGAGCTAGTTTTTAATACATTTCCACATGCACATGTTATTGTTGTTTCTTCAAAGTTTGGATGTATTCCTTGTTTCATTGTGCTATTCACCTCTTTTTCTCTTCTTTTAAAATTTTTCTATAATATATTAACATATTATTATTATCTTTTCAATACTTATACTAAATATTATTCTGTTTTATTCTCTGTTTCGTTTTTAGGTTGATTCTTTAAAGTATATATAGCAGATAATTCCATTTCTTTTAAGAATGGCAATTTTACTACTAATTTTGATACTATATTAAATAAACATGCTACTAGTAGTATGATTAGTAGCACCTTTTTCCAGACTTTTGCTAACATACTAACCTCCTAAAAGTATTGTATTAATTACAATAACTACATACTATATTATAACATATTTATCCCTTTTGTCAATATTTCTGTTTCATTCATTTTCTTTTATTAATTAGCTTTTGTGATTCATTGACTTTTACTTGTTACTAAAATATAATTACTATAAATTAGCATATAATTATATGTTTTTTTATAAAATAGCTTTTAAAAGGAGCTGGTAATTATGAAAAAAATTTTATTTAAAGGTTGTTGTACTGCTATGGCTACTCCATTTACTGAAGATGGAATTAACTATACTGAATTTGAAAAATTAATAAACGACCAAATTAAAGCTGGTATTGATGCTATTCTGGTTTGTGGAACTACTGGGGAATCTTCTACTATGAGTACGGAAGAGAAAAAATCTGCTATTAAATTTGCAGTAGAAGTCGCCAAAAAAAGAGTTCCTGTTATTGCAGGTACTGGTGGTAATAATACAAAATCTGTTATTGAAATGTCTAAGTATGCAGAAAGTGTTGGAGTTGACGGAATATTAGTCGTTACACCTTACTACAACAAAACAACTCAAGCAGGACTTGTTGCACATTATTCTGCTATTGCATCTTCTACTTCATTACCTATAATTCTTTATAGTGTGCCTAGTAGAACTGGTGTTAATATTTTACCTGAAACTTGTTTAGAGCTTTCTAAAATAGATAATATAGTTGCAATAAAAGAAGCTAGTGGAAATTTATCTCAAATTGCAAAAATTGCATCTCTTTGCGGTGATAATTTACATATATATTCTGGTAATGATGACCAAGTACTACCTACTCTATCTTTAGGTGGCCTTGGAGTTATTTCTGTAATTTCTAACTTGGCTCCTGCTAAATTTACAAAAATGACTCATGATTTCTTCGATGGACATTTTGAAGAAGCAAAAAAGGTTCAACTTGAATCTCTTGAACTTATTGATGCTTTGTTTTGTGAGGTAAACCCTATCCCTGTAAAAGCTGGTTTAAATATGATACATTATAACTTTGGAACTCCTAGATTACCTTTAATTGAAATGTCTGATAAAGGAAAAGATAAACTGAAAACTGCTTTAAGAAATTATGATTTAATATAAAAAATAGCACCCCCTAGATTTAATTCTAGGAGGTGCATTTTTAATTAACCGATACATAACTTTTACTTTCATCATTTGTTGTAGTATTATTATTTATCTCATTTGTATCATTTTCAATATTCTCTATTTCTTTATTAGATATTGTATTTTTATTATCTTTAATTACATTATTGTTTATTTTATTATTATTGGTTGTATTGTTTTTTATTGTATTATTATTTTGATTTGCATTATCTTTTATTGTGTTATCTTTTATTGTGTTATTTTTTGGAGTTGTATTGTTATTTTTTGTTGTGTTATTGTTCTTGTCTTTTTCTTCTTTTTCTTTTTTATAATCCTTCCAAGGATTTCTACTATCTGGATCTGTTGGATCCCAATTTCTAACTTCTTTTTCATCTGATATTTTTTTTGCCGTAGGCTTTCCCAGTGGTCCTGGATTTGAATCAGCATAAAAATCCACTTGTGTTCCTGCTGGGCAATTATTGTATATCCATTTTGCATCCTGTACTGTTAAACGAACACACCCTGCTGATGCTGTTGTTCCTAATTTATCATATTCCCAATATTCTAATGAAGATTTATTTTGCTTTGTATATGGAACTGAATGAAACAAAATACTCCCCACAATTCTAGTATAATATTGAGCATATACTCCACCAACCATTAATCCCCATGTTCCTTTTGAACGATATCCACTAGGCATTATATAAGTTCCACTATGAGGTGTAGCACTACCTGTTGAACATATCATTGCTTTATATGGAACCGTATATTTTCCAGCACTATCTTTTGTGTAGATTGTTACAACATTTGCTTGATAATTTACTTTAATGTAATATGGTGAACTGCTATCTTGTTGCTTTTGAATATTATCTTCAGTTTGATCTGTCTTCTCTTCATTTTTTACTTCATCTACTGGTTCTTCTTTTTTGTCTGATTTTATATTATTCTCTTTTTTTTCTTCATTATCCATAATTGCTACTATAATATTGTTTTCTTCTTCATTTTTCTCATCAGATGATGGTTTTGCTGTAACTGATGATACCATTACTGCAGATTTTGTTTCTTTTTTTATATGTATATTATCTTTAATTAATAAAGCAATTATTATTATAAAAATTATTACTATACAAATTGCTATGAGTTTTTTAATATTTTTAATCATTATTTTCTCCTTTAAATATTAATAAACTTGTCCATTTTTATTATATTATAATATATTGCTTTTTTCAAGAAATATCAAAAGTTTTAATATTATGTTTATAATTAATTATCATCTCTAATTTTTTAATAACTCTTTCAAATTTATTAACCCCTATAAGCATCTTTTCTTATAGGGGTTTGATGTATTCTTAGTTGCTAATTATATGTTAATTTCCACAACCTCTGCATCCACATCCACAATTTGTGAATAATAATAAGAATATTATTATGAAAAATAATATCTCGCTGTCTCCACAACCTCCTAAGAATCCTCCATTATTATTACAACAACATCTTTCTTCTTGCATTTAATTTACCTCCTTGTTTAGTTTTTATAATATATAGTATGAAAACATGTAAAAATATGTTACAATGATAGCATTAAAACAATTTTTATCATATTTGATGATATCTTAATTAAGGAGTTTTTATGAAAAATATAGAGTTATTAAGTCCAGTAGGTGATTTTGATTGTTTGCGTGCAGCTGTCCAAAATGGTGCTAATGCAGTTTATTTAGGTGTTTCCGATTTTAATGCAAGATATTCTGCTACAAATTTTAATTTAACTGATTTAAATAAAGCTATTGATTATGCAAAAGTAAGAAATGTAAAAGTTTACCTTACTTTAAACACTTTAGTAAAAGAATTTGAATTAGAACAAGTGCTAAAAATTGCTCATCAAGCTTATTTAGCTGGAACAGATGCAGTTATTGTTCAAGATTTTGGTCTTGCAAATCTTATACATAAAAATATACCTAACTTACCTATTCATGGCAGTACTCAAATGACCATTCATAGCTTAGAAGGCGCTACATATTTAGAAAATCTAGGTTTCAAAAGAATTGTTTTGTCTCGAGAGCTTTCGCTTGAAGAAATTGATTACATCTCTAAAAATTCAAATATAGAGACTGAAGTTTTTGCTCATGGTGCTCTTTGCATTTCTTATTCTGGTCAATGCCTATTTTCTAGCATAATTGGTGGACGTTCTGGTAACAGAGGCAAATGTGCTCAAGGCTGCAGACTACCTTATGAATTATTAGAAAATACTAAAACAATAGATAAAGGATATTTATTAAGTCCAAAAGATCTTTGTTCTCTAGATGTTTTGCCACAATTGATTTCTACAGGAATAACTAGTTTAAAACTTGAAGGTCGAATGAAAACACCTGAATACGTTTCAACCGTGACAAGGCTTTATCGAAAATATATTGATAAAATAACATATGAAGAACCTTATTCTATTGATAAGCAGGATATATTAGATTTAAAACAAGTATTTAACAGAGGTGGTTTTTCTTCTGGTCATTTAAAATCTGTTCCAAATAGAAGTTTAATATATAAAGAAAAACCTAATAACATGGGAATTTATTTAGGTTCTGTTATTAATTATAATCCAAATAAAAAGTATGTTGAGTTAAAGCTTGAAACGCCTCTTAATATTGGCGACTCTATTACCTTTGAAAAAGAATCCTCTAAATACAATGTTTCAGAACTTATGATTAATAACCAAAACACACCTTCTGCAAATATTGGAAATATTGTAACTATTGGTAGAATGATTGGGAACATATCAAAAGGTGATAAAATATATAAACTCTCTTCAAAAGAACTTTCTTCTAAAGCTGAATCAACTTACTCTGGTGCTGAATTAAAAAAGATAAAATTGGATTGTATAATTACCATAAAAGCCAATACTCCTATCTCAATAAAAATAACTTCTAAAACTAACATATTCTTTAACCCTTGTATTGAACTAGCATCAGATATAACTCCTGTCCCTTCAATAAATCAACCTATAACAAAAGAAAGAATCATTTCACAACTAAAAAAGACTTCTTCTACTCCTTTTGAATTTGAAAATATAACAGTTGATTTAGACGATAATTTATTTATATCTCCAATTAGTGCAATCAACGAATTAAGAAGGAAAGGTTTAGAAAAAATTGAGCAAGAAATAATAAAAAGTTTTAAACATTCAGATGCTTTATTGCCAATTATAGAAGCATCACATCCACATACTTTATATGCTACTTCTCCTAAAATTTCTTTGCTCTTAAATATTCTAAAAGCTGATATAGATTATTCGAATATGTCTAAAATAGATAGATTATATATTCCCCTTAAGTATTTCTTTGAAAGCACATATAAAAATATGCTTTTAACACTAACAAACAAATTCAAAACTTACATTTACATGCCAAGTATACTTAGAAAAGATTTATCAAGAAAATTTATGGAAAATATTAATCACATACTACAGGATTATCAAATTAATGGTTTTGTAGTATCTAACTTAGGTCAATTAGAATTGTTAAAGGATTTTAAAGATAATTATGAGCTTGTTGGTAATTACACTTTAAACATTTTTAATAGCCTCACTGCAACTAATTTAGAGTTAAGCTCTGTTACACTTTCTCCTGAAATAAATAGAACTGAACTTCATGAGCTAACTAATATTCTTAGAGCAAAAAATATAAATTCAGAATTAATCGTATATGGAAATTTACCTCTTATGACATCTAACTATTGTTTACTTGGTAAATCTAATAAATGCTACAAAGAATGTTCTATGAAATGCAAAAACCTAAAAAATAATTCATACTATTTAAAAGATAGAATGGGCTTTCTATTCAGAATCATCCCAGATAATACTCAAACTATTACCACACTATATAATAGTAAAATCACATCTATTGATTTTAATGATATTGGAAATGATTATGCTAGAATCGATATACTTGATGAAAATATAAAAGAAATAAATAATATAATTAGTACAATTCGTTCTGGAAAAAGACTAGAAGGAGAAAATTATACTAATGGAAACATAAATCGAAACGTTTAAAACGTTTCGATTTATATTATTATTATATTTTATTAATGTTTACTACTTAATTTTATTATCAAATCCATATTATCATCTTCAGCAGCTTTATTCTTTCTTATTTTCCCACACTTTTTGCATTTGAAAATTATTACATATCCTTTTTTACTATCTATCTCCAAACCTATAGGTTCTAGTATTCCATGGCACTCTTCTGCTCTATCTCCGGGATTCACATCAACATGTTTAGAGTGCAAACAATATGGGCAATGGTTTCTACATGTATATCCTAATTTTTCTACTTTTCTCCCACAATTTTCACATATAAATTCTTCATCTATTTTTGTAAATTTACTAAGCAATTATTCTATTTCACCTCTTTTATTCCTCAAATATACTTCCACCAATAAATTCTCTTAGTATTGAATTTGGAGGAATATTATCTGTTGGAATTTCTTCAAAATACTGTAATAATATTAGTAATCTTTGTGCTACTGTATGTTCTGGATAAGATTCATCAATCTCTTCCAATAGAGGAACTGCATATTTCTTTAAAGCTGCTAATTCGTATACCAAGGCTGAATTAAAAGTGCTATTTGCCTCTTCTTGGAATGGATAGATATTTTTCTTTTCTCCTCTTGATACTGAATCCCACATTCTTATTGTATGAAGTGCAGAATATCCTCTAAATTGATAATCTCTTACAATTCTACGAATTAGTCTTGTATCTGTTGTTGATATTCTATTATAATAATCGATATTTAAAACTGTAAGACCACTTATATATATTTTATATTTCTTATCCTTATCAATTGAAGCAGTTAATTTATCATTTAAGCAGTGAATTCCTTCAATAACTAAAATCTCATCATCTTCCAATTTCATTTTGTTTCCATTATATCTTTTAGTACCTACTTTAAAATCAAAGTCTGGCATTTCTATTTCTTCACCATTCAATAATCTAGTTAAATGATTATTAAATAACTCTAAGTCAATTGCTTCAATACATTCAAAATCATACTCTCCATTTTCATCTACAGGATTTTGATCTCTCTCAACAAAATAATTATCAACTGAAATTGTTTTTGGTTTTAACCCATTTAATTGTAATTGTATTCCTAATCTTTTAGCAAAAGTTGTTTTTCCAGATGAAGATGGACCTGCTATTAACACCATCTTAATATTTCTATTTTTAGTTATAGAATCAGCAATCTTTGCAATTTTCTTCTCATGTAAAGCTTCAGCAAGAAGTATACTTCTTTTAGCATTGTCTAATTCTACTTGTTTATTTAATCTATGAATTGTATATATACCTAATAGTTTATATATATCGTCATATTCATTAAGCATTGTTGTTAAATGTTTTTCATTAATAAATTCCCCTATTTCATTTGGATTGCTTATACTTGGATATCTAACAATAAATCCATCTAAGTATTTTTCTAACTTAAATAATTTCATAAAACCAGTTGATATTGGCATTACTCCGAAAAAATAGTTGTAGTAATCTTCACAATAATATAATGAGACATATTTTTTATGTTTCAAATCAATTTGAAGTCTTCCTTTTACAGTTTTCTCTTTTTCATAAAAAGCCTCAGCTTCTTCATTGCTCATTATAACTTTTCTTATTGGTATATTCTGTTTTACAATCTCTCTCATTCTTTCAGAAACTTTTTTCATCATTTCTGCAGTTGTTACTTGTTTTTCTAATTCACAAAACATAGCATTTGATAATTGATAGTTTACAGCTAATTGAATTTCTGGATACAAATCATTAAAAGCTTTAGCCATTATATATAGTACCCCTCTTATATATATTCTTTGTCCTTCTGGATTTGAATAATCTATTAATTCTATTTTAGAATCTTCATTTACTTCATAATCTAAACTTCTTACATTATTATTACAAATACATGCTATTATCTCAGTAGTTGATCCATCTATTTGTTTTTTTAATGCATCTATTACTTTGGTTCCTTTTTCCACTTCTATAATGCTATTCTCATATGTAATTTGCATTTTGTACCTCCATTTAAATAGTTAAAATTTTGTTCCTTTTAAATTTTACATTTATTTCATTATAAAGTCAAATACTATGAAAAATATAGTAAAGGAAATTATTTGAATTTTAGGAAATTGTTATTTATCGAACTTATCAATATTATTTGTTTGCAAGTTTATATATAATATTTTACTGCGCCGCCCCAACATCGTACAGTCTGTTATAAAATTTTTACAAAATTTTAAACATCCTGTAAACTCGTCGGTCCCCACCCGTAACTGCTCGTAAAATATTATATACATACTTGCCAGTTTTTATTTGAGGTAATATAACAAAAAGAACTTGGAATTATTATTTTACAGTTAGTGACGCGCAAAGTGGAATGAGGTATAAAAATTGTTTACACCGCAAAATTTATTCCCCTTGCTATTACATCCTTCATCTTCTCAATTAAATCATCTATCTCCTTTGGAGTTACTATCATATTATAATCATTAGGAGTTAAAGCTTCTTTTATTTCTTCATAATTATCTTTCTCTTTTAATTTATTTAAATACTCATTAGACTCTGCCTTTTCCTGTAATTTTGTAATAAACAAATCTAAGCCCTCATCTATTATTGTTCCAAGATCTACTACTGTTGGAATACCTAATGCTATTACAGGAATTCCTAAACTTTCCTGATTTAATGACTTTCGTGCATTTTCTACTCCTGAACCAGGTACTATACCAGTATCTGCTATTTGAATTGTACTACTTATTCTTTCAATACTTCTAGATGCTAAAGCATCTATTACAATTAAAAGCTTTGGCTTTATATTATCTACTATTCCCTTTATAATTTCAAAAGTTTCTATTCCTGTTGTTCCTAAAACTCCTGGAGACACAGCACTTACTGGTCTTGTTCCAGGTTCTAGATATTGTGGAGCATATTTAAGTAGATGCCTTGTAATTTCTATATCTGTTATTACCTTTGGGCCAAGTGAATCTGGTGTTACAAATCTATTGCCTAGTCCCACAACTAATATATCATCTGTTTTTGCAGAATGAACATCAATCAATTTTCTTAATTCTTCAGTTACAACCTCTGATGCCCTCTGAATCTTATCATCGTCTGCTATTTTAAAATTTTTAATATCAACCGTTATATACGTCCCCACTGGCTTACCAATTGCTCTTGCTCCAGATTCATTAGTTACTTTTACTGTGTTTATTCTTATATCATCACCTTTTTGCTCTGTTTCTATTCCATCAATTTCATCTAAACCATTAGCCTTTTGATAAAGTTCTCTTCTCTCACATGCCAAATCAGTTCTAAAATTATACACTATAAAAACCTCTCTTTCATAATTATTTTTTGAAAAAGAGGTTTTTTTATACACTTTATTTTATAAATAAAAAATTTATTGCAATTATAATTAATTACTACTATAATAGTTTTTGTAGAAATTTGATTTTATTCCAAAAATTCTTAAGTGCAATCTCTTGCACAAACTTTCCAAAACAATTGAATTATTAATAAAAAAATGTTAGAATGGGGGTGTTAAATGAGCCATTTAAAACCAACAAATGACTTCTTGTTTAAAAAACTCTTTGGAGAATCTAGAAACAAAGATTTATTACTGGATTTTCTTCAATCAATTTTAACTCATATTCAAATCAAAACAATTGAAGTTAATAAAGATGTTTCTATAACTAGACAGCTTATTACAGAAAAACTTGGTATTTTAGATGTAGTAGCAACTTTAAATGATCATACTAAAGTTAATATTGAAATGCAAGTAAAAGACTATTATAATACTATAGATAGATCTATATTTTATGGAACAGGTGTATTTCACGAAAATTTACAATCAGGTCAAGATTATATAAATGTTCCTCGATCAATTTCAATATGGATTACAAATTATAATGTATTTGAGGAAGGTCCATTTCATGAAATAGCTCGTCTAAAAAGAGAGTATGAAGATATTATCCTTACAGATAAACTAGAGTTTCACTACATTCAATTACCTAAATTCAAGAAAAAATGCAAACACATTTCCACTAAATTAGAAGAATGGCTTACTTTTATAATAAATGAAAATATGGAGGCTATAAAAATGAGTGAAAATGAAAATATAAAAAAAGCTGAAGAAGAATTTGAGTATTTAACAGGAGACGAAGAAACCAAAAGACTAGCCTATTTAAGAGAAAAAGCAATTAGAGATGAAATGGCAGCTATGGCAAAAGCAAAACGTGAAGGTAAAACAGAATCACAAAAGGAAATTGCAAAAAAAATGCTAGAGAAAGATTTTGACATAAAATCTATAATTGAAATAACTGGTTTAACAAAAGAAGAAATTGAAAATTTATAATATTTTATAAAATCGAATTTCTACAAATGTAAAATATAATAAAAACCTCTCTTTCATAATTATTTTTTGAAAAAGAGGTTTTTTTATACACTTTATTTTATAATTTCAATATTTATAACATATCTTTTGGCATAAATTCTGCCATTTTTTTGTAAGCCTTAGTTGCATTTTTTCCACAAAAGAATAATTTTATCTAGCTAATATGAACTTTTTTACTTACTACAATACCTGCAAAGTATTGCTTCTAAGCCAACATTCAAATCTATTAATCCTTGTTTATAATTTGTATCTAAATCTATTAATTCATTTATTAATTTTTTTAAATCTTTTTCATTAAACAAAGATGCCTGTGCTTTATATTTGTTTACTAAAAACATTTGATTCGGTTTTAATGACATTGCTTCCGCTAAGTTTCTATTGTATTTTTCTGCTAATTTTACAATATATAATTTTTTGAAATGATTATATAAGGTTATCAATATTTTTTGTATTGGTTCTTTTGAGTCCAATAAATTTTTTAGTACTACTAGTGCTTCTTTTGTTTGCTTTTTTCCTAAATTATCTGTTAGGTCAAATATTACACTTTCAATCTGTTTTATGGCAAGTAAATCTATAGTTTCTTTTGTTATTGTTCCGTTTTCGCCTTCGTATTCAATTAACTTTCTTACTTCATTTATTAAATCTTGCATATTAGTTCCACAACATTCAATAAAATATCTAAGAGTTGCATCATCTACATTTACTTTATATGCTTTACAAATACTTTTTAATCTTTTTTGAATATCAGCAGGCTTTTGTCTTTCAAAACTACATATTACACCATTTTTCTCGATAGTTGTTGCAAGTTTTCCTTTTTCCATATTTTCTTCTATAAAAACAATTACATCTGAATCGTTTATTATACTTACATTATCTTCTATATATTTAGCTATTTTTTCTTTTAATTCATTTAATTTAGCGTTCTTCTTTTTTCCTTCTTTTTTTAGAAGTCCTGTATCTCTTACTATGATTAATTTTTTTTCATAACCAAATGCTGGTGTTTCTATATCTGATATAAGTTCAGTAACATTTTTCTCATCTATTTGAATATAGTTAATTCCTTGTATTAGTTCGCCAAAATTATTCTTTATTCTTTTTAAAACTGATTCTAATAAGAATAATTCTTCTCCATATAATAAATATATTGATCTTAATGTTTTTGCATGTAATTCTTTTTCTAATTGTTCTATTGTAAGTGTTGCCATATTTACTATTATTCCTTTCTTTTTAAACGTTACTTTTATAAAATATTAGGTGAGCAAAGCTCACCCAACATATTTATTTTATCATTTATTTATTATGATTTTCTACTATAATTCTAAACACCTCTGCTACGCTCCATGCTTGTGCTACACAACCTTTTTGTTCATATGGTGTTCTTGAATCGTACAATTCAGATATACTTCCTAAACAACCATCGTTATATACTGCTTTTGTGAATGTTTTCTCTATATTTTGTACAAATTTATTATATTCCTCTTGAAGTTTTTCTTTTGCTTCAGACTTTTTCATACTTTTCAACATATTTTTCATTGTATCATAGTATAAACCTAATAACCATGGCCATGTAATTCCTTGATGATAACTCATATCTCTTTTGAAAGGATCTCCTTCGTAAATTTCTACATAATTTTCTTCACCTTTAGCAAGTGTTTTCAATCCATGTTTATTTAAAAGTTTTTTAGTAGCTACAGTATAAATATTCATTGCAATTTCTGAAGCAGGATTTATTACTGGATGTGATAGTGATAAAGCCATTAATTGATTTGGTCTTATTTTTTCGTCTCCTAAAACATCATATAAACATTTCTTTTTTTGATTATAGAAATTTTCTTCAAAAGATTTTTTACATTTAGTTGCAAGATCTTTATAGTATTCTGCTTTTTCTTTTCCATCAAATTCTTCTGTTAGTTCTTCCATTATTTTTAACGCATTATACCATAAAGCATTTATCTCTACTGCTTTTCCATTTCTTGGTGTAACTGCATAATCTCCATACTTTGCATCCATCCATGTGTTTTGAGTTTGTGGTGTTCCTGAAACTAGAAGATTATCCTCTCCATCCATATAAATGTTGTTATCGTCTAAATAAATTCCATTTTGATATGCTCTAATAACACCTTGCATAGTTTTATATAACTCTTTTTTTATGAATTTTTTATCTCCTGTATATTCTATATACTTATGAACTTGTTCAAACATAAGCAAAGAAGCATCTGCACTATTATATAGTGGTCTATTATCAAATCCTGAATAACCATTTGGAACTAACCCAAATTTTATATTTTTTGTGAAAGTTAATAATACTTCTTGTGCTAGTTTAAATTTCTTTGTTTTTAGTAAAATTCCTTCATATGATATTAATGCATCTCTTCCCCAGTCCAAGAACCATGGATATCCTGCAATCATTGTATGCAAACTGAAGCTTGGTCTATAAACAATGAAATTATCAACTGCCATAATATAGTATTTCATTAAATCTTTATAGTCCTGTTCTTCTTTTGATAATTTCACTTTTCTAGTTGTTACTAATTTAGATTCTGATATTTGTTTATCTATTCTTTTTATTTCATCATTTATTAATTTTTGTACGTTTATTTCCTCTATATTTTCTTCTAAAGAACATACTAATGAAATTTCTTTTTCTTCATTTGGTTCAATTTCTACTTCAAAAACTCCTGGCACAGCATGATTTTCTTCTGGATATAAACCTCTTTTCTCTTCTTCAATATAATACATATTTCTAAAAGTATCATTATAATGCTGTGTATAAAAAGCTTCATTACAATTCATATATATTGGCATGTCAATATAGTCATCAACTACCAATTTTACTTTTGTATTATCTTTTACTTCTTGTTTTATATTAAAATCATGTGCTGTATTCATTCTATGAAAATCTCTGAAGTTAATAATTGGAGCCATAGAGAATTTTGCTCTTGTTAATCCATTTTTTATATTATATAAAATACCTACTGTATTCTCTCCATATTTCATACATATAGATTTTTTTATTTCAACTGTTCCAATCTTATAGGTAAAAATTGGAATATATTCTTTTTCGAAACTTTCTAAATATTTATATCCATCAGATATATAATTATTTGACATATTCGTATACAAATTATAGTTCATATTACCTATTTGTATACTCTCATCTACTTTAGAAATTATTAAATGCCTTCTTGCTGGTGGTGTCATTGGAGCAATTAAAAGTCCATGATACTTTCTAGTATTACAGTTTATTATTGTAGATGAACTATATCCACCTAATCCATTTGTTATAAGCCATTCTTCTTTTAAACCATCTTCTAAAGATATTTTCTTTTTTTGAATTTTCATTCGTACTCCTCCAAAATTATTTTTTTCTATCGTAAAAATTATTATTTTTATTTTACAGTATTTTCATCTTTTGATTTAATGTTATCTTCAACTTCTTTTAAAAACTTCTCTTTTTCAGTTTTCTCTTGCTCTAGTCTTCTATTTCTTGCTATATTCTCATCAGTATTTTGTATTGCTTCAATTCTGTCTTTGTATTTTGTTGAAAACTTACTCTTTCTTTGTCTATTTTTATCTGGCTTAATTTTAGGAACTTCCTTAGCTTCAGCCTTTTCTTTTCTTTTTAATATTTTTATTCTACTTTTTCTTTTCTTTTTAGAATTTTTTAATTTTCCACTTAATAATAAGTAGTCCTTAGTGTTTTGATTATCTTTAAATTTCAAATCATTACAAATTAATTCCATTATTGCTTCTGCTACACCATTTGGGCTATGTCTAACACTATCATCTATCATACAAGATAATTCTCTTCCTATTAGCTTTACTCCTAACTCTTTTGCTTTTTGTGAATCTATCTCTACTAAATCTGCTCCTTCACGATGATATCTTTTCATGATTTCTGGAATTATATCTCCTGTATCATAAATACAATAATCTATAATACCTTTTCCTGCATGTTCTATTATTGCATTTAAATGCTCTGACATAGAATATCCATCTGTCTGTCCTGGTTCAGTCATTATATTGCTTATATATACTTTCATAGCTTTACTTTCACGTATAGTTTTTGCTACATTTTTTACCAACAAATTTGGTATAACATTTGTATATAAACTTCCTGGTCCAATAATAATTGCATCTGCATTTTCAATAGCTTCTATAACTCCTGGTGCCACCTTGCAATTTGAAGGATTTATAAATATTCTGTTTATTTTTGAAGCTTTATCATAAACTATTTCTGGTATTTTATCTCTATCTTCTATTACTGTGCCATCCTTTAGTTCTGCACATATTTTTATTTCATCTAAAGTTACTGGTAATACTTTTCCATTAATATTTAATATATTTTTACATTTTTCAATAGAATCGTAAAAATCCCCATATAATTCTTCCATAGCTAGTAAATAAATATCACCAAATGATAAATCTTTCAGAATACTATTTGAAAATTGTAGGTTTAGTAACCCCTCCATAGGAGCTTCATTGTTTGATAATGCTACTAAACTTTCTTTTATGTCATCAAGCGGCAATAAGTTTAGTTTTTTTCTCGAATATCCTGCTACTCTACCATAATCCGATACTGTAACTATAGCAGTAATATTGCTTGTAAAATTCTTTAAACCTTTTAAAACTGTATTTAATCCTGTTCCTCCACCTATTACAACAATGTTAGGTCCATCATCATACACTTTTCTATTAAATATTAAAGATTTTACATCTACACTATTTTTATCTTTTTTCCCTTTATTATTAACATCTTCTATTAATAGTTCTAAAACTCTTTTTTGACAGAATACTATTCCTAAAATTACACAAGTAAATCCACAAATGAATAATATTGCAGATTTTCCAACTTCTTGGAAAGAAATTTCTTCTGATATAATTATCTTTGAAACTCCAGCAGATGCCAAAACAATTCCTAACAATATTAAGAAAAACCATCTTTTCATTTTTGTACTGGATTTAAACCACTTAAAAAAACCTTTCATCCTAAATTATCTCCCTTCTGCTCAAGTGTTTCTGATTATTCCCCTATTATTTCTATCTCCAAATCGATATTCTTATTAAATTTTGTTAATACTTTTTCTTTTACATTATTAATTAATTTTATTACTTCTTCCGCATTTGCATTTCCTTTGTTTATTACAAAACCTGCATGTTTTTGTGAAACTTCTGCATCACCTATTCTGTAACCTTTTAATCCACATTCATCTATTAATTTTGCTGTAATAAAATCTTCTCCTCTTTTAAATGTACTACCCGCATTTGGGAACTCTATTGGTTGCTTATCTCTTCGTGCAATTTCATTTTGTTTCATCCTTTCTTTTATGATTTCATAACTATCCGTTTTAAATTTGAATTTTCCTGATAATATTATTGCATTTGTATCTTTAAAAATACTATATCTATAAGCAAAATTGCACTCTTCATTTGATATTGTATGAATCCTTCCTTCATAATCCAGATATGTAGTTTCTATTAGAATATCTTTTATTTCGCCTCCATAAGCTCCTGCATTCATTTTTATTGCTCCACCTATTGTTCCTGGGATTCCAGATGCAAATTCAAAACCAGTTAAATTTTCTTTGAGAAGTTTTTGAGCCAATATGCTATTTTTCACACCTGAGCCAACTAATACCTCTACATAATCATCTTCATCAATTGGCTTTACTTCTTCTATGTAATCTATTCTATTTCTTAAAACTATTCCTCGTATTCCTTTATCTTTTACTAATATGTTTGTTCCATTTCCTAATACAAATATAGAGCAATTATTTTTCTTACTTATTTCCAAAACATATTTTGCTTCTTGTTCGTTTTTGATAGTTACTAATATATCTGCATTGCCTCCAATTTTAAATGAAGTATATTCTTTCATATTAGCATTTAATAGTATCTGATTTTCTGAAATTTTTTCTTTTAAATCAGTATATATTTTCTCTATATCTGGCATATTATCTCCCTTTTTATTTTACTTGGTATATAATTACAATATACCTATTAGATATTATCATTTTTTTTTATTTTTTACAAGGTAATTAGAAAATTATTTAACGCTTTTCTCTATTCTTATTTTACCTTAATGTTTATTGATACTATATGAAAAAATATCTCTAACTATTGACAAATGGCAAAAATACTAGTATACTTTTATGGTGACAAACTTTGTTAAATAAATTATAGATATATAGATATCTTTTCTATGCAAGGGGGGAATTAAAATGGCACAACCAAAAAGAAGATGGTCAAAAGCAAGAACTCATTCAAAAAGATCAACTTGGAAATTAGATAAACCAACAATAGCTAAATGTCCACATTGTCATGAACCAGTATTACCACATAGAGTTTGTTCAAACTGTGGATATTATGATGGTAAACAAGTTGTTGATGTTAGCGAAAATAATGATTAATAAAAAAGAAATTTGATAAATTCTATCAAATTTCTTTTTTTCTCTTTATACAAAGCTTATTTAGATATATAATTTTTTATTTTTTATGTATTCATAAATTTCTTCTGGAATCATCTCACAAACTTTTTTCTCATCATTTTGCTTTATATATTCTCTTACTTTAGTTGAACTTACTTTCTCTTGTTTATTTTTCTCTAAAATCTTAAAATTACTCTTATATTTATTTAATAATTCATTTTCCTTAAAAATTTCTTCTATATCATTTTCTTCTCTATCTAAAATAATATATTGATATTTTGAAATTAGTTTTTCTGCATCTTTCCATTTTTCCATTTTTACTAAATTATCTGAACCCATTATGAAAAAAATTTCTAAATTTTCTTTTTCTATTTTTTCTTTATAAGTTTTTATTATAATCTCAAAAACATCTATAGCTTTAAGGTTATTTTTTAAATTCATTTCCAAATTGGAAACTTCTAAGAATTCATATTTAGAGCATAATTTTTCTAGCATTTCATATCTGTACTTTTCATCTATTAGATTTTCTTTTTGGTATAAGTTTCCTACTGGCACAAAAAAAATTTTATCTATACTTAATTCTTTTATTACTTGTTTTGCTAATTCTAAATGAGCACATGTTGGTGGATTAAAAGCTCCTCCGAAAAAACCATATTTCATCTTTATTCCTCATTACTACATTAAAATTTTAAAATACTTTTCTACATTTTGTGCTGATTTTTCTTCTGTTGAGTTTTCAAATCTTAAAACTTTAATATTCTTGCATTGTTTTTCTATCTCATCTGCCATTTTTAAATATTCACGTTGTTGATCTATACTACTCTGCACTTCAAATTTTTGGTATTCATGCTTATCTCTTTTTATTCTTTGCTCATATAGGCTTTCATTTTCTAAATACAAAACCACAAAATATATATCATATTTATCTAGATTAGATAAATTATCCAATTTATTTAATAACATTTCATACGTTTTAGAAAAATCATAATTATGGTAACCCAATCTTGCATATACTTCATTTGTAAAAAAAGTTCTGTCGAAAAGTAAATTTACGTCTGAACAGTTCTCCATATATTCCATTAATTTTTCATATTTTACCTTTATTTTTTGTTGTCCCGCTTCTGTTCTGTCTTTAATTCCTGATAATCTATATAAATCTGTTGCTTTTAGCTTTTCTCTTAAATTATTAGTAAACGTTGTTTTTCCAACACCTTGTGGACCTTCTACAATGATTATTGCATCTTTCATTTTTTTCTCCTATTATTGATTATTTATTTTCTATTAAAAAATTTATATTAGAATCTCTATTGTTTTGTATTTTTGGGCGATTAATAATCGCCCCATTCATATCTGTGCAATTCATTTAAGATTTATTATTTTTTCATTAACTCTAGTATTTCTTCTATTTCTTTTTCCACTTCTAGTCTTTCAAATAAAGGTTGTCCTTTTTCAATTACTTTTAATTCTTGATTATACTCAGGATATTCTTTTAAGCTTTCCCAACTTTGTAATTTTTCGTCCTTTATATTTAATTGTTCAAATATACTGTTTGATGTATCCTCCATTGCAGGTTTTATCATTATACCTACTTTTCTTAATGCCTCTACCAAATGATACATTACATCATCTAATTCTTCCATTTTTTCTTCTTTATATAATACCCAAGGCATTGTTTCATCTATATATTTATTAGCTTTTGATATAATCTCCCAAATTTCTGATAATGCATCACAAATATGTGAATTATCCATATTTTTCTCAATGCTATCTATCTTCTCATTGATTATGTTTTGGAATTCCTTATCTGTTTCAGTATATTCTTTTGCTTTTTGTGGCATTTTTCCTTTAAAGTATTTATTAATCATACCTATCGTTCTATTTAATAAGTTGCCTAAGTCATTGCATAAATCAGAATTATACATTTCTACAAAGCCTTCTGGGGTAAATACTCCATCTTGACCATTATTTAGAACTTTTAATAAGAAATATTTTGTACTATCTAATCCATATCTATTAATTAATGCTTCTGGATATATTACATTTCCTTTTGACTTAGACATTTTTCCATCTTTCATCATAACCCAACCATGTACTAATAGTTTTTTAGGAGTAGGCAATCCTAAAGCCATCAAGAAAATTGGCCAATATATTCCATGAAATCTTATAATATCTTTTCCAACTATTTGTAAATCTGCTGGCCAATATTTGTTAAATTTTGTTTCATCTTTTGACATATATCCTAAAGCTGTTATATAGTTTGTGAGTGCATCTAGCCAAACATATATAACATGTTTTTCATCATTTTTTATTTTTATACCCCAATCAAAACTTGTACGTGTTACACATAAATCTTCTAATCCTGGTTTTATAAAATTATTAAAAATTTCATTTTTTCTATATACAGGATCTATGAAATCTGGATTTTTCTCATAGAATTCTATAAGTCTTTTTTCATATTTTTTCATATTGAAGAAATATGCTTCTTCTTTCATCTTTTTTACTTCTCTTCCACAATCTGGACATTTTCCATCTACTAGTTGTGTAGGAGTAAAATATGTTTCGCAAGGAGTACAATACCACCCTTCATATTCTCCTATATATATATCTCCATTTTGTACAAATCTTTCGAATATTTGTGCTACTACCTCTTCATGTCTTTTTTCAGTTGTTCTAATAAAATCATTATATTCAATTTTCATTTTTTTCCATAGTTCTTTTGCCACTTCAGCCATCTCGTCTACATGCTCTTGTGGTGTTTTTCCTCTTGCCATTGCAACTTCTTGGATTTTTTGCCCATGCTCATCTGTTCCTGTTAGCATGTATGCATCATACCCTCTCATTTGTCTATATTTCTTTACTGTATTTGCTAATACTGTCGTATATGCTGTTCCTATATGAAATTTTCCACTTGGATAATAAATAGGTGTTGTAATATAATACTTCTTATTTTCACTCATTTTATTTCCCCCTTTTATTATAATTTTAAAGACAACTGAAAAGTCTATTTTTACTCAAATAACTATTCTTAATTCAATCTATTTTCTATTAAGTCTGCTATTGTTTTTGCCTTTTCTGTTATATATTCTTTGTTTTCTCCCTCTATCATAACTCTAACTAGTGGTTCTGTTCCAGAAGCTCTAATTAAAACTCTTCCATTTCCAGCAAATTCTTTTTGAACTTTTTCAATTTCTTGCTTTATAATTTCATCCTTATCAAAATCATATTTTTTATCTGATGAAACCTTTGCATTTATTAAAACTTGAGGATATATATTAACAATTTTAGCCATTTCTGAAGCAGAAACATTTTTTTCTAATAAAATTTTTATTAGCATTAAGGATGTTAATATTCCATCTCCTGTAGGATTATAGTCTAAGAATATTACATGACCTGATTGTTCTCCTCCAAGATTATAGCCATTTTTCTTCATTTCTTCTAAAACATATCTATCTCCTACTTTGGTTTGTTTTAGTTCTAGATTATTGTTTTTTGCATATTTGTTTAAACCTAAATTACTCATCACAGTTGCTACTACTGTATTTTTATTTAATAATTTTTTATTTTTCATATAATCTGATACTACTGCAAGGATTATATCTCCATCTATTGTATTTCCTTTTTCGTCAACAGCCAAACATCTATCTCCGTCCCCATCATATGCAATTCCTAAGCTTAAACCTTCATCTACAACTTTCTTTTTTATTTCTTCTAAATGAGTTGAACCACAATTATGATTTATATTAATACCATTTGGTTTATCATTTATTATTTTATATTTGATACCAAGTTCTGAAAAAACTCTTTTAGCAATTTCATATGTAGCTCCGTTTGCAGTATCTATTCCTACTACAAAATCATCTCTATTGTATTTTGCAATATCCTTTGCAAAATTATTTTTAAAGAATTCAAGATAATCATCTATATATTCTGTTTTTATTTCTGATACCCCGATTTTCTCATTTATAGCACTAAGCTCATATATTTTTCCAGAATCCATAACTTCTTCGATTTCTTCTTCAATCTCATCAGGAATTTTGGTTCCTTCAGCACAAAAATATTTGATACCATTAAATTCAAAAGTATTATGTGATGCTGATATTACAACACTAGCATCTGCTTTAAATTTTTTTGTTATATATGCTACTCCAGGAGTTGGAATAACTCCTAATAATTTTACGTTTGCTCCATAGCTCAAAAAACCTGCTGTCATTGCACTTTCAATTAAAGTTCCTGAAATTCTAGTATCTCTTCCTATTAGTATTGTTGGAATATGATCTGAATGTTTAGCTAACACATATGCACCTGCTTTAGCAACCCTATAAACAAGTTCTGGTGTTAATTCACTATTGGCAATTCTTCTTATTCCATCAGTTCCAAAATATTTTTTCATAAAATCCTCCGTCATATTTTATTAGTCTAATACATTATATTATTCTTTTTGTTTTTAATGTCTTATTAATACTTCTCTACTTGCAACTTTCTTTTTAGCTCTTTCATCCTCAACTATTTTTGAAAACATTTCTTTTACTTGTCTAGCATTTTTTATACTAACTATTTCAAATTCAGAGCTTGAATTATCTATTGAATAAAAGTGAATAGTTCCTACATTGAATATTCTTTGAAAAAGTGAAATTTTTAAAGTCATATCTATTATTCTATATAGTCTTACTTCTTCTTCCTTTATATTAAAGAATCCTGTTTTAATATACAACTTTTCTTGAGTTAATGTATATTTTGTAAATGATATTGGTAATCCAAATATTGGTCTTTTTCTATCTGACCATAACACTTTCTCTTCTTCCATGTTTTCCTCCTTAAATGGGTATAAATCAATAAATATATATTACACTTTTTCATAGTTTTTTTCAAGCATTTTTAAACTTTTTTCTTCATCAATTTTACATAATTTTTCTTGTTTATATATCTTTCAATTAATGTATGTCACACACATAAACTGAAATTAGATTTTCTATATAAAAATTAGTCATATCAATAAAAAATGATATGACTAATAAGCTAATACAAAATTATAAATCTAATTTTCGTCATAGTGCTATTTTCTTTCATATGTAACATATGTATATTTAAATTCATTATTTTCATCGTATGGACCTTCTTCTTTTTCAGTAATTGTCCATTCTTCCATATTTACTTCTGGGAAAGAAGTATCTCCTTCAAATTCCTTTTCGATTTCTGTTATATACATTTTCTGAACATATGGCATTAATAATTTATATATTGATGCTCCACCTATTACGAAATGTTCTTCATTATCTTTTATATATTCATCCAAAAATGATATATCTGGTATTATTTTTACATTTTCATTTTCTATACTAAAATCTTTATTTCTTGATAATACAATATGATATCTATTAGGCAAAACTCTTCCTAATGATTCGAATGTTTTTCTTCCCATTATTATTGTATGTCCTGTTGTTAATTTTTTAAATCTTTTTAAATCATCTGCTATATGCCAAATTAGTTTGTTGTCTTTTCCTATTATATTATTACTTGCTTTTGCTACAATTATACTTAACATATTTTCCCTCTCTATATCGCAACTGGAATTTTTCCAATTTTAATTTCTTTGTTATAATCATATCCTTGAATTTCAAAATCTTCTACTTTGAATTGATAAAAATCTTTTGTTGGATTTTTTATTATAAGCTTTGGTGATACATCCATTGGTTCTGCTTCTATCAATTTTTTTACAAGAGGAATATGCCTATCATATATATGGCAATCTCCTATATTATGAGTTAAAGTTCCTGGCTCTAAATCTGATACTTGTGCAAACATATATAACAAAGCTGCATATTGCATTGTATTCCATCCATTAGCAGCTAACATATCTTGTGATCTTTGATTTAAAATAAGATGTAATTTTCCCTCTTTTACTATCCATTGAGTTCCATATGCACATGGTTCTAAGTTCATATCTTTTAATTCTTCATGATTGAATATATTTGTCATTATTCTACGACTTGATGGATCATTTTTTAATAGATAAAGTATATAATCAACTTGATCCATATTTTTTATTCCATCTTTTGTTTTAAAATCATATTTTTTTCCTAATTGATATCCATAAGCCTTCCCAATTGTTCCTTTTCCATCTGCCCATTGATCCCATATATGTGAATTTAAGTCATTTATGTTATTAGATTTTTTTTGGAATATCCATAAGATTTCATCTATTGCTCTTTTTACTGTATTTGTATTATTTCGTAGTGTTATCATTGGGAATTCTTTTCCTACATCATATTTATTAGAAACCCCAACTATAGATATATAATTTGCTTCGGTTCCATCTTCCCATCTTGTTCTTACATTTGTTCCTTCAGATGAGTATCCATTATTTATTATTTCTTTACAAGTATCAATAAAATTTTTATCTGCCTGAGTCATTCTTATTCCTCCTTTAGCAATATATTTTTATATTACTTATTCAATTTTTATTAATATATCATAGACTATTTAAAATTTCTACTAAATTTATAAAATACTTTTTTAATTATTAAATCAACAATTATTATGGAAACTTTTTGTGTGAAATTGTTGAAATTTATCGAATTATATTGTAGAATATTCATGATTATAAAATAACTGGAGGTTTTACAATATGAATCCAATTGTTATAGGTATTGCTGGTGGTACAGCTTCTGGAAAAACCACTTTAGCAGATAATATAGAAAAAGAATTTGGTGAAAAAATTGCCAAACTTTCACATGATTACTATTATAAAAGTCATGATGAATTAAGTTTTGAAGATAGAAAAAAATTAAATTATGATCATCCTGATGCATTTGATACAGATATGCTAATACAACATATTATTGATTTGAAAAATAATAAACCTGTTGAAGCACCAATCTACTCTTTTACTAATCACAATAGAGAAGATAAAACTTTAACCATTAAGCCTAATAAAGTTATTCTAGTTGAAGGTATTTTAATATTTGAAAATCCTACACTTAGAGATTTAATGGATATAAAAATTTTTGTTGATGCTGATGCTGATATTAGATTTATTAGAAGATTAGAAAGAGATATATTAGAAAGAAATAGAGATTTAAATTCAGTTATAGAGCAATACTGTAGTACTGTAAAACCTATGCATGAACAATTTGTTGAGCCTAGCAAAAAACATGCAGATATAATTGTTCCTAAAGGTGGCAATAACTTAATTGCTTTAAATATGATTATTGAAAAAATTAAAAGTATATTATAACATAAAAGGTTTTAAGGTAATTTTAAAATATACCTTAAAACCTTTTTCTATTCATCATATATAATTTTTTCTAATAAAGTAAATATTATAAATAAAACTAAATTTGCAATAACTATCATCGCTCCTGTGCTTATGTTGTATATGTATGAAAAATATATTCCAAATAAAAATGCCACAACACTAATAATTGCTGAACTGATAACTACATTTTTAAAAGATTTAAATATTCTCATAGATGTTAATGCTGGGAAAATTATTATACTACTAATAAGCATAGTTCCCATCATTCTCATTCCTATAACTATTACTATTGCAGTCAATATTGCAATTAAATTAGTATACCACTTTACATTTAAACCTGATGCTTCTGCAAATTGTTCATCAAATGTAACTATAAATATTTTTCTATAATAAATTAAGAACAAAATTGCTACAACAACACTTACTAATATACTTAGGTATACATCACTTTCGCTCATTGCTAATATGCTTCCAAACATAAAATTGCATGTGTCAATATTTAATCCTGTAGTAACTGATGTGACTGCAACACCTATTGCTAAAGCACTACTTGATATCAGAGCTATTGCACTATCGCTCTTTATTTTTGCATTTTCACCTATTTTTAAAAGTATGATTGCTGTAATCATTACTCCTGGTATTGCCACTGGCAATGGTGTGATTCCAAAGGCTACAGCTACAGTTAGAATTCCAAATCCTACATGAGATAAACCATCCCCAATCATAGCATACCTTTTTAAAACTAATATAACTCCTAAAAGTGCTGCACATACACTTACTAGAATTCCTACTATTATTGCTCTTTGTATAAATGTATATTGAAGCATTTCATGTATTACTGATATCATTCTAAATCCCTCCCTCTAAGGAGTAGTTGGCTGGAATGTCATCAAAAACTACTTCTCCATTTTTTATTTCTATTAACCTAGTACAATATTTTACTGCTCTATCTATATCATGAGATACCATTATAATAGTTACGTTTTTCTTTTTATTCATTTTACTTAATATAGAATATATTTGTTTTGCTATATTAGGATCTAATCCATTTGTTGGCTCATCTAAAATTATTAATGAGTTGTTTGAACATAGAGCTCTTGCAATTAAAACTCTCTGCTGTTGCCCTCCAGATAAGTCTCTAAAACATTTTTTTCTTATATCATATATGTTTAAATCTTTCATAATTTTATTGGCTTTTTCTTTATCTTCTTTAGTATACCAGATTTTTTTAATGCTATTTACAATCGTTCCGCTTAATACTATTTCTTCTATTGATGCTGGGAAATTAGTTTGAATATCTGTTTTTTGTGGCAAATATCCTGCTTTTTCTTTTATTTCTGTTTTTCCTTTTTCAATGCTATTTAATCCTAATATACACTTTATTAAGGTACTTTTTCCAGAGCCATTTTCTCCAACTATGCAAAGAAAATCGCCCTCATTAACTTCTAAATTTATTTTTTTCAAAACATTTTGATTGCCACTATATTTAAATGATAAATTTTTTATGGTAATAATATTATTCATATTTACCATCAATCCTTTCAATTTCTACTTCTATTGTAATGCCTTTTTTAAAACATCTAAATTTCTTGTCATCAAACTTACATATGTTTCTCCATTATCGAAATCATTTTTTGTTACATTGTGAAGTGATTCTATCCTTAACATTTCACAACCAGTTTCTTCTGATATTGTTTTAGCAATATTCCCTGTACTTAACTCTATGTATAAAACTACTGGTATTTTCTCTTCTTTTATTTTATCTATCAAATATGCTATTGTTCCACTGCTAGGCTCTGTTTCTGTGCTACATCCTGAAAAGGCAGCACTCACTTCTAAGCCGAACTCATTAACAAAATATTGCATTGGCATTTTATCTGCAAAAATTAATCTATTTCTAACTTTGTTATCTACAATTTCTTGTATCTTACCTTGTACTTGTTTTATTTCAGAAATATATTTACTTGCATTTTCGTGATATACTTGCTCATTTTTTTCATCTAATTTTGATATTACTTGTTCAATACCTTGCATCATCTTTATAGCATTTGCTGGTGAAGTCCATATGTGTTCATCAAAACTTTTTTGTTCTTCGTGATGCTCTTCTTTCTCTGCTCCATCGACCTCTGATTCCTCTACCAATTCTACAGTATCCAATAAGCATAGCAATTTTGTTTGGGATAAATCTGTTGTTTCTATTATTCTAGTTGCCCAACTTTCAACTTCGCCACCTATATATATGAATAAATCCGAATTTTCTATTAAAGCTAAATCATGGGCTGTTGGATCATAATTATGTGATTCTACTCCTGGGCTTACAATTAGTACTACATTTACTTTATCACCAGTAATGTGTTTTACAAAATCATATGCAACAAAGTTCGTTACCACAATATTCATTTTATTTGTTTCAATTTTTTTACTAATTTTTCCACTATAAAATGTAAGAAATATAACACTTAAAATAATTACAACTAGAAGAAAAATTAATATTATTTTTTTTAACTTCATTATTTCCCCCAAAACGACTTTTCTTTTATCTCCTATTTTTTATATCTGTTGTGATTAACATCTTTTAATCAACAAACAAGTTAAAACAATAAAGATTTTCAAAGAAAAATAAAAAATTACAAGATAATGAATTTATTTCGCCCCTACACTATATAGCAGTTCTTTGTAGATTATAAAATTCAAAACCATTACCTTGTAACAAATATTTATATTTCACAGGCTGTTGATGCTGAGGCTGTTAAGGCTTTGCCTGTTACAGCCTCAGTATGCAGTGGCGGACGTCAGCCCCTACAGATGTGCAATACATTTATATTTTGCTTAATAATTAACAATTATAGCTTTAATTATTATTTCACTTTTTTATTTTAATTGGTTCATAACTTCTTCTGCAAAATTTTCTTCTTTTTTCTCTATTCCTTCACCTTTTTCAAATCTTGCAAATCCTAAAGCTTTTGCACCTTTTTCATCTAATACTTGTTTAACTTTTAAGTCTGGATTCTTAACAAATGGTTGCTCTACTAAACAAATTTCTCCATAGAACTTTCCAATTCTTCCTTGTACCATTTTTTCAGCTATATCTGCTGGTTTTCCTTCATTCATTGCTTGTGCTTTTAATATTTCCATTTCTTTATCAACACGTTCTGCTGGAACTGCTTCTCTGTTTAAGAATTCTGGTCTTGCTGCAGCTATTTGCATACAAATATCTTTTGCAAGTTCATCGTTAGCATTTTCTAATTCAACTAAAACTCCTATTTTTCCATCACCATGAATATATTTTTCAACTACTCCTGTTGTTTCAAATCTTGCAAATCTTCTTATTGTTAAGTTTTCTCCTATTGTAGCTATTTTATCTGTTAAAACTTCTTTAACTGTTTTTCCTGGTACATTTATTGATTCTTGTCCTAATAAAGTTTCAACATCTGCTGGATTTGTTTTTACTATTTGTTCTGCAACATTTGCAACAAAAGTTTTAAATTCATCATTTTTAGCAACGAAATCTGTTTCAGAGTTAACTTCTACTAAAGCTCCTACTTTTTTATCGTTTGATACATAAGCTTCAACTATTCCTTCAGCTGCTATTCTATCTGATTTTTTAGCTGCTTTTGCTATTCCTCTTTCACGTAATAATTCTATTGCCTTTTCTATATCTCCGTCTGTTTCTGTTAATACTTTCTTGCAGTCCATCATTCCTGCACCTGTTTTTTCTCTTAATTCTTTAACAACACTTGCTGTTACTGCCATTTTTTAATCCCCCTTTAAAAATTAGTAAAAAATTTTATTAAAATTAAAGAGCACAGTTTTAACTATGCCCCTTATATCTCTTATTCTTCAACTGTCTCTTCAGTTTCTGCAACAACTTCTTCAATACTTGTTGGAGCAACCTCTTCATTTACTTGTTCTTCTTGAGCCACTTCAAATGTTTCTCCTTGTCTTCCTTCAATAACTGCATTTGCCATAACTTCAGCTATTAATTTAACAGCTCTTATAGCATCATCATTTCCTGGAATTGGATAATCAACATCTTCTGGATTACAGTTTGTATCAATTAAACCTACTACAGGTATATTTAATTTTCTAGCTTCTAATATAGCTATTCTTTCTTTTTTAGGATCTACTATAAATAATGCTCCTGGTAATTCTTCCATGTCTTTGATTCCACCAAGGTTCTTTTCTAGTTTTTCCATTTCTTTCTTTAATTGAATAACTTCTTTTTTAGGTAATACATCAAAAGTTCCATCTTCTTGCATTTTTTCTAAATCTTTTAATCTTTGAATTCTAGTTCTAATTGTTCCAAAGTTTGTAAGCATTCCACCTAACCATCTTTGATCAACATAGTACATTCCGCACATTTGAGCAGCTTCTTTCATGCACTCTTGTGCTTGTTTCTTTGTTCCTACAAATAGAACTGTTTTTCCTTCTTCTGAAAGTTCTTTCATAAATTTGTAAGCTTCATCGATTTTCTTTGATGTTTTTTGTAAATCGATAATATGGATACCATTTCTAGCTTGGAATATATATTCAGCCATTTTAGGATCCCATCTTCTTGTTTGGTGTCCAAAGTGTACACCTGCTTCTAGTAATTGTTTCATTGCAACTACTGCCATCTTAAATTCCTCCTTTTTGTTTTTACCTCCATAAGTCTTCAAACACTTGTAATCACTTAAATTTTAAGCACTAGATTAAAAGCTAAACTTATGTGTGTATTTTTCAACAGGTTATATTATAGCAAAAAAGTATTGCAATTGCAATACTTTTTTAGAAATTTTATGCTGTTTCTGTTTTTTCTGTTGTTTGGACTTTTTGCTTTTTTATTTGATTTTGATTTTTATTTTTTCTTTCTTCATTTATAACAATCTTAGGTTCTTTTCCATCCAAGACTGTTTCTTTTGTTATTATACATTTTTCTATTGTAGGATTTGAAGGAATATCAAACATTATATCTCTCATTATTTCTTCTATAATAGCTCTCAATCCTCTTGCTCCTGTATTTCTTTCTATTGCTTTTTCTACAATAGCTTCTAGAGCTTCTTGTTCAAACTCCAACTCTACATCATCATATTCAAACAATTTTTTATATTGTTTTACCAAAGCATTCTTTGGTTCTGTTACAATTTTTATTAAGCTTTCCTTGTCTAATTCTTTAAGAGTAGTAACTATTGGAAGTCTTCCTACAAATTCTGGTATAAGTCCAAATTTTAATAAATCTTGAGGTAATAATTGTTCATATATTTTATATTTATCTACCTCTTTTTTACTTTCAATTTTTGCACCAAAACCAATAGTCTTTTTTCCTATTCTATCATTTATTATCTTATCTAGGCCTTCAAAAGCCCCTCCACATATAAATAATATATTTTCTGTATTTATTTGTAAAAATTCTTGATGTGGATGTTTTCTTCCTCCTTGTGGTGGAACTGAAGCTGTTGTTCCTTCAATGATTTTTAATAATGATTGTTGAACACCTTCTCCACTTACATCTCTAGTAATAGATGGATTCTCTGATTTTCTTGTAATCTTATCTATTTCATCTATATAGATAATACCTTTCTCCGCCAGTTCAATATTGTAATCAGCTGCTTGTATTAATTTTAGAAGTATGTTTTCAACATCTTCTCCAACATATCCTGCTTCTGTTAGAGTAGTAGCATCCGCTATAGCAAAAGGTACTTTTAAGATTTTAGCTAGAGTTTGAGCTAGTAATGTCTTTCCGCATCCAGTAGGACCTAACAATAGAACATTACTTTTTTGTATTTCCACATCATTTTTGTTTTCATCTTCATTATTTATTCTTTTATAATGGTTATAAACAGCAACTGCTAATGTTTTCTTTGCATTATCTTGACCTATAACATATTGGTCTAAAATTTCTTTTATTTCTGATGGATTTGGAAGTTGTTCAGTTTCTTCAAGTTCATATTGCTCATCTTCATAAAATTCATTTTCTACAATATTTTTGCATAAGTCTATACATTCATCACATATATATACATTTGGTCCTGCTACAATTCTTTTTGCACTTTCTTGAGATTTTCCACAAAAAGAACATCTAACACCTCTAGTAATATTTTCATTTTTCTTTGGCATATCGTTTTGCCTCCTATCTAGTATTCAAATTTAATTATATATATTTATATCAATATATATTATATTAGTCAAGGGGCAGATGTATATCTGTCCCTTTTTATTTATTTTATATATTTTTACTAATTTCTTTTCTCCATTATTCCATCTATTAAGCCATATTCCAAAGCTTGTTGTGCTGTCATCCAATTATCTCTTTCTGTATCTCTCTCTATTTCTTCTATTGGCTTTCCTGTTTTTTCACTTAAGATTCTGTTTAATTTTTCTCTTGTTCTTATCAAATGATCTGAATGAATTTTTATCTCTGTAGCTTGACCAGATATTCCACCAGAAACAAGAGGTTGATGTATTAATATTTCTGCATTAGGAGTAGCATATCTTCTTCCTTTTTCTCCTGCTGTTAAAAGAAATGATCCCATACTTGCAGCCAATCCAATTGCTATAGTAACAACAGGACATTTTATATAATTCATTGTATCGTATATTGCCATTCCATCTGTAATAGATCCACCTGGGCTATTAATGTAGAAATATATCTCCTTATCTGGATCCTCTGACTCTAAGAATAGCATTTGTGCAACAATTACACTAGCTGTTGCATGATTTACATCTTCACTTAATACGATTATTCTATCTTTTAGAAGTCTAGAATATATATCGTATGACCTTTCTCCTTTATTAGTTTGTTCTATAACGTATGGTACTAATGTATTTTCAAACATAATCCTTCCTCCTTTGATTATAATTTTAATAATTAAAATTATTTTATTTTAGCATTATCTACTAAAAAGTTAACTACAGCTTCTCTTTGTAAAGATTCCTTTATGTACTTAACAAATTGTTCATTTTTCTTTAATTCATCTTCATTTTTGCCATAAGCTTTTGCCATTTCTGCAATTTTACTATTAACATCTTCTTCTTTTGGTTCAATTTTTTCTACGTCTATAATTGCATCTAATACTAAACCTGTTTTTACAGATACTTTAGCTTGTTCTTCACATTCTTTTCTGAAATCTGCCATATCTTTATTTATCATTTTTAAGTATTGATCTAATTTTAGTCCTTGATATTGTAATCTAGCTTCCATATCTTTTACCATGTTGTCTATTTCTATTTCAATCATTCCTGATGGAATATCTACTTCAACTTTATCTGTTACAGCTTTTACTGCAGCATCTTCTGTTTCATATTTAGCTTTTCTTGTATTTTCTTCTTCTAGTTTTTCTTTGATACTTGCCTTTAATTCTTTTAAAGTATCAAATTCGCTTACATCACTTGCAAACTCATCATTTATTTCAGGTAGTTCTTTTTTCTTTATTTCATGTAACTTAATTTTGAACACTGCATCTTTTCCCTTTAACTCTTCTGAGAAATATTCTTCAGGGAATTTTACATTTATATCTCTTTCTTCATCTACTTTCATACCAATAATTTGATCTTCAAAACCTGGTATAAAAGTTCCACTACCAATTGTTAATTCGTGATTTTCAGCTTTTCCACCTTCAAAAGGTACACCATCAACAAAACCTTCAAAGTCTATAACAGCTATATCATCCTTTTCAACTGGTCTATCTTCAACAACTACTAGTCTTGAATTTCTTTCAGCCATATGACCTAATTCATGGTTAATGTCATCATCTGTTACATTATACTCTACTTTTTTTAATTCTATACCTTTATATTTTCCAAGTTTTACCTCTGGTCTTGTTTGTACAATTGCTGTAAAGATTAAGTCTTTTCCTTTTTCAATTTGTTTTACTTCTATAGAAGGTTTACTTACTATATCTAATTTACTTTCTTCTATTGCCTTTGGATATTCTTCTTCTAATACTTCGTTAAAAGCATCCTCATAGAATATTTCTGATCCGTATTGTTTTTCTATCATAGCCATTGGAGCTTTACCTTTTCTAAATCCTGGTATAGTAAAGTATTTGGCTGTTTTCTCATATACTTTTTTCATTGCTTTATTAAATTTTTCTGATTCTATTGTAAATTCTAATTTTAATTCATTTGCATTCTCTGTTTTTTCAAACTTCATACTCATTTTAATTCAATCCTTTCACGCTTTATAAATCAACTCCTATATTATAACATGTTATCCTAATTTTGCAAGGTTTTTCGGAATTTTTTTATAAAATCTGAATAAAAGCATTGACAAAGTGGCATAAAAATATTATACTATTAATTGCACTGCCATAGTGAGCTAGTGCATATGGTGGATGTAGCGCAGTTGGTTAGAGCGCTAGTTTGTGGCACTAGAGGCCGTGGGTTCGAATCCCACCTTCCACCCCATTTAATATATATTGGGCTGTAGCCAAGCGGTAAGGCACATGACTTTGACTCATGCATGCGCTAGTTCGAATCTAGCCAGCCCAGCCAAAAAAAATAATCATAGCAAAGCTATGATTATTTTTTTTGCTGTACTCCCTAGTAAGCAAAACTAGCGGCCGAAGGCTCGCGGCGCCCTGAGCGGAGCGAAGAAGTGCCCTTGGGGTATTCGAATCTTTTTTCAATAAATTCTAATTGTCAAATTGACTTTAAAATTGTTTAGTGATATATTATATATGTTGTTTGAACTTCGCCCCATGACATCATATGGTATATTTTAGCAATATATAGCAATATGTATTGTTAAAAGTTACAATATGAGGGGGTAAGGTTATGGAACAATACATAGGAGTGTGCCTTATTATTCTTTCATTGGCTTTTCTGGTGTTTGTCTGCCGGCATCGTTCGGCTATTCCATCAGAATAACAAAGAAAGAACTCGATGTTGCACCTTCTCAAAACACAACATCAAGTTCAAACAACAAGTCGGAGAATTGAGCTTTACGCTCTTTTCTCTTTTTTATTATATGCAATATTATTTCTCTTATTGCTAAATTTATTATACTATAGAACAATAAATTTTGTCAATAATTTTTCTAATACGTATGCCATAGCTTACCAAATCAAATTGATACTATTGTTTTGGCATAAATTCTGACATTTTGCTGAAAGCTTTAGTTGAGTTGCTTCCACCAAATAATAATCTTACTACAACACCAGCATCTGCTGAGTTAACTGCATTTGCTGTTCCACCTATATCTCCTGCTTTTTTCTGAGCTTCAGTTAATTTTACTTTTCCAAATGATGATCTTACCATTTTACCTGCATCAGCTATTGATACTTTTCCATCACCGTTTACATCACCTTTATATATAACTGTTATTTTTTGTCCATTTGCTAAATTTACAACTGTTCCTGTTCCTACATTATCTTTTAAGCTAGATGCTACTTTAGTTCCTGTAAATTTCTTTTCAATAGCTTCTTTAACTGTATTAGCAGCTAAATTTATAGATGCAACTGACTTTCCGCCAACATCTTGCATTATTGTAATTGACTTACCTGCTTTTATATAATTATCACTAAACACTATCTTATTTGTTGATTTATTGTTAGTAGGTTCTTTTACACTGCTGTTAGGAGCTTTTGCATTGCTATTATATACACCTATTTTATACTCCATTTGTGCGCCATGATAATTCCATAATTTGATATAATAATCTCCTGTAGTTCCTGCAGTAAATTCATAAACATTCATTCCATTATTATTTTCTTTAAATCTAAAAGTAATGCTATTATCCTTTCCTTTTGCATCATATAATTCAATTAATACTGTTGTACTAAAAATTTTTTTATTATCCATAAATATTTTATAATTTTTATCTTTAGTTAATTTTACCTTATAAAAATCATATTCTCCAACAGTTCCATAATCATATCCGAAAAATCCTCTATACATTTTATTTAAAGATATTCCTGTAGCATTTTCTTTTTTCTCATTTGGTTCTACTTCTATATTATTATCAGCAGTAAATGAAAATTTATATTTTGTTGTTACATTAGCATCTCCAACAGAATAAGCTGGATTGAATTTTACATAATATGTACCTGCATTTAATCCAACATAATACACAAACTCTTTGGAATTTTTATCATCTGCTTGTTTGCTTGATGATGTATCCCAAACAACTTTGTCATTTTTATCACTTACTACAATTTTCATAGGTGCATATGTATAATTGTTATTTTTATAACCAAATTTTGAAAAAGTCATTTTTAATATTCCCTTTTTGGTAACATTAATTTTATTATAATAAGGTTTTTGAGTATAATAACTACTATCCCATGTTTTTGAGTATTCTTTGTTAAAAGATACATTAACTGGATTCTTTGTGCTACTTCCTACTTCTGATGCAGCATTAACTTTTGCTGGTATTAAAACTAACATTAAAGATGCTATTGCAACAAAAAATACTATTCTTAGCTTTCTTATCATTTAAAATTCCCCCTAATTCTTTTTTATCGCAATGTATTATATACCATATTATTACAAAAATCAATAGTTTTAACAATATTATGTAACATAAAAGACGAGCAAAGCTCGTCTTTTGTATTTATTATTTTATTTATTTGCATCTAGTTCGTTTTTATGTTTTATATATTTTACTCCAAAAACAACTACTAAAGCTATCATTGCAACTGCTAAAATAACCTTTTGGTTAAATTCATCACCTGTTTGTGGTAACTTTCCATTTGCAGTTGTTTTATCTGTTTTATTTTTTGATGTATTATTTTTCTCCCATTCTGCTCCTAATACTTGTCCATCTTCGCCTTTTGAAGTATTTGTTTTGTTTGTTTTATTGTTTGTTGTAGTATTGTTCTTTGAACCTGTTATACTATCTCCTGTTGTATTATTCTTTGGCTTAGTTGTATTGTTCTTTGTTGTATTATTCTTTGAACCTGTTGTGCTGTTTCCGGTAGTATTGTTTTTTGAGCCTGTTATGTTATTTCCTGTTGTGTTGTTCTTTGGCTTTGTTGTATTATTTTTTGAACCTGTTGTATTATTTTTTGAACCTGTTGTATTATTTTTTGAATCTGTTGTATTGTTTTTATCATCTTTTGGCTTTTCTTGTGGCTTTGGTTTCTCTTGTGGTTTTGGTTTTTCTTGTGGTACTTTTTTTATAGGTAATGCTGTACCATTATAAGCCCAGAAGTGTCCTTCAATATGTCCATCTAAACTATTAGCTATCATACATCCAGCATAATTTGTATTATTAGTTTTTACATTAGCATTAGGTGCAACAATATGCCCAATTGATGGGCTATCTGCCATTTGAACTGATGTTGCATTAGGAATATTCCAAACAATTGAATTTCCTGTTGTATCTGAGTCTTGTGTGCTTACTTGATTACCATTAATTGTAACTGTTGGCATATCGACTTTTCCAGATTTCTTTACATTTATTAATGTCAAGTCGTTACTGCTTTTCTCTCCCTTAATATTTATTTCTTTTACTTTATCAAATTCATCTATTATTACTTTATCACCTATGCTTATTTCAACCTTTCCATCTTTTGGCTTTACTGTATTTCCAGAAGAAGATAAGTTTTTAGACTGACTTTTTATATTACTAAATAAGACATTAAAATCAAGATAATTATCTGTAAGTACTGTTGGGCTTCCAGTATACCACTGATTTCCAACATTCACGCCACCATATTCTAAAATTTCCGCTCCACTTTTAGTTCCTAAATATAGTGTCGGTTTAGGATTATTTTTATTTTCAACATTTCCTCCGGGTTCTATTTTTCCTTTAATATATGAACTTGTGTTTCCTGTTATTTGTGAGTGATATAATTTGTTCTTTACATCTCCACCTATTAATACTGGTCCAACTATATGTTCAGCTTGAGAAACATCTTTAAGAGTAACTAAATTGAAATGTTTTATTAAATATTCTATTGTATAATCTCCATTATATTTTGCGTCTTTTCCTTTTTCTGTATCTTCTGTTGCTTTTATTATCATAATAAATGCTGTTGAAAACATTAAAGCTATCATCAAAATTAACATAACAGATAATTTTACTGTTTTTCCACTACCATTCATAATTTTTATCCCCTTCTTTAGTATAATTCAATTTTATTCTACCAATAGCGATTTTTTTTGTCAACATTTTATCCTTTTTTAATAATGACATTTTTGTAACATTTTTCTTACTATATAAAAAAATACAAATGGACGAGCACTGCTCGTCCATACATTTGTCTATATGTATTTATTTTATTTATTTGCATCTAGTTTATTTTTATGCTTTGTATACTTTATTCCAAAAACTACAACTAATGAAATCATTATAGCTCCTAAAATAATCTTTTGGCTAAATTCATCACCTGTTTGTGGTAACTTTCCATTTGCAGTTGTTTTGTCTGTTTTGTTGCTTGATGTATTATTTTTTGATGTATTATCTTGGGATATATTGTTTTTCTCCCTTGATGCTCCTAATACCATTCCATCTTCATCTACTGAAGTATTTGTTTTATTGTTATTTGAATCTGTTGTACTATTTCCAATTGTGTTATTCTTTGGTTTAGTTGTATTATTTTTTGATGCTGTTGTACTATCTCCTGTTGTATTGTTGTTTGGCTTTGTTGTATTATTTTTTGATGCTGTTGTACTATCTCCTGTTGTATTGTTGTTTGGCTTTGTTGTGTTATTTTTTGATGCTGTTGTACTATCTCCTGTTGTATTGCTGTTTGGCTTTGTTGTATTATTTTTTGATGCTGTTGTACTATCTCCTGTTGTATTGCTGTTTGGTTTTGTTGTGTTATTTTTTGATACTGTTGTACTATCTCCTGTTGTAATATTATTTGGCTTTGTTGTATTATTTTTTGATGCTACTGTATTATTTTTATCTTTTGGTTCTTCTTTTTGCTCTTCTTTTATTTCTTCCTTTGGCTCTTCTTTTGGAACTTCTTTTAAAGGTATTTTAGTTCCACTATATGTATAGAAATGTCCCTCAATTGGTCCATCTAAACTCTTTCCTATTAAACAACCTGCATAATTAGTACTTTGTGCCTTAATATCTGCATTAGGAGCAACTATATGTCCAACTGATGCACTATTCGCCATATTAATTGTTGTTGCATTTGGCAAATTCCAAACAATTGCATTACCTGTACCACTTTTTTCCCCTGAATGTGCTTGTTGTTCATTTATCCAAAGCTGTGGTAAAGATACTGTTCCTTTAGCAGTTATATTAATCAAAGTAAGCTCATTACTATCTTCATTTCCCCTCAGTCTAATATTAGATACTCCATCTAAACTTTCAATAATTACAGTATCTCCTATATCTATTTCTATTTCGCTATTGTCACTTCTTTTTGTTACTTTTTTACCAGATACTATACTTTTTGATTGACTTTTAATTTTATTAAATAATGTATCAAAATTAAGATAATTATCTGTTATCACTGTTGAACTACTAGTATACCATTGATTATTAACATTAGCTCCTCCATCTGAATTAATTGTAGCATTAGTTGCATTACCTAAATATAAAGTTGGCTTTTTATCATCATTACAATTGACATTTCCACCTTTTATCTTTCCCTTTACATATGAACTTATCCCTTTCGTTTGTTGTGAATGATAAAGATTGCTATTTATATCTCCACCAATTAATACGGGTCCTACAATATGTGGTACTTGCGAAACATTTTCCAATGTAACTAAATTAAAATGCTTTATTAAATATTCTATTGTATATTCTCCATCAAATTCTGCTTTTTTTCCATCTTCCGTATCTTCTGTTGCTTTTATTATCATAATAAATGCTGTTGAAAACATTAATGCTATCATCAAAATTAACATAACAGATAATTTTACTGTTTTACTTTTACCATTCATAATTTTATATTCCCTTCTTTAGTATAATTCAATTTTATTCTACCAATAGCAATTTTTTTTGTCAACATTTTATCATTTTTGAATAATTACATTTTTGTAACATTTTTCTTACTATATAACTATATAAAAAATACAAATGGACGAGCAATGCTCGTCCCTGCATTTATCTATATGTATTTACTTTATTTATTTGCATCTAGTTTATTTTTATGTTTTATATATTTTACTCCAAAAACAACTACTAAAGCTATCATTGCAACTGCTAAAATAACCTTTTGGCTAAATTCATCACCTGTTTGTGGTAACTTTCCATTTGCAGTCGTTTTGTCTGTCTTATTTTTTGATGTATTGTTCTTCTCCCATTCTGCTCCTAATACTTTTCCATCTTCACCTTTTGAAGTATTTGTTTTGTTTGTTTTATTATTTTTTGTAGTATTGTTCTTTGAACCTGTTATACTATCTCCTGTTGTATTATTCTTTGGCTTAGTTGTATTGTTTTTTGTTGTATTGTTCTTTGAACCTGATGTACTGTTTCCTGTTGTGTTATTTTTTGGTTTTGTAGTATTATTTTTTGAACCTGATGTATTATTTCCTGTTGTATTATTCTTTGAATCTGTTGTATTGTTTTTATCATCTTTTGGCTTTTCTGGTTTTTCTTGTGGATCTTCTTGTGGTATTCCTTTTAAAGGTATTTTCGTTCCACTATATGTATAAAAATGTCCTTCAATATGACCATCTAAACTTTTTGCTATTAAACAACCATTATAATTTGTACTTTCTGTTTTTACATCTGCATTAGGTGCTACTGTATGCCCAAATGATGGACTACTAGCAAAATTTATTTTAGTTGCATTTGGGAAATTCCAAACAATTGCATTTCCTGTTGTATCTCTTTCGGTTACTGATGCTTGTTGCCCATTTATCCAAAGTTGAGGTAAAGTTACTTCTCCTGAGGCAGTTATATTAATTAAAGTAAGCTTATTAGTACTTTTATCTCCAATCATTTTTATATTTGATACATCTTTTAAACTTTCAATAGTTACAGTATCTCCTATTTTTATTTCTATTTCATTATCTTTGTTTTTAGTTATTTTTTTACCTGATACTAAACTTTTTGACTGATTTTTAATTCTATCAAATAATGTATTAAAATTAAGATAATCATCTGTAATTACTGTTGGATTATTTGTATACCATTGACCGTTAACATTAGCTCCATCTTGACCATTGTCATTTACTTTTGCATTGGCTTTTTTCCCTAAATACAACGTTGGTTTTGGATTTTCATTACAACTAACATTTCCAGCTTTTATTGACCCTTTTACATATGAACTTGTACCTCCTGTTTGTTGTGAATGATTAAGGTCACTTTTTATATCTCCACCAATTAGAACTGGTCCAACAATATGCTGTGCTTGAGAAACATCTCCTAGAGTAACTAAATTGAAATGTTGTATTAAATATTCTATTGTATATTCTCCACTATATTTTGCATTTTTTACATCTTTACTATCCTTATCTTCTGTTGCTTTTATTATCATAATAAATGCTGTCGAAAACATTAATGCTATCATAATAATTAACATAATAGATAATTTTACTGTTTTTCTACTACCATTCATAATTTTTATCCCCTTCTTTAGTATATTTCAATTTTATTCTACCAATTGTAAATTTTTTTGTCAATATTTTTTTCCTTTAAATTTCTGGGATTTATGGTATATTTTGGCTTATAAGTAGAATATATCTAGTTTTACCAATAGATTAACATTAACCGTTTAATAAATCGGATATTATTTTTTTATCTCCTAGCATTAAAATTACATCACCTTCATATAATTTTGTTTCTTTCCACTCAGTTATAATCTCTCTTTTTCTTTTAATATATAATATATTTATGCCATATTTTTCCAATAAATTTAGTTGCTCTAAAGTTTTATCTTTTAATCCTCTAGGCACTTTATTTAGTCTAACTTCTGTTAGAGCTTTTTTACCATAATACTCATATATTATCATTTCATTTTGCTTGTTATATAAAATTTTCCCCACTGTATATAACATAACTCTATCTATAAATTTTCGTATTTTACTTATTCTTCTAGAAAAAAATAGTAAAATAATAATTACTATTGATATTAGTAAACCTACTACTAAATCAGTTAGTCTTAAAGTTTTAGTTGATGTTAATAGAGTTACTAACGTAGATATTATTGATATATTAAAAATGTAACTTACTATCATTATATTTCTAGTGGTTCTTTTTCTTTTTGGAGATTCAAGCATTTTTTCACTTTCTGTAGTAGTAAAACCTGTACCCGTTAATAGTGATGTAATCTGAAATCTTGCTTGTTCTTTTGTAAGTCCACTTAATTCATATATTGCAGAACATATTTCTATTATTAATTCATACACAATTATTAAAATATCAAAAACTATAAATGCCGATAATATATTCATTTTACTTTTCTCCTAATTTATATTTTCTTATTACGTGAAAAGCAAGTAATTAAACTTGCTTTTTTCTGTATTATTAACTATTAAAATTTTATAACTATTCTTTTTCCGAAATACATTATTTTTTTAATGCCTTTAATAGCCATTTTCCTTCCTCTGACAACTCATTTTCTGTCCAACCTGTTACTTTATTAGTACTGTCTTTTAAAAGTGATGATGTTTCATTTTTATTAGATAAATTCCAACACATCCAACTTATATTATTTTTGTTTAAGAAATCTATCCATTTATCTCCTTCTGATTTATCTATATTCCCGTTACCTGAAGCATCTGAAATTCCAAATTCAGATACAAAGATTGGTAAGCCTGATTTTAAAGCTGTTTCTGCTTTCTTTCTTAAATCTTCTTTATGAGTTGCTGAATAAAAATGTAATGCATACATTATGTTATCATATCCTTTTACAGGATCTTTTGCTACTACATCTACATCTTGTGACCATGTTGGTGTTCCAACTATAATAATAGCATCATCATCATTTTTTCTTATTTCTGCAATTACTTTTTCTGCATATGGTTTAACATCTCTTTTCCATTGAACATCACCATTTGGCTCGTTGCAAATTTCATAAATTACATTATCATAATCTTTATATTTTTTAGACATTTCTTTAAAAAATGAAATTGCTGATTGTTTATTAGTATTTGGATTTCCATCACTTAATATATGCCAATCTATTATAACGTATAATCCTGCATTTTTTGCATATTCTACACCATTTTCAACAACTTTATGCAACTCTTTTGTGTATCCAACATTAGGATCTGTATACATAGCAAGCCTTACTGCATTAATTCCCCATGTATCTCTCATATAATTAAAAGCATCTTGATTTACATATTGTGGAAACCATTGTAATCCATGAGTACTTACACCTTTTAATTGAAACTTTTTACCATCTTCATCTACAATATTTGTTCCCTTAACTTCTAATTCTCCATGTAAAGCCACTGGAGTATTTTCTATTTTATCATCATCATCTTCTTTTTTCTCTTCTTCATTTCTATCATCATCTTTAATTGTATTAGTTGTTTCATTATTTTTAAATATACTATTGTATAATGAATTATTGCCTTCAAATGTTGAATTATTTGTTGTTGTATTATCTTGTGTTATATTATTTTGTTCTGCACTATTTTGACTAGAATTATTAGCTGTATTTTCAGAAGTCTTTGTTTTTTGCTCTTGATACTGATAATTTACATATAATAATCCTCCGCATATTAATGCAATTAAAATTATAGCTAATATTACTTTCTTCATTTGTTTCCTCCTTATTTTTTTATATTTTGACTTATATCACAAATTTTCTTGTTTTTCAACTGCTTATTTTTAACTATTAGCTGTATTTCTAGTATTATTCTCTTCTATCAATATTTCATATTTATGAATGAGTTCATTGAATCTTGATTTTAATCTACCACTATCATCTGCATATAAGCTATTAAGATATTCATGCTTAGTAATATATCTTTCATCCATTGCATAATTAGCAATTTCTACTGATACATTTAAGCAGTGATCAATAATCTTTTCATATACTGTTAATATTTCTATAAAAGCTATTCCTGTATCAACTGAACACTTTGCTTCTCTCAATCTTTCTATATGTTGTTTCTTAAATTTTTCTCTATACATTTCTGCGATTTCTTTTAAGGCTTGTATTTCAATTACAATAGTCTTATCTTTTCTTGGCAAAGCTTCTATTGTTTTTCTAAGTACATCTTCCACCAACTTATATACTAGATTTAACTCTTTTACTGCATTTTCTGAAAATTCAAGTTTCTTATTTTTCATGCTTTCTACTATTTTAGATAATTTATATGCATAATCACCAATTTTTTCAAATTCTGATTCAATTTTTAATAAGCTTGTTACTGATTTATTTTCTTGTTCTGTAAGTTCAAGATTTCCTATTCTTACTAAGAATTCTGCAGTTTTTGCATCTAATTCATCAATTGCATCTTCTCTATTTTGAATATGTTCTAATTTTTCTTCATCAATTTTTTCTAGTAAATTCATAGATTTTTTTACATTCTTCTCTGCAATTTCAGCTGTTTTAGTTATTACTTTTAAACTATTAGATATTGCTACACTTGGGATTTTAGCAATTCTTTCATCTAATACATTTAATACTGTTAGATACTCACTTGTATCTTCTTCCTCTTCGTTTTCTTCTTTATTATCTCTAATGGCTAACATTGCTAATTTTTCTAGTAATCCAGCACATGGAAGTAAAATTAACGTACATACAACATTGAAAATTAAATGGAAATTTGCTATTCCTCCCATATCTATTGGATTATTCCAAAAACTAAATCCAACTAAGGTTTGATATGTATATATTGCTATCATAAAAATAATAGATCCTATAAAGTTAAATAGTAAATGGACTGTGGCTACTCTTTTTGCATTTTTTGATGCTCCTATACTAGATAAAACAGATGTAAAACATGTTCCAATATTTTGACCTAATACTACTGGTATTGTACTAGCATATGTAATAATACCTGTTTGAGATATTGCTTGTAAAATACCTATTGTTGCTGCTGAACTTTGTACTATTGCAGTTATAATAGTTCCTGCAATTAAACCTACTATAGGGTTTGAAAGAGTACTTAAAATTTCTTTCATTATAGGAAGTTCACTAAATCCACTTGCCATATCAACCATTGTCATAAGCCCTGTGAAAAGTAAGCCTACTCCTATTAATAGTTGTCCAATATCTTTCATATTTTTCTTTTTCTTAACTTCTAATAAAGCAAAACCAATTATAATAAATACTGGTGCCAAAAATTCTGGACTTAATAGCGTAAATATAGTACTTCCTTCTACACTTGCTAGTCTCAATATCTGAGCTGTTATAGTAGTTCCAATATTAGCTCCCATAATTATAGGTATTGCATTTTTTAATTTTAGTATTTCTGCATTTACAAAACCTATTACCATGACTGTTACAACTGAAGAGCTTTGAACAGCTACTGTAACTATAATTCCTGTAATTACTCCTTTAAAAATATTATCTGTAGCTTTTTTCAAAATTGCTTTTAATTTTTCTCCAGCAATTTTCTTTAAATTTACACTCAGCATATCCATTCCATATATTAATAATACTAGTCCGCCAATCATTTTGATGATTTTAACTGCTATATCCATATTGCTCCCCCTTGCTACAAATAAATTTCTCATTCCACTATATAGTTTTTAAAAATTTGTCTATTTAATTAAATATGCTGCATAAAGTGGTACTGACTTTATTCCGTTTTCAAATCCAAAATTCTTTCCTGATACTCGGATTGAGTATTTTGGATTGTATTTTTTTACATATGCCTTTAAACTTTTTGATTGTGTATTATCACTCGCTTTTACTTCAATTGGTATAATACCATCCTCATTATATATAATAAAATCAATTTCTGAATTACTTGCTGTTGCCCAATAATATAATGCCACACTATTAAATATCAATTGATTTGCTACATAATTTTCAGCAATATCGCCTTTATATATAAATGGTTTATCTAAATATATTTCATTTGTGTTTATTTTTAACATTGTATTAAGTATACCAATATCTCCCATATATATTTTGAATACATCTTCATTTTTGAATACTTCTGGTGGTATATTTATACTATTTAACAAATTACACTTATATATCATATTACTTGATAACAACCACTCTAATGAGCTTTCATAATCACGTTTTCTTGCATTTTTTTCAATTTTTGTATATTGGAACTTATTTGATTTATTTCCAATTTGCACAGGTATTGATTTATAAATAACTTCATTTTTGGCGGCTTCAAATTTATTATTTACATACTTATTCATATCATTTATATATGACAATATAATATCTTCAATTGTTTTTTTGTTAATTTGTAAAATGTCCATATCATTTGCAGAAAATTCACTAACAACTTCTGGTAATCCACCAATGCATAAATATTTTCTATATAAATCTTTTAATTTTTCGTGCATTACATTATCCATTGGCTTATTTTGCTCATAACATTCCTTTATATATTTAGTTAAATAGTCTCCAGAATTTTGTGTTAATAAAAATTCTTCAAAATCCATTGGATACATATTTAATAGCTCTACTTTACCCACTGGGAATGAACTATGAAATCTCTTTAGTTTAACCCCTAAAAGACTTCCTGCACATATTACTTTAAATGGTTTATCTGATTCGCAATACCATTTTAGTGCTGAAATTAGTTCTTCACTTTCTTGAATTTCATCAAAAAATATTATAGTATTTTCAAGATTGGGATTTATATTTAAATTAGCACATAGTCTTATATACTTCTCTTCAGATGATATGTTTTGTTTATAAAGCTCTGTGATTTCAGGATGATCTAACAAATTTATTGAAACATAATTTTCAAATTCATTTTGGCAGAATTCTTCTATTATGTATGTTTTTCCAACCTGTCTTGCCCCAATAATCATTAAAGCTTTTTTCATTCCTCTATTTTTCCAATCAATTAAATCATTATATATTTTTCTTTTCATTTGCTTGCCTCCATACTTATTGTAGTATAAATTAAAAGTTCTGTCAACAGAATTTCACGTTTTTCAATGCACTTTTTGTGTCAAGTTTCACGTTTTTAGAGGCACTTTCAGTGCGTAATTTCACGTTTGGCATGTTTTTAACATTTTTTTAAGAATTATATTCTATTTTAAATTTTCTTTGAAAAATGTTTCTATTTTATCAAAAGGTATTATATCTTTATTATCATATAAATCTGTGTGAACAGCATTAGGAATAATCATAAGTTCTTTATTATCAGTATATTTGCTATTTGTTACTTTTCTATGATTTACTTTTTCACTTTTTGGGAATGTTTTATCCCATTCTTGAACTAAATTTAATTTTTCTTCCATCTTTCTTTACCCTCTTTCTTTTAATTTATTTAATAAATATGCGATTTAAAATCCTAATTTAGATAACCAGTTATCTGTTAATGACTTATAATTATTTAAAGTAGATGATGTAATAGACATTGCATCTAAAATCTCTGCATTTGGTTCTTCTCTCTTTATATCACTTGGTGTTCCTGATAATCCTGAACTTCCTGATGTTACAAATGGTGCAATTTTTTTACCAGATAGATTATATTCATCTAAAAATGTATAAACAGGTGTTGCTATATCTCCCCACCAAATTGGATAACCTAAAAATATTGTATCATAATCTTCAATATTAATATTCTTATTTTTTAATTCTGGTTTTTCGCCATTTCTTTGTTCTTCTTGAGCATAATCTAACATTTCATCATAATCACTTGGATATGCTTTTACTGTTTCTAATCTAATTACATCTGCTCCTGTTTTTTCTCCAATATAATCTGCAATTTGCTTTGTATTTCCACTTCTTGAATAATATATTACCAATGACTTTTTAGAATTACTTACATTGGTATTTTGTTCATTTTCTTGGCTTGTAGTAGGTACATTTATTGCCAGATTCTCATTTTTTACATTATTTTCTTCGGTTTCATTTATAACTTGATTTTTCATTTGATTATTTTCTGTGTTGTTAGTATTTGTTAACGCATTGTTTTCATTTTCCTCTGTTTTATTTTGACTTATAACAATAATTGCACCTCCTACTAATGCAACTAAAAGTAATATTACAATTCCAACAATAATTATCTTCTTATTCATTTTTTCAATCCTTTCTAATATATTTTAATACCAATCATGTTTTTCATTTCTATCTAATGAATTTATCTGATTCATTTCTTCATCTGTTAATTCGAATCCATAAATGTCAGTATTTTCTTTTATATGGTCTGGATTACTTGATCCAGGTATTACTACAACACCTTTTTGTAAATTCCATCTTAAAATAACTTGTGCTGATGATACATTATGATTTTCAGCAATTTTACTGTTTTTGATTCAAAATTAAAATTAGTATTATCACTACTTGCTACCATTGAATTTGAGTTTACTTCATTTTTGTCATTGTCATTATTATCATAATTTTGCACAATATTTTGAGAATTATTACTTGACATCTCCTTCTCACTCTCCTTATTTTCTTCTTTATTTTTATAATATATAAATCCTATTACAACACATATTATAATTAAGACTAAAACTGCAAATATAACTATTTTATTTTTCATAATTTTTATTCTCCTTTCATAAATTTTGTTTCTTTAAATCAAGAATCAAATAATCTAAAATATCTATTTCCTTTTGATTTTGATGTAATGATTCAAGTAAAGAACTTCTATATTTAGAAAGCAATATAAATATTTTATCTATTTGTGAATCAAAAGAACTTTTTAATATTCCACTTATATGTTCAAAACAATCTCTTGATAATAATGATTTTTTTGAATGGTTTGGAGATAATTTTGAAAAATTAAATATTGTTGCAACTTATAATTTAATTTATAATGCTTCTTTATTTGTAGAAGAAGGATTTGGCTATGTTTTAGCTTTTGATAAACTAATCAATTTAACAGATGATAGCAACTTATGTTTTAAACCTATTGTACCTAATATTAAAGCTAATTTAGTTATAGTATGGAAAAAATATCAAGTCTTTTCTAAAGCTACGCAAAAATTTTTAGATGAATTACAAAAAGTGATCAGCATAGAAAAATAAGATAGTTCATTGAACCATCTTATTCAGATTATTGACAAATTGTAATTTTCTCAAGTTTTTAATTAAGTTAAAGTCGCTTCCTGTGATTTTGAATTCAATTTTCATCGCAACGCCCCAACTGCGCAGAGTATGTATTTAAAATTTTTCTTACGAAAATTTTCTAAACATACTCTAAGCTTGTCGGTCCCCACCCGTAACTTGCTCGAAAATTGAATCAAAAATCACCTCGCGCTACTCTACTTATAAAAAATTACTGATCTAACTTACTATTTTTCTAAATAATTTCAAAAAAGAATAGCTTTGCTATTCTTTTCTCTGGTGCCGGTGGTGGGAGCTCCCCTTTGGGCCGCGTCAGAAAAACAGTCCACTGGACTGTTTTTGCCTGCGTTTCGGCTGGCTCCTGCCCAGCTCGAAACTTGGCTCCTTCCTTTTCGAGTCCCAACGTTTATGGTCTCAAAAAAGAATAGCTTTGCTATTCTTTTCTCTGGTGCCGGTGGTGGGAGCTCCCCTTCGGGCCGCGTCAGAAAAACAGTCCACTGGACTGTTTTTGCCTGCGTTTCGGCTGGCTCCTGCCCAGCTCGAAACTTGG
>CANQSV010000003.1 GCA_947626605.1 uncultured Clostridia bacterium | reverse complement strand
CTGAGTAGCTAAGTATGGACGGGATAAACGCTGAAAGCATCTAAGTGTGAAGCCCACCCTAAGATAAGATATCCCATTGCGTAAGCAAGTAAGATTCCATAAAGACTATGTGGTTGATAGGTTGGAGGTGTAAGTACAGCAATGTATTAAGCTGACCAATACTAATAAATCGAGGGCTTAACCAAGAATCAAAAAAATCGTATTTTAGGAAACCGAAAAATATATCTATGTATTTTTGAGTGTGCTTTAATGAGTTATAGATATTGAAGAAATATATATAATGAAAGAAGTATACTAAAATTTTCTGGTGATGATGACATAGAGGAAACACCTGTACCCATACCGAACACAGAAGTTAAGCTCTAATGTGCCGAAAATACTTGCGAGTTACCTTGCTGGGAAGATAGGTTATCGCCAGTTTTATATATTCCTCTTTAGCTCAGTTGGTAGAGCGCTCGGCTGTTAACCGATAGGTCGTTGGTTCGAGTCCAACAAGAGGAGCCAAAAAATAGAAAGTAGATTTATCTACTTTCTATTTTTTTGTGCTCTCTTGACTCGAAGCAATGACCTATCGGTGTTATAGCTTTAGCTATTAACTGCTGAGAATACGAACACACTCTTATTTTATATCGGGCACATATAAAAGTTTAATTTTTTTATTATCAATTATAATAAATTTCTCATCTTTAAGATTTCTTAATTCTCTAAACATAGCAGATCTATTTACAGAAAGATAATCTGCTAAATTTTTTAAACTTCTTTCTAAATATATATTTTGAGAACGAGTTTTTCTATATTCATTTTCAAAAAAAGCAAGCAATTTATCCCTTATATTTTTTTTAGTAACGATTTGAAGTCTATCGTTATATTGCTTTATTTTTTCATTAAATATCTGAAATAAATTAAATATAAAAGTATTATAGTATGTATAATTTAGGTTATCAGATTTTATTAATTTATTATAATCAATAATTACAACCTCACAAATATCTGTAGCTATAATATGATTTTCAGTATTTTCTATATTATATATGCTTGTTCCAAATACACTATTACTATGTAGTTCATCAATTAGAGTTTCTTCTCCTAAATAATTTGTATTAATTATTTTAGCTGTTCCTTCTATTAGGATACATATAATATTTGAATTTTTTAGTGTAGATATAATTTCTTCATTTTTACTATATTTATATATATGACTTTCTAATTTATTTAATAATTTATTTTTTTGAAGCTCGGAAATCCCTTGAAATGGACTAATCATTTTTATCACCAAATGAATTTTACCATATTTATGAAAAAGGTGCAATTGCACCTTTTAATTTTTTATGCGTTTTTTTATAATCTATTTAATAAATAAATAAACATACATACAAAAGAAAGGATGAAGAAAATGAAAATTGTAAAAAGAGATGGACATATAGTAGATTATGATTCAAGTAAAATAAAAACAGCTATAAAAAAAGCTAATGTAGAGGTTAGACCTAAAGAAAGAGCAAATGAACAAGAAATTGAGGAAATCATTCAATATATTGAAGATTTAAATAAAAAAAGAATATTAGTTGAAGATATTCAAGATATTATTGAAGAAAAACTAATGGAATTAGATAAATATCAATTAGCAAAAAAATATATTACATATCGTTATACAAGAGAATTGGTAAGAAAAGCTAATACTACTGACCAAACAATTAAGGAGTTAATTGAAGGAGAAAACGAATACTGGAACAATGAGAATTCAAATAAAAATGCACAAGTTGTAACTACACAAAGAGATTATTTAGCAGGTATTACAAGTACAGATATTACAAGAAGATTTTTATTACCTGAAGAAATTGTAGAAGCACATGATGAAGGAATAATACATTTTCATGATGCAGATTATTTTGCCCAAAATGCTTTGCACAACTGTGAGTTAATTAATTTAGATGATATGCTACAAAATGGAACAGTAATAAATGGGGTTATGATAGAAAAGCCACATAGATTTATAACAGCAGCAACAATTGCTACACAAATTATTTTAGCAGTAACATCTTCTAGTTATGGTGGAGCAACAGTTTCTCTTACTCATTTAGCACCATTTGTAAGAAGTAGTTATGAAAAATACTATAAAAAATATGAAAAAAGAAAATTAAGCAAAGAGGATTGTGAAAAATTTGCATGGGAAGACACAAGAAAAGAGGTAGAAGATGGAGTACAAACTTTTAATTATCAAGTAAATTCAATGACAAATACAAATGGTCAAGCACCTTTCCTAAGTGTATTTATGTATATGAATGAAACAAAAGAATATAAAAAAGAATTAGCCTTGATAATTGAAGAGTTTTTAAAGCAAAGAATTTTAGGATTTAAAAATAGAAAAGGTGTATATATAACACCAGCATTTCCAAAACTTTTATATGTTCTAGAAGAAGACAATATAAAAGAAGATGGAGAATACTATTATTTAACAAAACTTGCAGCAGAATGTACAGCAAAAAGAATGGTTCCAGATTATATTTCAGAAAAAGTTATGTCAGAATTAAAGAAAAATGAAAATGGAGATGGGGATTGTTATCCTTGCATGGGATGCAGAAGTTTCTTAACACCAGATAGAACAATGCATTTAGGAAATATTGCTAAAGCTAAAAATTATGAAGAAGGAAAAGGAAAATACTATGGAAGATTCAATCAAGGTGTTGTAACAATTAATTTACCAGATGTTGCACTTTCATCACATAAAAACATTGATAAATTCTGGAAAATACTTGATGAAAGATTGGAACTTTGCCATAAAGCATTACAAATAAGACATAAGAGATTGAGTAATGTTACAAGTGATGTGGCTCCTATCTTATGGCAGGATGGTGCTTTAGCAAGATTAGCTCCTGGCGAAAGTATTCATACATTGCTACACCATGGATATTCTACTATTTCATTAGGATATGCGGGACTATATGAATGTGTTAAATATATGACAGGAGATTCACATACAGATAATGGAACAGGTAAAGAATTTGGACTTAAGATTATGCAGAAGTTAAATGATGTATGCAAACAATGGAAAGAGAATGAGGATGTAGATTACTCTGTATATGGTACACCAATAGAATCTACAACATATAAATTTGCAAAATGCTTAAAAGAAAGATTTGGAATAGTTGAAGGAATAACTGATAAAAATTATATTACTAACTCATATCATGTTCCAGTATTTGAAGAAATTGATGCCTTCACAAAACTAAAACTTGAAAGTGAATTTCAAAAATTAAGTCCGGGAGGAGCTATTTCATACATAGAAACACCAAATCTACAAAATAATTTGGATGTAATAATGCAAGTTATGGAATTTATATATGATAACATAATGTATGCAGAATTAAATACAAAATCAGATTATTGTCAAAAATGTGGATATACAGGAGAAATTTTAATAGACGAAAATTTAGAATGGTATTGTCCAAATTGTGGAAATAAAGATCATAATTTATTAAATGTAGCAAGAAGAACATGTGGATATATTGGTACGAATTTTTGGAATAAAGGAAGAACACAAGAGATTAAAGAAAGGGTATTGCATATAGACAATATGGTGGCAGAAGTAAGATGAAATATAATATAATCAGAAAGATGGATATATCAAATGGACCAGGAGTTAGAGTTTCAGTATTTATGCAAGGATGCGATTTCCATTGTAAAAACTGTTTTAATCCAGAAACTTGGAATTTTGATGGAGGAAAAGAGTTTACACAAGAATCAATAGATGAAGTTATTAATTTATGTGGAAAAGACCATATAAAAGGATTATCAATCTTAGGTGGAGAACCTATGCATCCAAAGAATATAGAAGCTACTACAAAACTTGCAAGAGAATTCAAAGAAAAATATCCTAATAAAAATATATGGGTATGGTCAGGGTTTAAATTTGATGAAGAATTAAAAGATAAAGAAGTATTAAAATATATAGATGTCTTAGTTGATGGAAGATATGTTGATGAATTGCATAATCCAACATTAAAATGGAAAGGTTCGGAAAATCAAAGAGTAATTGATGTCCAAAAAAGTTTAAATAGCAATAAGATTGTTTTATTAGATTAAATTTTAAAATTATGAGAATGACAGCAAAATATAGAACAAATGTAGGGGAGACCATCGGTCTCCCGTTTATTATATAGAAGGTAGAGAAGATTTATTTTAGAATATATTCCATTTACAAGATAAATCAGGGAAAACATTGACAATAATGTAATTAAAAAAAATCAAATAAAAGAATATATAATAATTGATATTTAAATGAATTTAGTTTAGAATATATACAAATAATTATATACTAAGGAGAAAAATTATGAAGCAGAGAGGAATTTTACTTCCTATTTTTTCATTACCATCTAAGTATGGAATTGGTGATTTTGGTTATGAAGCATATGAATTTATTGATATTTTAAGTGAAAATAAAATTGATTATTGGGAGATTCTACCAATAAATGCTTGCAGGGGGCTACCATATTCTCCAATTAGTTATTATGCTTTAGAAGAGTCTTATATTTCACTAGATAAATTAAAAGCTGATGGCTTAATAAAGGCTACTAGAAGAAGAAATTCAGCTGATAGAATTCTTAATAGTAATTTTAAAGAAAAATACTTTCAAGAAGCATTTAATAATTTTAAAAAGAATGATGAGTACAAAGAATTTGCTAGAGATAAAGAGATAAAAAAGTACTGTACATATATGAGTAAAAAAACAAACAAGAGTGAAGTATATTATTCTTTTTTGCAGTATACAGCTTTTAAGCAATGGATGGAATTAAAAATATATGCAAATTCTAAGGGTATTAAAGTAATTGGAGATATGCCAGCATATCCACCTTTTGAATCTGCTGAAACTGAATATAATCCTAAATATTACGATTTCGATTTTGAAGCAGGAACTCCACCAGATTATTTTAATGAAGATGGACAAAAATGGGGAAGTTATGTATATAATATAAAAAACATAAAAAAAGATAAGTTCAAATATTTAGTGGATAGATATAAATATTATTTAAAACTTTTTGATAAAGTTAGAGTGGATTATTTTAGAGGATATGAGTCTTTTTACAAGATTCCTATTAGAAAATCTGGAAAATTTGGATGTTATGAAGATGGAGTAAGTTATGGATTTTTCGATAAATTGTTTGAAGAAAAAAATATTACGAAAGATAATTTAATCATTGAAGATTTAGGAGATATAAGGGAAGAAACAGTTAAATTAAGAGAACATTACGATTTTACGAGACAAAAAATTCTACAATTTTCTATTGATTTATATGGCGGATATGATAGAGATAATGAATCTGAAAATGTAGTAATTGCACCTGGAAATCATGACTGTCAAACAATATATGGTTGGTATAAAAGTTTAAGTGAAGATAACAAAGAAAATTTAAAAAAGTTTTTAGGAAATAATGGATGTAATAATATAAATGTAAATCATGGTATGATGCAATACTGTTTGAAATGTAAAGCAAATATTGCAATAGTATCAGTTCAAGATATACTTGGATTAGATGATAGTTCAAGAATTAACGTACCAGGAACTATGAGTAAAGATAATTGGTCTTGGAAGTTAAAAAATTTTAATGATTTAAAAAAAAGAATAGTAGATTTTTACCTATAGTTAAAAAAATAAAAATATAATACATAAATTGGTTGACTTTTTCCTATTGTTATTATAACTTTATATATATAAAATATCAAGGTAGGTAAATTTATGGTAAAAGAAATGTATGAAAAGATAGGTGGAGACTACACACAAGCAATTTCAAGAATGCAAAATGATGAAAGAATAAAAAAATATTTAGGTTTTTTTTTAATGGATGAATCATATACTCAGTTAGAAGATGGGATAACAACTAAAAATTGTGAAGAGGCTTTTAGAGGAGCTCATACACTAAAAGGTGTTTGCCAAAACATGGCTTTTACAGAACTAAGTATTGTAGTTTCAGAAATTACTGAAGAATTGAGAGCAAATAATTTTGAAAAAGCTAAAGAAATGTTTTTAGAAGTAAAAAAAGAATATGAAAGAGTAATTAATGCAATAAAAAATATTATGTAGAAATAGATAAGGATGATAATATGGAAGAAAAAGATACATTACTTATTGTAGATGATGCAATGATTAATAGAGAAATGTTAAAGGATATATTTACTGGAAAATATCAAATTCTTGAAGCATCTAATGGTGATGAGGCAATTAATTTATTAAATAAACACAAAAAAGAAATTGTATTAGTATTTTTAGATTTAGTGATGCCTAAGAAAAATGGATTAGAAGTAATGCAACATATGTCTTTAAAGGGGATGTTAAAAACTATTCCTGTAATAATGATTACAGGACAAGCAACTGTAGAGTCTGATGTAAAAGCATATGAATTAGGTGCTGCAGATATCATCTATAAGCCATTTGAACCAGCGGTTGTCACTCGTAGAGCAAAAAATATAATAGAATTGTTTAAACATAGAATATCAATTGAAAAAGAATTAGAAATGAGAACTCAAGAATTAATAGAAAGCAAAAAGAAATTAGAACAAAACAATGATTTTATAATTAATGCATTAAGTTCTGTTGTTGAATTCAGAAGTTTAGAGTCCGGAGAACACATTCAAAGAGTAAAAAAATTTACAAAAATATTATTAAAACATTGGAGAGCTTTATATGGGGAAAAAGAATTCACAGATGAGCAAATAGAGTTGATTGTAAGTGCGTCTGCACTTCATGATATCGGTAAAATAGCTATACCAGATAATATTTTGATGAAGCCAGGAAGATTAACACCAGAAGAATATGAAGAAATGAAAAAACATACAATATATGGTTGTCAAATGTTAGAAAAATTTAAGCAAACAGAAAATGATTTCTACAAATATTGTTATAATATATGCAGACATCATCATGAAAGATATGATGGTAGGGGATATCCGGATGGACTAGCTGGCGAAGATATACCAATTTGTGCTCAAATAGTTTCAATAGTAGATGTTTATGATGCTATGACAAGTAAAAGAGTTTATAAAGAGTCGTATTCTCAAGAGGAAACTTTAAAAATGATACATAATGGAGACTGTGGTGTTTTTTCACCAAGATTATTAGAATGCCTTGAGCATTCAAAAGATGATTTAGTGGCAAAAGTATCAATAAAATAAGAGAAAAATGGGTGATAGATTTGAAAAAGAATAAAAAAAACATGAATGAGGATTTTAAAGTTAGGGAAAAGCAAATAAAAAGAAATAACATTTTTCTTTTTTTTGCAGCTATAGCAATGGTTGCCATAATAATGTACATATATAGCTTGTGTTCAAAAGCTATATATGAAAGAGTTATAAACTCATCAATTCAAAATATGGAAGAATTGGCAAAACATGATGAAAAGTCTATTTTATCAGGAATTGAACATAGATGGGAAGAAATAGACAGTGTAGCAGAAGAAATAAAAAATTTAAAAGTAAATAGTATTGATGAAATGCTAAATATATTAAATCTTAGAGCAAAAACAACAGCTTGTATAGAATATGTATTGCTTTCAGAAGATGGAAAAGCTTTTGGAAGTAGTAAAAAGATGGAAGACTCAAAAAAACTGTTGGATTTATGTGAAGAGTCTAATGAAGAGTTTGTATATAGGAGAGTTAATTCAGATATAAGTATAAGCTATATAAAAAATAACACTGATAAAGATATATTATTAATAGGAAAAAAACTAAAAGAGCCTTTTCTTGTAAATGGTAATACAATTAAGTATGCTTTAACATATTATGATATAAGCACACTAACTGATGAACTTAGAATTGATAGTTACAATGGAGAGGGATATAGTAGTGTTATTAATACTAAAGGCGATTATTTAGTATATCAAGAAAGAGAGAACACATCTTTTGAAAGAAATAATTTCTATGAGATAATGCAAAATGCTGATATAAAATCTGGAATTACAGTAGAAGAGATATATAATAAGATATCTTCGAGAGAGTCTGTTTCATTTCAATATGAATTGGAAAATGAAGACCGAATTATGGTGTGTACTCCAATGGAAAATTTAAGATGGTACTTTGTTATGTCAGTTCCTATGGAATTTTTCCAAAATAGAGCAAATAGTTTACTAGAACTATTTACAATTTTAGCAGGTGCTATTCTAGTTGCAATTATATTGGTTGTTATATTGGCACTAAGAAATCGTTCACAAAAAAGTCTTATGAAATATGAGATGAAGCATGGAGACGAATTAAAATCGGCTTTAGCCATGGCAGAACAAGCCAATAGAGCAAAAACCACTTTCTTAAATAATATGTCACATGATATTCGTACTCCTATGAATGCAATAATGGGATTTACTTCACTAGCAATAACCCACATTGATAATAAAGAAAGAGTTAAAGATTATCTAGAAAAAATAAAACAATCATCAGATCATTTATTATCTTTAATTAATGATGTTCTTGATATGAGCAGAATAGAATCTGGAAAAGTAAATATTGAAGAAAAAGAAGAAAATCTTGCTGATATACTTCATAGTATAAGAAATATAGTACAAGCTGATATATATGCAAAACAGATGGAATTTGTGATTGATACAATAAATATTACAGATGAGAGTATATATTGTGATAAATTAAGAGTAAATCAAATATTAATAAATCTTTTATCTAATGCTATTAAATTTACACAACCTGGAGGAAAAATATCATTACATATTAAGCAAAAGCCAGTGGAAAAGAAAGGGTATGGAACATATGAATTTAAAGTAAAAGATACTGGTATTGGAATTAGTAAGCAATTTATAAAAGAAATTTTTGAACCTTTTGCAAGAGAACGTAATTCAACAGTAAGTGGGATTCAAGGAACTGGTCTTGGAATGGCAATAACTAAAAAGATTGTTGATATGATGGGTGGAACTATTAAAATTGATAGTAAAGAAGGAAAAGGAACGGAAATTACTGTTACACTTGATTTTAGATTACAAGAAGAACATAGAGAAATAGAAGTTATTGAAAAATTACAAGGAATGCGCGCTTTGGTAGTAGATGATGATATGAATACATGTCAAAGCTTATCTTATATGCTTAGACAATTGGGGTTAAAGTCTGAATGGACAATGTATGGTAAAGAAGCAGTGGTTCGTACTAAAGAAGCTTTACAAATGAAAGATGAATTTGAAGTATATTTTGTAGATTGGTTAATGCCAGATATGAATGGTATTGAAACAGCTAGACGTATTCGAAAAGCAATAGGGGATAAAGCTATAATAATTCTTCTTTCAGCATATGATTGGGCAGAGGTAGAAGATGAGGCAAAAGAAGCAGGTATTAATGAATTTATCAGTAAGCCATTATTCCCATCAGATATAAGAAGTCTTTTAATGAAATCCTTTAAAATAGAAGAAAAAAAGAACGGAGAAGACGAAGAAGAATTTGATTTTACTGGAAAGAGGGTACTTCTTGTAGAAGATAATATGATGAATCGAGAAATTGCTACAGAATATCTGAATGATTTTGGAATACTAGTAGAAACTGCCGAAAATGGAAAAGAGGCTTGTGATATTTTGAAAAATGCACAACCTGGGTATTTTGATTTAGTACTAATGGATATTCAAATGCCAATTATGAATGGATATGATGCTACTAGAGCTATTCGTAAGTTTTCAAATAAGCAAATTGCTAATATTCCAATAATAGCAATGACAGCTAATGCTTTTGAAGAAGATAAAAAGTTGGCAAAAGAAGCAGGAATGAATGGACATGTTGCAAAGCCAATTGATATAAAACAATTAATAAAACCACTAAAAGAAATTTTGGGATAAAATAATAAAAACCTGTATCTAATGCAGGTTTTTATTAATATGTATATTGAAAAAAATTTTTACATATGATAACATTAAGAAAATATTTAATTAAGGAGAATTAGTATGGTTAGAACAAAATTAGCTGATAGAATCCTACCAACATATACAAAGGGTGAAGAAATATTTAATATGGTATCTCACATTGTCGGAGGTGCATTAGGAATTGTTGCCCTAACTTTATGTGTTATATTTTCTGCTATACATAGAAATGTATATGGAATAGTATCAAGTGCTATATTTGGAGTTACACTAATTGCACTATACACAATGTCAAGTATTTATCATGGATTGAAACCAAAAACAAAGGCAAAGAAAGTGTTTCAAATTATAGATCACTGTTCAATATTCTTACTAATCGCAGGTTCATATACACCTTTTACACTGTGTACTCTAAGAGAGTATAATACAGCTTTAGGATGGTCAATTTTTGGAATTGTTTGGGGATTAGCGGCTTTAGGTGTAGTTTTTAATTCTATAGATTTGAAAAAATACAAGACTTTTTCTATGATATGCTATTTAGCAATGGGATGGTGTATAATTATAAAAGGAAATGTACTACCAACACTATTAGGAACAACAGGCTTTTTACTATTATTATCAGGTGGAATTGTTTATACTATAGGAGCTCTGTTATATGGATTGGGCAAAAAGCATAAATGGATGCATTCAATATTTCATTTGGCATGTGTTTTAGGAAGTTTATTACATGTTTTATGTGTGCTTTTATTTGTAGTTTAAATTTGATGGAGGATAAATTTGAAAGATAATATAGCCAAAAACAAAAAGAAAGTTATAATAGTCTATTTAATATTAAGATTTCTTGTTATAGCAGCATTAATTATTCAAATATTCTTAAAAAACTGGAATAATGTTTTTTTATGCATATTAACTTTGCTATTATTTCTAGTACCCAGTATATTAGATAGAAAATTTAATATAGAAATCCCCAATACTTTAGAAATAATTATATTATTATTCATATATGCATCTTTAATATTAGGAGAAATTAGTTATTTTTATAAAGTATTTCCATATTGGGATATAATTCTACATACAATAAATGGGTTTATATGTGCAGGAATAGGTTTTTCTCTAGTAGATATATTAAATCAAAATGATAAAGTTCATATTCATCTATCAAGTGTTTTTGTTGCACTTGTAGCATTTAGCTTTTCAATGACTATAGGTGTATTATGGGAATTTTATGAATACGGAGTAGACAATTTTACCAACCATGATATGCAAAAGGATTCAATAGTAACACAAATAAAATCTGTTTCTCTAAATAAAGAAGGTCTTAACGAACCAGAGAAAATTGAAAATATTAAATTTTCAAAAGTGTATACTTATAAAAATGGAGAACTTGATGAAACTATAATAGAAGGTGGCTATTTGGATGTTGGTTTGAATGATACAATGCAAGATTTAATTGTAAATTTTATAGGAGCATTGACATTCTCAATATTTGGTTATTTATATATAAAGCATAGAGATAAATATAAGTTTACAGAGAATTTTATACCAAGAATAAAAAAGAAAAAGTAAAAAAGCAAACAGGACTACCCGTGAAGGGCGGTCCTGTTCGTTTTTTAGCTTGTGTGTATAGCACCATCATCGTAGTGCCTTACGGGCTTACCTCTTACTGTTTCAAGATTTTTCCAGGCTTCATGGACGGCATCGAAGAAAGTGTTTTTGGTATCACAGTCAATAGTGATGTACAACATGACGGCTGCATCACTCAAGTGATACAAGTCGTCCACGATTCCGACCTTCTCCTCTTCAGGATAGTCAAAGAGATAGTATTTGCTGGGAGGTAAGGTTTCCAATAAGTGAACTAAAAGGTCACTGCATTCAAACGTTGCCATAATCTGGCTCCTTTCTTTAAGCACGTGCTTTTTAAGGCACTGGGCGGTGTATCCACATTTTGGGATACGGCGAATGTAAAATATATTATATCACAAATAATGTAAATTTACAAGTTTTATACAATGATTAGATGAAATAGTTATAATTAAATTTCACATATATATAACTTGAAAATTCATAGCAATAATAGTATAATTTTACATATTAATTAAAGGGTTTAGAGGTAAAAATGATAAGATTTAAACAAATAAAAGTTAGAGAGGATATTTCAGAAGAAGAAGTTTTTAATTTAATTTGTGATAAATATGGTATTGGTAAATCAATTATAATTTCTTGGCGTATTTTTAAGAAATCAATAGATGCAAGAGATAAAAATGATATCCATTACTCTTATTCTGTAGATATAGAAGTTATGCTGGAAAAAGAACAGATAATCTATAGAAGTATAAAAAATAAAAATAATATAGAAATTATTGAAAAACAAGAAATACAACCAATAATTGTAAAGAGAAAAAGTAAATTTAAACCTGTAATTATTGGAGCAGGACCAGCAGGGTTATTTGCTGCACTTACTTTTGTAGAAAATGGCATACAACCAATTATATTGGAACAAGGGAAAAAAGTTGAAGAAAGAAAAAAAGATGTGGATGAATTTTTTAAAACAGGAAAATTAAACACTAAATCTAATGTTCAATTTGGAGAAGGTGGAGCAGGAACTTTTTCAGATGGAAAGCTTACAACAGGCATAAATAATAAACTTTGTGGTAAAGTTATAGAAGAGTTTATAAATTTTGGAGCACCAAAACAAATAGCATATATAAGTAAACCTCATATAGGAACAGACAATTTAATAAATATAATAAAAAATATGAGAGAAGAGATAATAAGATTAGGTGGAGAGTTTTTATTTAATGAAAAAGCAATAGATTTTGAAATAGAAAATAATAGAATCAAGTCAGTAATTTCTGATAAAAGAAAAATAGAAACTGATACTGTAATATTAGCAATAGGTCATAGTGCTAGAGATACTTTTAAAAAATTATATGAAAAAGGTATTAACATGGAAAAAAAGAATTTCTCAGTAGGTGTAAGAATAGAACACAAACAGGAAATGATAAATAAATCCCAATATTCTGAAAAAACAAAATTGAAATTGCCACCAGCAGAATATAAACTAGCATATCATGGAGAAGATGGTAGATCATGTTATACGTTCTGTATGTGTCCAGGTGGTGTAGTAGTGGGCTCATCTAGTGATGAACATACTGTTGTTACAAATGGAATGAGTAGATTTGCGAGAGATGGAGAAAATGCAAATAGTGCAATATTAGTAAATGTAACTCCAGATGATTTTAAAGGAGATTCACCATTAGAAGGTATATATTTTCAAAAAGATTTAGAAGAAAAAGCATATAATTTAGGTGGAAAAAATTATTTTGCACCAGTTCAAAGAGTTGAAGATTTTCTTCAAAATAGAAAATCTGAATTTATAGGAGAGGTAAAACCAACTTATATGCCAGGAGTAATGTTATCTAATTTAAATGAAATATTGCCGGATTTTGTATCCAAAACATTAAAAGAGGGAATAGTGTATTTTGATAAAAGAATAAAGGGGTTTGCAGATAAAGATGCTATCTTAACAGGTGTAGAAACAAGAAGTTCATCACCTGTTAAAATACCAAGAAATGAGAAATTAGTGTCCAATATAGATGGAATATATCCATGTGGAGAAGGAGCAGGATATGCAGGAGGAATAATGTCTGCAGCAGTAGATGGAATTAAATGCGCAATTGAAGTATTAACAATTGACTAAATATTTCAAATGTTATAAAATGTAAATCAATAACGAATAGAGGTGAGAAATAGTGTCAAAGCCAACAGTAGCAATAGTAGGAAGACCTAATGTTGGAAAGTCAACTTTTTTTAATTATATAATAGGACAAAGAATATCAATAGTTGAAGATACACCAGGTGTTACAAGAGATAGAATATATGCAGATGCAGAATGGAGAGGAAGAAAGTTTTCTCTAATAGATACAGCCGGAATAGAAGAGCAAACAGATGACATAATAATTTCTGGAATGAGAGAACAAGCTAATATTGCAATAGGAGTAGCAGATGTTATTTTGTTTTTAACAGATATTCAAGCAGGAATAACAGCAGCAGATAGAGAAATAGCACAAATATTAAGAAAATCAAAAAAACCTGTAATATTAGTTTGTAATAAAGCTGATAATTTCGGAAAAACAGCAGATGATATATATGAGTTTTATAATTTAGGTCTAGGCACACCATTTCCAGTATCAGCTACAAATGCACTAGGTATAGGAGATTTATTGGATGAGGTTTACAAGCATTTGCCAGAAGAGAACGAAAATGAAGAAGAAGATAATATTATTAAAGTAGCTATTATAGGAAAACCTAATGTTGGAAAATCATCATTAGTAAATAAAATATTAGGTGAGTCTAGAGTTATTGTAAGTGATATTGCAGGAACTACAAGAGATGCAATAGATTCTGAATATGAAAATGAATTTGGAAAATATGTTTTTATTGATACAGCAGGTATTAGGAGAAAAAGTAAAGTTAATGAAGCCATAGAAAAATTTAGTGTAATGAGAACTTTATATGCGATAGAAAGATCTGATGTGTGTTTGATGATGATTGATGCGACAGAAGGTGTTACAGATCAAGATGCAAAAATTGCGGGAGAGGCTCATGAAGCTGGTAAGGGTATTATACTAATTATAAATAAATGGGATGAAATAGAAAAAGATGACCATACAATGGAAAAATTCAAAAAAGAAGTATATAATAGATTATCATATTTAACATATGCTCCAATTTTATTTATTTCTGCTAAAACTGGTCAGAGAATAAATAAGATATTTGAATTAATAAATTTTGTAGCAGATCAAAATGCTATGAGAGTAAGTACATCAATGTTAAACCAAGTGCTTAATGAAGCTGTAGCAATTGTTCAACCACCATCAGATAAAGGAAAAAGATTAAAAGTATATTATATGACACAGGCTTCTACAAAGCCACCAACTTTTGTGGTTTTTGTAAATAGTAAAGATTTATTTCATTTTTCATATGAAAGATACTTAATAAATCATATAAGAAAAGAATTTGGACTTCAAGGAACACCGATACGAATGATAGTAAGAGAAAAAATTGAAAAATAATTAATCCTAATTCTTTTCCAATTTGCATTTGAACTTTAATAAGTATGAAATAAACAATATAAACAAGAGATAAAGGAGTGATAAATATGGGACCATACATAGTAATGGGAATAGTGGCATATTTAATAGGAAGTATAAATTTTTCTGTTATAATTAGCAAGAAATTTGCAGGTTTTGATTTAAGAGATAAGGGCAGCGGAAATGCAGGGTCAACAAATGTTTTGAGAACAGTTGGAAAAAAGGCAGCTCTAATAACCTTGATTTTAGATATTCTAAAAGGAATAGTAGCTATTGTATTAGCTTTTCTTATGGGAAAATATGTGAAAGATATTGATAATCCATCATTGCTTATTCAAATAGCAGGAATATTTGTTATAATAGGACATACATTTCCTATATTCTTTGGCTTTAGAGGAGGCAAAGGAATTGCTACATCACTAGGAGTGTTATTAATAACTAACTGGCAAATAGGAGTTATTTGTTTAACTTTTGCATTAGTATTAATAGTATTAACTAGAATGGTATCTGTAGGCTCAATCGCAGCTGCAATTTTATTTCCTGTTTTGACCTTGTATATCGGTAAGGAATTTTTTATAGTACCAGGAGAAACGATGAGTTATCTAATATTTAGCATTATATTAGCTATTATTGTTATATTTAATCATAGAGCTAATATCAAAAGAATTGCAGATGGAACAGAAAATAGGATTAGTTTTAGTAAAAAGTAAAATAAATTAGATATAAATAATTAAATTTATATATGGAGGTTTTTTATGAAAAATATAGCAATCATAGGTAGTGGTAGCTGGGGAATTGCTCTTGCAATTCATTTAGCCAAAAAAGGGAATAATGTAAAAGTATGGTCTTTTGCTAAAGAAGAAGAAGATTTAATAAATAATGAAAAAAAATGTAAATTTTTACCAGAAGTAACTTTACCAGAGAATATTTATTGCTCTTTAGAATATAAAGATGTTATAGAAGGTGCAGATCTCATTTTACATGTAACGCCATCTTTGTTTACAAGAAATACTGTAAAACAATATAAGCAATATGTAAAAGAAAATCAGCCAATTATAATATGTACAAAGGGCTTTGAAAAAGAAACACTTCTAACTTTAGATGAAGTTATAAAACAAGAATTACCAAACAACAAAATAGGAGCTTTAGCAGGTCCAAGCCATGCTGAAGAGGTTTCTATTGGAATACCTACTGCAATGGTAGTAGCATCTGATGATAACCAATTAAATGATGAAATCCAAGAACTTTTTATGAATAAAGATATGAGAGTATACACATCAACAGATATAAAAGGTGTTGAGCTAGGTGGGGGATTAAAAAATATAATTGCTTTTTGTGCAGGGATTGCAACTGGATTAAATTTGGGAGATAATTCTTTTGCAGCATTAGTAACAAGAGGGTTAGCAGAAATAAACAGATTAGGTACAGCACTAGGAGGAAAAACAGAAACTTTTTATGGACTAACAGGTTTGGGGGATTTAATTGTAACTTGTGGAAGTGAACATAGTAGAAATAGAAGAGCTGGTAAGTTAGTTGGTAAAGGAATGAAAATAGAAGATGTACGAAAAGAAATTGGAATGACAATAGAAAGTATAGATAATATTGATGTTGCTTATGAGCTATCAAAAAAATTTGATTTAGATACTCCAATTATAAATACGGTATATGATGTTTTATATAATGAATTAGATGCGAATGAAGCAGTTTATAAATTGATGACTAGAACTAAAAAGTCAGAACAAATATAAAAACTAGTTTTATACTTTTATAATAATTTTATACAGAATAAATTTAAGTCAATTTACATATAATATTTCTGGAGGTAAGAAATATGGAATTTTTTGAAAAGCTAGGAAATGTAGCAAATAAAACATGTAAATATACGACTCAGCAAACAAATAGATTAGCAACGATAACAAAATTAAAGTGGAAAATGAGTGATTGTAAAGCCAAAATAAATGATTTATATACAGAATTGGGAAAAATTGTGTATGAAAATAATGTAAGAGAAGAAATGGATGATTTTGAGGATAGAAAGAATGAACATTGTAAAAAAATAGATAAATTAGCAGACGAAATAGAAGAATATAGAAAGAAAATCTTAAAATTAAATAACAGGCGACAATGTCCAAAATGTTATACAGAAATATATACAGTTTTTAATTATTGCCCTAATTGTGGAGAAGCTCAAAGTAATGATGACAAAGGAAAAGATACTGCTAACAATGAACCAGATAAAAACGATGAGAATGAAAAAAATAAGGTTTCTCCAGGTACAGATATTAAAAATGACGATAATGAAGATTATAGTGAATTTGAAGAAGCATAAAATTAATAAGGAAATCTCTCATAAATATATTTTATTATTAAATCTATATTGTTATGAGTAATATTAATAAAAGCATCTTTGTCTAAACTAAGCCAAGCTTTTATATTATTGTTATCAGCTAAAGCTCCGAGAAGAACTACAAAATCAACAGGATTTGTAGTTCTTTTTGTGTATACATACACAGGATTTTTATTTTCTTTGTTAGATAGGTGTGAACTAATTTCCCAACCTAATATATTTTTATCTTTTTCGTAAAAAGACTTTAAAAATTTAGATATACATTCTTGATTAGAACTATATAAATTTAAAGTATAATCCATTTTTAATCACCTACATTTATTATATTAATTTAATAAAAAAATATACAATATGTGAAATTTAACTATTGACAAATAGTTAAATTGTTGCTTCAAAAGATTATATATTAAAATGATATGCTATAAAAGAAAGAAGATTATACTACTTAGAGAAAACAATAAAATTAATACAGATAGTAAACAGAGAAAGTTGCATTTTAGGGAATTTCCTTGACTTTTTAAAACAATTAAAGTAAAATAAAATTTAGAGTAAATTGAATAGTCGCTGGTATAAACCGCAAGGTTGTACGAGAGGAAAGTCCGGGCTCCATAGAGCAATGATGCTGGATAACGTCCAGTGAGGGAAACCTTAAGGAAAGTGCAACAGAAAATAACCGCCTAAAGTTTAGGTAAGGATGAAAAGGTGAGGTAAGAGCTTACCGCTGGTATGGTGACATACTGGGACCATGTAAACCCCATCTGGAGCAACACCTAATAAAAAAGATTAAGCCTGCTCGGTGTCTTTTTGAATTGGTGGCTTGAGGTATATAGTAATATATATCCTAGATAAATGGCTATTCTAGACAGAACCCGGCTTACAGATTTACTTCTATAAACATGAAAACAGATAGGTAGAACCTATCTGTTTTCGTTTAAAAATCAATGCAATAAAGAACTCATATCTTTAAATAAAGGAGCAACAATCTCTAAAGGTTTTCTTGTGATGGGATGGATAAAAGAAACTTTATAAGAATGAAGAGCTTGTCTTGAAATTAGTGGTGAAGATGTTCCATATAATGTGTCTCCTAAAACAGGATGACCAATATAACTAGCATGTACGCGGATTTGATGAGTTCTACCAGTTTCAATTATGAATTTTACTTCTGAAAAACAATCATAATAGTTAAGTACTTCATAATGAGAAACAGCTGTATCACCATCATCACGAACGCACCTTTTAATAATACTATCTTTTTCTCTAGCAATTGGCAAATTAATAGTAGCTTTAGAATCTTTAACTTTTCCTTCTAATAAAGCAATATATTCTTTTTTAAATATATTTTTTTTCATTTGCCTTGTTAAACATTCTTGTATGTATTCATTTTTGGCAAAAATAACAGCACCTGATGTATCTTTATCTAATCTATTTACAGGGCGAATTTTTCGTTTTAGATTAATTTTATCAAAGTAAAATTTAACACCATTAGAAAGACTGGTATCAAAATGAGAATGACTAGGGTGAATTGCTATGCCAGCTGGTTTATTAAGAACTAAAAAAGCGTCATCTTCATAAAGTATATTGAGTTCTATGAAGGTAGAAACTATATTATCAGATGTTTCTTCGAAATCAAGATCAACTTTTACAATGTCATTTGCGTGTACAGGAGCAGAGACATAAACATTCTGATTGTTTATAAAAAATTGTTTGTTATTTTTTAGCTTTAAAAGAAGTCTTTCAGATATAAAAAATTCTTCTTTTAAAATTTGTTTTAAATTTATATAATTATCATTGTCTTTTACAGTATATAATAATATCAAAATTAATCACCTTAACCTAAAATATATAGGGAAAATGAATAAAAATCAACAGAAAAGCAAAAAAATATATAAAATAAAAAATCTCGAAATTGGCTAAAACAGTATAGTCGTTATGTTGCCACAAGATCAAATGATTAATATATTAGGAAAAAATAAACAAAATTGGCAAAAAGTATAGAAAAAATTAAAAAAATATGTTATAATAAATTAGAGGTTTTGGAATAGTATGCTTATACTAAAAATAAAAAAGAAAAAGAAAAGGAGGGGAAATATGATAAACAAATTTAATTTTCCAAATATAAGCAAAAATCCAAAAGATAAAGAATATGGGAATGTAATTTTGAGAACATTAGTAGTATTAATTATTATTTTAACAGTGGTGATGTTTGTAACTAGTATGGCAACCATTGGAATAGCTATTAATAAAAAGAATATTTCCCAAGTAGAAGAGAAAGATACACAAGAAAAATTGGAAAAAACATTTAGTAAAAATGTTGAATTTGTTAATGAACAAAAGAAAGAAGCTGAAACCAAAATCGATGAAATATTAGAAGTAGTAGATACAGTAAAACCTGAAATAAGCTTAGCAAAAGCATCTCTAGAAATAATAGAAGGAGATAGTGTTAATTTATTAGATGGAGTTACTGTAATTGATAATGTAGATAAAAATATAGAAGTAAAAGTTGAGGGACAATATGATATAAATAAACCAGGAGAATATAGTTTAAAATATGTTGCAATGGATAATGCAGGTAATATAGAAGAAAAAGATTTCACTTTAAAAGTAAATGCAAAGCAAACAACAGTAGCTAAAGTAGAGAATGAAACAAAAACTGAAACAAAAACTGAAACAGAAAATGCAGTTAAAGTAAGTTCTCCTAAGGTAGAAAATAATACAACTACTGAAAATAAATCAACAACTAATAAAAGCACTATGGAAAAGAGAGAGATTGTAGCTAAAACAACAACTAAGAGTGAACCTACTACATCTAATCAAAAACAAACAACAACAGTAGCTAGCAGAAAAAGTTCTAGTGATACAAGTAGAAACAATTCTACTGAGACTAGCAGAAGTTCTACAGCTGATACTAGTAGAAAGGATACTCCAAAGCAAGAAACAAAAGCTACTGAGACAGCTACACCTAAAAAACAAGAAGAATCTAAAAAAGAAGAGAAGAAAGAAACTGAAGTTTTCACACCTAAGAAAAATGCTACATATGTTAGTGCAAGAGAGTTAATAACATTAGTTAATGCAACAAGAAAAGAAGAAGGTTTAGGAAACTTAGCTTGGAGTAGTACATTAGAAAGTGCCGCTAAAATAAGAGCACAAGAAATATCTGACAAGTTTTCACATACAAGACCAAATGGCTCTAACTTTTATACAGTTAATGATGCAGTATATGGAGAAAACTTAGGAATGGGATATTCTACTGCAAATGGTGTAAATAAAGGTTGGATTAAATCACCAACACATTATAGAAATATGGTAAATAAAAAATATAAAACAATGGGAGCAGCATGTTGCATTATTGATGGTCAATATTTTTGGGTAGAACTTTTCGGATATTAAAATGAACAGAAAGTAAGATTTGAAGATGACTAGAGTTTAAAACTTTAGTCATCTTTTTTTTAGAGAAAATATTGTAAAAAATATTGAATATGTTATAATAAGTAGGAGTTAAAGTTACAGGAGGGATTGATAAATAAAATGGAAAATGCTGTAGTTGAGTGCAATAATTTATATAAGAAAATTGGAAAGAAAACTATTTTAAATAATGTATCTTTGCAAGTATGTAAAGGAGATATAGTAGGCTTTATCGGACCAAATGGTGCAGGAAAAACAACTACGATAAAATTAATTACAGGATTACAAAAAATAACAAGTGGTACTGTAAAAATTAATAATTATGATATACAAAAAGATTTTACAAAAGCAATTGAAAAGGTAGGAGCAATTGTTGAAAGTCCAGACTTATATATGTATTTATCCGGATATGATAATCTAAAAATGATTGCTAAATTATATAATAATGTTAACAAGAGCAGAATTGATGAAGTAGTAAAAATAGTAGGATTAGAAAATAGAATAAATGATAAAGTATCAAAGTATTCTTTAGGAATGAGACAAAGATTGGGAATAGCACAAGCAATTCTTCATAAGCCTAATATATTAATTTTAGACGAACCAAATAATGGATTAGATCCTGAAGGAATAAAAGAAGTAAGAGAATTATTAATAAAACTAGCAAGAGAAGAGGGTATGGCAGTACTTATATCAAGCCACAATTTATCCGAATTAGAAACATTTTGTAACAAAGTAATAATAATACAAAATGGTGAAATTGTAGAAACTTCAACGATTAAAGATTTAAAAGCTGATATTAAAGGAAATTCATATATAATAGAGTTGAATGATACTAAAAAAGCTATTAAAATTATTAAAAATGCTAAGATAATAAACAAGGAAAATATACAAATAGAATGTGAAAAAAATGATATACCTATAATAATCAAAAAGTTAGTAGAAGCTGATATAAATATATACAGACTAGAAGAAGAAAAAATATCACTAGAAAGTGCTTTCTTGAAAAAAACAGGAGGTAATAAAATTGGTTAATTTAATAGGAAACGAAATAAAAAAAATATATTCTAGGTGGCCTATAAAAATAATAATATTAATTGCAGTAATCCTTATGATAGTAGATGCGATAATGATAAAATACTATAATGATGATATATATCAAAGTACATATTATGAAGATACATCCATGAGGGAGTTTTATGAAAACGAATTAAAAACTTTAAATCCCGAAAACGAATCAGAGAGAGAAGCATATATTGCAGATAAAACTACATTAGAGTTATTAGATTTAGAAAATGAATATAGAAATGAAGAAAGTTGGAAATTTGAATGTATTACGAAAAATGCATATCAACTTATTTATAATATAAATTCAATTAAATTCAGTCCTGAAAAAAACAAGAAGGAATTGGAACAGGCAGAAAAACTCTATAAAAATTTCTTAAATATGTTAAAAAATAATGAATGGGAACAGTATACTAGAGAAATGTTAGATGTAGCAAAAGAAGAATTAAAAACTTCTAAAGAGCAACTAGAAAATGCTACAGAATTAAATAAGAAAGAGTTAGAAAAAACAGTAGAATATAATGAATTACAAGTAGAAGTATTACAACTAAGGTTAAACAAGAAGATTCCATATGATGGATCTTTTATGGATGAAGCGTTAAATATATATTCTAGTGGAATGCAAACTGTTTTGCAAGATAATGAAAACATACCACAAAGTGCACTTAATGAGGTACGAGCAGATGCAATGATTGCAAAATATGCTTTAGATACAGAAAAAGACTTGTTTAATCATAAAAATGCTAGTCAAACATATAAGAATTATATGGATGTAGTAATAGAGCTGATTTTGAGTGTAATAATAATTATCATATCAGCATCAATTATTTCAGATGAGTTTAACAAAGGAACAATTAAACAACTTTTAATAAGACCATATAAGAGAGAACAAATATGGATAGCAAAATTTTTAACGGCAATAATAGTAACTGTTATTTCAATGTTAGTAATTAGCTTAATAGCTATAGTTGTATTCGGACTATTCTTCAGTTTTAAAGATTATGCTATTTATAATATAGGAGTATATGATTATAATAGTGGTAGTGCATATTGTATGAATGTATTTGCATATGTAGGAATAATATTCATTAGTAAATTGCCATTTTTAATTATGTTAGCAACTATTGCAATATTTATAAGTACTCTACTAAATAATACAGCTCTTGCAGTAGCAACACCTTTAATTGGAACAATTGCTGCAGAAATTATAAATGCTCTATTAGCGTCATACAAGAAATTTAGATTTTTAAAGTTTTTTATAACTCCAAATTGGGATTTATCAGTATATAATTTTGGAAAACCAGCTCAATTTGATTTTTTGAATTTTAGATTTTCTTTAATAATCTATATGTTATATTTTGTAATGCTAATAGGATTATCTATATATAGATTCAAAAAAGAAGATATAAAAAATATATAAATAATTGGAAGTAGAATTATGATAGATACAGAAGAATTTATGAAGAATACAGATAATAAAGAATATATAATGCAAGTAATTAAAGAAGATCCAATGCAAATAGAAAATATAAGTGAAAGATTACAAAATGATAAAGAAATAGCAATGGAAGCATTAAAATTAGACGGAAGAGCCTTGGAATTTGTAAGTGATGAACTAAAAGATGATAAAGATGTTGTTTTAGAAGCCTTAAAAACAGCACCTTGGACAGTATGTTATGCTTCTGAAAAACTAAGAGATGATAAAGATGTAATGCTAAATAGTGTAAAAGGCAATGGTCAAGGATTATATTATGCATCAAAAAATCTAAGAAATGATAAAGATGTTGTTTTGGAGGCAGTAAAAAACAAACCAATAATAGTAAAATATGCAAGTAAAGAACTTAGAGATGATGAAGAAGTAATGAAAGAAGCAATAACAAGAGATAAAAAAACTATTATTTATGCAACCCCAAGATTACAAAATAATGAAGAAATATTAAAGATTATAAATGGAGAAAAATAGTAAAGACTAAGGGAGTTTTAAAGTGAAAAAAATATATATAGTATTGACATACACAGGAACTTTTTTATCAAAAACAATTAAACTGTGGACGCGAAAAGAATTTAGTCATGTTTCAATAGCCTTAGATGAAGAGTTGAAAGAATTATATTCTTTTGGAAGGTTAAATCCATACAATGCTTTTATTGGAGGATTTGTTCATGAAGGAATAGAAGTTGGAACTTTTAAAAGATTCTATGAAACCGCATCACAAATATATGAAAAAGAGATTTCTGATGAGCAATATGATAAATTAAAACGAAATATATATAGAATGGAAAGCAATAAAGAAAAATATAGGTTTAATATAGCAGGATTAGCTTTAGCAGGAATAAATAAAAAATATATGCCTGAAAATAAATTTTATTGTTCACAGTTTGTTAAATACATCATGAATACAGCTAATATAGATACATCTACAATTCCAGAAGTACCAAAGCCAGAAGATTTCAAAAAGCTAGATGGTGTTAATCTTATATATGATGGAAAATTAAGATCTTATCCAGCGAAACATTTCGGATATGATGAAAGATAATTAAGCAATAATTATAAAATTTGACAAAAAGATATAAATATGGTAAAATATTAAACATTATAACAAGAGTACATTTAAGGGTTCCAACTATTATAAAAAATAGTGTCGGTCCGAGCAATGTAGGATGTCTCTCAAAAAGAGATATTTACACTTAAAAATGGAAGAAAAGCCTATTAAGGAGTCTTGAATTAAAAGATTTTCTTTATAAGGCTTTCTATTTTTTTACTTAAATGGTATTGCTAAGTAAAGGGGATGATTGTTCATATGATTAGAGTTGAAGGATTAAAGAAAACTTTCACAAAAAAAATAAGAAAAAAGGGTTTTCTAGGTTTTGTGAAAGGTGAAAAAAAGAATTTTGAAGCTGTAAGAAATATTAATTTTGAAATTAAAGATGGAGAGATAGTGGGGTTTGTAGGACCTAATGGAGCCGGAAAATCTACAACAATAAAAATGCTTACAGGAATAATTCATCCAACTGCAGGTAATGTAGAAGTATTAGGACTAAATCCAACAAAAGATAGAAAAGTATTAGGATATAAAATAGGATGTATGTTTGGGCAAAAATCTAGTTTATGGATGCATTTACCAGCAATAGATACATATAGATTATTAGGAGCTGTATATGATATTCCAAAACAAGAGTTAGAAGAGAGAATAAATGAATTAGTAGAACTTTTTAATCTTCAAGAAATAATAAATGTTCCAGTAAGAAAATTATCATTAGGACAAAGAATGATATGCGAAATTGCAGCAGTAATGTTACATAAACCAGAAATCCTATTTTTAGATGAACCTACAATTGGATTAGACATAGTAGTTAAAGAAAAGGTTAGACAAGCAATCTTGAATACTAATAAGAAATATAATACTACAATATTTTTAACGAGCCATGACTTAGGAGATATTGAAAAAGTTTGTGAACGAATAATTATAATTGATAAAGGAACTATAATAAAAGATGAGAGTATAGAAACACTAAAACATGAATATTTATCAGAAAAATTTATAACTATTATGTATGATAATAATATTGAAAATGTTGAATTTGACTATCCAATAATGAGTAAAGCAGAAAATAAAATAATGTTAAAAGTAGATACAAAAAGAATAACAATTTCAGAAATATTAGAAAAGTTTATGAAATATGGAAATATAATAGACATGGAGGCACTTCCTTTACCACTAGAAGAAGTCATTTACGACATTTATACCAAGTAAAATTTTTATATTATACCTAACATGATAATTATATTATTTTCGCTCGTCCCAACTAGGAGAAACCGTATAGAAAATATTCTCGCAATTTCGCTAGCGATTGCTTCGATATTTTCTTAACTGTTTCTACCTAGTCGGTCCCCACACAAGCTCGCTTAAAATAATATAATTATCATGTTTATATAGAAAATGAGGTGCATTGGATGAGAAAATATTTTGAAATATTTAAATATAGCTTAAAAACAAAAATAAATTTCATATTCGACTATATAGTTTTATTAGTTTCATTTGCTATACATGTATTTGTATTTAATGAATTGTGGGATTATATTTTACAGGGCAAAGAAAACATTGCAGGATATACAAAGCCACAATTGATTTGGTACATAATTCTAGGAGAATTTATAATGTATAGCTGTAATAAAAAATATGATTATATTGCGGATCAAGTAAAAAGTGGACAAATTGCTAATATGCTAGTTAGACCAGTTGATTTTATAAAATATACAGTAGCTGAAGATTTATCTGTATTAGTTAGATTTACAATTAATGTAATTTTTGCAATTGTTTTAGGAATCGTATTTGCTGGACCAATAGATTTAACAGCAACAGGTATAATAGTAACTATGGTTTCTGTAGCTATATCAGTTATGATGGGAATATATATACAGCTAATTATAGGATTATTAGCTTTCTACACAGAAGAAAATGATTCTTTTTGGTTAGTTACACAAAAAATGATGCTGTTATTAGTCTTTACACCATTAGAATTTTACCCAAGTGTTGTAAAAAATATCTTTTCAGTTTTACCAACAACATACATAACTTATGCTCCTGCAAGAATATTTGCAAAATTTGAAATGAATGAATCAATTGAGATATTGGTTTGTCAAACAGTTGCTTTTATTGTACTAGTAGTTTTTGCAAGAATTTTATATAGAAGAGGGGTGGAAAAAATCAATGTTAATGGAGGTTAAAAAATTAATTAAATTTTTATTAATAAGCACTAAATATAATATAAAATCAGCATTTGAGTACAAAAAGAGTTTTATTATGCAAACAATATTTATGTTTGTAAATAATGGATTTTTTCTAATCTTCTGGCTGGTGGTAATTGGTGTAGGAGAAGAAAATACATCAGGAATAGATATGAAGCAAATATTATATATTTGGTCTATACCAACTTTAGCAGTTGGACTTGCAGATTTTTTCTTTAATGGTATTAGTAAATTAAATAAATACATTATATCAGGAGAATTAGATACATACATAATTCAACCACAAAATACATTGTTAGCAGTTGCAACATCTAAATGTTCATTTGCTGCAGCAGGTGATATGTTGTATGGAATGGTTCTTGGAATATATGTAAGCAATACAATATTAGATTTTTTATCAATAGTATTTTTTGCTATTATGGGAATGATAATATTTTGTAGTGCAACAACTATAATCAGATTATTAGCAATATGGGTAGGCGATGTAGACAATGTAGCACATGTTTATGAAAATAGCTTATTAATAACTTTTATGACATATCCAGAGCAGATTTTTGGAAAAGTAACAAAATTTTTAATGTATACTGTAATTCCAGCAGGATATATGGTACATATGCCAATAAAAATATTGTTTAATTTCAATTTTAAGTATTTAGTGATAGTAATAACTGCTACTATATTTTTTGCTGTTGTTGCAAATTTAATGTTTAAATTTGCAATGAAAAAGTATGAATCAGGTAATAATATTGCATTAAGAAGTTAAAATAGAAATCTATAGTTAAATTAATTAAAAATATAAAAAAATACATTGATTAATAAATAACATAATGGTATAATGTTTTACGATTAGAAGGTTTATGGGTAAACCCTAAAAAAACCTAAATATTTATATAAGGAATGAATTAATTAAAAATGATAGGACAACTCGCAGTTTTAGTTGTATTAATCGGAATAAATGCTTTTTTTGCTGCAACAGAAATTGCATTTATATCTTTAAATGATGCAAAAATATCAAAACAAGCTAATGAAGGAGATAAAAAAGCAAAACAAATAAAAAAAATGTTGCAGGATCCAAGTAAATTTTTAGCAACAATACAAATAGGAATAACACTTGCAGGATTTTTATCAAGTGCCTTTGCATCAGATGCTTTTGCATCAAAATTAGCACCAGTATTAGATAAACTATTTCCACTAGGAATAGCTTTTTGGAATCCAGTATCAATAATTATAGTAACATTAATCTTATCTTATTTCTCATTAGTATTTGGTGAATTAGTACCAAAAAGGTTAGCTATGAAATACTCAAGCAAAGTAGCTGGAGTAGCAGTTGGATTTATTAGAGTTCTAGCAGTTATAGCGAGTCCTTTTGTAAAGTTCTTAACATTTTCAACTAATACAGTATCTAAACTGTTTGGAGTATCAGAAAATGAAGAAGAAATTGTAACAGAAGAAGACATTAGAGACATGGTAGATGCAGGAGAAGAAGATGGAACAATAGAAGAACAAGAAAAAGAAATGATAAACAATGTATTTGAATTTAATGACAAAGTGGCTTCAGAAGTTATGAAACATAGAACAGAAGTATTTGGAATGGAAATTAATTCAGATATAGGAGAAATGTTAGATAAGTTAGATGAATACAAATACAGTAGAGTTCCTATTTATGAAGATACAATAGATAATATTAAAGGTGTTTTATATGTAAAAGACTTATTCAAATATATTCGCTCAAACAAAAAAATAAAAGTAAAAGATATGTTAAGAAAAGCATATTTTGTTTCTGAAAATAAGCCAATTAATCAAGTATTTAAAGAATTACAAGTAAATAAAGTTCAACTAGCAATTGTTGTAGATGAATATGGAGGAACAGCTGGAATTATAACAATGGAAGATATAATCGAAGAGCTAGTTGGAAACATCCTTGATGAGTATGATGATGATGAAATAGAATATGAGATATTAGATGATAATACTTTTAGAATAAATGGTAATATGAGTATACATGATTTTGAAAAGATAGTTAAAATAACTATTCCAGAAGGTGACTATGATACTATTTCAGGATATTTAATTGAACAACTAGGAAGAATTCCTAAGGATAAAGAAAAACCTGTAGTGGAAACAAAAAATGCAACATATAAAATTGAAAAATATAAAGATCAAAGAATTTATTTAATAAAAGTTTGTAAAAATAATCCAAAACCAGAAGAAAAAGATAAAGAAGATGATGATGAAAAAGAATAAGGAGGAACAATGCCAGAATTAAGTAGATTTCAAGGTATGATTATTAAACTTATTTTTTTAGACAATGAAAAACACCATAAACCACATGTTCATGTATATTATGGTGAATATGAGGCATCAGTTGGAATTGATGGAGAATTATTAAGTGGTTCAATTCCTGTAAAAAAATTAAAGTTATTGCAAGCCTGGATGATTTTGCATGAGGAGGAATTATATAATGCATGGAATAATGCTGTACAAGGAATTCCTTTTGATAATATAAAACCTTTAGAATAAAGGAGAGAATTTAAATGTACGTTTTAGGGGATATAGCTTATGCTAGTAATAATGGAGAGTCATTAAAAATCGAAAATATGAAGATTCTTGATAAATTGTGTATGTTAGTTACGTTTTCAAATGGAGAAAAACGAATCTTTGATGCATCTAAATTACTTCAATATCCGATTTATAAGCAATTAGAAGATTATGAAGTATTTAAAAGTGCTAGATTGCAAAATGGAATTATAGTATGGAATAATGGGAAAATTGACATTTCTCCAGAGACAGTTTATATTAATAGTTTTGAATATGAAGAAAAAATTGAGGAAATTGGGTAACTATAAATATTTTAATAATAAAAAATTCTATTTTATACTTGAAAAGTATAAAATTAAGTGTTAAAATTTAAAAAAACGAAAAACAAAGATAAGGATACAATATATATATGAATACTTTACAGAGAACTGGATTTTGCTGAGAACCAGTAAGAATAGTATGTATATTATCACCTTATGGTTGCTTAAATGAAAAGTGCAGTAATTTAAGACGTATATCTGCGTTAAAGAGTTCGAGTGAAAAATAATTTACAAGAAAATTATTTTTAAATTAGGTGGTACCGCGGAAATATAAATCCATTTCGTCCTAAATGACTGAAATGGATTTTTTGTTTTATATAAAAAAGGAGAGATGAAAAATGTGTGATAACTGTGAGAAAAAAGATTATGGCAAAACACTAAATTTACCACAAACAGATTTCCCTATGAGAGGAAATTTACCAGAAAACGAACCCCAAATTTTAGAAAATGTTTTTGAAAAAGATTTATATGAAAAAATGTTAGAAAAAAATAAGGGAAAAGAGCCATTTGTGCTTCATGATGGACCTCCATATGCAAATGGTGAGATTCATATAGGACATGCATTAAACAAAGTTTTAAAAGATGCAGTAGTTCGTTACAAAAACTTACAAGGTTTTGATACTCCTTTTATACCAGGTTTTGATACACATGGTATGCCAACAGAGAAAAAAGCTATTGAAAAATTAGGCTTAAACAGAGAAGAAATGTCAGTATCACAATTTAGAGACACATGTAAGGAATTCAATAAAAAATATATGCAATTGCAAATAGATGGATTTAAACGTTTAGGAGTTTTAGGAGATTGGAAAAATCCATATATAACATATCAATCAGAAATGGAAGCAAAGCAAATAGGAGTTTTTGCTGATATGTATAATAAGGGGTATATATATAAAGGATTAAAGCCTGTTTATTGGTGTACAGATTGTGAAACAGCATTAGCAGAAGCCGAAATAGAATATGCAGATCATAAATCTTTATCAGCTTTTGTTAAGTTCCCAGTATCAGATAGTAAAGGGTTGTTTGATGTAGAAAATACTTATTTCGTAATTTGGACTACAACACCATGGACTTTACCAGGAAATATGGGAATAACAATAGGACCTGAATATAAATATTCTATAGTTGAAACAAATAAAGGAAAATTAATATTAGCTTCTGAATTAGTTGAAAAAGTAATGAATCAAGCAGAAATTACAGATTATAAAAAATTACAAGAATTTGAAGGAAAAGAATTAGAAGGAGTTTTGTGTAAACATCCTTTCTTAGATAGAACATCAAGAGTAGTTTTAGGTAGTGATGACACACTTCCTGTTGAATTAGATACAGGTACTGGAGCTGTTCATACTGCACCTGGATATGGTAAAGAAGACTATTTGTGTGGATTAAAGAATGATTTAGAAATAGTAGTAACTGTTAATAGTAAAGGAATGCAAACAGAAGGTGCTGGACCATTTTCAGGAATGTATTATGCCAAATCTAATAAAGCAATAGTAGAATGGCTAGAAGAAAACGGACTATTACTTCAAAAAGAAGAAATTGTTCACTCTTATCCACATTGCTGGAGATGTAAAAAACCAATAATATTTAGAGCAACAAATCAATGGTTTGCATCAGTAGATAATTTTAGACAACCAACTTTAGAAGCAATTAAACAAGTTAAATGGTATCCAAGTTGGGGAGAAGAAAGAATCACTAAAATGGTAGAAGAGAGAAATGACTGGTGTATTTCAAGACAACGTACTTGGGGAGTTCCAATTCCAATATTCTATTGCGAAGACTGTGAAAAAGAATATGCTACACCAGAAAGTTTTGAAAAGGTTCAAAAAATAGTTAAAGAAAAAGGAAGCAATGCATGGTTTGATTTACCAGCTGAAGAATTATTACCAGATGGTGCAAAATGTAGTTGTGGTTGTACTAAATTTAAAAAAGAAACAGATATAATGGATGTATGGTTTGATTCAGGTTCAACACATGAATCTGTACTAGTTGAAAGAGGATTACCACCAGCAAACCTTTACCTAGAAGGAAGTGACCAATACAGAGGTTGGTTCCAATCATCAATGTTAACTTCTGTTGCAACAAAAGGTATATCACCATATAAAGAAGTTGTAACTCATGGGTATACAGTAGATGAGCAAGGAAGAAAAATGTCTAAATCTCTTGGTAATGGTATAGATCCACTAGAAGTTATTAATGAATCAGGAGCAGATATAGTTAGATTATGGGCATTATCTGCTGATTATACTTCAGATGTTCATATTTCAAAAGGAATATTGAAACAAGTTATGGAAGTATATAGAAAAATAAGAAATACTGCAAGATATATATTAGGAAATATATATGACTTAGATGTAAATAATTTAGTAGAATACAAAGATTTAGAAGAAATTGATAAATGGGCTTTATTAAAATTAAATAAATTAGTTAAAGAATGTACAAAAGCATTTGATGGATATGAATTTAATAAGGCATATAAAGCAATAAATAATTTCTGCGTTGTAGAAATGAGCAATTTCTATTTAGATATTATAAAAGATAGATTATATACATCAAAACCTAATGATTTAAAAAGACGTGCTGCACAAACAACTATGTATAATATATTACAAGCGCTAGTTAGAATTTTAGCACCAATGATATCATATACTGCAGATGAAATTTGGCAATATATGCCACATCCAGACGGAGAAAAACTAGATAGTGTTATGCTTGCATACTATCCAAAAGAAAATCCTGAGTATGATAATCGTGAACTAGAAATAAAATGGGAAAAATTAATTAAAATAAAGAATGAGGTTGCTAAAGAATTAGAAATTGCAAGAAATAAAAAAATAATAGGACATTCATTAAATGCAAAAGTAACAATATATGTGGAAGAGCCAGATTATGAATTCTTAAAAGATAAAGAAGATTTATTAAAACAAATATTTATTGTATCTGCTGTTGAAGTAAGTGGAAACAGAAGAAATGATGATGAAGAAGTAGAGATAGGAGTAAAAGTTGAGCAAGCACCAGGAGAGAAATGTGAAAGATGTTGGATGTACTCTGAAACTGTAGGAGAAGATAAGGAAAATCCAACAATATGTAAGAGATGTAGTGAGGCTTTAAAATAGTAGATAAATATTTTTTGTGTAATAATATTTTTAATTAATTTGTGCAAGGGCGAGCAATGCTCGCCCGTTTTATATAGTAGAAATTTTCAGGGGCTAAATTTATATTTATGACATATAATAGTAGTAATACAAAGAAAATTAGAAAGGAGATAATATAAATTGGCAAAGATAAGATATTTTGATCATGCTGCAACAACTGCTGTAAAAGAAGAAGTTGTAAAAGAGATGATTCCATATTTTACAGAAAGCTATGGAAATGCATCATCAATATATAGTTTAGGAAGAAAAAATAAGAAAGCAATAGAAGATGCAAGAGAAAAAGTAGCAAGAGCTTTAGGAGCAGATAGCAAAGAAATATATTTTACTGGATGTGGTAGTGAAAGCGATAATTTAGCAATTAAAGGTGTTGCATATGCAAATAGAGATAAAGGTAATCACATAATAACAACCAAAATTGAACATCCAGCAGTTTTAAATACATGTAAGACCTTAGAAAAAGAAGGATACAAAGTTACGTATTTAAATGTTGATAAAAATGGATTCATTAGTTTAGAAGACATTAAAAACTCAATTACAGATAAAACTATTCTAATAAGTATAATGTTTGCAAATAATGAAATAGGAACGATTCAGCCAATAAAAGAAATAGGAGCCATTGCAAAAGAAAATGGAATATATTTTCATACAGACGCAGTTCAAGCAGTAGGAAATATAAAAATAAATGTTAATGAACTAGGAATAGATTTATTATCATTATCTGCCCATAAATTCTATGGACCAAAAGGTGTTGGAGCTTTATATGTGAGAAAAAATGTTAAATTCAACAAAATACAGGATGGAGGACATCAAGAAAGAGATAAAAGAGCAGGTACAGAGAATGTGCCTGGAATAGTTGGACTAGGAAAAGCAATAGAACTAGCATATGAAAATATAGACGAATATAATGCTAAACTCACAAAATTAAGAGATTTATATATAGAACAAATTGAAAAGAAAATTCCATATGTAAAATTAAATGGAGATAGAGAAAAAAGATTACCAGGAAATGCAAACATATCATTTAGATTTGTAGAAGGAGAATCATTATTGTTAAATCTAGATATGAATGGAATTTGTGCATCAAGTGGGTCTGCATGTACTTCAGGTTCTTTAGATCCTTCACATGTACTTTTAGCAATAGGACTTCCTCATGATATGGCTCATGGATCATTAAGAATTACTTTTGGAGAAGAGAATACAGAAGAAGATGTAGAATTTTTAGTAAATACATTAGTAGGTATAGTAGAGAAATTGCGTAATATGTCACCTTTATATGAAGATTTTGTTAAAAATAATGGATAAAAGGAGAAAAGGCATGTATTCAGAAAAAGTTATAGATCATTTTCAAAATCCAAGAAATGTGGGTGAAATAGAAAATGCAGACGGCATAGGACAAGTGGGAAGTCCAGTTTGTGGAGATATAATGAAAATATATTTAAAAATCGAAAATGATGTAATTGTGGATGTTAAATTTAAAACTTTTGGATGTGGAGCTGCAATTGCAACAAGTAGTATGGCAACAGAATTAATCAAAGGTAAAAAAATTGAAGAAGCTTTAAAGTTAACAAACGAAGCAGTGGCAGAAGCTTTAGATGGACTTCCACCAGTAAAAATGCATTGTTCAATATTGGCAGAAGAAGCTGTGAAAACAGCAATAATAGATTACTATAAAAAACAAGGAAAAGATACATCAGATCTAGAAATCAAAAACATAAAAGTATGTGAAGGATGCAGTCAGGCTCACAGTAAAGAGTATTAAAATGGAAACAATTATTAACAAAAGTTATAAATAGAGAAATTAAAAAGTTGATGTAACAATTTTCTAAATAAATAGCATTTTTGCTATTTATTTTTTTTTCGTTTTTGTATATAATGATACAAATATATTTATGCAAAGGAGGAAAAATGAATTTAGCGAATAAATTAACAATATTTAGAATGATACTAGTACCAATAATAGTTGTAGTTTCATTAATAAATATACAAGGTACATGGCTTGGAATTGGAATAACTTTTTGGATAATGAATTTAATTTTTATAATTGCTTCCATAACAGATAAATTAGATGGTTATATTGCAAGAAGTAGAAATCAAATAACAACATTTGGAAAATTTTTAGATCCTTTAGCAGATAAAATATTAGTACTAAGTACTATGCTTATTCTTGTTGAGAAAGGTATGATTCCAGCTTGGATTCCAATAATAGTATTGGCGAGAGAGTTTATAGTATCAGGTTATAGACTAGTTGCAGTAGAAAAAGGCGGAAAAGTAGTAGCAGCATCAATATGGGGAAAGTTAAAAACCGTTACACAAATGTTAGCTATAATATTTGCTTTAATTAATATAAATGGAACAAATATATTTGCTAATTTTGTAAATACTAATTTAACAGGAATAGAATTAATAATAAATATAATAACTACGGTTTTATTAACAATTTCAGTAATTGCAACAGTTTTTTCAGGTTGGGATTATTTGAGTAAAGGAAAAGACTTATTTAAAAGTTAGTGCCAGTTCTTGAAAGGAATGATAATTAATATGAATGCTGAAGAGGCTAAAAAGAGAATAGAAGAGCTAAGAAAAGAAACGGCATATCATGCAAAAAAATACTACGATGATGATGAACCTGAAATTAGTGATTTTGAATATGATATGTTAATGGTAGAACTTAGAAATTTGGAAAAAGAATTTCCAGAATTTATTTCCAAAGATTCTTTAACGCAAAAAGTTGGTGGAACAGTAAAAGAAGGATTTGAAAAAGTTGAACATGAAGTTCCACTTCAAAGTTTACAAGATATATTTTCATTCGAGGAATTGTATGCATTTGATTCTAGAATGAAGAAAGCACAAGAGGAATTTGGAAGAGAGTTAAAATATGTAGTAGAAACTAAAATAGATGGATTATCTGTATCTCTGGAATATGTTAAAGGAGAATTTGTAAGAGGAGCAACAAGAGGAAATGGGCTTATAGGAGAAGATATTACAGATAATTTAAAAACAATAAAAAATATTCCTAAAAAATTAAAAGAACCAATTACAATTACCGTAAGAGGAGAAGTTTTTATAGGAAAAGAAGAATTTGATAAATTAAATGAAGAAAGAGAAATTTTAGAAGAGCCTTTATTTGCAAATGCAAGAAATGCAGCTGCAGGTTCTTTAAGACAATTAGATAGCAAAATAGCGGCATCAAGACCTCTAGATATTTATATATTTAATGTTCAGAAATCAAATGATATAGAATTTTTATCACACTATGAATCCTTACTATACTTAGAAAAATTAGGATTTAATGTAAATCCAGTAAAAATTCTTTGTAATAATATTGAAGAAGTAATTAGAGAAATAGAAAAAATTGGTGAGCAAAGGGAAGAATTATCTTTTGGAATTGATGGAGCTGTTATAAAGGTTGATAGTTTACCTTTTAGGGAAGAAATAGGAACAACCTTTAAAACTCCTAAATGGGCAATAGCATATAAATATCCCCCAGAACAGAAAGAAACGATTTTAAAAGAAATAGTTTGTCAAGTTGGGAGAACAGGAGCAATCACACCAATGGCAATACTAGAACCTGTTAAAGTAGCTGGTTCAACAATATCAAAAACTACTCTTCACAATGAAGATTTTATAAAAGAAAAGGATTTAAGAATAGGGGATCATGTAATAATCCAAAAAGCTGGTGATGTTATACCAGAAGTAGTTAAATCCATTAAAGAAAAAAGAACTGGGGAAGAAAAGATCTTTACTATGCCTACTAAATGTCCAGTTTGTGGAGCAGATGCAGTAAGAGAAGAAGGCGAAGCTGTTTGGAGATGTATTGGAATTGAATGTAGTGCAAGAAATCTTAGAAATTTAGTTCATTTCGCATCAAAAGAAGGTATGGATATTGCAGGATTAGGATATTCAATTATTGAACAATTGATAGAAAAAAATTTAGTTAGAAATATTTCAGATATATATGAATTGAATATTGAAGATATTGCTTCTCTTAAAAAAGATGGTCGTAAATTTGCTCAAAATTTAATAGAGTCAATAGAAAAAAGTAAATCAAATGACTTGGACAAGCTAATTTGTGCACTGGGAATAAGACATGTAGGAAATAAAACAGCTAAGATTTTAGCTAGAAACTTCAAAAGTCTAGACAATCTTATGCAAGCAAGTGTAGAAGAAATAAGCAGTATAAATGAAATTGGTGAAATAATGGCTAAGAGTATTTATGATTTCTTTCAACAAGAACAAACAAAGGATTTAATTGATAAATTAAAAGAAAGTGGAGTAAATACACAATATTTAGTAAATGAAGTTAGTGATAATAGATTTGAAGGTATGTCTTTTGTTCTAACAGGAAAGCTAGAAAAATACACAAGAGATGAAGCTAGTGACATAATAGAAAGACTAGGTGGAAAAACTTCAAGCTCTGTATCGAAAAAAACCAATTATGTATTAGCAGGAGAAGATGCTGGAAGTAAGCTAACAAAAGCGGAAAGCTTAGGTGTTAAAGTTATTTCAGAAGATGAATTCGAAAAAATGATAGAATAAAAATAATAAGGAGTTAAGCATGCAAGATAAAACTTTTGAACAATTTGAAAAAGAATTAGAAAACGGATTTCAAGTATATTTTACTTATGTTAGAAATAGATATTTGGTTTTCAAAACATCAGATAATTGTTATACACAAAAGCTAATATCTAAAAATGATAAAAACCCACAACCCAAAATATCAATGATAACAAGAAAAAGATTACATGAAATATATCCATTTATGGAAGAAATAGAATATAAAGTAAGAGTTATGGAGGAATAAAAATGAAAAAAGTTGGTAGATTATTATTATATATTGTATTATCAATATGTGTTGTATATTTTGCTATAAGCAATTTAAATAATTGGGGAAACGTCAGAACGACAGTTGATTTTATAAAACATGGTTCAGAAAAAGATGTTGTAGAGTATTCAAAAAAGATTGAATCAGATTTTAAAAAATCATTAGAACAGGATCAAACGACATCTGAAGAAAAATCTAATACTAATCAAGAAGAAACATCAGAAAATAAAAAAGAAGATACAAAGAAAAAAGAAGATAAAGAAGATAATAACAAAAAAGATGAAGAAAAAAATACTGAAACAAAAAATGAAGAAGAAAAAGAATATAAAAATATAACTGAGCTTTCAAAAGATTATCCAATGGGAGTAGTATTCTATTCAATGACAATGTCAAGAGGAGAATTGCAAATAGAAACATTATGTGTGTCTATAATATATGGTATGTTTCTTGGAATTGTTTTATTTATGTTTTCTATAAAGAACCCAACGAATATAAAAGAAGTTGGAATAATGTATATAATAGCATTAATTTCTGCAATAGTGTCAATGGAACTTATACAAATGTTAACACTTATATTAGCATATGGAACTATATATTTTGTAAAAATTGAAATTCAATATTTAGCAATTATAACAGCCGTATTCCTAGTTATTTTAGCTATGAAAAAAATAATTAAAAAAGATGAAGAAAAAATGAAAGAAATTAAAGCAGAATTTAAAGAAAAAATTAAATCTAAGAAGAAAGACAGAAAGTAATATGAATAGCTTTAGAGAAATAAAAAAATTGGATTATTGTACTATTTGTCCACATAAATGTAAAGTTAACAGAAATAACAATCAGTTTGGAAGATGTAAAAGCAATGCCAATATTAAAATTGCATTAGTCAGTTCACATATGTATGAAGAGCCATGTATAAGTGGAGAACATGGCTCAGGTACAGTATTTTTTTCTAATTGTAATATGAATTGTAAATTTTGTCAAAATTATGAGATAAGCCAGAAGGGAAAAGGTAAAGAGATTTCAATAGAAAGACTTGCAGAAATTTTTATAGAACAGCAAGAAAATAAGGTACATAATATAAATTTAGTTACACCAACAATATATGCAGAACAAATAAAAATAGCAATAGAAATAGCAAAACAAAAAGGTTTGAATATTCCAATAATATATAATTCTAATGGATATGAAAATGTAGAGACTATAAAATCTTTAAAAGGATATATAGATGTATATTTGCCGGATTTAAAATATTCTAATAATAATGTTGCTAAGAAATATTCTAATATAAATAATTATTTTGAAATAGCAACTGAGGCAATAAAAGAAATGTACAATCAAGTTGGAAATGTAGAATTAGATAATAATGGAATGATAAAGAAAGGTGTAATAATAAGACATTTAATATTACCAAATCACATGTTAAATACGAAAAATGTATTAAAATGGATAAAAAACAATATGCCGGATGATATATATGTTAGTATAATGTCACAATATTTCCCAACATATTTAGCAAAAGAAGATTTATTGATTAATAGAAAAATAACAAGAAAAGAATATAAAGAAATAGAAAATTTTTTAGAAATATTAGAAATAGAAAATGGATACATACAAGAGTATAACTCAAGTGATAATGAAGAGGTTTATGTTCCAAAATTTTAAGCTTCTCTAATTTATAGAGAAGCTTTACTATTTTCTTTTTATTATTTAACATTCTATATTTCCTGAAACACCTTTTTCAGTATTCAAAATTCCAAGTTCTTTTACAATTCCAGAAAATTCATCAGATTCTAAAAACCTATTTAAGTTTTTTATTGTAATTCCAGTATTGTATGAAATTGAATCAATATTTGTTTCATCATTAGGAGTAGCTCCGTCTAAAAAATTTTTTAATTTATTAATTTCTAATTTATCCTTTGGAGAACAATTAACACAAGTATCTCCATCAGAAGTAAAGAAACAACCACAACGATTACATTTTTTAAATTCCATAATGAAACCTCCATAAATCTATATTTAATATTTTAACAGATTCTATCATAAAACAAAAAAAAATGAAAGATTTTTTCGAAAAAAGAAATATAAATGTAAAATATGTTAATTAAAATATAAATACAAAATAGTATTGCAAAATTAATAAGGTTAGTATAGAATGATAAAAACTAAAGAAGAGAAATATAATAGTACAATTTTCAGAGGTGAAAAGCATGGCAAAAATAATAGATGGAAAAGCACTTGCAAAAACGATACGAGGCAACTTAAAAAGTGAAGTAGAAGAGCTAAAAAAGAACGGCATACAGCCAAAACTTGCTGTTATTATGGTAGGAGAAGACAAAGCTTCAAAAATATATGTAAAAAATAAGAGTAAAGCATGTGAAGAACTTGGAATTGAATATGAAGAATATCTATTAAAAGAAGAAACAACAATGGAAGAATTATTAAATTTAATTCATAAATTAAACAACGATGATAAAATACATGGAATATTACTTCAAAGTCCATTACCAAAACATTTGGATATAGATGAGGCTTTTAGAGAAATTTCACCAGATAAAGATGTTGATGGATTCAATCCAGTAAATGTTGGAAAATTGTGCTTAAATCAAGATGGTTTTGTGTCATGTACACCAAATGGAGTAGTAAAAATGCTTGAAGAATATAATATACCTACAGAAGGAGCAAATACAGTTATAATAGGCAGAAGTAATATCGTTGGAAAACCATTAGTGCAATGTTTATTAAACAAAAATGCAACAGTAACAGTATGCCACTCAAAAACAAAAGATATAGAAAAAATAACACAAAAAGCAGATATAGTTATAGCTGCTTTAGGAAAACCTAATTTCGTTAAAAGCGATATGGTAAAAGAAGGTAGTGTAATAATAGATGTAGGAATAAATAGGCTAGACAATGGAAAAATTGTTGGAGATATAGATTTTGAAAATGTTGAGAAAAAAGCATCATATATAACACCGGTTCCAGGGGGAGTTGGACCGATGACAGTTGCGATGCTAATGTCAAATGTAGTAAAAGCAGCAAAAAAAAACTAAACGAGAAAAGTAAAAAGAAAGAGAGCTAACTAAATAGCTCTCTTTTTATGTAAGGGAGGAGAAAAAAGATGAATTTTAAAGAGATTTCTATTTTTGATAAAGAATATCCGGAAAGTTTAAAAAATATATTTGATCCACCAATAAAATTATATATAGCAGGAGATTATAGTCTTTTAAATAAAACTAAAATTGCAATAATTGGATGCAGAAATTATAGCGAATATGGTAGAAGTTGTGCAAATTATTTTGCATCGGAATTAGCTAAAAAAGATATAGTTATAGTTAGCGGTTTAGCAAAAGGAATAGATAGTTTTTCACATAATGCTTGTATAGAGGCTGGAGGAAAAACTATTGCTGTTATAGGCTCTGGATTAGATATAGTTTATCCAGAAGAAAATAAGTGGTTATATGATAAAATTATAAAAGAAGGAGGCTTAATAATATCTGAATATCCTTTAGGAACTAAGCCATTAAAATATCATTTTCCTGCAAGAAACCGTATTATAAGTGCCATATCAGATGGTGTGTTAGTAATTGAAGCTAAAGAAAAAAGTGGAACACTTATAACAGTAGATTTTGCATTAGACCAAGGAAAAAACATATTCGTAGTACCAGGAAATATCAATTCTTCAAACTCGATAGGCACAAATAATTTAATAAAAGAAGGTGCAAAATTAGTACAAAATATATCTGATATTTTAGAAGAATTTTAATGATTTTTTAAGGTATAACTAATATATTAAAAATGTACTAATAAGAATTAGCACAAATATCCCCTTGAATTTTATAAAAAGAAAATTAGAATTTGCATTTCTAATTTTCTTTTTTTCATGCTAAAATTTTCTATGCTTTTTTCTCGCTCGTCCCAACTAGTAGAAACCGTATAGAAAATATTCTTGCAATTTCGCTAGCGATTGCTTCGATATTTTCTTAACTGTTTCTAACTAGTCGGTCCCCACACAAGCTCGCTACGAAAAAACATAGAAAATTATATGAGATACTATAATATATGAAATATCTGTAGGGGTCGGCGTCCAGCAGGCGAAACCTTAACAGCCTCAGCACTGACGACCCGCAAACAAAAACAGAAGAGATGTTATAAAAATATAATCTTCAACAATATCAAGAAAAAATAAAAAACTGTTTACAATACGTAGAATACGTAGTATAATATAATTGTTAGGAGGAATCATCATGACTTTTCGAGAATTAGAGAAATTGTTAATCTCCAAGGGATGGTATCATCATCATACTAATGGTTCGCATTACATATATAAGCACAAAGAAGTCAAACGGAAGTATACCAGTACCAAATCATAAAGGAGATATCCCGAAAGGAACTCTTAACAATATCTTGAAACAAGCGGGGGTGAAATAGCCTCAGCTTGTAAAATATATAGGGGAGGTATATTATGAAAGCAATTTATCCAGTTTTGTTTTACGAGGAAAAAGAAGGAGGATATTCTGTTTTTGTTCCGGATTTGCAGAATAAATCTACTTGCGGTAGCACATTAGAAGAAGCAATGTCAATGGCGGAAGATTTAATTGCTGGTATTGTACTTGATGAAATGGAAGAAAATAATCAAATACCTAAATCAAGCAAAATTGAAGATATAACATTTGAAAAATTAGAGAAAGAATTAAATATAGAAAATTGGGAGTATATTTCAAAATTTAAAACATATATAGCAGTGGATGTAAGTTCTTTTGCAGAAAAATGGGGCAAGGAATTAGTAAAAAAGACAGTTAATATTCCAAAATGGATTAATGCTAAAGCTGAAACTTTGAAAATAAACTTTTCAAAAACACTAGAAGAGGCTTTATTACAAAAAATATATAAGGAATAATGTTTATATAATAAACATAAACAGCTTCAATGCTATAAAATAAGATTATAAGGAGATTTTATAAAATGTTAAATCAATTTTCTAGAACAGAATTATTAATAGGAAAAGAAGGAATAGAAAAATTAAATAAAGCTAAAGTTGCTGTATTTGGTATTGGAGGAGTTGGCTCTTTTGTTGTTGAAGGATTGGTAAGAGCAGGTATAGAAAATTTTATTTTAGTAGATGATGATAAAGTTTGTTTAACAAATCTTAATAGACAAATAATTGCAACAAGAAATACAGTTGGAAAAAATAAAGTTGATGTTGCGAAAGAGAGAATTTTAGAAATAAATCCAAATGCTAATGTAGAAATACATCAAGAATTTTTTATGCCAGATAGCAAAGAAATATTAGATGAAACTGTAGATTATGTAGTAGATAGTGTTGATACTGTTACTGCAAAAATAGAACTAGTGATAAGAGCAAACAAGTTAAATATTCCAATAATATCTAGCATGGGAACAGGAAATAAATTAGATCCAACAAAGTTTGAAGTAACAGATATTTATAAAACAAGCGTATGTCCTTTAGCAAAAGTTATGAGAAAAGAATTGCGAGCAAGAGGAATAGAAAAATTAAAGGTTGTGTATTCTAAAGAAGAACCTGTAAAAATAGATGAGACTTCAAATTCTAGTTGTAAAAATAATTGCATATGTCCACCTGATGCAAAGAGAAAATGCTCAATAAGAAATCAAGTTCCTGGTAGCATATCTTTTGTACCATCAGTTGCAGGATTAATCATTGCAGGAGAAGTAATAAAAGATATAATTAATAAATAATAGTTAGAAGAAAAGTTACAATGCTTTTCTTTTTTTATATACCCCCATATTTACAAAATACCCATAAGGGTATATAATAACTTGCAGGTGATAATTTTATGGATAATAAGCAATGTTGTAAAAAAACAACTCATAGAACTGAAGAAGAAAAGAAAGTTATAAATAATAGAATCAGCAGAATAGAAGGACAATTACAAGGTATAAGAAGGATGGTTAGTGAAGAAGCATATTGTAATGATATTTTAATTCAACTGTCGGCTATCGAAAATTCTGTTAAGAGTCTATCAAATCATATATTAGAAAAACATTTATATAGTTGTGTTACAAAGGATTTGGAAGATGGAAATTTAGAAATAATAGATGAATTAATTAGTTTATTTAAAAGATTTAATAAAGCATAGAAAGGAAGAGAAAAAGTGAGTTTTATTTTTGAAAGAAAAATTAATTATTATGAAACAGATAAAATGGGAGTAGTACATCATTCAAATTATATTAGATTTATGGAAGAAGCAAGATGTTATTGGCTAGAAAGTATAGATATGCCTTTTGAAGTTTTAGAAGAAAATCAAATAACAATCCCAGTATTAGGTGTAAGCTGTAATTATAAATATCATGCTACTTTTGGAAATACTATATTAATTAAGGCATATATGAAAGAATATTCAGGAGTTAGAATGACAGTTGGATATGAAATGACAGATAAAGAAACAGGCAAATTATTTTTAACAGGAGAAACAAAGCATTGTTTCACAGATAAAAGTTTAAAACCAATAAATTTGAAAAAATATGCTCCAGAGTTTAGTAATAAATTTCAAAATTTATTGGAAGAATAAAATAAAAAAAGAAAGGTGGAAATAAAATGAAAGAATTAGTAATTAAAGTAGAAGGTATGATGTGTAGTGGATGTGAGAACAGAGTGCAAAATGCATTAAAAACAGTAGAAGGAGTAGAAAAAGTTGTTGCAAATCATGTTGATGGAACTGTTACAGTGACTTTAAATAAAGATATAGATGAAAAGGTTATAAAGGATAAGATAGATGATATAGGTTATTCAATAAAAGAATAGAAGGAGCTTATATATATGAAAAAAGTAATTTTATCTATTGAAGGAATGACATGCTCAGCTTGTTCTAACGGATTAGAAAAATACTTAAACAAGCAAAAAGGTATAAAAGAAGCAAGTGTTAACCTTGTAATGGCTAATGCGAGTATTGAGTATGATGAAAAAATATTAAATCTTGAAAAATTAGAAGAGTTTGTTAAACAAGCAGGTTTTAAAAGTTTAGGTGAATTTAAGGAAATAAAAACCGAAAAGAAAAATAAGAAAGAAAAGGTAAAATTTATAATTTTCACAATACTTGCAATTATTCTAATGTATATTTCAATGGGACATATGATTAATTTGCCAACAATTAAAATTTTTGATCCGCATGAAAATACAGCTATCTACATGACAAGTTTGCTGATTTTAACAATTGCTTTCTTATTTTATGGATTTGATATATTAAAAAATGGATATAAAAATTTAGTGCATAAAACTCCTAATATGGATACTTTAGTGGCTATAGGTGTAATGTCTAGCTTTTTGTATAGTATTTATAATATGTATATGGCACTAACAGTAAATCATCATCAAGTTATGAATTTATATTTTGAATCATCAGCAATAGTTATTTATTTCATAAAATTAGGAAGATATATTGATGGAATTAGCAAAGATAAAACTAAAGAAGCAATACAAAAATTAGTAGAAATAACACCAAACTCAGCTGTAATTAAGATTAATGGAGAAGAAAAGAAAGTAACTTTAGATGAAATTAATAAAGGCGATATAGTAGTAGCAAAACCAGGAGATAAGATTGCAGTTGATGGAGAAATAACAGTTGGTAAGACTCATTTGGATGAATCTTTTATCACGGGAGAGAGTAAACCTGTTTCAAAAGAAATTGGGAGTAAAGTTATTGCAGGAAGTATAAATTATGATGGATATATAGAATATAAGGCAGAAAGAATAGGTAAAGAATCAACAATATCTGAAATTGTACGATTGGTTGTAGAAGCAAGTAATACTAAAGCACCTATTGCCAAAATAGCAGATAAAGTGTCAGGGATATTTGTTCCACTAGTTATGCTTATTGCTATTATAAGTTTTATTGTATATTTAATTTTAGGACAGGGACTAGAAATAGCACTTACTACGTTTGTTACTGTATTGGTAGTTGCATGTCCATGTAGTTTAGGCTTAGCTACTCCTCTTGCTATAGTAGTTGCAGAAGGACTATGTGCTGAAAAAGGAATATTAGTTAAGAAAAGTGAAATATTAGAAAATGCACAAAAAGTAGACACAATAGTATTTGATAAAACAGGAACTTTGACATATGGAAAGTTAAAAATAGCTAAAATTATAAATTATAGTAATATGGAAGAAGAACAATTGATACAAGAAGTTGGAAGTATAGAATCAAAATCTACACATCCAATAGGAAAAGCATTTACAGATTATTTGCAAGATAAAAAATTACAAACACTAAAGATATCTGATTTTGAAAATATTGCTGGATTGGGAATAAAAGCAAAAATAGATGATAATGACTTTTTACTTGGAAATGCAAAAATACTTCAAAAATATAATATAGAAAATTCTCATGAAGAAGATGAAAAAAAATTAGCTGAAAATGGAAATAGCATTGTGTATGTTGTGAAAAATCAGCAAATAGTTGGAATTATAGGAATAAATGATATAGTAAGAGAAAACGCAAAAGAGGTTGTGGCAGAGTTAAATAAAAGAAAAATTCAAACAATAATGCTTACAGGTGATAATAAAGAAACTGCAGAAAAAATTGCTAACAATCTTGGAATAACAAAAGTAATTGCAAATGTATTGCCAACAGAGAAAGCAAATATGATTAATAAACTAAAAAAAGCAAATAAATTTGTAATGATGTGTGGAGATGGAATCAATGATAGTCCAGCATTAACTGTAAGTGATATTGGAGTAAGTGTAAATACAGGAACAGATATTGCAATAGATTCATCAGATGTAATACTTACAAGAAATGATTTAAAAAGTATAATCAATTTAATAAATATAAGCAAAAAAACAATTAGAAATATTAAACAAAATTTGTTCTGGGCATTTTTTTATAATTTATTAATGATACCAATAGCAGTAGGAATATTAAAACCTATAGGAATTTCAATTACACCAATGATAGCAAGCTTAGCAATGGTATTAAGCAGTATAACAGTTATATTAAATGCTTTAAGATTAAGAAAAATAAAAGGTTAATAGAAATTATATAAAAAATTATATGATGAATCAAAAAATAAAATTTAATAGAAAAAATAAGAAAATATATTAAGTGAAATAATTAAATATAAATTAGAAACAAACTATATAAATAACATATAGTAATATGGAAATAATAATTATTATACAAAAAAATAAGGAGAGTATATAATTATGTTTCTATCAATATTACTAATAATATTGGGTTTTATATTATTAATAAAAGGAGCTAATTTATTAGTAAACGGTTCAAGTAAAATTGCAAAAAGGCTTAATATATCAGAATTCATAATAGGTTTGACAATTGTTTCCATAGGAACATCAATGCCAGAATTATTATTGAGTATAACATCTACACTAAAAGGTTATTCTGATGTGGCGATTGGAAATGTTATAGGAAGTAATATTTCTAATATACTTATGATTTTAGGAATATCAGCATTTATTAGTCCTATATATCTAAAAAAAGAAACAAAAGTAATGGAATTACCAATGTCTTTTGCAGTTGCTATTATTTTTATTGTTCTATGTAATATAGATAAAAGTGTATCTAGAATTGATGCTATTATACTGCTTGCTTTATTTGTAATGTTTATGTGGTTTACTATTATAATATCAAGCAAAGAGAAAAGAATTAATAAAAACAAAAATAATTTTGAACAAGGTGATAAAACTATAGTTAAAGATTTTCTATTAGTTATAATAGGTATTATATTATTAAAACTAGGAGGAGATTTAACAGTAGATAATGCATATAAGCTTGCTACTTTTTTTAATTTAAGTGAGAAAATAATGAGTATTGTAATTTTATCAATAGGAACAAGCTTACCAGAATTAGTAACAAGTATAGCAGGAGCTATAAAAGGTAAAAGTGATATTGTAATTGGAAATGTATTGGGTTCGAATATGTTCAATTTATTATTAATAACAGGAACAGCAGCATTAATTAGACCAATTATTTATAATGTAAGTTATAATATTGAAATGCTAATATTAATTTTAGCAACATTTGGTTTGGCTATATTACCAATTATACCACCTAAAAATAAAATAAGTAGGGAAAATGGTTTTATATATTGTGTAATATATTTTTCATACATGTTTAGTTTGTTTATAAAATAATTGATTAATATTTGCATTTATGATAGAATTCTGTAGGATTTAAATAAAAAACGTATTAATAAAAGGAGTAAAGATGAAACAAATTATAGAATTTATAACTAACAAAAATATTTATATATCAATTGCTATTATAGTTATTGGAACAATAACATATATAATACTTAAGCGAATAATGAAAAAAATGATAGAAAAGAATAAAAACAATCCTAACTTAAATAATAGAAAAAGAACATATATAAGATTAATAAATAGTATTCTAAAATATGTAATTTTAATAATAGTTTGTGTTGCAGTATTGCAAGTAAATGGAGTAAATGTTACATCAATTGTAGCAGGGTTAGGACTTGTATCTGTAATTGCAGGTCTAGCACTTCAAGATGCTCTTAAGGATATTATAATGGGATTTAATATCATTGTTGATGATTATTTTTCCGTAGGAGATGTTTTGCAAATAGGAGAAGTGCAAGGCAAAGTAATTGAATTAGGTTTAAAATCTACAAAATTAAAGGATGTTAATAATGGAAATACATTAATAATTTCTAATAGAAGTATAACAGATGCTTTAACAATTTCGAATCAAATAGATATAGATTTACCATTACCATATGAAGAACCGATTGCAAAAATAGAGGAAATAATAGGAGAAATAATTAACAATATAAAGCATATAGAAAATGTTACAGAAGCGGAATATAAAGGTTTATATGAATTTGGCGAATATGCTTTATATTATAAAATAAGAATTCTTTGCAAACCTGAAACAAAATTACAAGTTAGAACAGAGGCAAATAGAATAATAAAATTTGAATTAGATAAAAATAATATACAAATACCATATAAGCAAGTAGTAGTACATACAAATATGATGTAGAAAAAATTATATAAAACAACATTAGCATGATAAGTAATATAAAATACTTTTAGAATACTAATGTTGTTTTATTTCAATTTTGGAGCTATGTTAGTCTTCTAATACTTTAGAGTAGAATACGAGAGACCATATACCAGATATTCCTACTAAAATATAGACAATTCTAGAAATTATTGAAGATACACCAAATAAAGTATCAACAAGATTAAAAGAAAATAATCCAACAAGCAACCAATTAAGAGCACCTATTATTACTAAAGTAAGTGCAATACAATTAATAACTTTCATAAATACCTCCTTAAAAATATATATGCTGATTTTGCATATATATTTTAGTATTACCAATAATATAAAAAATAGGTATAAAATTTGTAGAATTTATTTCTTGGAAATTGACAAACCACCACATAATTGATAGAATACAAGGGTATTATATTATGCACAAAAAATAACAAAAATAATATAAAAAATTATAGTAACAATAACATGAAAATAATGTATATATATATCAGTATAAAATAAAAATAGGAGGTACAAAATACATGCTGCAACTAAAGAATATTACAAAAACATATGGTAATGATGATAACAGAAAAGTTCAAGCTCTAAAAGGAATAGATATTGAATTTAGAGAAAATGAATTTGTATCAATACTTGGGCAAAGTGGTTGTGGAAAGACAACACTACTTAATATTATAGGTGGATTGGATCAATACACAACTGGTGATTTAATTATAAATGGTAAATCAACTAAAAAATTTAAAGACAGAGATTGGGATACATACAGAAATCATTCAATTGGTTTTGTTTTTCAAAACTATAACCTTATAAGTCATCAATCTATACTTTCAAATGTTGAATTAGCATTAACTTTAGCAGGTATTGGAAAAAAAGAGAGAAGAAAAAGAGCTATTAATGCATTAAAAGAAGTAGGATTAGGAGAGCAAATACATAAAAAACCAAATCAATTATCAGGTGGACAAATGCAAAGAGTTGCAATTGCAAGGGCTCTAGTAGGTAATCCAGATATACTATTAGCTGATGAGCCTACAGGTGCATTAGATACAGCTACATCCGTTCAAATAATGGATTTATTAAAAAAAATTGCTAAAGATAGATTAGTAATAATGGTAACTCATAATCCAGAACTTGCTCAGGAGTATTCAACAAGAATTGTTAGATTACTAGATGGCAAAATTACAGATGATTCAAATCCATATTCTGCTTCAGAAAAAGAAGTAGAAAATGCACAGGCAAAAGCAAAAGAAATGAAAAAAACACATATGAGTTTTCTTACAGCTTTATCTCTTAGTTTAAATAATTTATTAACAAAAAAAGGAAGAACATTCCTAACAGCCTTTGCAGGAAGTATAGGAATTATAGGAATTGCATCAATATTATCATTATCAAATGGTGTAGATAAATATATTCAAAAAGTACAAGAAGATACTTTATCATCATATCCAATTACAATTGAATCAACTACCGTAGATATGGGATCAATGATTGAAGAAATGCAAGAAAGCAATGAAAAACAAACAACAGATGAAGAAACAAAAGAAAATGTTGTAACATCACAAAATATAATGATGGATTTAATGGAAACTTTATCAGCAGAACGTACAGAAAATAATCTAGAAAAATTTAAAAAATATATTGAAAGTGATGAAAGTAAAATAAAAGAAAATAGTACAGCTATAAAATATAGTTATAATCTAGATTTAAATATATATAAAAAACAAGATGATGGAAATTATGAGCAGGTTCAACCAACAAAAGTTTTTGATGAAATATATGGTACTAACAGCAATATGACTCCTGAAACGATGATGAATGCAAATGTTTGGGAAGAAATGCTTGATAATCAAAACTTGCTAGAATCACAATTTGATTTATTAGCAGGAAGATGGCCAAAGGCTTATAATGAAATTGTTATAAAAGTAGATGATAATAATAAAATAACAGACTACTCTTTATATGCTTTAGGTTTAAAAGATGTAGATGAGTTTAATAAAGCATATAAAAAATTACTAAAGGGTGAAAAAGTAGAAGAGGCAGAAGTAAGTACATATACATATGATGAATTGTTAAATTTGAAGTACAAAGTTTTATTAAATACAGACTATTATAAAAAAGAAAGCGATATGTGGATAAATAAGGAAAATGATGAAAAATATCTAAACAAAAAATTAGATAATGCCATAGAAATTAAAGTAGTAGGAATTATAAAACAAAATTCAGAAGCTACATCTACATCAATTGCTGGAAATGTAGGATATACACATGCTTTAACAGAATATGTAATTAATAAAATAAATGAAACTGATATAGCAAAAGAACAGTTAAAAAACAAAAAAATTAATGTATTTACTGGTACTAAGTTTGTTGATAGTAAAAAAGCAGATTATTCAAAATTAACAGATGAGCAAAAAGCCTATTTAGCATCACTATCACAAGAAGAATTAGCTGAATTTATGGCAAATTATTCTGATACATATGGTGCAACATATGAAGATAATTTAAAAAAATTAGGGATAGTTGATTTAGATGATCCATCAATGATAAGCATTTATCCAAAAGATTTTGAAACAAAAAATTTAATTAGTGATGAAATAGAAGATTATAATCAAAAAATGATTGATGCTGGTAAAGAAGAAGATAAACTTGTATACACAGATTATATAGGAATAATGCTAAATGCGGTAACATCTATTGTTGATATGATAAGCTATGTATTAATTGCATTTGTTGGAATAAGCTTAGTAGTTTCATCAATTATGATTGGAATTATAACATATATTTCTGTTCTAGAAAGAATTAAAGAAATAGGAATACTAAGAAGTATAGGAGCATCAAAGAAAGACATTTCAAGAGTGTTCAATGCAGAAACATTTATTGTTGGTGTATTAGCAGGAGCAATAGGAATTGGAGTTACATTATTGTTATTGATACCAGCAAATTCAATAATTAAAGCACTAGCTGACGTTTCAAATCTAGCAAAATTGCCAACAGTAGGAGCTATAGCATTAATAATCATAAGTATGGTACTAACAGTAGTTGCAGGATTAATACCTGCAAAGATGGCTGCTAAAAAAGATCCTGTAGAAGCTTTAAGAACAGAATAAGCAATAATAATGAAAAATATATAATAAATGAATTATTATATAGAAGGAATATATATGAAAAAGTCTTTGATAAAAATTTTAATAGTTATAATGAAATGCTTTTTAAATGTAATGTATTTTTTCATGAAAAAATGTAAATTGAAAAATAAAGTTATATTAATAAGCAGACAGGTAGATTATCCATCACTTGACTTCAAAATGATTGAAGAAGAAATAAGAAGTCAAGATCCAACAATTGAAATAAAAATATTTTGTAAAACAATAAAAAAAGGAATTGTAAAAAAATTAAGCTACGGTATTTATATGTTAAAAATTATGGCTAATTTAGCAAATTCAAAAGTTTGTATAATAGATGGATATTCTATTCCTGTTTCGATATTAAAACAAAGAAAAGAACTAGTAGTAATACAAATATGGCATGCTTTAGGGGCTATCAAAAAATTTGGATATCAATCTCTTGGAACAAAAGAAGGGAGAGATAAAGATATATCGGATATTATGAATATGCATAAAAATTATACATATATAATAGCTCCAAGTAATGCAACTAAAATTTTTTATCAAAAAGCATTTAATGTTGACAAGGAAAAAATTTTAATAATGGGAATGCCTAGGATAGATTATTTACTAAAACAAAATGATAGTATTATATCAAATATATTAAATGATTATCCAGAATTAAAAAACAAAAAAAATATATTATATGTACCAACTTTTAGAAAAAATCAGCAAATAAAAACTGAAGACTTAATAAAATCTGTCAATATGGACAAGTATAATTTAATTATAAAAAAGCACCCATCTGAAAAGATAGAAGATAGCGAAGGTTGTATCGTTGATAACAAATACAGTTCAATTGATTGGCTTGATGTAGCAGACTACATAATAACGGATTATTCTGCAATAGCTTTTGAAGCAGCCATAAAAAACAAACCAACATATTTTTATTTATATGATATTGAAGAATATCAAGAAAATAGGGGCTTAAATATAAATTTATTTGAAGAAATGTCATCATCGACTTCAAAAGAAGCAAAAAATATTATAAACAAAATAGAAAGTGATAAATATAATTATGAAGAACTAAATAAATTTGTAAACAAATATATAGAAACAAAGAACACAAATAACACTAACAAAATTGTAGAATTTATTTTAAAAAATCTAAAAAGGTGATATAATGGGAAATTTAAAAAAAATTATACTCGATACCGCAAAAAAAAATGTGATTTTAAGAAAGTGTGTTAGAGGATTAAGAAATCTTAAACGAAAAATTCAATATAAATTCAATTCATTAGGAACAAAAGTTGATGATAAATTAATAATATTTACAGCATTTAATGGTAAATCATATTCATGTAGTCCGAAAGCCATTTATGAACAAATGCTTAAAGATGAGAAATTCAAAAATTATACTTTTGTATGGGGATTTAAGGATTTAGAAGAACATAAAAAAATAGCAGATAACGATAATACAATAATAGTAAAATTTATGAGTAAAGAATATCAAAAGTATTTGGCATCTGCTAAGTACTGGATTTTTAACTATAGACCAAGGGATTATATTTTCCCAAAAGAAAATCAAATATTTATACAATGTTGGCATGGAACTCCACTAAAAAGATTGGGATATGATTTAGAACATACAGATAATGCAATGAATTCTAGAAATGAAATAAGGAAAAAATATGAATTAGATGCTAAAAAATTCAAATATTTTATATCACCATCAAAATTTGCAAGTGAAAAATTTATATCTGCGTGGAACTTAAAAGAATTCAATAAGGAAAATGTTATTATAGAACAAGGATATCCAAGAAATGATTTCTTATATAATTATACTGATGCTGATGTAAAAGAAATTAAGAAAAAACTAGGACTAGAAAATGACAATAGAAAAATAATTTTGTATGCACCAACATGGAGAGATAATCAACATACAGCTACTGTTGGATATACATATAAAACAGAAGTAGATTTTGATAAAATGAAGCAAAAACTAGAAAAAGATTATATTATTTTATTTAGAGCACATTATCTAGTTTCTAATTCTTTTAAGTTTGACAAATATTCTAATTTCATATATGATGTTTCAAAGGTTGATGATATAAATGAATTGTACATTATATCAGATATATTAATAACAGACTATTCAAGTGTATTCTTTGATTATGCAAATTTAAAAAGACCAATAATTTTTTATATGTATGACTTAGAAGCTTATAGAGATGACATTAGAGGATTTTATTTTGACATAAGTGAATTACCAGGTCCAATAGTAAGAACAGAAGATGAACTAATTAATAAAATAGAAGATTTAACAAAGAGCTTTAAATATGATGAAAAATATAAACAATTCAATGAAACATATAATTATTTAGATGATGGAAATGCAAGTAAAAGGGTAATAGAAAAAATTATCAATAAAGAGTAGTACAATACAGAAAAGAGGAATCAAGCAATGAACAAAATTTTGAACACTATAAAGAAGAACCTTGATAGATACATACGAAGGGGAGATTTCAGAGCAAAATTTACTTATACAAAGTATTATGAGAAACTACCTATTGAAGAAAAATTAATATTGATTCAATCTTATGATGGTAGCAGTATATCAGGTAATCCATATTATTTATTAAAAGAATTATGTGAAAATCCAGAATATGAAGAATATAGAAAAGTAGTAGTAGATAGGGTACTTTCAGAGAATGTAATAAAAGAGCAGATAGAACGAAACGGTTGGAAAAATGTTGAAGTTGTAAAAATTCATTCAGCAAAATATTGTAAAATTTTAGCAACCGCTAGTTATCTTATAAATAATTCAACATTTCCAGTATATTTTATAAAGAAAGAAGGACAAATTTATCTTAATACATGGCATGGAACACCATTAAAAACTTTAGGAAAAAGAATAAAAGCTGCACCAAATGAAATAGGAAATACGCAAAGAAATTTTATGATGGCAGATTATTTGCTTTATCCAAATAAATTTACTTTTGAAAGAATGAAAAAAGATTACATGTTAGATAATCTTTTCAAAGGAAAATATTTAATATCAGGATATCCACGAAATGAAGCTTTTTTTGATGAAGAAAAAAAGAAGCAAATAATAAAAAAGTATAAGTTAGAGAATAAGAAAATAGCAGTTTTTATGCCAACATGGAAAGGAACTTTAGAAACAAAAAATGTGGATCAGCAAATGGCTTATATAAAACAAGCAATTTATGAAATGGAAGCAAAATTAAATGATAATATAGTTGTTTATGTAAAACTGCATAACTATGTAAAACAAACTTTAGATTTGAATAAATTAAACAAAATAAAAGAAATACCACATGAATATGAAACATATGAATTTTTGAATATAGCAGATTGTTTAATTACAGATTATTCTAGTGTGTTTTTTGATTTTATGAATACCAAAAAAAAGATAATTTTATATGCATATGATTTAGATAAGTATATGGCTGAAAGAGGAATGTACTTAGATTTTAAATCATTACCTTTTGCATTAACATATAATTCTATAGAATTAATTAATGAAATTAATAACATAGATATTTATCAAGACTATTCTAAGAAAATGAATCACTATATAGCATATGATGACATTAATGCGTCAAAAAAGATTTGTAATTATATATTAAAAAAACAATTAGACTCAAGTATTGAAGTAATTGAAGGTGAGAGTTTCGCTAATGGTAAAAAGAATGTTTTAATGTTCCCAGGAGTATTAAATAAAAATGGTATAACAACAGCTTTTAATAGTTTAATAGATAGTGTAAATAGAAAAGATAATAAAAATTATTTAATTACTTTTTATAAAAACAAAGTAAAAAATAATTTGGATTATGTTAAAGAATTTGTGGAAAAGGATTATGATTACCTTGTAATTCAAGGTCAGAAAAATATGACTTTTTCAGAAGCTTTATGCCATTTTTTATATTTTAAATGTGAATTGAATACAAAATTTATTAGAAAAAAAATAAAGAACATTTTTGATAGAGAAATAAAAAGAATTTATCCAAACTTAGATTTCGAATATGCAATACATTTTTCGGGATATGAATCTAATATTATGCATATGATTTCTAGCATGAATACAAAAAAAATTATTTGGGCACATAATAATATGTATAAAGAAGAAAAGTTAAAGGGTAATTTTCATAAGAATTCATTAAAAAATTCATACAATACATTTGATAAAATAGTTGTAGTAAGAGAAAGTATGAAAGAAGAATTAAAAAAGTACATAAAAAGTTCTCAACAAGAAAATATTGTAGTAGTTCATAATATTAATGATATAGAAGGGATAAAAGAAAAAGCCCAAAAAGAAGTGGAATTTCAAGATTCTACATATTGTAACGTGGAAATTGAAGAATTAAACAGAATTCTGAATGATAAAGAAATTACAAAATTTATCAATATAGCTAGATTTTCAAAAGAAAAGGGATTAGATAGACTAATAAAGGCTTTTGATAATTATAGAACAGAAAATGATAAAAAAGCATATTTAATAATAATCGGTGGATATGGTAAAGAATTTAAAAACATATTAAGTATGATACAAAAAGCAGATGGAACTGTAAAAATAGAAAATGTAATAATTATAAAATCAATAATGAATCCGTATCCTATTTTAAATAAGTGTAATGCTTTTGTATTATCATCTATATATGAGGGATTACCAATGACAATAATGGAAGCTTTAATATTGGGAAAAACAGTAATATCTACAAACATTATAGGTCCTAGAGAATTTTTAGAAAAAGGATATGGTTATTTGGTAGAAAATTCAATCGAAGGTTTAGCCAATGGATTGAAAGATTTTAAAAATGGAAAAATAACTAAAATTAAAAAATTTAATTCAGAAGAATTCAATAAAAAAGCAGAAAAAGAATTTCATAGTATAGTAAAATAGATATTAATATCATATTTTAAGAAAGGAAAGATTATGAAAAGAATATTAACATATGGAACATTTGATTTATTACATTATGGACATATAAGAATATTAAAAAGAGCAAAAGAGTTAGGAGATTATTTAATAGTAGCACTATCTACAGATGAATTTAATGCAATAAAACATAAAAAAGCATATCACAATTACGAAACTAGAAAAAAAATGCTAGAAGCAATAAGATATGTAGATTTAGTTATACCAGAAAATAACTGGGAACAAAAAATAGATGATGTTAAAAACTATTATGTAGATACAGTTGTTATGGGAGATGATTGGACAGGCAATGAAAAATTTGAAATTCTAAAAGATTACTGCGAAGTAGTATATCTTCCAAGAACAGAAGGAATATCTACAACAAAAATAAAAAGAGACTTAAAACTTCAAGTACCAAAAAATGAAGTGAATCAAATACCAACACCAAAAATATAAGAGGAGAATACATATGAAAACTCTAATAGAAATAATTAAAGCTCATATTGAATATAGAAGGCAAATAATAAAACTAGCAAAGGCAGATATAGCAAAAACATATAGAGGAGCAGCTTTAGGTTGGTCTTGGGCAATAATAAAACCAACAGTAACAATATTTGTATATTGGTTTGCCTTTGAAATTGGAATTAGAGCTTCAAAGCCAGTAAACGGTTTTCCATTCTTTTTATGGTTAATAGCAGGAATAATACCATGGTTTTACATAAGTGATATGTTATCACAAGGAACAGACTGCTTTAGAAAATACAGCTATTTAATTACAAAAATGAAATTTCCAGTATCAACTATATCGACTTTTGTAAGTCTCTCAAAGATGATAATAAATACGATATTATTAGTTATTGCAATAATAATTTTCATGGCCTTTGGATTCAAACCAACAATATATTATTTACAGATACCAATATTTATTCTTTTTTCTTTTATACTTTTTACGGGATGGGCTTTATTTGCTGCTAATATTGCAGCAATTAGTAAAGATTTTGCAAATCTAGTTAAGTCATTTATTCCTGCTGTATTATGGCTATCAGGAATATTATGGAATTCAGAAGGAATTCAAATCTTATGGCTAAAAAAATTATTAAGATTAAATCCTGTAACTTATATAGTAAATGGATTTAGAAGTTGTTTTATTGAAGGAATTTGGTTCTGGGAGCAACCAAAAAGATTTATGTATTTTGCAATTGCAACAATAATTATGTGGATATTAGCAATTTGGAGTTATAAAAAATTCAGAAAAGAAATACCAGATGTGTTATAATTCAAAAAACGAAAGAGGAAAATTTAATGAATGTTAGAAATAAAATAGACAGTATAATAACTAACATAATAAAAATAATATTTTTATTTGTTATTATATTTCTATTTATATGTGTAATATCTACTACCTGTAGTGTTATAGGTGCATATGAAAAAACATTATATAATAAAGACAACATTTTAAAGAATATTTTAGTAATTGTGTTTTCCATAATTATATGCAAAATTATATCTATTATTAAATTAAAATTAGATAAGAAAAAAGTAGAATCTTCATACAGAATACTTAAAAGAATATTGAAAGTTGTAGCATTAATTTGGATAACATTTACAATTTCATGGATATCTCTTACGTTGATGTTCCCTAGAGCTGATCAAGAAGAAATTATAAATATCGTATTTAATATCTCTCAAGGAATTTATTCAGACTTTGAAAAGGGGGCATATATGTATATTATGCCACATCAATCTGGAATAGTATTATTATTTGGTGCACTTGAAATGTTTTTTGGTGGAAACAACTTCATAGCAATACAGTTCCTAAATATTATTTGTTTGATAATATCTTACTATTATATATATAAGATTTGTCAGGTAATATTCAAAGAAAAAAGTAAAAGTAGTATGTTAATTATTGTAATAAGTCTATTTGCATATATTCAGATGGCATTTTATACAACATTTATTTATGGCAATATCTTAGGATTAATGTTTTCTGTAGTAGGAATTTATTATGAACTGAAATTTTTGCAAGATGAAAAAATTTCAAATCTTATAATTAGTTTTATAAGTATAACATTAGCAGTTATTATTAAATTAAATTATTTAATAACACTAATTGCAATGTTTCTAATATTAATATATGAAGCTATAGTTAAAAATAAATATAAATTATTGTTATTTTCAGTTTTTTTGATAATATGTTATCTATTAGGTAATAAATTAGTTGAAATAACAATAGAAAATATTACGCACCAAGAATTAAATAAAGGTACTCCAAAATTGGCATATATAGAAATGGGATTACAAGAAGGAGGAAACAAATTTACATCAGGTTGGTTTAATGGATATAATATAATAGTTTTTATGCAGAATGATTATGATTACGAAAAAACAAATAATAAAGTAAAAGAAGATTTAAAGAAAACTTTAAACGAATATTTAAATGATTTACATAGATTTAGAAAGCAAATTACAGAAAAGATAGTTTCACAATGGGCAGAACCAACGTTCCAGTGCTTTTGGATAGCTCAGCATAGAATTAGTATAGAGAGTACACCAAAAATATTTGAAGATATTATAAATGAAAAAGGAATGCTATATAATGCATTATTAGAGTATATGGATATTATGCAAACTATAATATTATTTGGAAGTCTACTATATATAGTGATGGATTTTAAAAATATAGAGTTCAAACAATTAACTCTAGCAATAGTGTTTATTGGAGGATTTTTCTTTCATATATTATGGGAGGCAAAATGTCAATATACAATTACATATTTTATATTATTAATACCATATGCAATTATAGGATATTCTGTTGTAATAGATAAAATAATGCATAAAAATAGCGCAGAAAATAAAGAAGGAGTAAAGAAATGAAAAAAATATCTGTAGTAATACCAATGTATTTTGAAGAAGAAGTAGCAAATGAATGTTATAAAAGAGTAAAAGAGGTTTTAGATAGCATAGAAAACTATGAATCAGAAATAATTTTTGTTAATGATGGAAGTAAAGATAAAACTCTTGAAATTTTAGAAGAAATAAGTGAAAATGACAAAGATGTAAAAGTATTATCTTTTTCAAGAAACTTTGGACATCAAGCTGCAGTTACAGCTGGTCTTAAATATGTAACAGGTGACGCAATTGTTATTATTGATGCAGATATGCAAGACCCTCCAGAATTAATAAAAGATATGATCAAACTATGGGAAGAAGGCAATAAAGTTGTATATGCAAAGCGTAAAAAAAGAAAAGGAGAGTCTGCTTTTAAATTATTAACGGCAAAAATGTTTTATAAAGTATTAAATGGATTGTCAGATATTGAAATTCCAAAAGATACTGGGGATTTTAGATTAGTAGATAGACAAGTTGTAGAAGTTTTAAATGAAATGCCAGAACACAATAAATTTTTAAGAGGTTTATTCAGTTGGATTGGGTTTAAACAAATACCTTTTGAATATGAAAGGAAAGAAAGATATGCTGGAAAAACAAAATACCCATTAAAGAAAATGTTAAAATTAGCATCTGATGGAATAATCAGTTTTTCGAGTAAACCATTAAAATTAGTTGGAGTATTAGGACTTTTATCTATTGTAATATCCTTTACTATTTTAGTATATTCACTTGTTTCATTTATTTTTAACTTAAATAACTTGACTGCTGGGTGGACATCAATAATGGTCACAGTAACATTTTTCTCTGGTATACAACTATTATCAATTTGGATAATGTCAGAATATATTGCAAGAATATATGAAGAAGGAAAATCAAGACCAGAATATATAATTGAAAAAAAGATAAATATAGAATAAAAATGAGGAGAATTTATGAAAGAAGATATTGTTATTCAATTTAAAAATGTAACTAAAACATATAAATTATATAAAAATGATAAGCAAAGGGTTCTAGGGGCAATTTTTAAAAAAATTAAATATCAAGAAAAAAAAGCTGTTGACAATGTTAGTTTTACAATAAAAAAAGGAGAAACAGTAGCTTTATTTGGAAAAAATGGTGCAGGAAAATCAACAATACTAAAAATGATAACAAGTGTTTCTTTTCCTAATAAAGGAGAGATATATGTTAAAGGAAGGGTAAGTGCTCTTTTGGAATTAACATCTGGATTCGACCCTGAATTTTCAGGAAGAGATAATATATATCTAAAAGGACAAATATTAGGTTTAAAAGATTCGGAAATAAAAGAACTAGAACAAAGTATTATAGATTTTGCAGAATTAGAAGAATATATAGATCAACCAGTACGAACATATTCTAGTGGTATGAAGGCAAGGCTAGGATTTGCAATAAATGTAAACATAAAACCTGAAATACTTATAATAGATGAGGCTTTAAGTGTCGGAGACGAAGCTTTCAAAAGAAAATGTACGGCTAAAGTTAACGAAATTGTTAACAAAGAAGAAGTGACGCTATTGTTTGTAACTCATGCTACAGGCGTAGCAAAAGAATTCTGTACTAGAGGGATAGTAATGAAAAAAGGTAAAGTTGAACTAGATGCTAGCATTGATGAGGCAATAGAATATTATAATAATACTTTATAAAATTTTTAATAAAGAGGGTATATATGGAGAATACACGAATGAAAAATCAAAATTATAATATAAAAAATGAAAGAACTGTTTCCAAAAATAAGAAAGAAAATAGAAAGAAGAAAAAAAGAAGTCCTTTTATGAAACTTCTTAGATTTATTAGGAATATATTAATTATATTTATAATACTTCTAGTAATTTCAATGGGAATAGTAATTGCATTAGTAAGAGATAAATTTGATAAAATTAATTATAAAGAAATTAATATTGCTAATTTAGGAATTAGTAATGAAGTAGATAGCGAATTAGATAGTTTTAGAAACATTGTATTATTTGGAGTAGATACTAGAGATATTGCTAATAATAAAGGTTCTAGAAGTGATGCAATAATAATAGTAAGTATCAACCAAAAAACATCAGAAGTAAAATTAGTTTCTGTTTATAGAGATACATATGTAAAGATAGATGACGAACATGGCTTAGATAAAATAACTCATGCATATGCATATGGAGGTCCAGAATTAGCTATAAAAGTCTTAAATGAAAATTTAGACTTAAATATTAAAGAATATGCAACTGTTAACTTTGCAAGTGTAGCAAATATAGTAAATTCTTTAGGTGGAATAGACATAAATATAGAAGATTATGAAATTTCTCAAATGAACAAATATATAAAAGATACTTCAAAAAATATAGGAATGAAGTCTACTAATATTACGTCACCTGGTCTACAACATTTAGATGGTGTACAAGCAGTAACATATGCAAGAATAAGAAAAACAACAGGAGGAGATTATAAAAGAACCGAGAGAATGAGAACAGTTCTTAAAGAAACGTTAAATAAAGCTAAAAAAACAAATGTAATAAAACTAAACGAAATGGTAGATACTCTATGCGAAAATGTAGAAACTAATGTATCTTCAAAAGAGATTACTAAATTAATACCAAAAGCAATTTCATGTGATGTTACAACAAGTATAGGATGGCCATACGAAGTTAAAGGTATAACTTTAGATAGATGGTATGGAGTACCTGTTAATTTAGAAAAAAATGTTAAAGATTTGCACAAAGAACTTTTTAATCAAGAGGATTATGAACCAACAAAACAAGTAAAAGAGATAAGTAATTCAATTATAAAAAACACTCAAATACGCTAAGCATTTGGATGATACAATAATCGGAGGAAAAATGTTAGAAAAAATTAAAAAAATATCATATAAAACAATACTAATTATTTTATTAGTATTGATGTTATATGTAACATATTGTTCTATTTATAAAATATATAATGCAACGGAAATATTACAACCATTTGTAATAATTATTGGAATTATTGTAATGTCTATGTTTTTTATTAAAATAAATAAAAAAATAAATACTTTAACAAAAAAACAAACAATTACAATGGCAATAATAATTTGTATTTTGTTTTTTGGTGCAATGACTATATTTGGTATGAATTTTAAATCAATGCCATACTTCGATTTAGATCAAATAATAGGTGAAGCAGATTTAATGCTAAAAAATGGTGGGCATATAGAAACTAAAGAATATTTTGCTAAATATGCAAATCAAATACCGCTAATGTTATTAGTATTTTATATAAATAAAATAGGGAGCATTTTAAACATTCCTAATTTAATGATAATAATAAATTCAATGTTTATAGCAGTAACAGCCTTTTTTGTATTTATGATATCAAAAAAATTAAAGGGAGATAAGTTTGGTTTATTAACCTTAATTTTCTTTGTGATGAATCCAATATTTTATCTATATGCATCATATTACTATACAGATACTTTATGTATGCCTTTTGCAATAATTTCTATTTACTTATTTATTTGTGCAAATGAAAGTAGTAATATTAAAAATAAAGTTATTTTGTCTGTTATAGCTGGTTTAGTTTTAGCTTTTGGTTTTAAAATAAGAGTCGTTGTTGGAATAGTTTTTATAGGTATTATTTTAGCATTATTTTTTCAAAAAAAAGAAGTCAAAAGTAGAATAATAATTTTTATATGTATGTTATTAGGATTTTTATGTGGATTGCTGAGCTATAAGATAATAGCCAAAAATTTTGAAACTGTAAAAAATAAAGATCTTGAATTTCCTCCTACTCACTGGATAATGATGTCAGTAAACGAGAAAACGGATGGCAGATTTAATAATGATGATTATAACTATACTTTTAATGCAGGTAATTATGAAAAGAAGATTGGAAAAAATGTAAAAAGGACAATATTGAGAATAAAAAATATGGGATTGTCCAGATTATTTGAATTACAAAAAAAGAAATTAGAAGTTAATTGGTCTAATGGAGATTATGAATTCAATAATAAATTTTACGATATAGAAGAAATGAACGATTTATATGAATTTATAGTGGGTAATAGAAAAATATTTTTAATATATTATTTGCAAATTTGCAAAGCTATATTATATGTGATGTTTACAATAGCTATACTAGACGAAATAAGAAAAGAAAAAAACTATAAATTTGTTTTCATATCAGTTTTTGGATTCTTTTTATTTTATATGATTTGGGAAGTGGGTAGAAGGTATAGTCTTTCATGTATGCCTATAATGATTCTATTATTCTCAATTGGAATTGAAAGATTAGAACAAGTTTTGAAAATAAAGCAAATAAAATTAGATGCAGATAAAACTACAATAATTGATTTTAAAAAAGCAATTAGATATGTTTGTATAACAATATTAATTAGTACTATTGGGTTATTAGTAATTAATGCAGATAAGTATTGTATACATAAAAATATAAAATATGATAAAGTAGCAATGCAATTAAATTCTTATAATACATATAACGATATTGCTAATAATGAAATAGAACAAGAGTTTATCGCAGATAAAAAGTTTAATTCTGTATCAATTAAATTTACAAAAAATAATAAAAAGAAAAATAATAAATATAATTTTATTTTAACAGATGAAAATGGAAACGAACTTGTAAAGAAGGAGTTTTACAGTGATTCTGTTAAAAATAGAGAATATAAAACATTTGATTTTGAATATATTCAACCAAGAGGAAAAACAAAATATAAAATAAAATTATCTGCAGAGAACAACTCAGAAGATTACTGTTTACTTGGAGTTAGGCTTTATTCTGACATAACTAAGTTTAATATATATCCAGAAGGTAATTTAATAGTAAATGGTGAAAAATACAATGGAGATATTGTATTTAAGGTTGAAAACAAAATAGAAAGAACATACATTTCTAAAACTTTATATTTATTTTTAAGCATCTTTATAATTGTAATGGAATTTTATGTATTTTATCCATACATCAAGAAAAATAAGGAGATAATAGTATAAAACAATAAATAAAGAAACAAATAATAAAAAAATATAGTAAATGTTAATTAATAAATTTAAAGAGGTTTTTTATGGAGAATAATGATAAAATAGAAGTTTTGATAAATAAAATATTAAATAAAATAAAATTAAATTTAGAAGAAAAGCATAAAAAGTTATTAATACAAATAGTCAAGTTTTTTATAGTAGGAGTTATAGCAACACTAATAGATTTTGTATTTTTATTCATTTTTAAAAGTATTTTAAATTTGAATATAGTATTAGCAAACACTCTATCATTTATAATTTCACTAATATATAATTATATAGCAAGTACAAAATGGGTATTTGATGTAAGTGAAAATAATGATAAGAAAAAAAGTTTTATATTATTTATATTTTTTAGTGTGTTAGGATTAATGTTAAATGACTTAATGGTTTGGGGATTATCAGAAAAAATAGGTATACATTATATGTTAGCTAAAATTTTTGCAACAGCTGTGGTAATGGTATTTAATTTTATTACAAGAAAAATGTTTTTAGAAGAAAAGTCAACTAGTAATTAAATAAAAATAGTAGCATATAAATTAAATATTAATTATTGACTATGATAAAATTAATATATATAATATATAAAAACAAATAAAAAGGAGAAAGAAAAATGGAAGAGAATAATAACCAAGAAAAATCTGTTAATGCAGATGAATTAAAACAACAAACAGTTAATACTGCAAAGCAAGTAAAAGAAACAATGAAAAATGTCAACTTTAAAGAAGAAACTATGGCTGCAAAAGGAGCTGTAATGGAGATGTGGAAAGATCCAATAGGAACAGTTGAAAGAGTAGCAGAGGATAGAGAAAATAAGTTCTTCAAAACATCTTTATTTTTAATAATTGTTTGGGCAGCAACTGTATTATTAAAAAGTTTAGTAAGTGGAATAAAATTTATAAGTAAGTGGGATAAAGATTTAGGATATTTGTTTAAAAATTTTATTTTTGAAAAATCAACTATATTCTCAATTATATCACCTATATTAATAATTATTGTATATTCAGTAATAGCATATGTATTAAACAAAAACAATAAAAAACAATTGCCAGAAGTAATATCTGTTGTAACAATAGCATATTTACCAGTTATTGCAGGTAGAATAATTAGTCTTTTAACTCTAATTTCTTCAGATATAAGCAAATTAACAAGTCCAATTGCAAGCATATTATCTACACTAACTATTGTATTACTATACTTTGGATTTAAAAAATTATTTAATGAGAACGAAGATAAACAATTTATAAAAAAATACATACTAATAGTAGCATTATATGAAGTTGTAAGTTTTGTATTAAGTTTTGCAGAGATTCACATCTAAAATGCAATGTAAAGAAAAGAGAACGGAACTAATCTTAGTTCCGTTCTCTTTTACCTTGCACATACATTAATTTTGTAGTATAATTTACAAACAAATACTAATATAAACAAGGAGGAGATTTATGATCAATTTTAAAAAATATATTGCCGACAGTATATCAAAAGTTATAAATATAGAACCAGATGAACTATCAAATTATATCGAAATTCCAAAAAACTCAAATATGGGAGATTATGCGTTCCCATGCTTCAGATTGGCAAAAGAATTAAGAAAAGCACCTCCTGTAATTGCAAATGAAATAAAAGAAAAAATAGAGCTAAATAAAGACTATATAGAAAAAGTTGAAGTAGCAGGAGGATATTTGAACTTTTATATAAATAATCAACTACTCATAGAAGAAGTTTTAAAAGAAATCAATAATAAAAAAGAAGAATATGGAAAAGTTAATATAGGAAATGGAAGAAATGTAGTAATAGATTATTCATCACCAAACATAGCAAAACCATTTCATATAGGACATTTACGTACTACAGTTATAGGACAAGCTTTATACAATATATATAATTTTATAGGTTATCATTCAGTTGGTATTAATCATTTAGGTGATTATGGAACACAATTTGGCAAATTAATCGAAGGTTATAAATTATGGGGAGACGAATACGATATAGATTCAAACCCAATAGAAGAACTTATGAAAATATATGTAAGGATAAATGAGTTATGCAAAGAAGATGAAAATGTTCTAGAGAGATGTAGAGAAAACTTTAAAAAGCTTGAAGAAGGTGATGAGTATTGTCATAATCTTTGGGTAAAATTCAGAGAAGTTAGTATAAAAGAATTTAATAAGATATATGATATGCTAGGAACAAAGTTTGATTCTTGGAATGGAGAATCTTTCTATATAGATAAAATGGGAGAAGTTATAGAAAAATTAGAAGCAACAGGAAAATTAGTAGAATCAGAAGGAGCTAAAGTAATCGATTTAGAAGATAAAGGAATGCCTCCTTGTATAATATGCAAATCAAATGGAGCAAGCATTTATGCTACAAGAGATTTAGCAGCAATTCTATATAGGGCAAGAACATATGACTTTGCAAAAGCAATATATGTAACAGCATATGAACAAAATTTACACTTTAAACAAATTTTTGAAGTGGCAAAACTATTGGGAATAGGAGAAGAAAAAGCCAATAATTTAATTCATATACCATATGGAATGGTTAGATTATCAACAGGAAAAATGTCTACAAGAGAAGGAACAATTATAAAAGTACAAGATTTATTAAATGAGGCTATAGATAAAGTAAAAGAAATAATAGAAGCTAAAAATCCAAGTTTGGAAAACAAAGAGGAAATTGCTAAAAAAATAGGTATTGGTGCTGTTATATTTAATAATTTATCAACAACAATAATAAAAGATGTAGTGTTCGATTGGAATATAATGCTTAATTTTAACGGAGAAACTGGTCCATATATTCAATACATATATGTAAGAACAAAAAGTGTATTAGAAAAAGCAGGATATATGCCAAAAATAGAAGATGTTGATTTTTCTGTATTAAATAATAAAGAAGCATTAAATGTTTTAAAATTGTTATATCAATTTAGTGATATTGTAGTATCAACAGCAAATAAGAATGAAACATCAATTTTAGCAAGATATTTAATAGATCTTGCACAAAGTTATAGTAGTTTTTATGATTCTAACAAAATTATATCTGAAGACAAGAAAAATACTGATGCAAGGCTTCTTTTAACATATGCAGTAGGAAATGTTTTAAAAGAAGGAATGAATTTATTAGGAATAGAAATGCCAGAAAGAATGTAATAATATAGCAAAGGAATAATTATAATAATCAAGAGTATAATATATAAAAGAAGAATGATAAGTTCTAATAAGAAAATATTAGAAACTTATCATCTTTTAATAAAAAAGATAGTAGGAATTTTTTCTTTCAAAAAGAGAAAATTCCTATTATTATAAATACATATATATCAGTTGAAGGAGGAAAAATGCTGTATATTTTTTCTATTATAACTATAACTTTGCTTATTTTTACAAATGCAATAACAGATGCTCCTAATGCAATTTGTACTCTTGTAGGAACAAAAGTTATGGAATTTAAAAAAGCAGCAAGACTCAGTGCAACATTCAATTTTATTGGAATAGTTGTAATGAGTCTTATAAATATATCAGTAGCAAATTGCATCAGTTCAATGGTTAGATTAGATGATGGAATAATTGGAATGATGGGGCTAACAATAGCAATATTAACAGTAGTAGTGTTTGCTTTAGTGGCTTTACGTTTCGGAAATCCAACAAGTGAAACACATGGATTAGTGGCAGGACTAACTGGAAGTGCTTTAGCAATATATGGAATAGAAGCTGTTAATTTATCTGAATGGAAGAATGTAATAATAGGACTTATATGGTCAATAGCAGGAACTTTTATTATTAGTTACTTAACTAGTAAGATATTAAAGAATATACTAAGCAATATATCAGAAAAAAATATAGAAAAAGCACAAATAATATCAGCATGTGGTATGTCATTTATGCATGGTGCACAAGATGGTCAAAAATTTATAGGAATACTAATAATATTTATAAGTATATTAAAAAATCAACAAGTACCAATAAATATTAATCCAATAAATTATATATGGACAATACTATTTGTAGCAATGATAATGTATATAGGAGCTTCTTTTGGAGGAAGAAAAATAGTAGAAAAAGTTGGAAGTGATATGGTAGAGTTAAATAAAGAAGAAGCATTGTTTTCAGATTTAACAACAGTATTAACTTTATTTATAGCAAGTATTAATGGAATCCCAGTAAGCACAACACATGCAAAGACGGTATCAATAATTGGAGTGGGAAAAAGTTATAAGAAAAAAATAGATAAAAAAGAATTAATAGGAATAGTAAAAGCATGGATATGGACATTTCCAATATGTGGTGTCGGAGCATACATTTTAACCTTAGTAGCAAAGAGTTTTATCTAAATATATAGATTGAGTAGAGATGTTTTTTTAGTTATCTTGACTTTCAAATGTTAATTGTATATAATAAAAAAAATGTACAAAAATGTAAGACAATATGACATATAATAGCAGAAATATGAGGAGGATTTTTTTATGAATGATTTAGTTAAGTATTTGTTTGAAACCACAGCTTTTCGTGTATGCCCAAATAATAAACCATTTTGGTACACATCAGGAAAAATAGGACCTTTTTATATTAATACACAATTCTTATATGGCAGTGAAAAAGATGCAACAGAATTATTAGATTTTATAAATGAAAATCTAACTGATAAACAAGGTCTTCCAACAAAAGTATTTGAAAAAGTAAAAAAACAATACGATGAAAACTCAATTTATAAATATACAATAGATGAAATAGTAAACGAAATTAAAAACAAAATAAATCTAGATGAAGTAGACTATATTTCTGGAGGAGAAAGAAGAGATTGGTTTTTCTCAAATATTATAGCTTATATATTAAAAAAACCTCATATAACAATATGGAAAGATTTATCATTAGCAAAAAGCAACTATGATTTTACAGTAAATGAACCAATAGAAAATTTAGAAGGAAAGAAATGCCTACATATTGCAGATCTTATAACAACAGCATCATCATATACAAAAAGATGGGCACCAGCAATTGAAAACTCAAATGGAAAAATAAACTGGTCAATCTCAGTTGTAGACAGAGTACAAGGCGGAGAAGAAATCTTAAATGGCATAGGAATAAAATCATATTCTTTAATTAAATTAGATGGAAGTTTATTTGATCAAGCACTAAAATTAAATGTAATAAATGATACACAATATCAAATGTTAAATGAATATAAACACAATCCAGATGAAACAATGAGAAAATTTTTAATAGACCATCCAGAGTTTTTAGAAGAAGCTCTAAAATCAGATGCAAAAACAGCAGCAAGAGCAAAGGATTGCATAGAAAATAATTTATATAATTTATAAAAAACGGATTAACAAATTCTAAATAACAAAGTGTGAAGAATAGCATAAGAAATATATGCTCATTTTTCACACTATATTTAAGAGAAAGGAAGATTTTTATTATGGCTATTGTAGAAAAAGTTGAACTAGTAAAAAAAGAACAGATAAAATCTGATATATACAAATATAGCATAAAATCAGATAAAATGGCATGTGATGCAAAACCAGGACAGTTTTTAGAAATTAGAGTAACAGACAGTATAGAACCATTTTTAAGAAGACCAATAAGTATTCATAATGTAAAAAAAGAGGAAGGAATAATAGAATTTATTTTTCAAGTAAAAGGAAAAGGAACAGAGTTATTGGCAGAGAGAAAAGAAGGAGAGCTAATTGACATAATTGGACCATTAGGACAAGGAACTTTCAATATAGATGGATATGAAAAAATAGCAATTATTGGTGGAGGCATAGGAATATTCCCATTATACGAACTTGCAAAACAAGCAAAAGAATCAGGAAAAACTGTAAACATGTACCTAGGATTTAGAAATAGAGATTTTGTTATATTAGAAAATGAATATAAAAATGTGTCAAATAATTTTACATTATCAACAGACGACGGAAGTTATGGAAAAAATGGCTTTGCAATAAATTTCTTAAAAGATGATATTTCTAAAAATCCAGTTGATTGTATTTATGCATGTGGACCACTTCCAATGCTTAAAGCAGTACAAGCACTAGCAAAAGAAAAGAATATTCCTTGTCAACTTTCTTTAGAAGAAAGAATGGGTTGTGGAATGGGAGCATGTATAGGATGTGTTGTTAAATATAAAACAGAAACTGAAGATACTTTCAAAAGAGTTTGCAGAGAAGGACCTGTTTTTGATGCAAATACAGTAGAAATTTAAATAATAATATTTAAATAAAGAAAGGGTGATTTTAGTATTATGAATACGGAAGTAGATTTTGCAGGAATTAAAATGAAAAATCCAGTAACAGTGGCTTCAGGAACTTTCGGATATGGACGTGAATTTAATGAGTTCATAGATTTAAATAAATTGGGAGCAATAATAACAAAAGGAACTTTTTTAAAACCTAAATTAGGAAATAAACCATCCAGAGTATGCGAGACTGCAGCAGGAATGTTAAATAGTATAGGACTTCAAAATCCAGGTATAGAATATTTTAGAGATAATGACTTACCATGGTTAAAACAATTTGACACAAAAATAATATTAAACGTTGGTGCATCTAGCTTAGAAGAATATGTTGAAGTATGTAAGTTTGCTAACGCTCTTGATATTGATGGTGTAGAACTAAATGTATCATGTCCAAATGTTAAAGTTGGGTGTATGGCTTTTGGTACAAGCTATGAAGGAGTAAAAGAAGTTACATCAGCTGTAAGAAAGGTTTTAGATAAGCCATTAATAGTAAAATTATCTCCAAATGTAACAGATATAGCAACAATAGCTAGAGGTGCAGAAGAAGCAGGAGCAGATGCAATATCTGCAATAAACACACTATTAGCAATGAAAATAGATATAGAAAAGAAAAGACCTGTTCTTGCAAATAATACAGGAGGTTTATCAGGACCTGCAATAAAGCCAGTAGCAGTTAGAATGGTATATCAAATTGCAAATGCTGTAAAAATTCCAGTTATGGGATTAGGTGGAATTATGAATGGTGATGATGCAATAGAATTTATGTTAGCAGGAGCAAAAACGGTATCAATAGGAGCTGGAAACTTTATAGATCCAACAACAAGTATAAAAACTATAGAAGGTATAGAAAAATATATGCAAAGACATAATATTAATGATATAAATAGTATTGTTGGAGCAGTACAAATGAATTAATAAATTTGGAAGGGGTTTGCCATGATCAAGGTAGTAAATTATAATCAAGTAATGCAAAAGGAAATAAAGGAATTTATAGTAAGTAATATGAAGAAAGAACTAGATGTCATGGATAGAAAAATCTTTTCCAAGATAACAGAAGACTTGAGTAATATTGAAGAAAATTATATATCTAAAGGTGGAGAATTACTATTTGCATATGATATGGAAAATAAAAAAATAGTTGGTACGATAGCTGTAACAACAGAAAACGGATTTTCTATACTAAAAAGATTCTATGTAGATAAAGATTACAGAAATAGAAAAATAGGATATTTGTTATATTCTAAACTAGAAGAAATAATAATTGCAAAAGGAGTAAAAAGAATATATCTAACAACTGGAGACGAATTAGGAAGTGCTCATAGATTTTATGAAAGAAATGGTTGGAAAATAGAAAAAGATAATCCTGGAATATATTTAAGAGACGGAGCAAAATTATATAAAAAAAATTTAACAAAGCCAAAAAGTGATGCAAATATTGATGTATGCACTAAAGCAGATATTCTAGTAGAAGCAATTCCACATATAAGGCAATTTGTAGGAAAAATTATAGTATTAAAATATGGTGGAAATGCCATGATTGATAAAGTTCAAAGAGAGAATGTAATAAAACAAATAGTATTACTAAAAATGCTCGGAATAAAAGTAGTATTAGTTCATGGAGGCGGAGTGCATATTGAAGAAGAACTAAAGCGAAAAGAATTAGAAGAAGAATTTGATGGAGATTTAAAAGTTATTTATGAAAAGACATCTGAAGAAACACAAAAGGAAATAATTGGAGAAACAAATGCGGAAATTGTGAGATTATTAGAATTGCAATATTGTAAAGCAATTGGAATATCTGGTAATGACAATAATGCCATAAAATATAAGAAGAATAAAAAAGATATTAATGGTTTAAAAGAAATAAAATCAATAGACAAAAAATTAATTCTTAATTTATTAGAAAAAGATTATATACCAGTAATATCTCCTATAGGAGTAGATTGTGATGGAAATTTATATAATGATGTAAATGCTGATACAATAGCTGCTGAAATAGCAATAAAATTAAAAGCAAAGAAAATTTTATTACTTACAAATATAGATGGTATAATTGATAAAAAAGGCAATGTTATATCGCTTATAAAAAAAGAAAAGATACAAGAATTAATAGATAATGGAACTATAATAGACGGAATGATTCCAAAAGTAGAAGCTTGTATAAAATGCTTAGAAAATGGAGTAGAGAGAACGCACATCTTAAACGGATCAAAAAGAAACACAATTATATACGAATTATTAAGTGATCATGGAATAGGAACGATGATAGTATAATTTTAATTAATAAGGAATAATGAATAATTAACAATTAATGTAAAAAAATACAACAAAAAAGGTTGTATTTTTTTTGTGTTTGCTATATAATAGATAAAATAATTATTAATGGGAGGAGAAAAAATGTCATTTATTGAGAATATAAAAATGAGAGCGAAGTCTAACATAAAAACAATCGTATTGCCAGAAGCTACAGATATAAGAACACTTGAGGCAGCAAGTATTGTTTTGAAGGAAGAATTCGCTAAAATTATTTTAATTGGAAATAAAGAAGAAATTTTACATAAAGCAAACGAAAATAATTTAAATATAGAAAAAGCTATTATAGTTGATCCTAAAAAATCAGAAAAATATGAAGAATATGTAAATTTATTCTATGAATTAAGAAAAGCTAAAGGAATGACAATTGAAAAAGCTAGAGAACTAATATTGGATTCAGTATATTATGGAATGATGATGGTTAAGTCAGGAGATGCAGATGGATTAGTATCAGGGGCTATTCACTCTACATCAGATACATTAAGACCAGCACTTCAAATATTGAAAACAGCACCAAATACAAAGTTAGTCTCAGCTTTTTTTGTTATGGTAGTTCCAAATTGTGAGTTTGGAGATAATGGTGTATTTGTATTTGGAGATTGTGGTTTAAATGAAAATCCAGATAGTGAAGCTTTATCAGAAATTGCAATATCATCTGCAAAGAGTTATAAACAATTAATTGGTGAAGAAGCAAAAGTAGCAATGTTATCATATTCAACATATGGTAGTGCAAAATCAGAAAGTACAGAAAAAGTAATAGAAGCAACAAGACTAGTAAGAGAAAAAGCTCCAGAAATAGCTGTAGATGGAGAATTACAATTAGATGCTGCAATTGTTCCAGAAGTTGGAAAATCAAAAGCACCAGATAGCAAAATTGCAGGAAAAGCAAATACTTTAATATTCCCAGATTTAAATGCAGGAAATATTGGATATAAATTAACTCAAAGATTAGCTAAAGCAGAAGCATATGGACCACTTTGCCAAGGAATAGCAAAACCAGTAAATGATTTATCAAGAGGATGCTCAAGCCAAGATATAGTTGGAGTTGTAGCAATCACAGCAGTACAAGCACAGGAGCAAGATAATTAATATTTGCATTACAAATGTGTAGGGGTCGGCGTCCCCGACGACCCGCAAATCCAAAATAGTAGAGATGTTAAAACATAGAGAATAAATTGTTATAAAGATAGTCATAAAACAATATATAGATGTAAAATAACATCACTATATGTTTAATGATGCACGGGCTGTCGGGGACGCCAGCCCCTACAACAGGCAAAGCCTTAACAGCCTCAGCACCGACGACCCGCAAAAATATTAACAGTAGAGATGTTATAACAATACAAAATTAAAATAAAAAGGAGAAGGAAAATGAAAATCTTAGTAGTAAACTGTGGAAGTTCTTCATTAAAATATCAATTAATAGATATGACAAATGAAGAAGTTATAGCAAAAGGAAACTTTGAAAGAATAGGAGAAAAAGAAGCTTTTCTAACACACAAAGTAGGAAACGAAAAATATGTAACAAATGAAGGCGTAGAAAATCATGAACAAGCATTAAAAATTATACTAGACCAATTATTACATAAAGACTATGGAGTAATAAAATCTCTTGATGAAATAGATGCAATAGGACATAGAATAGTACATGGAGGAGAAATCTTTGATAAATCTGTTTTGGTTACAGACAAAGTAATCGAACAAATACAAGACTGTGCAACACTTGCACCATTACATAATCCTGCTGCAATATTAGGAATAAATGCTTGTAAAAAAGCAATGCCAGGAAAGCCAATGTCAGCAGTATTCGATACAGCATTTCACCAAACAATGCCAAAGGCAAATTATACATACCCAATACCAGAAGATTACTATACAAGATTAAGAGTTCGTAAATACGGTGCACACGGAACATCACATCAATTTGTTTCAAAAATAGCTGCACAAAAATTAAATAAACCAATAGAAGAAACAAAAATAATTACTTGCCATTTAGGACAAGGAGCAAGTATATGTGCAGTTGATGGTGGAAAATCTGTAGATACAAGTATGGGATTATCACCACTTGGAGGAATTGCAATGGTAACTAGAAGTGGAGACTTAGATCCATCAGTAGTTACATATATAATGGAAAAAGATAATCTAACAGCTCAAGAAATGAATACAATATTAAATAAAAAATCAGGATTATATGGAATAACAGGATTAAATCCAGATTTTAGAGAAATAGAAGAAGCATCTGTAAATGGACATGAAAAAGCAGTTGTTGCAATAGAATTATTTACAACAACAATAGCACAATTTGTTGCAAAATATGCAGTAGTATTAAACGGTGTAGATGCAATAGTATTTACAGGAGGAATAGGAGAAAACCAAGTAAATATTAGAAAGAAAATATGTGAAAAATTAGCTTTTATGGGATTAAAAATAGATACAGAAATAAATAAAAAAAGAGGAGAAGAAATAGAAATATCAACTCCAGATTCAAAAATAAAAGCATATGTAATTCCAACTAATGAAGAACTAGTAATTGCTAGAGATACAATGAATTTAGTTAATGCCAATAAATAAAATAATATAAAAATATAAAAAGGAGGAATAAAAATGGCACAAATTCTAAAGGACATTTCAAGAACTTTTAGCGAATTTTTGTTATTACCAAACTTAACAGATGAAAGATGCATTCCAACAAATGTATCATTAAAAACACCACTTGTAAAATTTAAAAAAGGAGAAGAACCAAAATATTCAGCAAACATACCTTTTGTATCAGCAATAATGCAATCAGTTTCTGGAGAAAAAATGGGAATTGCTCTAGCTAGAGAAGGTGGAGTTGCATTTATATATGGGTCTCAACCAATAGAAGAACAAGCACAAATGGTATATAGAGTAAAAAAACACAAGGCAGGTTTTGTTATTAGCGATTCTAATGTAAAATCAGGAACAACATTAAAAGAAGTACTTTCATTAGTAAAAAAGACAGGACATTCTACAGTAATAATTACTGAAGATGGAACAGCAAATGGAAAATTTTTAGGAATAGTTACAGATAAAGATTATAGACTAACAAGAGACAATCAAGATGAACCAATTGATAATTTCATGACAAAAGCTGAAAAAACTATAACAGCTAAAAAAGGAATAACACTTGCAGAAGCAAATGATATAATCTGGGCACATAAAATAAATTGTTTACCAATATTAACAGAAGAAGGTAATCTAAAATATTTAGTATTTAGAAAAGATTATGAAGAAAGAAAAAATAATCCAAATTCATTATTAGATGAAAATAAAAGATATATAGTAGGAGCTGGAATTAATACAAGAGATTATGAACAAAGAGTTCCTGCATTAGTAGATGCTGGAGTAGACTTACTTTGTATAGACTCTTCAGATGGATATTCAGTATGGCAAAAAAATACAATAGCATTCATTAGAGAAAAATATGGAGACAAAGTAAAAGTCGGAGCTGGAAATGTAGTAGATAGAGAAGGATTTAGATACTTAGCTGAAGCTGGAGCAGACTTCATCAAAGTTGGTGTTGGTGGAGGATCTATATGTATCACTCGTGAACAAAAAGGAATTGGACGTGGACAAGCAAGTGCTCTAATAGATGTAGTAGAAGAAAGAAATAAATACTTTGAAGAAACAGGAATATATATTCCAGTATGCTCAGATGGAGGAATTGTACACGACTATCATATTACATTAGCATTAGCATTAGGAGCAGACTTTGTAATGATGGGAAGATATTTTGCAAGATTTGAAGAAAGCCCAACAAGAGTTGTAAAAATGGGAAATAACTATGTTAAAGAATATTGGGGAGAAGGTTCAAACCGTGCAAAGAACTGGCAAAGATATGATTTAGGTGAAGACAAAGAAAAATTATCATTTGAAGAAGGCGTTGATTCATATATACCATATGCAGGACCACTAAAAGATAACCTAGACATTACAGTTCATAAAATAAAATCAACAATGTGCAACTGTGGTGCAATAAATTTACAAGAGTTACACGATAAAGCAAGAGTAACACTAGTTTCTAATGTAAGTATAAAAGAAGGTAGTGCACATGATGTAATTCTAAAAGAAATTGACAACAATCTATAAAAAGAAGACCCTTAGGGGTCCTTTTTTTACCACTTAATATGACAGTAATATGACACCGAAATTTCTAGTGCATGACATTTAAGTTATTTAAGTTAAAAAGGTTGAATATGAAAAAATTTAATACTATAATTTAACTAAGATAATTTAAGGAGGAAAACAAATGAAAAAAATATTAAAAATAACCTTATTAGTAATAGTATATTTATTAGTTTTCTCAGCAGGTGTGCAAGCGTATACAGCAAATTTTTCAGGAACACCTACAACAGTTAAATCAGGAGAAACTTTTACAGTTAAAGTAACAGTAGATGAGGCGACAACATTAGCTAATTCACATATAACATATGATAAATCATTATTTGAATTTGTAGGAGCAACACAAACCAACTTATCTGCTTCAGTATATGCACCTAAAGGAGAAGGAGAGGTTGCTTGGATGTACACAGATATGAATGCTAATTCAAAAGGTGTTAAAACATTCGAGTTAAAATTCAAAGCAAAAAATGTAACTAAAGATCAAACTGGCGTATTCAAAATGTCAGATGCAACTTTCATAACAGTTGGAGAAAAAACATACGAAGGAACAAATGTAAAAGGAGATAAAAATATTGCAGTAACAGTTAAAGTAAATTCATCATCAAATTCATTATCTTCAAGAGATGAAGCATCAAGAAACAATACAACTATAAGTGTAAGTACAACAAATAAAACAAGTGGTAGTACAACAAACAAAACAAGCACAACTACATATAACAGTAGCTTAAGCTCAACAAATAAAACATCTGCTAGTAGTAGTAATACTTCAAAGGATAAAACTACAACAGAAAAAAGCAATTTACCAAAAACAGGAGATAGAACTTATATTGCATTAATAGCAGGAGTAGTATTTATAGTATTAGCAGTAATATACAAGAGAAAAGAGAAAAATTTATTCTAAACTAAAACCAAAAACGGACGATCAATGATCGTCCGTTTTTTTTGTAGAGATGTTAATTTATGGTATTTTGAATTATAGCATCTGTAGGGGTCGGCGTCCCCGACGACCCGAATAACAAACAACGGTAGAGATGTTAAATTAATGCAAAATTAAATTATTATTATAATGATGTAAAAAATTCAGTATACAGTTGCGGACGCCAGTATGTATAAAAAAACATAGAAAATTCAAAAATTTTCTATGCTTTTTCTTTTGTTTCAACAATATTACACTATTTTTTCTACCAGATGACATTTTATGAAATCAAATTATAAATATTGAAAATGATATACGGAACTATTATAATAAAGTAAGTATAATAATTTTATATCATACAAACGATATCATTTTTATTTTATATAATTATAAGGAGGAAAACAAATGAAAAAAGTCACAATAACGGTGATAATGCTTGTAATTGCAATGTTTATGCTAACAACAAATGTACAAGCATACACAATGAGTTTTTCAGGAACAAAAACAATGGTAGAACCAGGCGAAACATTTAATGTAACAGTTTCCGTAGATGAAGCAACAACAAGAGCAAATGGACATATTAAATATGATAGTTCATTATTTACTTTTGTAAGTAGCACAGGAAGCAATATGACAGCAAATGCAACATCAGGAACAGTTCAATGGTTATATTCAGAGCCAGTAGGACAAGAAACAGGAACAAAAAGTTTTACTTTTACATTTAAAGCAGCAGATGTAACAGAAACAAAAAAAGGAACTTTTTCAATGGAAGACTTCATAGCAATAACAAAAGACAACGAAGAAGGATATGGACAAGATAAAAACACAATAGGTGGAGCAAGTAGTGTAGAAGTAACAATAAATAAAAAAGAAACAAAACCAGCAGAGCCAACATGGAAAATAACACCATCAGGAGATTTTACATTAGAAAAAGGAGAAAGCAAACAATTAACAGCTGATGAAGATGTAACATGGTCAACATCAGATAGCAGTGTAGCAACAGTAGATAAAAATGGAAAAGTAACAGGTGTTGGAGAAGGAAGTGCAACAATAACAGCAACAGATAAAGATGGAAATAAACAAACAGTAACAGTTACAGTAAAAGACAATAGCCAAACACCAGGAGATGATGATAAGCATGATAATTGGTCAATAGAACCATCAGGAGATTTCTCATTAAAAGTAGGAGAAAAAAAGAAACTAACAGCAGATGGAGAAGGAGTAAAATGGAAATCATCAAATGAGAAGGTAGCAACAGTAGACCAAAATGGAAATGTAACAGCAGTAGGAGCAGGAACAGCAACAATAACAGCAACAGATAAATATGGAAATACAAAAACAATAAAAGTAACAGTAACAAAGAAAACAACAACAGCAGGAAAGAAAGATAATACACAAACACCAAATAAAAAATTACCACAAACAGGAGAAAATGCAGGAAAGTTTGTAGTATTAGGAATAGCAGGAATAGTATTAGCAGCAGGATTAGTATTTAAGAAAAAAGCAAAAGAATTAGATAAATTATTTGTATTATTACCAATAGTAGCAGTATTAAGCTTATCAGGAACAGTTAGAGCTGAAAAAATAGCAGACAATGATAATTTACAAGCAGGAACTTTTACAAACCTTATATCAGGTAAAAATGTTTTGGCAATAAATCCTAAAAAAGCTTTTGAAACTAAAAATGTAATAGATGTAAAAGTAATTGAAAACATTTTCGAAAATGAAGGGAAAGTAACAGCTCTTAAAGATAAAGATGGAAAAAATCTAGAATTAACAGTAAAATCAATTCCAACTGGAGCTGTAGCAACAATAGAATATGGAGAAACAAAAGATTATGTAATTTTATTATATGGAGATGCAAATGGAGATGGAAAAATCTGTGATGTATCAGATATAGACGTTATTAGACAAGACTATGTATTTAATAAAAAAGCAGAAGGTGTATATAAATTAGCAGCAGATTTATACGTGGATAACAAGCTAGATGTAAGAGACATTCAAAGAATGGTAAGTAAATACTTAGGTAAATTGGATGGTGGATTAGTAAATAAATTCCCAGGAGATGAAGAGACTGACAATGGCGAAACTGATGATGTAAGTATTGCTGTTGCAAGAGTAGAATCAACAGGAAAGATGTATAAAACATTACAACATGCAGTAAATGCAGTAGGAACATCAGCTGATAAAATTACATTATTAAAAAATTCTACAGAAAATGTAAAAATATCAGGCAAGGGAGATTTAACAATTGATTTTAACGGAAATGATTTTACAACAAAAAAGGGTGGATACGGAATAACAATAGCAGGTAATGTAAGCTTCATAAATAGTAGAGATAAAGAAAGCAAATTCACAGGAAAAGAAAAAGCAATTATAAACATAACTAAAGATAATTCAAAAGTAACATTTGGAAAAGGAATAAATATAAATTCATCAACACTTGGAGCAGCAATTGAAATTGCAGATGGAGTAAAAGGTGTAGAGGTATCAATGAATGATGCTTCATGGTCAAACTCAGCTACAGGATGTTTCGTACAAGACAATGGTAAAGATACAAAAATAAATATCTTAACAGGAACAATCACAGCATATGATTTCTTAGTTAAACAAGCAGAAGGAGCAAATACAACAATAACAATAGGAGATAAAGAAAAAGAAATAAGTGATAAAGATCCAGTTATTACATCACGTGCAGCTTGGTGGGTTGGTTTAAATGATGATACTACAATTAATATGTATAATGGAAAATTGTCTTCTAGATCAGCTAGTTTAGATGGCTTCAGAGATGAAGTTGTAGATGGTTTAAGAGAAGATGCCTTCTTGTATGTGAGCCCAGGAAAAACAGAAGCTTATTATAAAGAACTTGCTAAAGATCAAACATTAAAAGTAGAGGAAGCAGTTGTAGTAGTAAATCCAGAAAAGGCATATTTCAAAACAGCACAAAGTGGAATTGATTATGCAGAAATTGGAAGACAAGTAGTTTTATTAAAAGATGTAGAAGAAAAATTAGATGTTTCTGAAGAAAAGAATATAACATTAGATTTAAATGGATACAATTTAACTGGACCAAAAGAAACATTTTATACAATTGCTACTGAAGGTACATTAAGTATTGTAAATAGTGGAGATAAAGAAGCTACAATAGACAGACCAGCAACTACAGATACTCATAATGAAGAGAGAGGTACAGTAACAGGGGCAGATATCTGGGTTAAAGAATCTGGTAATGTATCAGTAGGAGAAAAAGTAGAATTAGTAATACAAATTGGCGGAGGAGCTAATATTGAAAATACAGGTTCTGGAGATGTAACAGTTGATGGTGCTAATTTGAGTATGCGTAATGGTGCATATGGTACAAATGCTATTCGCGATAAAGGAGAAGATAGTGATATATTTGTATTCAGAGGAGACCTTGAAACTTATTCAGGTGAAGGAAAGACAACAATTACTAAAAGCTCAACAGGAAATTTATATATAGGAAAAGACTCAAAAGTAGAAGAAGGAGTTTCTGGAATACAAGAAGAAATACTATTAAAAAATAGAACTGAAAACGGAAATGAAGACGAGTTATATATAAATGGAAATGTTAGTGCTAAAAATGCTCAGATTTATTACTATAATGGTGAAATTGAGGGAGTATTAATATATAAAAAGGATAACCAGCCAGAAACAGAAGTTAAAGAACCAATTTTAAGAGATGGAGCAAGACTAGTTAAGCCAGTAAAAGATGTAGGATTACACTATGAAAAATTAGCAGAAGGAGAATTACCAATAAGTTATTCATTATATTTTAGTAGAGATCAAGTAATAGAGGATGTAGATAAAGCAGTTTGCTATTTAACAGATGATACTGAATTTGGAGCAAAACAATACTTTTATAGATATTTCAAAACAGTTCAAGATGCTGTAAATGTTGAGCCAAACGGATATGAAGGAACATTCAATGGAGTTTCAGCAAATGAAGGTGGAAAATTAAATATTATAACAATTATGAAACATAAAACTGAAGATGAGGAAACATCAAAAACAGAAGTAAAAGAATCTATTGAGATACCAGAAGGAAAGAAAGTATTATTATTTGGCGAAGGAACATTAACAGGTGCTGATGCAGAAGATTATACTATTGAAGTTAAAGGAGATTTAGTTATCGATAAAACTACAGTTGTTAAAGAAGGAAATCAAGAAGCAAATAGCAATATCGCTAATATTATAATGAAAGATAAAGGAACTCTATTACTTAAAGATGATGCTAAATTAACTTTAAAAGAAAATAATTCTGCTAATATTATAAATGAAGGTAGTGGAGATATTACAATTGATAATGCAGATGTTACAAGTTCTGCTAACCATTCTATTGGTATTTATGATTTTAGCTCAGATAGTAATATATATATAAAAGAAGGTCTAGTATCAGGTACAACAGCTATATGTAAAAAGAATGGTGGAAAAATAGAGATAGGAGAACTAAGTGATGAACGTATTCTTGATGAGAATTCATTATATATACATGGAACAACATATTGCTTGGATGTTTGCAGAAAAACAGAAGTTTATTTCTATAATGGTAAATTAACAAATGATTTTAGAGGTGGTAAATTATGTTGCGAAAGCAATGAAAATACAGCTATGCCAACAGAACACACAATTACCGCTGGGAATAATAAATGGGATATAGTTGTAAAAGGTAGTGATATACATCAAGCATATTATGTAGAAGATGGAAAAAGCGAACAAGAAAAAGGAACCACTGTTTATGATGTGGCAACTGGTCAGACAATTCCAGCAGCTGCTGCAGCAGCTAGTGCAAATCCAGTTAAAGTAGCAAATATAGCAACAATGTTAGCATTAGACATTTTCAATCAATAAAAACAAATTATAATAAAGGGACTAAATAAGAACAAAATGTTCTTATTTAGTCTTTTTTTATATAGTAGGAATTTTCTCCTGTAGGGGTCGGCGTCCAGCAGGCATACTGACGCTGTAACAGGCAGAGCCTTAACAGCCTCAGCATCGACGACTCGAACAACAAGGGGCGATTAGTGGTCACCCGTTTTTTAAAAAGTGTATATAAAAACTCTTAAAAAATGTATATCAAAATTCTTAAAAAATGTATATTGAATATTGAAAATGCATAAAATATATGGTAAAATAATATTGATGGGAGGTGGCATATGTCTTTAAGAAAAAGTGATTATATTGATAGGTTAGTGGATAAAAAGATAGCTGATTATTTATCTATATTTGGTGCAATAAGTATAGAAGGTCCCAAATGGTGTGGTAAAACATGGACATCTTTAAATCATGCTAATAGCAAAGTTCTTCTAGATGATGAAGAAATAAGAGAAAAAGCAAGATTAGATCTAGAATTAATTCTAAATGATGAAAGACCAGAATTAATTGACGAATGGAATTTAATTCCAGAAGTTTGGGATGCTGTTAGAAGAAAATGTGACGATACAACTGAAAAAGGAAATTATATTTTAACATGTTCTACTAAATTAACAGATGCAGAGCAAAAAGAAAAAATACACCATTCTGGTGCTGGTAGAATTGGTAAAATAGAAATGTCTACAATGAGCTTATATGAATCAGGTGATTCCACTGGTAAAGTGTCTATACAAGATATGTTGAATGGTGATCTTCAAAATTCCTTAAATGAAAAGATTACACTTGATAAATTGGCATATTTAATAATTAGAGGAGGATGGCCATCTAATATAAAAACAGAAGAGAGCAAAGCTAATATAATTCCTAAAAGCTATATTAAGGCTATATTAGATAAAGATATTCATGATGATAAAAAAAGAGATACAAATAAAATGAATATGCTACTTAAGAGTTTAGCAAGGAATGAATCAACAATAGCTAGTAAAAATACTTTGTTAAAAGATATAGAAGAAAATGCAGGAGAAAAAGAACTTATTGAAAGTAGAATTACTATTGATGATTATTTAGATGTATTGAATAGGCTTAATATAATAGAAAATCAATCTGCATACAGTGAAAACTATAGATCTCCAGAGAGAATAGGAAAATCTGCTAAAAGACATTTTATAGATCCATCACTAGCATGTGCTAGTTTAGATTTAACTATAGATAAATTAATTAATGACCTAAGAACATTTGGCTTTATGTTTGAAGCTTTAGTTGAAAGAGATTTAAAAATATACATGGATTATTTAGACGGAAAATTATTTCATTTTAGAGATAATGTAACAGGATTAGAGGTTGATTCAATTTTAGAATTTGCAGATGGAGAATATGCTGCAATAGAAATAAAATTAGGATATCACCAAGTAAATGAAGCGAAAAAGAATTTAATAAGTTTTAGTAACAATATGATTAAAAAACCAAAGTTTATGTGTGTTATAGTTGGATATACAGATGTTATTGCAAAAGATCCTGAAACAGGTATATATATTGTTCCAATTACAGCTTTGAAACCATAAAAAGTGAAAATAAAATAATAGTGTAAAAAGCAGGAAAAGTGATAAATACTTATCCTGCTTTTATGTTACAAGAAAAATTTTAGATATAAAAAAATAATTATTGCAAAATTATTACAAAAACATTTCTTTAATTTTACGTTTTATAACTATTGCATATATTTATTGAAAATAAAAAATCGAAATATTATAATTAAAAAGGATAATAGAGTTTATTATACAAACAATTTTATTTTTTATATAATTATAAGGGGGAAAACAAATGAAAAAAGTCACAATTACAGCGGTAATGCTTGTAATAGCAATGTTCATGTTAACAACAAATGTACAAGCATACTCAATGAGTTTTTCAGGAACAAAAACAACAGTAGAGTCAGGAGAAACTTTTAATGTAACAGTTTCCGTAGATGAAGCAACAACAAGAGCAAATGGACATATTAAATACGATAGTTCATTATTTACTTTTGTAAGTAGCACAGGAAGCAACATGACAGCAAATGCAACATCAGGAACAGTTCAATGGCTATATTCAGAACCAGTAGGACAAGAAACAGGAACAAAAAGTTTTACTTTTACATTTAAAGCAGCAGATGTAACAGAAACTAAAAAAGGAACTTTCACAATGGAAGACTTTATAGCAATAACAAAAGATAATGAAGAAGGATATGGACAAGATAAAAACACAATAGGCGGAACATCAAGTGTAGAAGTAACAATAAATAAAAAATCAACAGAACCAACATGGAAAATAGATCCATCAGAAGATTTTACATTAGAAAAAGGAGAAAGCAAACAATTAACAGCTGATGAAGATGTAACATGGTCAACATCAGATAGCAGTGTAGCAACAGTAGATAAAAATGGAAAAGTAACAGGTGTTGGAGAAGGAAGTGCAACAATAACAGCAACAGATAAAGATGGAAATAAACAAACAGTAACAGTTACAGTAACAGATAATAGCCAAACATCAGGAGATGATGATAAGCATGATAATTGGTCAATAGAACCATCAGAAGATTTCTCATTAAAAGTAGGAGATAAAAAGAAATTAACAGCAGATGGAGAAGGTATAACATGGAAATCATCAAATGAGAAAGTAGCAAAAGTAGACCAAAATGGAAATGTAACAGCAGTAGGAGCAGGAACAGCAACAATAACAGCAATAGATAAATATGGAAATACAAAAACAATAAAAGTAACAGTAACAGTAACAAAGAAAACAACAACAGCAGGAAAGAAAGATAATACACAATCACCAGATAGCAAATTACCACAAACAGGAGAAAATGCAGGAAAGTTTGCAGTATTAGGAATAGCAGGAATAGTGTTAGCAGCAGGAATAGTATTTAAGAAAAAAGCAAAAGAGTTAGATAAATTATTTGTATTATTACCAATAGTAGCAGTATTAAGCTTATCAGGAACAGTTAATGCTGTAAAAGTTGCAGATAGCGAAAAATTAACAACAGGAATTTTTTCAAATCTTATAAAGGGCATAGAAGTATTAGCAATAAGCCCAAATAAGGAGTTTGAAACAGCAGACAGAATAACACTTCCTACAATTAAAAGTTTAGTAGAATCTGAAACAATCAAAGTAAAAACAATAACAAAAAATAAAAAAGAATTAAAAGAAGAAGATGCCATTCCAACAGGAGCTATAGTAACTGTTGGACCAACAGCAGGTGAAGGTGAAAGTGCTATAGCTGTTGTGTGGGATTATACAGTATTATTATATGGAGATGCCAACGGAGATGGAAAAATCTGCGATGCATCAGATATTGATGTAATTAGACAAGATTATGTATTCAATAAAAAGGCAGAAGGTGAATATAAATTAGCAGCTGATTTAGTGGTAGACAAAAAATTAGATGTTAGAGATATTCAAAGAATGATAAATAAATACTTAGGCAAATTAGATGATGAAACATTAGTAAAACCATTCCCAGATGGTAAAATGGATGAAGGAGAAACAATAGACGAATCACTAGGTGTAGCACAAGTAAAATCAACAGGTAAATTGTATATATCAGTTCAATATGCAGTAAATGCAACAAAAGACAAAGATGATACTGTATTATTATTAAAAGATACAAAAGAAACAATTACAATACCAGAAACTAAAAATCTAACTTTAGATTTAAATGGACATAGTTTAACTGGACCAGCAGAAACATTTTATACAATTGCTACTGAAGGTACATTAAGTATTGTAAATAGTGGAGAAAAAGAAGCTACAATAGACAGACCAGCAACTACAGATATTCATAATGAAGAGAGAGGTACAGTAACAGGAGCTGACATTTGGGTTAAGAAATCTGGTAATGTATCAGTAGGAGAAAATGTGAAACTATTAATACAAATTGCTGGAGGATCAAATATTCAAAATACAGGTTCTGGAGATGTAACAGTTGATGGTGCTGTTTTAACTATGAATGATGCATATGGTGCCAATGCTATTCGCGATAATGGAGAAAATAGTGATATATTTATATATAGAGGAGATTTTGAAACAAATTCAGGACAAGATAAAACAGCAATAAGAAAGGGTTCTAATGGAAATATTTATATTGGAAAAGATTCTGTAGAACATGAAGATGTTGATGGAATACAAAAAGATATTCTATATAAAACTAGTGAAAATGAGCAATTATATATAAATGGTTATGTTAATGCTATGAAAGCTCAGATTTATTACTATAATGGTGAAATCAATGGTGGATTAACATACAAAAATAATAAACAACAAGAACAAGAATTTAATGAACCAATTTTAAGAGATGGAGCAAGATTAGTTAAAACAGTAGGAGATGTAGGAATACACTATGAAGAATTAGCAGAAGGAGAATTACCAATAAGCTATTCATTATACTTCAGTAAAAATCAAGTAATAGAAGGTGTTGATGATGCTGTTTGTTATCTAACAGATGATTCTAAATTTGGAACAATACAAAATTTCTTCAGATATTTTAAAACCGTACAAGATGCGATTGATGCAGAACCAAACGGAACTCATGAGAATTTCAATGGCGTTTCTCCTAATGAAGGTGGAAAATTGAATATAATAAGCTTGATGAAGAAAGGCGAAGATGAAAATAAAGAGGCAACTGTAACAGAATCAATTGATATACCAAAAGATAAAAAAGTATTCCTATTTGGAGATAGATTGGATACACAAACTTTAATAGGTGAAGCAGACAAAAATTATACAATTAAAGCTGAAGGAGATTTAGTTGTTAAAAATATGACAATTTTAAGAGAAAATATGACTTCTAATAGTGAAAATACTGATAATGATGATGAATATCTAGTAAATGTTTTAATGGAAGAATCTGGTAGCTTAGAATTACAAGAAAAAGCTGTTTTAAAATTAAGAGATGCTGATAATTCAGAAAATATTAGAAATGAAGGTAGTGGAGATATAATAATAGATGGGGCTGAAATCAGTTCAGCAATTACACAAACTAGACCTGGATTTGCTGGAATTAATACAATAGGAATACATGATATGTCATCAGAAAGTGATATATATGTGAAAGAAGGAAAAATATCAGGAACAACAGCTATATGCAAAGAGAATGACGGAAAAATAGAAATAGGGGAACTTAGTGATGTATCAGTATTGGGAGAATCTCAATTATATATACATGGATCAATATATTGTTTAGACGTTTGTAGTTCTGCAGAAGTATATTTCTATAATGGAAAATTAAAAACTGATCTTTCTGATAAATTTGTATGTTGTGAACGTACTAATACAGATAACAGTGAAGGTGATGCAAAACAACATGAAATTAAAGAGGGAAATAGTAAATTTGATATAGTAGTTGAGAATAGATCATGTACTTCAGCTTATTATATTGCAGACAATTCACAAAACGGAAACCCAATGGTATGGGATGTAGCAACGGGAAAACAAGTTAAAACAGAAGAATTGCAATCAGCAAGTTCTGAAGCATTAGTAAATGTAGTAAATGCATTAGCATTAAATGCAATAAAACAATAATAATTATATAAAATAAAAATGGACTAAATAAAAATGATATGTTTTTATTTAGTCTTTTTTTGTTTATATAAAAAAAGAGTATATTTAAATTTTATTTGGAATAGCTAGGTATAAAAATTAATTATTACAAAAATATTACAAAAGCATTTCTTTAATTTTACATTTTATAACTATTGAATATATTTATTGAAAATAAAAAATCGAAATATTATAATTAGATAAGGATAATAGGTTTTATTATACAAACGATTTTAATTTTTATTTATATATATAATTATAAGGAGGAAAACAAATGAAAAAAGTCACAATAACAGCGATAATGCTTGTTTTGGCAATGTTCATGTTAACAACAAATGTACAAGCATACTCAATGAGTTTTTCAGGAACAAAAACAACAGTAGAATCAGGAGAAACTTTTAATGTAACAGTTTCCGTAGATGAAGCAACAACAAGAGCAAATGGACATATTAAATACGATAGTTCATTATTTACTTTTGTAAGTAGCACAGGAAGCAACATGACAGCAAATGCAACATCAGGAACAGTTCAATGGCTATATTCAGAACCAGTAGGACAAGAAACAGGAACAAAAAGTTTTACTTTTACATTTAAAGCAGCAGATGTAACAGAAACTAAAAAAGGAACTTTCACAATGGAAGACTTTATAGCAATAACAAAAGATAATGAAGAAGGATATGGACAAGATAAAAACACAATAGGCGGAACATCAAGTGTAGAAGTAACAATAAATAAAAAATCAACAGAACCAACATGGAAAATAGATCCATCAGAAGATTTTACATTAGAAAAAGGAGAAAGCAAACAATTAACAGCTGATGAAGATGTAACATGGTCAACATCAGATAGCAGTGTAGCAACAGTAGATAAAAATGGAAAAGTAACAGGTGTTGGAGAAGGAAGTGCAACAATAACAGCAACAGATAAAGATGGAAATAAACAAACAGTAACAGTTACAGTAACAGATAATAGCCAAACATCAGGAGATGATGATAAGCATGATAATTGGTCAATAGAACCATCAGAAGATTTCTCATTAAAAGTAGGAGATAAAAAGAAATTAACAGCAGATGGAGAAGGTATAACATGGAAATCATCAAATGAGAAAGTAGCAAAAGTAGACCAAAATGGAAATGTAACAGCAGTAGGAGCAGGAACAGCAACAATAACAGCAACAGACAAATATGGAAATACAAAAACAATAAAAGTAACAGTAACAAAGAAAACAACAACAGCAGGAAAGAAAGATAATACACAAACACCAAATAAAAAATTACCACAAACAGGAGAAAATGCAGGAAAGTTTGCAGTATTAGGAATAGCAGGAATAGTATTAGCAGCAGGATTAGTATTTAAGAAAAAAGCAAAAGAGTTAGATAAATTATTTGTATTATTACCAATAGTAGCAGTATTAAGCTTATCTGGCTCAGTACATGCAGTTAAATTGACTGAGAGTTCAAAATATAAAACAGGTATTTTCTATAAGCTTGTAGAAGGAAAAAATGTATTAGCAATAAGCCCAAACAAAGAATTTGAAACGAAAGACCAAGTAACAGTTAAAGATGTTAAGAATTTATTAAGCTCAGTTGATGTAAAGAAAGCAACAAATACTGATAAAAAAGAATTAAAAGAAAGTGATAAAGTTGCAACTGGTACTGTAGTAACAGTTGGACTAAAAAAAGAGGATTCAGAAAAATTAAATACAGAGGAAAAAGAAGAAAAGAAAACTGATTTTACTCAAATCACTTGGGATTACACAGTTTTATTATATGGAGATGCAAATGGAGATGGAAAAATCTGTGATGCATTAGATGTAGATGTAATTAGACAAGATTATGTTTTTAATAAAAAAGCTGAGGGAGAATATAAAGTAGCAGCTGATTTAGCAGCAGATGGAAAACTAAATGTTAGAGATATTCAAAGAATGATTAATAAATATTTAGGAAAATTAAACGATACAGTTGTAAATCCATTTCCAGAAGAAGAAACAGCTGATAAAGGAGAAACAGACAATGTTTCTGAAGCAGTAGCAATGTCAAAAGATACAGGAAAAATGTATAAAACAGTTCAAGATGCAGCTAATGCAGTAAGTAGAGAAAATGAAACAATTATATTATTAAAAGACACAAAAGAATCTTTTGAAGTTCCAGAAGATAAAACAATGATTTTAGACTTATATGGAAATAAAATTACAGGTACTAATGTAGAATATACTATTTTATCAAATGGAAATTTAACAGTAATGAGTAGTGTTGCAGTTGCAAATGGTAAACATTATGGACAAGTAAATGCTGCTGATAATGGATTAACAGCAATTACTACAAAAGGTAATTTAACCATTACTACAAATGATGACAAAACAGGATCAACTCAAATAATGTTAACAGCAAAAAAAGATGAAAAAGATAAAGCAGCAAATATAAAAAATATTGGTGAAAATAATACTATATTGATTAAAGGTGGAGCATCTTTGAGTGGCGGAATAAATGGTCACGAATTCTCATTTGGTATCCTAGATGAAGGTACTGAAACAACTATAAATGTTGAAGAAGGCATTGTATCTGGTTCTGCAGGGGCAATTAAAAAAACTGGTACAGGAACAATAAATATAGGTAGAAATGACCAAGAAATGGATGATTTATTTGGACAAAATAAAAAAGCTACAGCAGCTGTAGGTGCAAGAGATGCAGGGTTAATAGTAGATAAAAATGTAAAAGTTAATTTCTATAATGGAAGATTAGGTTGTACAAATGGAGATATGACATGTGAAAATACAGATGGTTCAGTTCACAGAATTGATGGACATAGAGATGGTTATGGAAAAACAATCGGATTACATGGTGGAGAATATGGACAATATGCATATTACATGGAAAAAGATAGACTAGTAGCAGAAGTTAAATCAACAGAGCAACAATATGCATCATTAGGAACAGCATTTGGTGCTTTGACAGTAACAAGTAAAGATAAAAAAGACGAAGTAGTAACATTGCTAAAAGATATAACAGAATCAAGTACTTTCCCAGAAGATGTAACAGCTACTTTAGATTTACAAAAACATACAATAACAGGAAGAGAAAATGGAGGAGTTACACTTTATGTTGAAGGAGATTTAACTATAAAAAATGGAACAGTACAAACAAATTCTGAATACCAAAATGAAGTAAATAATATTTTAATGAAAAAGAAAGGAACTCTAACCTTAGAAAACGATGTAACTTTAATACTAAATTCAGCTAAAGGTTCAAACATAAGAAATGAAGGAACTGGTGATATAACAATAAATAACTCAAATCTATTAAACCCAGCAAACTTTGAGTCTGAAAATCATACATGGAAAGAATCTGAAGAAAATAAAGAAGAACAAACTACAGAAACCACAGAAAAATCTTACGAATCCTATGGAATAAATGATATAGGAGTTGATACTTCTAAAAGCGATGTTGAAGAGAGTTATAGTGACATAACTATAACTAGTGGATGCATTGAGGGAGATTGCGCTATATATAAAAAAGATGAAGGTATTATAACTGTAGGAAAAGAAGATAGTAATATTAATATGGAAGATCCACAAATAGTAGGATATGAAAGTGGAATTGATGGAGAAGCAGGTTCTGGTCTAGAAGTACATTTCTATGATGGTATTATTGAAGCAATAAAAGAAGGCGGAGAAGCATGTAATAAAGACATCGAAGAATTTGAAAATGAAATAGCAGTTAAGGAAGATGATTATGAATCAGATGAAGAAGAAAATAATGATAATAAGTATGTTATAGTTGGTGGTTCTGATGGAGAAGAAAGTGAAATATACTATGAAAAAGTAGAAGATTATGAAAAAGAATTAGAAGAGACTGAGAAAAAAGCAACAGAATCAAACGGATCAACTAAAGAAGAAGCTGAAGATGAAAATGGAAATGGGGCAACGACACCAACTGCACAAGCAGCAAATAGTGCAGCAGCTATGGCATTAAAGATGGTTAGTAATCTTTAAATATAATTAGAGAGCTAAGATTAAAAAATCTTGGCTCTTTTTTTATATTGTGGGTTCGCCTTTTTTATATTGTAGGAAATTTTTCTTTTTTTATAAAAAAAGTGGAAATATTACTATAATGTGTGTTAGAATAATAACGATAAAAAGCAAATGTATAAAACAAAGAATGGAGATGTATATAATTGGAAACAATAAAATATAAACGTGTCTTATTAAAACTAAGTGGAGAAGCCTTAGCAGGAGAGAAAAAAACAGGAGTATATTCTGATGTCGTTGGAAAAATATGTGATCAAGTAAAAAATCTTGTAGACTTAGGAGTGCAAGTTGCTATAGTTGTTGGTGGTGGAAATTTCTGGCGTGGTAGATATGGACTACAAATGGAAAGAACTACATCAGATTATATGGGAATGCTAGCTACAACAATGAATGGTTTAGCATTGCAAGATGCACTAGAAGCAAGAGGTTTGCATACTAGACTTCAAACTGCAATAGAAATGAGACAAATTGCAGAGCCATATATAAAAAGAAAAGCTTTAAAACACTTAGAAAGAGGAAGAGTTGTAATATTTGCAGCTGGAACAGGTAACCCATATTTTACAACAGATACAACAGCAGCATTACGAGCAGCAGAAATAGATGCAGAAGTAATACTTTTTGCAAAAACAATAGATGGTGTATATTCAGCAGATCCAAAAGAAGATCCTAATGCAGTAAAATATGATGAAATTACTTATCTAGACATATTAAATAAAGACTTAAAAGTAATGGACTCAACAGCAACATCACTTTGTAGAGATAACCATATTCCACTAGTAGTTTTTGATTTAGGAGAACCAGAAAACATGGTAAAAGTAGTAAAAGGAGAAAAAATCGGAACAGTTGTAAAAGAGTAGAATAATAAATAATGAATATTTCGTTTGTAGGGGTCGGCGTCCCGACGACCCGCACAGCACAAGAATAGTAGAGATGTTATTAAAAATATATCGTCAGAACAAAAACAATAAAGACATTAATACAAATTTATAAAAAAAGGAGAAATTAAAATGAATTTTGATGAAATTGAAGAAAAAATGAACAAAACGATAAGTGTTTACAAAGAAAACTTATCAGAAATAAGAGCAGGAAGAGCAAACCCAGCTATACTAAACAAAGTAAAAGTTGATTACTATGGTGTTCCAACACCAATAAATCAAGTAGCAGGAATATCAGTTCCAGAAGCAAGACTTATAGTAATTCAACCATGGGATTTAGGTTTATTAAAAGAAATAGAAAAAGCAATATTAGCATCAGATATAGGTATAAATCCTAATAATGATGGTAAATTAATTCGTTTATCTTTCCCAGAATTAAACGAAGAGAGAAGAAAAGAAATAGTAAAAGATATTAAGAAAATGGCTGAAGAAGCTAAAGTAGCAATAAGAGCTATAAGAAGAGAAGGTATAGATCAAGCAAAAAGTATGCAAAAAGATAGTGTATTAACAGAGGATGATTTGAAAAATGCCGAAGACAAAATACAAAAAATCACAGATAAAAAAATAGCTGAAATAGATGAAGTTACATCAGCTAAGGAAAAAGAAGTAACAACATTATAAAAATTATATGCAACTTGATACACCCCATTTAGGAGTAGATAATGGATTTTAAAGAAGAACTAAAAAATTATCAAATATTGATAGATAAAGAATTAAATAAATATGTAAATAAAAAAGAATGTCCTGAAAAGATTCTAAATGAGTCTATAGAATATAGTTTATTAGCTGGTGGAAAAAGATTAAGACCTATCCTTATGCTAGCAACATATAAAATGTTTAAAGAAAATATTGAAGAAGTATTTATGTTAGCAGTTGCAATGGAAATGGTTCATAATTTTTCTTTAATTCATGATGATTTACCAGGAATTGATAATGACAATTTAAGACATGGTAAACCTACAAATCATATTAAATTCAATGAGGCAACAGCTATTTTAGCAGGAGATGCCTTGCTTAATAAAGCTTATACCTTAATGTCTGAATATTTAAAGAAAGAAACAGATGCAAACATATTCAAAAAAATAGAAGCATTAGGATTATTTTCTGAAAGTATTAATAAAATGATTATAGGAGAATATATAGATACTGAGTATGAAGGTAAAATGATTACAGGGGAATACTTAGAATATATGTATAAACACAAGACTGGAGCTCTTATAAAAGCATCAGTTCAAATAGGAGCAATTCTGGCAGACGCATCTGAACAGGAAATAGAAACCTTAGGTGAATTTGCAGAAAAAATAGGTTTGGCATTCCAAATAAAAGATGATATACTTTCTGAAACTGGAAAAGTAGAAGTTACTGGAAAGCCAGTGGGAAATGATAAAGCAAGAGGTAAATCAACTTTTATAGCAGCTTATGGTTTAAAAGAGTCACAAGAAATACTAGATATTGTAATAAAAGATGCTCTAGAAGCATTAGAAGGATTTGGAAAAAAGGCAGAATTTTTAAAAGAACTTACTTTATTTATAGAAAACAGAGAAAAATAATATGGAGGCTTTATGTTAGAAAAAGAAGAAATTGCAAACTTACCAGAGCATATAGCAATTATAATGGACGGAAATAGAAGATGGGCAAGAGAACATGATTTGGAAACAAAGCAAGGTCATAAACAAGGTGCGAAAACATTAGAAAATATAGTTAGATATGCTAATAAAATAGGAATAAAATATCTTACTGTATATGCTTTTTCAACAGAAAACTGGAAAAGAACTAAAGAAGAAGTAGGTGCATTAATGCTTTTACTTCAAAATTATTTAGATGATTTTTCAAAAAGAGCTGATACAGAGAACATAAAAATTAAAGTGTTAGGAGATATAACAGCTTTATCCAAAGGAGTACAAAATAGCATAAACAAAGCAATAGAAAGAACAAAAGAAAATACAGGAATAGTTATGAATGTAGCTTTTAATTATGGTGGTAGAGCAGAGATTGTATATGCCTTGAAAAAAATTGCTAATAGTTTGATAAATAATGAAATTACATTGGATGATATAGATGAAAATCTTATATCAAATAATTTATATACTGCAGGTCAGCCAGATCCTGATTTGCTGATTAGAACAAGTGGCGAACTTAGAACAAGTAATTTTTTACCTTGGCAATTAGCTTTTTCAGAATTTTATTTTGTTACAAAACATTGGCCAGATTTTTCAGAAGACGATTTAGATGAAGCAATTCGCGAATATCAAAAAAGAAATAGAAGGTTCGGTGGAAAATAGAAAATTTTTTGAAAGAAGGAATATAGTATGGCTAAAAGAATTATAACTGCATTATTAGGCTTACCTATAATTGTGGCTGTTTTAATTTTTGCTGATAAGTACATTTTTAGCGTTTTTATAACAGCAGTAGCTATAATAACATTAAAAGAATATTTTAATGCATTTAAGGGTAAAGCAAAACCAGTAGAATGGATAGGATTCTTAGCTTGTTTACTGATTATAGCTGTTCAGTTTATTCCAAAGGAATATTTAATTTATGTAGCTACATTTAGCTTGCCAATAATTTGTGCAATTTTATTTATTCAAATAATAGTTACCAATATGAAAACAACTGTAAATGATGCAATTATTACTTTTTTTGGAATAGCTTATGTTGTTGGATTTTTAATATTTTTGCCAATGATTTTTGCTTTGAATAGTGGAAGATTATTAATATGGTATGTTCTAGTAGCTTCGTGGATAAATGATATGTGTGCTTACTTTGTAGGAGTCAAGTTTGGTAAACATAAATTTACAGATATTAGTCCTAAAAAAACGATTGAAGGATGTATCGGAGGAATTATAGGAGCAATATTATTTTCACAAGCATTTACATATATTTTTAATACATTCTTTAATGCAGAATTTGCTTATTTAAAAATGGGAATAATGGTAGCAATATTAGCTATAATTAGCCAATTTGGAGATTTGGCAGCATCAACAATTAAAAGATACACGGGAATAAAAGATTCAGGAAATCTATTTCCTGGACATGGTGGAATGCTAGACAGAATAGATAGTATTTTATTTATAGCTCCATTTACCTATTTGTTCTTTATTATATAATTAGGAGGCTTATAGTTAATGATAGTTTTTATTATTAATGCATTGAAAATAATATTTTTATTAGGCTTTTTAATCTTTATACATGAAGGAGGACATTTTCTAGCTGCAAAGCTTTCAAAAGTTACAGTTAATGAATTTGCCATTGGTTTTGGACCAACAATTTGGCATAGTAAAAACACAAAAACTAAATATTGCCTAAGACTTATCCCTTTAGGGGGATTTGTTAGTATGGAGGGAGAAGTAGAAAAATCTGAAAAAGAAGGTTCTTTCTCAAAAGCTAGTATTTTAAAGAGAATTTTTATAGTAGCTGCTGGAGGTACAGTAAATATCATTTTTGCATTAATAGTATATTTCATATTTACATCAGCTCAAGGTGATTTTTTAGGAACAAGTATAGATTATAAAATGGAAGGATATGCAGCAGAACAATCTAACATACTTCCAGGAGATAGAATAATAAAAGTTAATAACAAAAAAGTAAAATTTAAAAGTGAAATAACTGAGATAGTTCAAAATTCAAATGGTGAAGAAGTAACTTTAACAGTAAAAAGAGATAATAAAGTTTTTGATGAAAAAATAGTCCCAACTAAAGATTTTACAAATTATACAGGAATTTACCTATCAGAATCTACACAGACGCAAATTAAAGGTATAGATAGTGGTAGTCCTGCTGAGAAATATGGACTGGAGAACAAAGATGTAATCTTAAAGGTAAATGGAAAAGATACTGAAAATGATCCATATAAAGTATTAAAGTTAATATCTGAGATTAAAGATGAAAAAGCAACATTCTTAATTTTAAGAGATGATAAAGAAATGGAAATAGAAGTTACTTTAGATAAAGTTCCAACTTATACTTTAGGATTAGCCTTTAAGGTAGAAGAAAATACATTTTATAATCGAATAAAATATGGATTATTTGACACACAGAAATTTGTATTCGCAATATTTGATAACCTAAAACAATTATTTACAGGCAAAGCATCTATGGATCAATTAACAGGTCCAGTTGGAATATCTTCAATAATAGCAGATACAAAAGGAATAGCAGAATATGTATATTATTTAGCTCTTATTTCATTATCATTAGGAGTAACGAATTTATTACCATTCCCACCATTAGATGGAGGAAAAATAGTCTTATTATTAATAGAAGCAATAACCAGAAAGCCAATCAAAGAAAATGTAGAAATAGGGCTTCAGCTTACAGGCTTTGCGTTATTATTCATATTAGCAATATTTGTAACATATAATGACATATTAAGAATATTCTAAATTGAATATGACGTACAAAAAAATTAATAAAAACATAAATAACCATAAAAATCAGAAGGTGAATACACAAATGAATGAAGAATTAAAAACAGTAGGTGAAGTATTTAGAGACTATAATCACGAAAATAATATAAGAAAAGCTCATATTGTCAATGTTAATATGTATAAAAAAATTAACAAATTAGAAATGAATTTAAAATCAAATATTTTGCTATCAGCTAATGAACTTTCTAATTTTGAGAATTATTTACAAAAAAGATTTAATATTGAAAATACTGAGCTTATTATTGATTATTCTGAATTGAATAATCAACCTGTACAAGAAAATGAAAATTCATTTCATGAACATTGGGATGAAGTTTTAAAATATATAGAAAAGAAATATCCAATGGCTAGAGCCATAATGAAAAATAGTAATATATCAAAAACAGAGGGAAATACATTAACAATCGAGTTAGCTACAAAAGGTGCAGATTTTTTATATGCAAGAAAATATGATAAGGTAATTGAAGAGACAATACAAAATTTATACAACAAAAATTATAAAGTTAAGTTTACTGAAAACATTTCAGAAGAAGCAATGGAACAATATCAAGAACATCTTAGATTAATGGAGAAAATGGCAATCGAAAAGCATACAGTAACATATGTAGAAGATAAATCAGAAGATGAAGTGAAGAAAGCTCCTAAAGCTAAAAAAGAAGAAAAAGCACAACAGAAAGAAAATTCAGAAAAACACGAAGAGAGTCCTGTTGAAGAAGAAGAGCAAACACCATTAATTGTTGGTGCAAAAAGAGCTTTAAATGGTTTAAAAGATGCAGTTGTTAAAGTTGCTGATATTACTCCAGATATAGGTAGAATTGCTTTAGAGGGAGAAGTTATAAGAACTGATGCTAGAGTTTTGAAAAGCGAGAAATGGCTAATAATGTTTGATTTGTTTGATGGAAGTAGTACTATTACATGTAAATGCTTTGTAGATCCTGAGAAAGCAGAAAAAACTTTTGCAAGAATTAAAGGTGCAAAAGGATTAAAGGTAGTTGGAAATGCACAGTTTGATCCATATGCAAAAGAACTTGGCGTTATGGCAAATATAGTTTTGGAAACAGAAGGTAGAAAAAAATTAATTAGAATGGATACAGCAGAAGAAAAGAGAGTAGAGCTTCATATGCATACTCAAATGAGTCAAATGGATGCTGTAACACCAGTAACGGATTTAATTAATAGAGCTATAAAATGGGGAATGAAATCAATTGCGATTACTGACCATGGTGTAGTACAAGCTTTCCCAGATGCGCATAAATTATTGCAAAAAAATAAAAGTGATATAAAGATTATATATGGAGTAGAGGCATATTTAGTGCCAGATAAGATGCCAAGTGTGGCAAAAGATAAGGGGCAAGATATAGATACAGAATATTGTGTATTTGATTTGGAAACAACCGGTATATCAGCTAATAATGAGAAAATAACAGAAATCGGAGCTATGAAAATAAAAAATGGCGAAGTAATAGATACTTTTGAATGCTTCGTAAATCCAGAAAAGCCAATACCAGAAAGAGTAGTTGAAATTACGCATATTACAAATGATATGGTTAAAGATGCTGAAACAATAGATACAGTATTGCCAAAATTTTTAGACTTTATTGGTGATAGTGTTTTAGTTGCTCATAATGCTGAATTTGATGTAGGTTTTATAAGACATAATGCATCTATTCAACAGTTGAGATTTGATAATACATATATTGATACTTTAAAATTAGCAAAAGATTTATTTCCAGATTATAAAAAATACAAATTAGGAATAATTGCAGATAAATTAGGAATAAGAGTTGATGTAGCTCATAGAGCATTAGATGACGTAAAAACATTAGTTCAAGTATTTGAAGTAATGTTAAAAATGTTAAAAGAAAAAGGTGTAAAAACACTAAAAGATATAGATGAATTATTTAATGATGAAGAAAATAGTGAAGCATATAAAAAGCTAGAATCTTATCATGCCATTATTTTAGCAAAAGATTATGTTGGTTTAAAGAACTTGTATAAATTAGTATCATATTCTCATTTGAATTATTTTTATAAAAAACCAAGAATATTGAAGAGTTTATATAGAAAATATTCTGAAGGATTAATTTTAGGGAGTGCTTGTGAAGCAGGAGAATTATATAGAGCAATTCTGAATGGAAAATCAGACGAAGAAGTAGAAAGAATAGCAAGAGACTATGATTATTTGGAAATACAACCAATAGGAAATAATATGTATTTAGTAAGACAAGAAATTTTACCAGATGAAGAAGCTGTAAAAGATATTAATAGAAAGATTGTTGCTCTTGGTGAAAAGTTAAATAAACCAGTAGTTGCAACATGTGATGTTCATTTCATGGATCCGCAAGATGAAATTTATAGAAGAATTTTACAAGCAGGTCAAGGATATGATGATGCTGATGAGCAAGCACCATTGTATTTAAGAACAACAAATGAAATGTTGGCAGAATTTGATTATTTGGGACCTGAAAAGGCATATGAAGTTGTTGTTACTAATACTAATAAAATTGCTGATATGTGTGAAAAGATTAGTCCTATTTCACCAGAAAAATGTCCTCCTCATATTCCTGGATGTGAAAAAATGATAGAGGAAATAGCAATGAAAAGAGCTAAAGAGTTATATGGTGATCCACTTCCAGAAATAGTTCAAACAAGGCTTCAAAAAGAATTAGATTCTATCATTAAAAACGGGTTCTCAGTTATGTATATTATAGCTCAAAAGCTAGTTTGGAAATCAAATGAAGATGGATATTTAGTTGGTTCAAGAGGATCAGTTGGATCATCTTTTGTTGCAAATATGACAGGTATAACAGAAGTTAATTCACTACAACCACATTATAGATGCCCAAACTGTAAGTATTCGGATTTTACAGACTATGGAGTAAAAAATGGATTCGATTTACCAGATAAAGTGTGTCCAAAGTGTGGAACAAAATTAGATAAAGATGGAATGGATATACCTTTTGAAACTTTCCTTGGATTTAATGGAGATAAAGAGCCTGATATTGACTTAAACTTTTCAGGTGATTATCAAGGAAAAGCACATAGATATACAGAAGTTATTTTTGGAAAAGGAACAACTTTTAAAGCTGGAACAGTAGGTACTGTAGCAGAAAAAACAGCTTTAGGGTTTGTAAAAAAATATTATGAAGAAAGAAATCTTCCTGTTACAAATGCAGAAGCTATGAGACTAAGTACAGGATGTACAGGAATTAAAAGAACAACAGGTCAGCATCCGGGAGGAATTATTGTTGTGCCAAAGGGAAGAGAAATATTTGAATTTACACCAATACAGCATCCAGCAGATGACCCAAATTCTGATATTATAACAACGCATTTTGATTATCACTCAATAGATCAAAACCTATTGAAGCTTGATATTCTTGGCCATGATGATCCTACAGTTATACGTATGCTTCAAGATATAACAGGAATTGATCCAACAAAAATACCATTAGATGATAAAGCAACTATGTCAATTTTTAGTTCTACAGAGGCAATAGGTGTTACACCAGAGCAAATAAAGTCAGAAGTAGGAACTTTTGGAATTCCAGAGTTTGGTACTAAATTTGTTCGTGGAATGCTTGTTGATACAAAACCAACAACTTTTGAGGAATTAATTAGAATTTCTGGATTATCACATGGTACTGATGTATGGTTAAATAATGCTCAAACTTTAATACAGGAAGGAACAGTTACCTTAAGTGAAGCAATTTGTACTCGTGATGATATCATGATATATTTGATAAAACAGGGACTTCCATCACAATCTTCTTTTAAGATTATGGAAATGGTTCGTAAAGGAAAAGGCTTAACACCAGAATATGAAGCAGAAATGAGAGAACATGGCGTTCCAGATTGGTATATAGATTCTTGTAAAAAGATTAAATACATGTTCCCAAAGGCACATGCTGCCGCATATGTTACAATGGCATTTAGAATTGCGTGGTTCAAAGTACATATACCAAAGGCTTATTATACAGCATTCTTTTCAATAAGAGCAAAGCAATTTGATAGTGAAGTTATGTGCCATGGAAAAGAAAAAGTAAAAGCAAAAATGAAAGAAATAGATATGCAGGGAAATGCAGCTGCAAATAAAGATAAAGACATGTATCCTGTTTTAGAGTTAGTATTGGAAATGTATGAAAGAGGAATAAAATTCTTACCAATTGATTTATACATATCAAAAGCAGAATATTTTATAATGGAGGAAGATGGAATAAGACCTCCTCTAACAAGTATTCCTGGGTTAGGTCCAATAGATGCGGAAAATATTGTAAAGGCTAGAGAAAATGGAGAATTTATGTCAATAGATGAATTACAAATAAGAGCAAAAATAGGAAAGGTAGCAGTAGAAACACTAAAAAATGCAGGAGTACTAGATGGTATGAGTCAATCAAATCAGATTAGCTTGTTTGGATAAAGGAGAAAATAATGTTAGAACAGATTGTAGAAATGTTTCCGTTTTTAACTTTAAAAAATGTTTTAATTTATGCTTTAATAATTAATATTATAGGTTTTTTATCTATGTATATAGATAAGAAAAAAGCTCAAAAAGGAGCATGGAGAATACCAGAAAAAGAACTTATTTTAATAACAATGCTAGGAGGATGGATAGGAACTTTTTCAGGAATGAAATTATTTAGACACAAAACACAAAAGCCAAAATTTTCTATAGGAATACCAGTAATAATGATTTTGGAAATTATAGGAATAGTATATATACTAATAAAATGATTGAAAATTCAATACCAATGTTATATAATTCATTTAAAGTTAGAATGAATTATAAGGGAATAAGAAATGATTGCTGAGGTTTTGATTAATAGTAATGTTAAGAACTTAAATAAATATTTTGATTATAATGTGCCAGTAGAGCTTACTGGCACTATTAAAATTGGAGATAGAGTATTAGTCCCTTTTGGAAGAAAAAAAGATTTAGAAGAAGGTTATGTTATAAATTTTAAGGAAAAAACAGATTTTGAAGTAAAATATATTGCAAGTATTGAAAATGAACATGGATTAACTAAAAATAATATTGAATTAGCTAAAATAATGTCTAGAAGATATTTTTGTAATATAGCAGATTGTATAAAATTAATGTTACAACCTGGAACTTCTGCAAAAACTTTTACAAATAGAGTTAAAGAGAAAAATTCTAGATTTGTAAAATTGAAAAAAAACATTGAAGAGATAGAGTTTGATATAGAAACTAAAAAATTAAAGTCAGAAAAACAAATTAAAGCATTAAAATTTTTAAATGACAATCCAGATATTTTAAAGACAGATTTGGAAAATTTAACAGAAACTTCTAATGCTATATTAAAAACTTTAGAGAAAAATGGATATATAGAAATATTTGAAAAGCAAGTTAATAGAAATCCATTTATTAATAAAAATGTAGAAAAAACTATAGATTTAGAATTAACAGGAGAGCAAAAAGAAGCTCTAGAAAGAGTAGTTAAATCTATTGACAATAACGAATATAAAGAATTCTTATTATATGGTGTAACAGGTTCAGGAAAAACAGAAGTATATCTTCAAATAATAAAAGAAGTTTTAAAAAAAGATAAGGGAGTTATAGTACTAGTTCCAGAAATCTCATTAACTCCTCAAATGGTAGATAGATTTATTGCAAGATTTGGACAAGAACAAATTGCAGTGTTACATAGTAAATTATCTGTTGGCGAGAGGTATGACGAATGGCAAAGAATAAAAAATAATGAAGCTAAGATAGTAATAGGAGCACGTTCTGCAATTTTTGCTCCTATGGAAAATATAGGAGCAATCATCATAGATGAAGAACATGATCAATCTTATAAATCTGAAACAGCTCCAAGATACAATGCAAAAGAAATCTCAAAATACATAGCAAAAACAAATAATATACCTCTTATACTAGGAAGTGCGACACCAGATATTTCAACATACTATAATGCAAAAGAGGGGAAAATAGAATTATTAAAATTATCAAAAAGGGCAAATAATTCTGAAATGCCAAAAGTAGAAATTGTAGATTTAAGATATGAATTAGCAATCCGGAAATAAATCAATGTTAAGTACAAGTCTTTATGAAAAAATTGAAAAGAATCTTGCTAATAAAAAGCAAACAATATTATTCCTAAATAGAAGAGGTTTTTCAACTTTTGTAATGTGTAGAGATTGTGGTTATACTGTTAAATGCAAAAATTGCAATATTACATTAACTTATCATTTGAAAGAAAATAAATTAAAATGTCATTATTGTGGCTATGAAACAAATAATGTTGTTACTTGCCCAGAGTGCAATAGTAAGAATATACGATATTTTGGCACAGGAACTCAAAAATTAGAACATGAAATAAATAAGCAATTTCCAGAAGCTAAAACTATTAGAATGGATATAGATACAGTTACAAAGAAAAATTCACATGAAGATATTTTAAATAAATTTAAGAATGATAATATAGATATTTTAATAGGAACACAGATGGTTGTAAAAGGTCATCATTTTCCAAATGTAACTTTAGTAGGTGTAATTGCTGCTGATAGTAGCTTATATATAGAAGATTATAGAGCAAATGAAAGAACTTTTCAGATATTAACTCAAGTGGCCGGAAGAGCAGGAAGAGAAGGCAATAAAGGAGAAGTAGTTATACAAACATATAATCCTCAGAATTTCAGTATTGAGTGTGCACAAAAACAAGATTATGATATTTTTTATGATACTGAAATTGAATTAAGAAAACAATTGAAATATCCGCCATTTTGCGATATAATAATGATTGGAATTAGTGGTTCGAATGAAAATCATGTTGCTAACACATCAAATAAAATATTTAAATTGCTAAATAAGTATAAGAATTCTACATTTAATGTTTTTAAACCTATGCCAGCACCAATAGATAAGATAAAAAATAAATATAGATGGAGAATAATAGTTAAATGCAATTTGAGCAATAATATTTTAGATATAATAAGTAGTTCTATAAATTTGAAATTAGGAAATTCAGATACGAGGGTTATTGTTGATGTTAATCCGAGTAACATGATGTAGCGTTGAAAAATAATTGCGTTTTGGCGTTGTTAAACTGTGCTGCGAAAAACCTAGACGTACAACAGTACGTCTGCGGTTTTCTTGCTTGTTTGCCTAGCCAAAATCACAATTCTTTTCCAACTTTAACATGATATAATATATTTTGATAATTGATTAGAAAGGATTGAAAAAAATGGCTATTCGTAATATAAGATTAGAAGGAGACGAAATATTAAAAAAAGTATCAAAGCCAGTTGATGAAATTAATGAGAAGATTCTAACTTTAATTGAAGATATGTTTGAAACGATGTATGCACAAAATGGTGTAGGACTAGCAGCAGTTCAAGTTGGTGTTTTAAAAAGAGTAATTGTTATAGATTTAGGTGAAGAAGATGGAGAAAGATATGTTTTAATTAATCCTAAAATAATTAAAACTAAAGGTTCTCAGGAAGTGGAAGAGGGATGCTTAAGTTTTCCAAATAAATTCGCAAAGGTTATCAGGCCTAAAGAGGTTGTGGTAGAAGCTTTAAATGAAAAAGGTGAGAAAATAACTATAAAGGGAAAAGACATGTTAGCTCAAGCTATTATGCATGAAGTGGATCATTTAGAAGGAGAAGTTTTTATTGATAAAATTATTGAGGGAACTTTAGAAGTTATTACGCCAAACAATAATAAAGATTAATTTTAATAAAAAATATATATAATTTTGAAAAAAGCACATTGAAAGTAATTGAGCTAGACCTTCTTTGCGTTTTTATGGAAAGAGTTCATTTTTAATGGAAGGGTGCCATAAAAACCTCTTAGAAGGTCTGCGAAAATTAGCTTGAACGAGCATTTTTGAAAAATTTAATATATATTTTATAGAATATTAAATTTGAATAATTATATAAGGAGGATTTTTTCATGTTAAATATCTTGTTTATGGGAACTCCAGATTTTGCAAAAGAGTCCTTGGAAGCTATATATAATAAAGGTCATAATATATTAGGTGTTGTAACTAATCCTGATAGACCAAAGGGAAGAGGAATGAAAATGATTGCATCTCCTGTTAAAGAGTTTGCAATAGAAAAAAATATTCTGGTATATCAACCTGAAAAAGTAAAAAATAATCAAGAGTTTCTTAATATAATAAAAAACTTGAATCCAGATATGATTTGCGTTGTGGCATATGGTAAAGTACTTCCTATAGAAATATTAAATATTCCTAAATTTGGTTCTATAAATGTACATGGTTCTTTGTTACCTAAGTATAGAGGTTCAGCACCGATACAATGGGCAGTAATAAATGGAGAACAGAAAACTGGTGTTACTACAATGTATATGTCAGAAGGTTTAGATTCAGGAGATATTATTCTAAAAAAAGAAGTCGAAATAGGTCAAGATGAAACTACAGGAGAATTGTGGAATAGATTATCAAAAATGGGGGCACAATTATTAGTAGAAACTATTGAACAAATAGAAAGAGGAGATGCTCCTAGAATACCTCAAGGAAATGATTTTACATTAGCACCAATGCTTAATAAAGAAATGTCTAAAATAGATTGGAATACCAAAAAAGGCTTAGAAATAAAAAATCTCATAAGAGGACTAAATCCTATAATGGGAACATATACATTTTATGATAATAAAAAAATAAAAATATGGAAAGCTGATAATTTATCATTTGAGAATTTTGAAACACAAAATAACATTCAGAATTGTTGTGAAAAAAGAAATGGAGAAATTGTTTTATCAGATGATAAGAAAGGCTTGTATATAAAATGTTTAGATGGTATAATTAAAGTCATAGAAATACAAGGAGAAAATTCTAAAAGAATGAATATATCAGATTTCTTGCGAGGAAATAAATTAGAAGTAGGAAAGGTATTCGAATAATTTTACCAAAGAAAAGAGGAAGAATATGGATAATGCTTTAAATAATGATGAAAATGAAAAAGAAGAAGAAAATAAAGAAATATTAGAAGATACAAGTAATGAAGAAACTGAGGTAGAACAGATTCAAGATAATACTGAAAATGTTCAAGAAAAATCAGAACTTAATAGTGGGGAATGTTGGGCATTGGTTTGCTATACCGAAAAAACATTCTTTCAGAAAATAGTTTATAATTTCAAAAAATTATTTAATTATACAAAAAGCCGAACCCAAGATTTTCTAACAAATGCAAATTCTAAGAAAATCTAGGGTTCGCCATAATTATCTTGTACAGAAATTTCTCCTACCAGGAGAAATTTCTTACAATATAAAAAAGCCGAATTTTAGGAAAAGCCTAAAATTCGGTTCCTTTTTATTTTATTTCTACTATTGTTACTCCAGTTTCACCTTCGCCAAATGTACCTAATCTAAATGATTTTACATGTGGATGTGTTTTTAAGAAATTATGAATTCCTTGTCTTAAAGCACCAGTTCCTTTTCCATGAACAATTTCAACTTTTTGTAATTTTGAAAGATAAGCATCATCTAAAAATTTATCAATTATAAAAGTAGCTTCATCAACATTTAATCCTATTACATTAATCTTAGTAGTTGCATTTTTAGATTTAATATTTGAGATAGAAGAGGTATTAACTTTATTTCCGCTTCCAGAGCTCTTTATTTTCTGCTTAGATAAATAACTTAAATTATTAGTTTCAACAAAAATTTTTGTACTACCAATTTGAACTTGTACTTTATTATTTTTAGGATTAGACAATATAATTCCTTCTTGATTAAAACTATTTACCAAAAAAGTAGCACCAATTTTTATATCTTCATCTTTTATAGCTTGTTTATTTGAATTATTTTCCAAAATAGTAGAAGTAGATAAGTCTTTTATTGAAGAATTCAATTTATTTCTTAAGTTATTCAAATCTTTTATTGCAGAACTACTGTTACTATTATAGATATCATTCATTTCTTTAATTATAGAAGCAGCTTCATCTTTAGCATCAGATAGTATTTGCCTAGCCTGAATTTTAGCTTTATCTATTAATTCTTTTTCTTTTCTTATTGCATCTGAATTATCTTTTTCTAAAGATTTTCTTAAATTTTCTACTTGTTTTAGATTTTTATTTATTTCATTCTTTTCATGTTCAATAGCAATTCTATCATCATAAATATTTTTTAATAATTCTTCAATTTTTATATTATCATTATCCATAAAATCATTAGCACGTTTTAATATTTTTTCATCTAAGCCTAATCTTTTACTTATAGCAAAAGCATTACTTCTTCCAGGAATTCCTATAAGTAATTTGTAAGTAGGTTTTAAGTTTTCTACATCAAATTCAGAACTTGCATTTTTGAAGCCAGGTGTAACTAGTGCATAATTTTTTATTTCAGGATAATGTGTTGTAGCAATACATAAAGAGCCTTTATTAAAGAATGATTCTAATATGCTAATTGCTAAACTAGCTCCTTCAACAGGATCAGTACCAGAACCTAATTCATCTAGTAATATTAAACTATTTTCTGTTGCATTTTCTAAAATCTCAATTGTATTTATCATATGAGAGGAGAAAGTACTTAAGGATTCTTGAATACTTTGTTCATCTCCAATATCTGCAAATATCTTATCAAAAATATAAATACTACTTCCTTCAGAAGCTGGTATATGAAGTCCACTTGCAGCCATTGCACATAATAAACCAACAGTTTTTAAAGTTACAGTTTTTCCGCCTGTATTAGGTCCTGTGATAATCAAAACATTAAAATCTATTCCTAAATTTACGTCTATTGGAACAACAGAGTTTTTATCAATTAAAGGATGTCTAGCTTTTATAAGATTTATTTTTTTATCTGTATTTAAAGTAGGGCATATTGCTTTTAAATCTTTAGCATAACTAGCTTTAGCAAAAATAAAATCTAGTTTTCCTATTATATCTCTATTAATTATTAATTCTTTTGTATATGGAGCTATTAATAATGATAGATTTTTTAATATTTTTTCAATTTCTATATTTTCTTCGATTTTTAAATTGCTAATTTCACTATTAATTTCAAATACTGAAATAGGTTCTATGAAAACAGTTGCACCGCTACTAGACATATCATGTATAAAACCTTTTATTTGACCTCTAAATTCTTCTTTTACAGGTATTACATATCTACCATTTCGAATTGTTATTACCGCTTCTTGAATATATTTTGAATAAGTAGATGAATGAATAATACCGTTTAATTTATCTTTTATAGTAGCTTCTAAATTTCTTTGATTTCTTCGTATAATAGAAAGTTCTTTTGAAGCATTATCAGCTATCGTATTTTCAGATAATATTGAATCAAATATTTTCTTTTCGATTGAAATATTAGAATATAAACTATCGAAATATTCATTTAAAATAGGAAATTTTTCGGAATCAATATTATCACAGAAGAAATATTCTTTAAGTTCTCTAGACATTTTCAAAATGATAGCTAAATCTAGTAATCCTTTAGTATTTAAAATCCAATCTGATTCTAATTGTTTTATCCATATATCTATTTCAGAAATGAAATCAATAGGGGATGTAGCTAAAATGGATAATAAATTTAAGCCTTCTGTAGTTTCGTCTAAAAGTTTCTTAACGTTTTCTTGACTAGTGCTAGGCTTTAAATCTAAGGCTAAATTTTTCCCTATATATGTTTTACAGTGCTTTTGTAAATTATCTAGTATTTTATTATATTCGAATTTATTTAAGTATTTTTCCATTAATAACCCCCAGATTCTTTATAAAGTAGAGGAGACCAATGGTCTCCCGTAATAATTTATTTATCGGATTTTTGATTTGTTTCTCTTTCTTCATTATAGCAATCAATAAAGTATAAAGGTCTGTCTTTAGTTTCATAAAAGGCTCGTCCTAAATATTCACCAATAATTCCTAAGAAAATAAGTTGAATTCCACCTAAAAATAAGATTACAACCATAGTAGATGAATAACCAGGTACATCAATTCCATAAACTAAAGTTTTTATAATAATTACCATCATATATAAAAAACCTACTAATGAAATAATTATTCCTAAAATTGCAGACATTCTTAATGGAGCTGTTGTAAATGATGTTAATCCATCTATAGATAAACCAACTAATTTTCGATAATTCCATTTTGTTTTTCCAGCAGCTCTAGGATCTCTATCAAATAAAATTTCTTTCTTTTTATAACCAATCCAACTAAATAGTCCTTTTGTATATCTTTGAGATTCCCTTAATTGTTTTAAAGCTTCCACACAACGCCTATCTAATAATCTAAAATCACCAGTGTCTTTTTGAATTTCAATATTAGTAACACTTTGAAGAGTTTTATAGTACATTTTTGAAGTGAATTTTTTTAAGAATGATTCTCCTTTTCTAGAACGTCTTTTAGCATATACATCATCATAGCCTTCTTCCCAGTATTTTAGCATTTCTGGTATTAATTCAGGTGGATCTTGTAAATCTGCATCTAAAATAATCACACAATCACCTTTACAATAGTCGAAGCCAGCCATCATAGCTGTTTCTTTACCATAGTTTCTAGATAGATTAACATAGCATACTCTTTTATCTTGTTCTCTTAAATTCTTAATTATATCTAAAGTGTTATCCTTGCTACCATCATTAATAAATAATATTTCAAAATCATATTTAGAATTAGAATTCATTATATTTATTAATCTTTCGTATAGCATATTTAATACATCCTTTTCATTGTATGCTGGAATTAATATTGTTACTAATTTTTTACTTGCCATTATTGAATATCCTTTCTACTTTTGTTTATTATTATATATTATATTTAATTTATGCATTGATATTTTTATGGGGCTATTATATAATACAAAAAGATTAATTACAAGTTAGAATTAAGGAGATTGATATGATTTTTCAAAACAAAATAAAGGTGTATGCTTTTGTTGGACCATCTGGAACAGGTAAAAGCTATAGAGCTCAAATGATAGCAAATGAAAATGAAATTAATTATATTATTGATGATGGCTTGTTTATAAAGGATAATCAAGTAATTGCTGGATCATCTGCCAAAAAAGCTCCTACAAAAATAGAAACAGTTAAGCATGCTTTGTTTATGACAGATGAAGAAAAAGAAGATATAAAAAAGGCAATTAAAAAGTATAAACCTAATGGAATATTAATTCTTGGAACTTCAGATAGTATGGTTAAGAAAATTGCTGAAAACTTAGGCTTACCAGAAATATCTAAAATTATATATATAGAAGATATTGCAACTGAGCAGGAAATGGAAACAGCTAGACGTATTCGTACAACAGAAGGAAAACACGTAATTCCTGTGCCTACATTTGAAATAAAAAAAGATTTTTCAGGATATTTATTAGATCCATTACAAATTTTTAAAACTAAAGGCAAAGGTAAGGATCCTTATGTTTCTGAAAAATCAATAATTAGACCTACTTTCAGTTATTTAGGAAATTTTACAATATCAGATAATGTTTTTAAGCAGATAATAGAAAATATAGCTAGTAAAAATGAGGCTATATATAAATTAAACAAAATTAGAATAAATTCTGTTGATAATGTTCCTACAATTTACATAGAAGTTATTTTAATGTATGGATATAATATTGTAGAAACTATAAATGCCTTTAACGAAAAAATAAGAAAAGAAATAGATAAATTAGCAGCAATGGGAGTTAATAAAATAAATATTGTTGCAAAAGGAATAAAAGTTCCAGAAAAATAAAGGAGGAATAAAAATGTCATTTATAATTGCAATAGATGGACCTGCTGGTTCAGGGAAAGGAACAATAGCTAGTTTTATAGCTGAAAAATTAGGATTTCTCAATGTTGATACAGGAGCTATGTATAGAAGTGTAACACTAGCTGTTTTAAGAAATAATATTGATATGGATAATAAAGAAAAAATTATAGAATTAGCAAAAACTTTACAAATAGATTTAAAGAATATTGATGGTAGTATTCACGCTTTTTTAAATGGTGAAGATGTATCTAATGAAATCAGAACACCAAAAGTAAATGCTTCAGTTTCAATTGTAGCAGCTATTAAAGAAGTTAGGGAGATAATGGTAGAACATCAAAGAGCTCTTGCAAAAGATCATGATATTGTAATGGAAGGTAGAGATATTGGAACAGTAGTTTTTCCAAATGCTAACATAAAATTATATCTAGAAGCTAGTGCAGAAGAAAGAGCTCAAAGAAGATATAAACAAAATCTAGAAAAAGGGCTAGAAGTACCTTATGAAGAAGTTTTGGAAAGCATTAAAAATCGAGATAAAATAGATTCAACTAGAGCAGATAGTCCTTTAAGAGTGCCAGAAGATGCAGTAATTGTTGATACAAATGGTTGGCTTCCAGAAGATGCACGTAAAAATATTTATAAGCTTATTGATGATTTGATGGAGGAAAATAAATGAAAGTTGTTTATGCAATTTTAAAAACTATAATAAATACTGTTTTACGACTGGTTATTATTCTTCTATTTAGAATAAAAATAGTTGGAAAAGAGAATGTTCCAAAAGAAGGAGGATATATTCTTTGCTCTAATCATGTAAGTAATTGGGATCCACTAGCTCTAATTATGTTTACACCTAGAAAAGTGTGCTTCATGACCAAAAAAGAAATTTTTAAATTTAAAATAGTTTACTTTTTTGCTAATATTTATGGGTATTTTCCAGTTGATAGAGGAGCACGAGATATTCAAGCAATAAAAACTTCTATGGAAATTATTAAAAATGGAGATATTTTAGGGATTTTTCCAGAAGGAACTAGAAATGGTATGGCAAAAAAAATAAAAATACATACTGGAGCTACTAGAATTGCTCTTAAAACTGGAGCAAAAGTTATTCCTGTTGGAATATCTGGAGATTTTAAACCATTCAAGAAAGTTACAATAACATATGGCAAGCCTTTAGATTTGAGTGAATTTGTAACAGAAGATAAAGCACAAGAAAAACAAAATTTAGAGAATGCAACTAATTATATAATGGATAATATTATAAGTTTAACTAAAAAGTAGTTTAGAGCTTGTATTTAAGTGTTGACAAAAGGCTTAAACTAATATATAATAATTTGCGGTTTGTTAATAAGGACATGGTTTTCGTGTCCTTATTAGATTAATACGATAAGAATAAATAATAAGGTGGTAATAATATGGAAAATACAGATAATGAATCATTTGAAGAATTGTACAATGAGTCAGTAAAAGAGGTCGTTTTAGACAAAACAGTTACAGGAAAAATAATAGAAATAACTTCTAAAGGAGAAATATTTGTTGATTTAGGTTATAAAGCTGATGGATTAATTCCAAGAAAAGAATATTCTTTTAATGAAGAAGATGATCCAAGAAATGATTTTAAAGTTGGAGATGAAATAACTGCAGATATAGTAAAAATGAATGATGGTACAGGTAATGTTCTTCTATCTTATAAAAGAACTAGAGTAAAAAAATCACAAGAAGATTTTGCTAAAAAAGTAGATGCAGGAAATATATTTGAAGAAAAAATAAGTCAAATAAATGAAAAAGGTGTTGTTGTTTTATCAAATGGTATTAGAGTATTTATTCCATTATCATTATCTGGTATTAGAAAAACTGAAAATTTAGAACAATATAAAGGTCAAAAGATAAAATTTAAAGTAATAGAATATGACCCTCAAAACAGAAAAGTAATTGGTTCTAATAGAATAATAGAAGATGAACAAAAACAAAAACAAGAAACAGAATTTTGGAGCTCTGCAGAAGTAGGAAAACAATATAAAGGAAAAGTAGTTACGATAAATTCTTATGGTGCCTTCGTTGATTTAGGTGGAGTACAAGGTTTATTACATATATCTGAAATAACTTGGAGAAGAAATGCAAATACAGAAGACTTCTTAAAAGTAGGGCAAGAAATAACTGTAACTATAAAAAGTATAGATTCAGAAACTAAGAAAATACAATTATCATATCCTGAAAAAGAAGCTAATCCATGGGATTCTATTACAGAGAAGTATAATTTAAATGATATTGTAAATGTTACTGTAAAAAAATTTGTACCATTTGGAGCTTTTGTAGAATTAGAAGAAGGAATTGAAGGACTAGTTCATATTTCTCAGATCTCTGAAAAAAGAATAGCAAAACCAGATGATGTTTTAGAAATTGGTGAAAAAGTTGATGCTAAAATAATAGAAATAGATCCAGAGAAAAGAAAAATGGAACTTTCAATAAGAGAAATTGAAGGTGTTGGAGATACAGATAACATTGAAGTAAATGCTGAAGAACAAAATGTAGATAATGAATAATTTATGTATGGGGCGGGCATTTGCTCGCCTATTAGATTTTAAAATGTATAAATATCAAAAAGGAGATATAAAAATGAACAATCCAAACATTAGAAATATAGCAATAATTGCCCATGTTGATCATGGCAAAACCACATTAGTAGATGCTTTATTAAAACAAAGTCACGTTTTTAGAGATAATGAACAAGTACAAGAAAGAGTAATGGATTCTAATGATCTAGAAAAAGAAAGAGGTATTACTATTCTTGCAAAGAATACATCAGTTATGTATGGAGATATTAAAATTAATATCGTAGATACTCCTGGACATGCTGATTTTGGTGGAGAAGTTGAGAGAGTTTTAAAAACTGTTGATGGAGTTCTTTTATTAGTTGATGCTTTTGAAGGTGCAATGCCTCAAACTAGAGAAGTTTTGAAAAAATCATTGGCTTTAAACTTAAAACCAATTGTTGTTATTAATAAAATAGATAGACCAGGTGCAGATCCATTAAAAGTTGTTGATGAAGTTTTAGAATTATTTATAGAATTAGATGCAAATGATGATCAACTTGATTTTCCAGTTGTTTATACTTCAGCAAAATTAGGTATTGGTAAATTAAATTTAGAAGATGATGCAAAGGATTTAAGCTGTTTATTTGAGACAATAATAAAAAATATAAATCCACCAGAATGTGATGAGGAAGGACCAATGCAAATGCTAGTTTCTAACATAGATTATGATGATTATGTTGGAAGAATAGCTGTAGGAAGATTAGAAAGAGGTATTGCAAAGGTTGGAATGCCAATAGCAATTTGTAAAAATGACGATAAAATAGAAAATGGAAGAATAGCAAAATTATATACACATATAGGTTTAAAGAAAGTAGAAGTAGAAGAAGCAAAAGCTGGAGATATTATAGCACTTTCTGGAATAAATAATATCAATATAGGAGAAACAATTTGTGATCAAGCAAATCCGGAAAAAATTGATTTCGTAGATATAGATGAACCTACTGTTTCTATGACTTTTAGTGTTAATAATGGACCTTTTGCTGGAAAAGAAGGGGAATTTATTACTTCAAGACATATTAGAGATAGATTGTTTAAAGAGTTAGACAGAAATGTAAGTTTACGTGTTAAAGAAACAGAAACTCCAGATTCCTTTGAAGTTTCTGGACGTGGAGAATTACACTTATCAGTTCTTATAGAAACAATGAGAAGAGAAGGATTTGAATTATTAGTTTCTCGTCCAAAAGTTATTTTTAAAGATATTGATGGTGTAAGATGCGAACCAATTGAAAGATTAGTAGTTAATGTTCCTGATGAATTTGTTGGTAATGTTATCGAAAAATTAGGAAAAAGAAAAGCTGAAATGGTAAATATGGAACCTGCAGAAGAAGGACATACAAAAATAGAATTCAAAATTCCTGCAAGAGGTTTAATAGGATATCGTTCAGAATTTATGACTGATACAAAAGGTAATGGAGTTATGAATCATATATTTGATTGCTATGAACCTTATAAGGGTGAAATTGCATCAAGAACTAGAGGAACAATTATAGCTTTTGAAAAAGGTACATCAGTAACATATGGTTTGTATAATGCTCAGGATAAAGGAGATTTATTTATTGGTCCAGGTGTAGATGTTTATGAAGGAATGATAGTAGGTTTAAATTCACGTGCTGAAGATTTAGCAATAAATGTATGTAAGGAAAAACATTTAACAAACACTAGAGCTTCTGGTTCAGATGAAGCTTTAAGATTAGTTCCACCAATTCAATTCTCATTAGAGAAAGCTATTGAATTTATAGCAGATGATGAATTAGTTGAAGTTACACCAAAAAGCATACGTTTAAGAAAGAAAATATTAGATTCTAAAGAACGTGAAAGAGCAAATAGAAATAAAAATGCATAGAAATGTGCAATGTTTTGCATTGCAGTGAATAATTAAGAATGAATAATTAATGAAAGAAAAATTGCATATTTGCAATTTTTCTTTATATATAATAAATAATATGTTATGTAAAAAATTTTATATTTTAATTTAAAAGGGAATGATGGATTTACCATGAATGAAGTAGAATTATTAAAAATAAAAGAAAAAGCATTAGAAGAGCATATTCCAATTATAATGGATGATACTCTTGAAGTTATAGATAACATTTTAAAAGAATTAAAGCCAAAGAGAATCTTAGAAATAGGAACAGCTGTTGGATATTCAGCTATATGTTTTACTAGATTTTTGGCAGAAAATGGTATTATTGATACTATAGAAAGAGAACATGAACGTGTTTTAGAAGCAAAAGAGAACATAAAAAAAGCTGAAGTAGAAGATAAGATACATATATTTGAAGGAGATGCAGTTGAAATATTACCTACATTCCAATACAAATACGATGTAGTATTTATAGATGCTGCTAAGGGAAAATACCCTTTTTTCTTAAGCCAGGCTTTACGAATGCTAGAAAAAAATGGTATAATATTAGCAGATAATATTTTATATAAAGGTTATGTAATGAGTGATTATAATAAACATAAACAAAGAACAGCAGTTACAAATTTAAGAAAGTATATTAAAGAAACAACAGAAAATCCGCTTCTAGAAACTAAAATTTTAGAAGTAGGAGATGGATTAGCAATAAGTAAATTAAAATAAAGGAGTTATTATATATGGACAGTACTAAAAAAAGAAAAGCTTTTATAGAAAGAATGAAAGTAGAAAATTCTGAAGGAAGATATTTAGAAGATGGAGTACATCAAGAAACAATTAGAAGTAATGTATATGTTCCAAATGATGTAGAAAGTAGAGACTTGTATACTACATTTGTTAAAGATCAAACAACTTTCTTCGAAGATTATATAAATTATTTAAATAAATTATTATGTATTCTAAAAGATTATAGAATTGTATCTGACTTTACCCAATTTACAGCACGTATCAAATCAGTTGCTAGTGCTTTGAGAAACGATGGAAAAAAAGCTTTGAATGATATTTTTGGAATCGAAGTTGATTTTGCAACTCCTGAAGAGCAAGAATTTGTACAAGAGATTGTAAAGGTAACATTAAATAAAACTAGAGAAGTTAATCATGATAAGAAAAATGGATACAAGGCATATCACTATTCTGGATATCCAGAAATAGAAAATTGGCCACTTAGAAAATCAGATGACAGCTTAATTGTACAAAAATTATTAGAATTATTATCTAGAGATAATTGTTTATTTTCAATTCCTAAAGCTCATCTTAAAATATTAAAAGAAAAAATATTTCAATTAGAAAAATCATATAAAAAGGAGACTAAATTAAAAATTAAATTAAATAAACCTTCTTCTAAAGAATATTTACCTATAATAGAAGGACAATTTAAAACTATTCAAGTAGCAATTAGTGCTAATATAGGAGATGCAAGTCATGTTTTGTATAAGGGTGAAAATTCAACTGATTTGCAAAAATTATATGATGAAGGTAGAATTACTTTAGATGAAATTCCAACAATGTGGGAATCTTATTTAAAAAGAGATGAAAACTGTAACATAGTTTCTCCTACAAAATTGTCTTCTAAAAAAACTTTAAAAAGATTATATCCTAGTTTAATTACTATTGATGAACCAAAAAGCAAAGAAGCTGGAATTAAATAAAATATAAAAAAGGAGAGTAATAATGGTAAATCTAAAAAAAGAAGAAAATGATAAAAATATTGAGGAAAAAACAAAATATGATGATATAAGAAGAAAAATATTGAGTGCTGCAAAAGAATTATTTTTAAACCCAATTGAAGAAGGTGTTGAACCAAAACAAAAATCACCTTCCAAGAAAGAACTTAGAGCATATTTATTACAAAAGGGAATTTTAACTCCAGAAGAATTAAAACTTTATGAGAAAAATCAAGAAAAAGTCTTTCCAGAGTATATTAGTGAAAGACAATTCTTTGATGCATACCAATCACAAAAAATGGATAAACGTAGAGAAGTTTTATTAAGAATGGTAGCTGAAGATAATTTATTAAAAAAACAAAGAGAACTAGTTCAACAAGGCAATACTTCTTCAAGTATAAAAGATGCTATTTCTTTGCTACCAGAAGATGAGCAAAATATTTTGAAAAGTGCAACAAGAGCAATTTATTCAACTACAGCAGCTATTATGGAACTTTCTTCTGAAGATAAAGCATATTATTTTTTACATGGTTCTCTACCAACAAAAGAGATTAGCGATTCTGAGATAGAAAAAACTTACACGGAATTTGTTGCACAACAAAGAGAATATTTTGAAATATACATTAATTTTATTAGTAAATTACTATGTGAATTGAAAAAATATAGAGAAGTAAATGATAGTACTAAATTATCTGCTAGAATTAAAGCTCTTGATAGTGCTTCTAAAAATGATTCTGCAAAAGCTCTTGATGATATTTTTGGAATGGAAATAGATTTTTGTACAGAATCAGAAAAGACTGTTATAGAGAGTATTATTGCTTCAACATTAAATATAACAAAGGTGAAGAATCATAAAAAAGATAATGGTTATAAAGCATATCACTGTACTGGTAGCCCTGCTGATATTAAAGTGAATTTTGAAGATACTAAACTTTTCAAACACATACAAGAAAGATATGGTAATAAGCAATTTTTTAATAATTTAAAAAATAATATGTCTAAGATTTGGAATGAGTATAAAGCTTCTATAATTGCTGAATTACAAAAAGATTCTTTACCTTTAAATGAACAGAGCAATATTGAAGAACTAACTAGTCAATTCTTACCTTTTGTAGAGTTTCAATCAAAAACTATAGCAGTAGCACTTGAAGCAATTAATGGTACTGCGGCTCATTTTGATTATAAAGGGAAAGATGCCCAAGTTGAGGAAGAAACTCCAGAAGAAAAAGCAAAGAGAATAGAGGAGTATAAGGAGAGCATTCAGAAAAAATTCAGTACACTTATAGCTTTGTCAGGTGGTAAGATTCCTTTTTCTCAAGTAGGTGTTATGTGGGAAGATACTCTTGATGGAAAAGGACTAAGATCTTTAAGTAATATGGAAATTTTAAAACATATATATCCATTTTTTATAGATCCTAAGGATTTAGAAGAAGAGCAACCTGAAAATCCTGGTGCAGAAGCAAGATAATTAATATAAAAAATTTTTTACTGAAGAAAGGAATAATAATACAATGAATAAACCAGAATTATTAGCACCTGCAGGTTCTTTTGAAAAAGCAAAAATTGCTTTTTTATATGGAGCTGATGCTGTATATGGAGGAACATCATCACTTTCTTTAAGAACTAGAGCAGATATGGAAGATGATGATTTATATAAAACAATTAAATATGCACATGAAATTGGTAAAAAAGTATATGCTGCCATAAATATATATGCATGGGATACTTCCTATGATGAAATTCGAAATCAAGCTAGAATTTTAAATAATTTAAAAGTTGATGGAATTATAGTTTCTGATGGCGGAATATTAGATATTTTAAAAGAAGAAGCTCCAGATGTGGATTTGCATATAAGTACTCAGGCAAATGTTGTAAGTTATCATTCAAGCATGTTCTGGTACAAGAATGGGGCATCTAGAGTTATTTTAGCAAGAGAACTTTCAAAAGATCAATTACGCGAAATAACCAAAAATGTACCTATGGGACTAGAAACTGAAATGTTTGTTCATGGAGCTTTATGTTTTGGATATTCAGGCAGATGTTATTTAAGTGATTTCTTATCTTCTAGATGTGCAAATTTAGGCGATTGCGCTCAAAGTTGTAGATGGGCATATAATGTTTATGTAGAAGAAAAAAATAACCCAGGAAATTTAATGCCTGTTGAAACAGATGATAAAGGAACTTATATTTTTTCTTCAAAAGATTTATGCTTAATAAATGAAATACCAGAAATTATAAATTTAGGAATCAATAGCTTAAAAATAGAGGGAAGACTAAAAACAGAATATTACTTAGCAACTGTTATAAATGCATATAGAAATGCTATTGATGATTACCTAGAAAATCCAGAAAGATTTAATTCAACTAAGTATTTAAACGAATTAGAAAAAGTAAAAACAAGAGGCTTAACAACTTTTTATTTTAATGATAGAAATAATAAAGATTTCCAAGAATATGATGGAAAACAATATAATCCTGATTATGAGTTTGGTGGAAAAATAGTAAAATATACTACTGATAAGTGTATTATAGAAATTAAAAATCGACTTCAAGTAGGAGATACGATGGAAATCATTATTCCTGGTCAAATAGAAAGTTATAGATTTATACTTGATGAATTATGGGATTATGAGACAGATGAAAAAATTGATTTTGTTAATCCTGGAAAACTAGGACAAAAAGTAAAAATGAAATTGCCTATAAAATGTGATGAGAATTGGATATTAAGAAGAAAAAAATAAATAATAAATAATAAATAATGGAAAGAGAAAATTCCTACAATATAAAAATCGCACACGGCTCCTTTTAGAGAACCGCGTGCTTTTTTTTCATCACTTTTCGATACGATAAATAGTGATTTGATTTGGCTCTGCAAGGAGAATATACTCATTCTTTGTATCATTGAGTAACTTTCCTGACAGGCTTTGCCAAATGCCCTTTACAATAGTCCACCAGTCACAGTACAAAATAAATTCTGGCTTTTCGATGAGGAATGTATCCCGTGTTGTTACAGAGAAGACTAGCGGTAAATATTTCCGATGATCTCGAACAGGATACGCCTCTGATGGAATTGGTCCTCTTTCTAATGGGACAGGGGGCTGAAGAGAAATTGGTGGCAAGAGCAGAAAATTTGAAATTGTGCTCTGATCCGCTTGTTGTTTTAACCATCTTACAAGTCCCTCTTCAAAGGCTTGCAGTGGCGTAGCATGTGATTTTATGCTACTCACTCCTTTCAACATAAGATCAGTACAGTCCTTTTACAGACACATACTGTCGTAAGTATCCACTTGGAATACTTAGAAAGCTTTTCGATTATAGCATAATTTTTGAACAAAAGCAATACTATTTATAGATAAACTTTTCTTCAAAAATCTACAAAAATATCTTGACAAAGAACCGATGTTCGGTTATGCTTAATTCATAACAAATAAATGTTCGTTATGGAGGTACAATTATGAAAATAAAAATAATTAATCATAGAAAATTTAGAAGAAGAGTTATTTTAATATTATTTATTCTTTGCTGTATAGTTTTTAATATTAAAAATTCCGCTTCATCAGAAGCTAAAATAGAATACAAAACAATTACAGTTAGCAGAGGTGATACTCTATGGACAATTGCTCAAAGAGAACAAGAAAAAAATAAATATTATGAAGAAAAAGATATAAGAGAAATAATATCCGATATAAAAAATATTAATAATTTAAAATCAAGTAGTTTATCTATAGAACAAAATCTTAATATTCCAACCATTAGATAATACTAAATCTAAATTTAATCAATAATCCTTCTTTTAAATTCTTAAAAAAAGGCGAATATATTCGTCTTTTTAATTTGACTAAATAAGAAAATTATGGTAAACTATAATGTAGTGCTTTTTGTCAATTTTATGTTAATTTTATGTAAAAAAGGAGTTTTTATGGGAAGAATTATAGATAGTTATGATCCGTCAAAATATTTTGCTAATTTTTTTAGACAGATATTCGAAGAGATAAGAAATACACTTCTTGATAATATTGATTCGGACAATATAATTAAAAAAAATTATATCGACCGTTTATTAAATAATACTAATAATAGGTTATATATAGAAGAACTTGCTATTTCAACACTTATACGAGATTTTTTACCACAAAAATTAAAAGAATTGAAATTACCTTCAATGCCTTTGAGTGGTCTTCCAAAAAGAGAATTATCAACTCTGGAAAATCCAAAAAGTGTAAGATTATTACCGGATCTTGATGATGATAATTATGATTATGAACAAGAAGTATATACTGTATTTCTTGATGTAATAGATGCTACATATATATTATTTATAGCGAAACTTACTGATACAATGAGAGAAAGAGGAGAGATAGAAGAGCCTGATTCTGAATTTATTAGTTTGTTAGATCAAAAAGATATGCCTAAAGTTGTTTCAAAAGAAGATATGGAGAATTTTAAAAATTTAATATTAAATAAGCTTAAAGAAAAGAAATTTCAAACTCAATTTATTAAAGATGAACTTGGAATTTATATTATACAATATTATGCATATGGTGCAAAAGAAATGGAACTCGTTAAAGAAATAAGTAAAGAATTAGGAATATTAGATAATGATCATTTAATTAGATTAATTAACTCCATATCACAAGAAAAAACAAATATGTATCCTCAAATAAGAGAAGCATTTCAAGATATTTTAGATAAAAATGAATCATTTGATAGACTAGAACAGGGAACAATTTCAAAAACTGAGAAAAAATTGTTAAGACCAGAGGATTATATTGTTAGATTCGTACAAAATGTTATGAATGGAAAAAGCAATACCCCTGAACTATTAGAAAAAATTAAACCAACTTTACCTATAGAAATGTTTAAACAAGGCTTTTTATCTTTTGATGATATATACATATTATTAACTAATCCAGAATCTAAATTATCAAAATGTTCTTCTAAAGACTTACAGAAAATAAAACAAGCTATAAGGTATACTTTTCTATTTAAAACAAAAGAAGAAGCGGAAGAATACAAAAATAATTATCAAAACTTTACAGGACTAGAGTGTTTAAAATTAACTAGCCTTGGTTTTATAGATCATATTGATATGATGAGAATATATTTAAAATTAAAAGAGGAAAATAACCCCAAACAAGAACAATCAAAAGAATTGTATCATGAAAAAACAGAGTTTGAAATATTTCAAGATGATGTAAAAGAATTTTACACAGCACAAAAAGCTTTGGAATTGTATCTACAAGGTGTAATTGATAAAACTCTATTTAAGGGACTTATACATGAATTTATAGAATTAGAAGACATGCGTCAAGAAGTTTTAAATTCACAAAGTGTTTCTAATGAAGATTTTATATATTTTCATTCAATAGGTATTTTAATGAATGATGATATTTCGCAAAGAATACATAAATCTGAAGGAAACGATAAATACGATGAAAACTTTAAACAAGAATTTTTTAATCATATTAGTCAAATTAATGATGTAAAAAGTATTATATCTTATTTCAATACTGGTATTTTATCAGAGGATGATTTAATAGAAATATTTGATGATAAATACGAAAATATTATTAGAGAAGCATTTAGAAAAAGATATATAGCAATTGATAGATTAAAATATATAAGTTTTATTGATTCTGATATCATAATGGAAGAATATCAAAAATCTTTAGAAATGCATTTAGAATATCCAGAGAAAAAAGATGAAGAATTAGATTTTGAATCAATGCTAGATTTTTATCTTTTAACAGATAACACAGTAACTTTTGATAATATCTATCAAATAGTAAGAGAGAAAAAAGACCCAATATTTCAAGATGAAAACTTTAACTTAAGTGAATACATATGCACAATGATTTCCGAAGATTCAAAAGCAATTGAAAATATCAAAACTCTTGATAAAAAAATAATAATTTCAAGAATTAAAGAATTATATATGAATAGTTTCATAAGTTATGAAGGTCTAAATACTTTAGTTGAAAAAGGAATTATAACATCTGTATATGCTAAAGAAATAAATGATGAATTTTGCCAATCACAACAAATTGCTAAATTAAAACATTTAAAATTAGGAGATAGTGACTCTCTAATGCCATCTCAAAACAACACTCATACTAATGTTAGAAATCCTCAGAGAACAAGAAATATTCAAACTCAACCATCAGAAAAGCAAAAATTACAAGCAGAAGCAATGATAAAATATATGAGTAAATTAGGTTTTTCACCAATAACAACTACAAATGCTTTCGGATTAACAAAAATGGAAACATTCTCTTCAGGAGATTTTATGAATTATAGAGTCTTCTTGTCAGATGAGAATCCAGATGTAGTAGTTTTAATACATTTAAAACAAGTACCTAATTCTGATACATATTACCATGTAGGAAATAATGCTACATATATAATGAGTACCTCAAGTTTTGTAGAGTACTTAAATAACAATGGTCAACTTGAAAGTGCTCTCACATCATTTGATGCTACAAAATCAAGAGTAAAGGATAGTAAATATACTAGAAGAGCTAATGTTGGAAAAACATGGGGAATGACATTAGCTAGAAAGATTTCTGAAATACAACATCAATTTGATAAAACTGAATTGCAAGAATTTAAAACCAAAGATTTTGAAATAGCTTCAATATTACCAGCTGATGTAACAAAGGATAGATTAGAAGCTTTAAGAAACTGTTTAAACGAATTAGATGAAATTAAGACCATAGATGATGATTAAGAATTATATTTTGGGAGGATGTAAAATATATGAGAGAAATAGATGAAAAATACAAAATGAATCCTACTTTTAAAATGATATTAGATTATTGTGATGATATTTTCCATAAATTAGAAGAACAAGCAAAACAACAGCCAGATTTATTAGAAGAATTGCAAAGTAATAAAGATTATATATATAACTTATTAATAGAAAAATATTTTAAAGCACTAGGAATTTCTAAAATTAATAGATTAACTTTTAAAGATGCTGAAAAAGCCTTAATTTCTTCAGATAAAGATAGCTTGCAAATAGTTGATTATATGAAACCTATCGAAGCAATTGTAATTTTACTTTCTAAAGAATTTAAGGAATTTGCAAATAATCCAAAAAAATTAAGCGAAGAATTAAATAAGCTTTTAATATCTTTTAACATTCCTGTGGAACATAATCCAACTCTTGTTTCAGATATAACCAGAGTTGTAAAAAGAAAGCTTGCAGAATTTGCAAATCAATCTAAATCAGAAAATAACGCTAATAGTGTAAATCTATTACATGAAGAACTTTATAAGCGTATAGAAAGAACTATAGCATTAATTCTAGCTAGTTATACAATAGCAGATTCTGTAGATATACCTTTTACTCCTGACAAAGAAAAAATTAAAGAATTTGGAAAAGAAACAGGCTGTTTGACAAATAAAAAAATTATAGAAGAAACTTCATTATCACCAATAGATGTTAATAATATACTAGATATGGATGAACTTTTTGAAGCTTTTGAAAATGGAACAATCTCTGTAAGATATAAAAAGTTTATATTACCTCATAACTTTGCAAAAAAATTTATTGAGTATTCACAAGATGAAAACAATAAAAAAAAGGCAGACAAATACTTAAAAGAAATCAGCATAAAAAGCTTAATACAGTCTTTTGAAATTGGATTTATTGATTTTACAGAATTCATTACTATTGTTAAAAATCCTAATTTTTACAAAAATAAAAGGTCAAGAATAAAAGAGGAAATTAGAAAAGTATTTGTGAAAAAGACTTCTGATAAAAATGATGCTCAGGAGGACATACCCAAAAGACAATTTACACACAAAGAACTTCTAGAATTAGCAAAAATACATCTTGTTTCAGATATAGATATAATGAGAATCTATCTTACACAAGAAAAAATTAAAGAAAAATTTCCAAGTGTTACTTTATTTGAGGATGAGGGGTTATTTATTTCTGAAGAAGAAATGAAAGACTTTTTTGATGCAGATAGACTTTTAAAAAATTATTTTAAACCTAATAATGATGAATTTTATATGGTTATATCATTTTACAAAGAATATATTTTACCACATTCAGCAGAAGATCAGGAGAAAGGCAGTGATTTTAGTGAGCAATTAAAAAATGATCCAAGAGTTACTGCAAATGATCTTGTAAAATTATTTTCTGATGGACTTATAACCTTAAAAAAGATGAAAGAATTTAGTCGTAATGATGAAGAGGTAAAGAAAAAATATTATGCTTTTCTAAAAGAATCTCCTATTGATACAGTTTTTACTATAGTAAATAATGGTGGCTTAAACGAAGATGATTTAATAGAAATTTATGATGATGACTATGAGAAAAAATTAAGAGAAGCAATAAGAAAAGGCTTATTATATAGTGGACATTATAGTAAATTTTCATATTTAGAAAATAGTAGTATAATTTTTGAAGAATATCAAAATGCTTTGAATGATTTAGAGAATAATGATGAGGAAAATTCTGATAAAGTAAAGAGAACAAACTTTTATGATGTACTAGCAGTTTATATATATGGTGATAATTTGTTAAATATCGAAGAACTTGCCAGAATTTTACAAGAACATAGAGATCCTATTTTTAAACAAGAAGATTTTAATTTGAGTTCATCTATAATGAAAATTATGGAAGCTATTTCTAAAGATCTTCCTGATTGTAATCTATTGCCTAAAATTAAAGAATTATTTAACAAAAGTTATATAACTCTTGAAGATTTAGAAAAGTTAGCAGAAAAAGGAATTATTACTTATGAAGAAGCAGAACAATTAAATGCTGAATCTATAAATTCAAAATTAATTGATGATATATCTTCATCTCAATTAGGGGATAGTAGTGAAAAAATTTCTCCAGAAATGCCTTCTGGTAGACACCAAATCAAAACACCTATATCACATAGAGAATCAGAATATCAGCCTTCTAAGAAAGAGATTGCTCAGGCTGAAGCTATAATTCAATATATGGAATCTCTTGGTTTCTCTCCAAAAATTACAACTAATGTTCACGGAATAGATTCTATGGATACTTTTAGTTCCGGTGATTTTAAAAATTATAGAGTATTTTTGCCACAACAAACTGAATGTGCTAAAATTGGTGCAGTAGTGCTAGTACATTTAAAAAAAGTTCCAAATACTAATACTTACTATCATGTTGGAAACAATGCTACTTATATAATGAGTATTTCAAAATTTGCACAATATTTAAAAACTACTGGTCTAGTATCAAGTGAACTATTAAATTTTGAAACAACTAAGGCAGATGCTATGCATGATCCTAATATTAGAAGAGCAAATGTTGGAAAAACATGGACAACAACTGTTCCGAGAAAAATTGGTGAAATTATGAATATTTTAAAAAAGCCTAAATTGCAAGAATTAAAGGATTCAGAATTTGAAATAGCATCATTGTTTCCAAGTGCTTTATCACAAAGTGATATTTCAGAGAGATTAGAGTTTATTAAAGCATGTGCAGAAGAATTTTTAAAAGCTAAAAATATGTCTGATGATGAATAAAATTATATTATACGGAGGAAAAGAAATTGGTTGAAAATAATGAAATTGTTATAAAAAGAAATTATATTTTTGATGAGAATAAGGTTAAATCTATTATAAATGAATTTTGTAAGGTTTTTACTTCTAAAAAGGCTACTATTCAAAAGGCTATAGAAGCGGATTTTAAGGTAGATAGAATAAAATTAGATTATAATAATTTTTTAAAGCAACTAGATAATATTAAAAAGATTTCTGTTTCCATTTTTAATAGAAATTTAACTAATACAGTTACATCAGGAATAGGGGATATAGCTGTAATGTTTGATGGCTGTTCATATGTAACATTGGATTTTGTTTTAAAAGCATTACTTACTCATAATAATCTTTATCTTTTTTCGTCTGATTATATGCTTGCTACTAATACAGTTATTATTACTTTGATAAATGATATTTTAAAGAAGTATAATTATGGAGCTTCTATTAAGCATTTACAGGCGAAAACAGATTTGTTTAGGGAAGCGGTTTTAAATCAAGATAAATTTGATTTATTAGTATATGTAGGAGATAAGTATGAATTTAAAAAAATAAAAAATGATTTTAATAAACCAGTTATTTTAAAAGAATATGGTCATGTATTTGTTTATGCAGAACCAACAGAAGAAATAAAACAAACATTATTAAAAATGGATCATTATGCATATGACAATAACATTAATTTAGAATATCTCACAGGAGATAATTTAGAAGAAATAATAAATAAAATAAATGAAATATCAACTAATGATACTGTTGCATTATTCACAAAAAATTCAGATAAAGCTTTTGAATTAATTTCTAGAATAAATACTGAGAAAATATTTATAAATAAAAGTCCTTTTGAAGATTATATATTTAATTTTGATGCAAGATTATTAACGATTGAGAAAAAATTAATATATTAAAAACAATTCACCATAACATTTCTTTTATTGACAAATATAGATAAATACTATATATTATGCTTAACTTAGAACAAATGAAAAGGAGAGATAAATATGAAAAAAATATCACAAAAAACATTATTTTTATTATTGTTTTTAATTGCAACAATAGTTATACTTCCAACATATGTACATGCTGAAACATCAACATCAACAATAAATGGAAAAGAAATAATATGGGAATATAAAAGAGATGAATCAAATAATATTATAAATTTTAAATGTCAAAATCCTGAGGACTTAGAAGGAGAAATAACAATCCCAGATTCTGTTACTAGTATTGGAGAGGAGGCTTTTGAAGGCTGTGAAGGCTTAACCAAAATAACAATTCCTAATTCTGTTACTAGCATTGGAGAGAGTGCTTTTTGGGGCTGCGACGGCTTAACTCAAATAACAATTCCTGATTCTGTTACTAGCATTGATTATGATGCTTTTAATGGATGTACAGGCTTAACCCAAATAACAATTCCAGATTCTGTTACTATTATTGGAGATCGTGCTTTTTCTGACTGTAAAGGCTTAACCCAAATAACAATTCCAGATTCTGTTACTATTATTGGAGATACTGCTTTTTCTGGATGTAGAGGCTTAACTCAAATAACAATTCCTGATTCTGTTACTAGCATTGGAGATACTGCTTTTTCTGGATGTAGAGGCTTAACTCAAATAACAATTCCTGATTCTGTTACTAGCATTGGGAATCAAACTTTTTATGAGTGTACAGGCTTAACTCAAATAAAAATTCCTAATTCTGTTACTAGCATTGGAGAGGATGCTTTTTATGATTGTAAAGCCTTAACCCAAATAACAATCCCTGATTCTGTTACTAGCATTGGAGAGGATGCTTTTTTTGGCTGTAAAGGCTTAACTCAAATAACAATTCCTAATTCTGTTACTAGCATTGGAGAGGATGCTTTTTTTTGCTGTAGAGGCTTAACTCAAATAACAATTCCTAATTCTGTTACTAGCATTGGAGAGGAGGCTTTTGATGAGTGTGATAATTTAAAAATCTATTGTTCAAAAGATTCAATTGCAGATAAGTATGGAGAAAAAAATAATATAGAAAGAGTATACATTGATGGAAATGAAACAGAAACTGAAGGAAATGGAAATGGAACTGTGACTAAATCAACAAATAATAATTCTAATGAGAAAGAAAAAGCTTCTTCAAATAATCTTTTATTAATAGGTTTAGTAGGTATTGGTGCAATAGTAGTTGTCGTAATTATAGTAGTTATATTGAAGAAAAAAAAGAACTAAATTCATAAAAAACAAATGAAAAGGAGAGATAAATATGAAAAAAATATCACAAAAAACATTATTTATATTGTTGTTTTTAATTGCAACACTGGTTATACTTCCAACATATGTACATGCTGAAACATCAACATCAACAATAAATGGAAAAGAAATAATATGGGAATATGAAAGAGATGAATCAAATAATATTATAAATTTTAAATGTAAAAATCCTGAGGACTTAGAAGGAGAAATAACAATCCCAGATTCTGTTACTAGCATTGGATATATGGCTTTTTATGGCTGTGAAGGCTTAACCCAAATAACAATTCCTGATTCTGTTACTAGTATTGAAGATGGGGCTTTTGGGGACTGCTCAGGCTTAACCCAAATAACAATTCCAGATTCTGTTACTATTATTGGAGATAGTGTTTTTTCTGGCTGTAAAGGCTTAACCCAAATAACAATTCCTGATTCTGTTACTATTATTGGAGATAGTGCTTTTTCTATCTGTAGAGGCTTAACTCAAATAACAATTCCTGATTCTGTTACTAGCATTGGAGATTATACTTTTGGTTTCTGTAGAAGTTTAACTCAAATAACAATTCCAGATTCTGTTACTAGCATTGGAGATGGTGCTTTTTATGAGTGTAGAGGCTTAACCAAAATAACAATCCCAGATTCTGTTACTAGCATTGGACAGAGTGCTTTTCATGGTTGTGAAGGCTTAACCCAAATAACAATTCCTAATTCTGTTACTAGCATTGGAGAGGAGGCTTTTGATGAGTGTGATAATTTAAAGATTTATTGTTCAAAAGATTCAGTTGCAGATAAGTTTGGAGAAGAAAATAATATAGAAAGAGTATATAGTGATGGAAGTGGAGCCGTGTCTGAATCAAAAAATAATAATTCTAATGAGAAAGAAAAAGCTTCTTCAAATAATCTTTTATTAATAGGTTTAGTAGGTATTGGTGCAATAGTAGTTGTTGTAATTATAGTAGTTATATTGAAGAAAAAGAATAAAAAATAAGTTTAAGAATACAATATTTTAAAGATACAAAAAAGCATTATAATTTTTTCAAATTATAATGCTTTAATCTTTTTATATTGTAGGAAATTACTCTTTTAATAATATTACAAATCTGCTAAAGGGTTACTTTCTACTGCATTTCTTACTTGTGTATTTTCAACATGAGTATATATTTCTGTTGTTGATATACTTTCATGTCCTAAGAGCTCTTGCAAAGCTCTAATATCTACATTTCCATATTGATACATTAATGTAGCAGCTGTATGTCTTAACTTATGAGTAGAGTATTTTGAAGTATCAAGACCTGCTTGTCTTAATTCTTTTTCAACAATGTGTTGAACTGTTCTATTGCTAATTCTTTCACGTCTTTCACTTAAGAATAAAGCATCTTTTGATTTGAAATCTATTCTTTCTTTTGGTCTAGTTTCTAAATATTCATTAATAGCTTTTATACAAGCTTTATTTAAGTAAATAGTACGTTCTTTATTACCTTTTCCTATAACAGTCATTTTACAATCATCAAATTTTATATCTTTAATATTTATATTAACTAATTCTGATAAACGCATTCCACAATTTAAGAATAGGGTAATTATTGCATAATCTCTTTTAGCATTACGATTACTTTCTTCATCACATGTAACTTCTAAAAGCTTTCTACTATCATCTAAAGTTAAGTATTTAGGTACACGTCTTTCTAATTTTGGTGTTTCCAAATTTTGAGCAGGGTTAATCTCAATTAATTTTGCTTTTACAGCTAGATAGTTGAAAAATACTCTAATGCTTGAAACTTTTCTTGCTCTAGTAGTTGCTTTGCTTCTTAATTCTGTTGCCATATAAGATATGTAAGAATGAATATCTTCCAAGGTTATACGTTTAATATCCTCTAAAGAAAAATCTTTAATTTCAATTTTAGTATAATCAGTTTCATCAGTCATTTTAAAATATATCTTCATATACTTTAAAAAGTTTGCTATATCATAATTACATTCTTTAATAGTATTAGGAGACTTATTTAAGATAGTAATGCTATAATCTAAAAAAGCATTTAAATAATCAGGATTATCTTCTCTAGGTATCATATTTTTTCCTTCTTTCTCTTTATATATATGTATTTTATCATTAGAAAAAATAAAGTCAATAATTTGATTGAGAATACGCTTTATTATGATTAAAATTAAAGTTGCATGCATAGAGGTGAATTTATTAATGCATAAAGAAATAAATGAAGCTTATATGCATAATTTTGCATTATATCAATTTATGTGATAGAATACAGCACGTATTAGAAAAATAATATAAAAATTTGGTACAAAAGGGGAGTTTCAGGATGAAAATAAATTTTAAGAAGATGATTGTAGTATTAATTGTTCTTGCATTATTTGTAGCAATTTTAGCTTTTAATGTTTTAAAAAATAATAATATACAATATGTTAGCTACAAAGATTTTGACAGCAAAATAAAAAACAATAATATAAAATCTGTTTGGATAGAAGATGACAAATTAAAATTTTCTGAAAATAATGATGAAAAATTATATTATACAACTAATCCTAATTACGATGGATTAGAAAGAGATTTATTATTACAAGGAATTAATGTTGAAGTTAATTCTGACAAAGAAAATATTAGCTTTGTTTTCGATATGCTGTTTTACTTATTTTTCTTTGGAATAATATTATTTGTTTTATATAAATTTTATGAAATGAATCATAAAACTTTTAAAGTAATTAAGCATACAAAAGTAACCTTTGATGATATAGCTGGAATGGATATCCTAAAAAAAGATATGAGACAAAATGTTGATGTCCTAAAGAACCCAGAAGAGTATAAAGCTAAAGGAATAAGACAAACAAAAGGAATTATATTTGAAGGATCTCCTGGTAATGGAAAAACGTTATTTGCAAGAGCTTTGGCAGAAGAAATGAAAGTTAATTTTATTGCTACTAAGGGAGCTGACTTTCAAAGTGCAATGATGTCAGTAGGAGCTAGAAAAATCAAGCAATTATTTAAAAAAGCTAAAAAGCATAAACCATGTATAATTTTTATAGATGAGTTTGATAGCATAGGGGAAAGGAGAAATTATACTGGTACTGGAGTAGATAAAGAAAACAATAGAATTGTAACTGCAATGCTTAATGAGATGGATGGATTTGAAGCACAGGATGGAATATTAGTTATCGCTGCAACTAATTCATATAATTCTTTAGATTCTGCTTTAATAAGACCTGGTAGATTTGATCTAAGATATAATATTACTAACCCTGATTTGGAAACAAGAATAAAATTAATTGATTTATATACTAAGAAGAAAACACTAGCTGAAGATATTAATAAAGAAAAATTAGCTGGAAGCTTTGAATCATTAAGTTGTTCAGGCATTGAAACAATACTAAACGAAGCTGCTATGGAAGCTATATCAGAGAAAAGAAATACAATTTCTATGGATAATATAATCAATGCAAGTAAGAAAACCAATTGCAATATAAATCTAAAGAAATTAAGATGATAATTGAAAGAAGGTTATTTTTTATGAGTGAAATAGATCTAACAAAGTTTGCACATGAATTATTTGATGCAACAGAAGATTCAATTTATGATGTATTAGGAAGATTGAAAGAATTACAAAATATAGATCAATCATTTACATATATATTCATAAAAGCATACTATCTTTATTATACAAAAGTATACTTAAAGCAACAAAATTCAGATTTGGATTTTAATAGTATTTATTCTAATTATAGAAATTATTTAAGCATATATTACAAGAGTAACAATTCGCTTATATCTCAAGAATTATTAGATGATTTACTTGGAACATTTGATACATCATTTCAATTAATCGAATCCTTCGAATTTGAAAATATAAATGATGGTTATGAATATAGACATTTCACTATTGATGCTTTTGAAATATTAAGAAAAATACTAGAAAAGAAATCAAAATCAGATATTAGAACAGATATATTTGAATCTGAAATAACTACATTTGTAAATGAATCCGAAAAATTAAAGATTTTTATAAATGGCAAAATCATAAAATAAAGAATTTAGAGAATTTTATTTCCTAAGGAGTGATTTTTATAAAAAATATTATAAAAAAATTTAATGACCATATTGTTTTATTACTAATATCGTTTATTTCCTTACATTTTTTTCTTAAATTAATAAATATAAGATTTAGAAAATGGGTATATGTAACGATTATTTCAATATTTTCAGTTGGTATCTTTATAAAAATAATACGAATGTTATATTCGGATGCTATATTCGGAAAAAAACATATAAAGCAATTTTTTTCAAAGTATCTTAGTATAATTGTTGTTGTATCAATTTTATTAGGAATTATATTTTGGAAATATTTATTATTAATTATTTTTTTGATTGCATTAACAATAGACAGTATTACCGATAATATAATTCCTAACTATGAACGTGTAATTCAAATAGAAGACTCAAAGTATGTTGCTAGTATAAACTCTCTTTGGATGGATGCACACGTAGATTATTATGAATATATAAATTTTTTTATAATGGGAAATGAGCCCAAAGACATCCAATACCATATTGGAGCATATGATCTTATAAACAGGCAACAAGAAGAATTAGAAGAAAAAAAGAATTATGTAGAAACTACAAACTCAGATGATAACCACAAAGATACAACGGGAATAGAAGATACTGAAAAACCTAAAAAATTCAAAAAAATTTCAAAAGAAAATCTTTTATATGAAAAAAAAGTAAATAATAATATAATCATAAGAGTAGGAACAGTTGGTAACTCATTAGGCGAAAAAATGGGAATTGAGATTCAAAAAACAACAAATGGTGGAAAAACATGGAAAAATCAAATTAAAAATAAAGATGAATATATATTAGTAAACAACGAAGCCCAAATCATATTTATTAATGAAAAAGTAGGATTTATAAATAACAATAGCTTGTTTATATTAGGGCAAGAAAATGATTCGCTATTAGTTACAGTAGATGGTGGCGAAAGTTTTAAAGCTTCAAATTTTGTGTTTCCTGAAGATATAAAAGACACTTCATTTTACATTCAAGATTTACCTATTTTATCTAATAAAAAATTACAGATAGAATTATTTGCTCCAAGAGAAATAGGAAGTAAAGATGGAAATTACTATAAATTTATAAGCGTAGACAATGGTCAGAATTGGACTATAGCTGAAAATTAAAGAATAACCATAAGCACAACAATTCAGAATTCAAGCTAATTATTGCACATATATTATACCCCAGAAAGGATGATTTAACTATGCCTTTATTTATTGGACTTTTTATCATAATACCAGTAATTCTTATTATTAGAAAAGCTAATTTAATCACAACAAAAAAATCACATAAAATTTTATTAAATATTTCACTTGTTTTAATTGATTTAATATACATTATAGCGTGTTTAGTATTCCAAGCAGAACCTTTTGATTTTGAAATCTACTATTCATTTGATTATATGTTTTATGATGGTGATTTCTTATTAAATGCTGGAATTATTACTATGTTTACTCCATTTATTTGGATTACTATAGTACACTTTGCTAGAAGAATCTTCAGAGCTATTAGAGTAAGAAAAAATGCAATTATTAAAAGGGAAGAGGATTATATATGCTATAGGGGAGACCTAGACAAAGTATCTCCAAGTTTAATAATGTTTGTATCAACTTTTGAATTAGATATGAAAAAAAGTATTTCAGCAACTATATTAAAGTTAAAGATTAATGATTACATAAAAGAAAAAAATGGTAAATATTATTATACTAATAAAGATGAATCTTGTTTACTTGAAAGTGAAAGAATGGTATTAAGTTTAATTAGAGACAATACATTTGATAAAAATAAATATCAAAAGATTGTTGAGCAAGAAGCAATAGAAAATAAATATCTAGTAAAACATCATGGTGGAATACCAGGTAGATTAGCTAAAATAGCAATTGCTATTTTCATTCCTATTTTAATAGAAACATGTTCAACAAAATTAGATAATTATGTTATGGATAATTATCATGTTTGGCCAGAAGATGATGGACATGCGTATATACAATTAGGAAATTATAAGGACATTATTAAATTAGAAAAAGAAGTTACGGATGAAAATGACTATTATAGCTACCCATTCTATGGAAGTGGAGAATTAACTACTTCTTATAATCACAGTGAAATAAGAGCTGATAAATTGCAATATGGTGTTGTAAGAAAAGCATTCTTTTTAAACATTGTTGTAGCTACAAGTATTGGTTTTGTTGCTGTTTTTGTACTAATTTCAGGATATGCCGTAATAGAACAATTAATTTACTTGAAAAAGAATTATAGAAGAACTATTAAAGGAAAAAGTTTGCTTAATAAAGCTTATGCTCTAAAAAATTATCTAAACAAATATTCATTAATACATGAAAGGAAAGAAAAAGAATTAGTACTATGGGAATATTATTTAGTATATGCTGTTGCTTTGGGAATTAATGTAGATCTTCAGGATGAATTAATAGAGAAGTATGTAAAACAAATTGTTTAAAGGAATAATGAAGAGCCTTAAGAATCTCCTCATGAATGACAAAAATGTATACACAAAATTTTTTGTGATTGTTTTTGTTGTATATTCATGAAAGGAGGTTCTTTTTGTATACAATCATAATATTGATCCTACTCAAATATACAAAACGTTAAACCCTGGAGGATGTTTAATATTAAGATGTGTTCTTATGGAAGAAAAGAAAAATGAAATTATTTTGTTTGAGAATCAGGGCGTAAAATTAGAAGTTAACTTAAAAGATGAAACAGTATGGCTTAATAGACAACAAATTGCCGAACTATTTGGGAGAGATATAAAAACTGTTGGAAAACATATTAATAATGTTTTAAACGAAGAATTAAAAAATGATAAATCAGTTGTCGCAAAATTTGCGACAACCGCAAATGACGGAAAAACGTATAATATAGGAAATATTTATCAAAGTTTTGCTGAACAAGACATTTATAAAAGTATAGAAGAAAAAGGAGCTAATTTTTTATATTTAATTGTAAAAAATCATGTATTTGCTGATGGAAAT
>CANQSV010000002.1 GCA_947626605.1 uncultured Clostridia bacterium | reverse complement strand
ACATACTTATTTTACTATATTTTTCTAAAAAAGAAAAGACTGCTGACAAATTTTTTATACTTTGTCAACAGTCTGAAAAGTTCCCTCTAAGAGAGGGAACTTTTTTGCTTTTTTACTCTTTTATTTCAAATATTTCATTTATCTTATTACTTTTATCAAAAACATTATTGTATTGTAAGAATGAGTAGTCTTTTAAAATATCTTTATAAGAAGTATCATCATCTATATTATAATATTTCTTGTCTTTAGATATATAACCATTACCTGTTATAACCGGAATAGTTTTTCTTAAGTTTTCTAAATAATCCATGTATGGTGTTGTTTTTAAATTAGCTATTTTAAGTAATACACCAGATAAATAATTAAGGCTAATATCATCAATGTTTTTCAATTCTTCATCTTTAATGTTTAAGTCATAATTTGCCCAAATAACAAAAGGAGTAATATATTTTTTCTCTTGAATTTCCTTTGAATCTGGATTTTCGTTAGAATTTAAAATATCATCAAAAAATTCACTATTTGTATTAGGTTGATGATCTCCAAAAAACAAAACAATAGTTGGTTCTTTATAATTTTCAAAGTATTCAAGCAATTCTTTTAGAGCTGTATCAGATTCATGAGCAACTGATAGATATTGGTCTGTTAAAGAATATAATGGATTGCTTTGAGTTATTTTGGCAGTATAATCTGGAAAATCATATCCACTATGATTTTGCATTGTTAGAGTATAGCTAAAAAGCTTATCATCAGAAGATTTATTTTCAAATAAATTTATAATATTTTGAAAAGTACTTCTATCATCAGCAAAAGCTCTTAAGTAATTCAAATCTTTTAAATCATTAATATCCAAAAAAGAATCAAAACCTAAAAAATTATAAATATAGTTACGTCTGTAACCAGTTTTATAATAAGGGTGAAAAGCAGATGTTTTATACCCTTGAGCTTCTAAAGTAGATACTAAAGATTGAGTAGGAGAATATATGTATTGTTGAAAGGGGACGGTTCTAGGTGGCATAAATGCCATAGTGTTACCTGTTAAAAATTCCCACTCTGTATTAGGTGTTTGTCCACCATAAACTGAAACATGAAGATTACCTTTTATAACTCTATTAGAATTAGAAAGAGAATGTAAAAAAGGTAAGTAATCTTCAGATAAATCTAAATTACCTAACACATTTAAATCTGCAAAAGATTCATCTATAATTACAACTATATTAGGTTTTTCATCAGAACTAATTTCTGATTGTATTGGCATGTTATTATATATTTCTTTTACATTTCTAAAAGAATAACTTTCTGGAGCTGATACGAATAAGCTTTTTGAATTTTTAAATAAGCTAGCAATAAACCCATTATTATGATATTCTTTTGCAGGTTCCCACAAGTTTTCATCAAGATTAAATGCTGTTATTAAGTTAGTAGAATAAAAGCATATAATAAAAAATGAAACGATAACCGCTGAAGTAAATTTGAAAATTAACTTTTTAAGGCTTTTTTTTGATTCATATTTTAATCTTATAGCAAAGACGATTAATAGTGTAAAAATAGAAGTTCCTATTATTAAGCCAGATGTAATTGGGATACTTTTAAAAGAAGAAGAAACATTAAGAGCAACTCCAATACACAAGATATCCCAAGGAACAATAGGAGTACCTCGAAAGCTAGTTACAACATAATTAGCTAATGATAATACATATAATATAATATTTGAAATAATAATACTTTTCTTATAACTACTAGTTAAAAAATATAATAATAAAAGTAATGAATATATAAATAATAAATTTAAAACAATATATTTAATATTTAATAAAATTTTTCCACCTTGAATTGTTTCAAGCATTATATATGAGAAAATAGGAGAAATAGCAAATAGAAAAATAGCAATAAATTTTTTATTTGTTATAAGTGTTATAATTTTTTTGAAAAAATTAATAATTTTACGTTTCACATCTAGCACAATTAACTGCTTTGTATCTTGATTATTCTTCATAAATACTCCTTGGATTATTTTGTTATTATATTGGTATATATATCACAAAATTTAAAATAATACAAGTTAAAACAAGAATGAGGTCGGAATATATGAGCTGTCTGGAGGATATACAAAGACATCATCTGGTTTGTTTACAGGTTTAATAGAGTCAATATCAATTAAAGGAATTTCACCATGATAATCTCCTTTGGTTATTTTACCAGATATTTCAACCCAAGTTCCATTTTCGAATTCGTTAGCTTTATCACATTTACACAAAAAACCCACAACTAAAGTTTGAGTGTTAGAGTTTACCACCATATCTCTTGCAAGAACAAATTGATTATTTTCTAAGTCATAAACTCTATAAACGTATCCACAAAAGGAAATCTTTTGACCAATATATGTATCTAAATTATTGTAGACTAAATTTAAAATATTTGTATAATTTTGAGGAGTTATATTAGCAATTTCGGGGATTTTTATTGAGTCGTTTACAGTAATAGTAGAATTAGTATTTATAAATATTTTGTAAATACTAGCACATAATACAATTAGACTTAAAATAATTAAAATTCCAATAATTAATTTAAATAGAATATTTCTATTCATTTTAATGTTAAATATAAACATAAGAAACCTCACTTTCACTTTTTATATACTACTATATGAAAATATTAAATCCGTTTACTTATTTTATGAGTAATTCATGTGAGATATGAGTAATATATATTAAAATAGATTTTATATATAATAAGCTTAAATAATAAATGAGAAATAATAAGTAGAAAAATGAAAAAAAATGAATATATAGTTGAAAAATAAATTTATTTAATATAAAATCAATAAGGAAATTCATTTTTATAAGGAGGCAACATGATAACTTTAGAGGATGTAATCAAGTCAGAAGAAGTAAATGCTTTAATTGAAGGCTCACAACAGCAATTAAATGTTTTGGGGTATACCGAGCATTCTAAAAGACATATAAGCATAGTGTCAAAGCGAGCTGGAGATATTTTAAAAGCTCTGGGATATTCAGAAGATAGAATAGAACTAGCGAGAATTGCTGGATTTTTACATGATATAGGAAATTGCGTAAATAGATTAGATCATGCACAATCTGGTGCAATATTGGCTTATAATATTCTAAAAGAAATAGGAATGAATGCAAAAGATAGAACAGATATAATGATGGCAATAGGAAATCATGATGAAGGAACAGGAACAGCTGTTAGTGATATATCAGCAGCACTCATTTTAGCAGATAAATCAGATGTACACAGAAATAGAGTAGTAAAGCAAAATCCATCAACATTTGATATACACGATAGAGTAAATTATGCAGTTACAGATTCAGATTTAATAATAGATGCAGAAAATAGAAGGATAACACTAGATATAACAATAGATACAGATATATGTCCAGTTCTTGATTATTTTGAGATATTTATGGAAAGAACTATGATGAGTAAATATGCAGCTAAATTTTTAAAAGTATGGTTTGAATTAGTAATAAATGATACAAGATTGCTGTAAATAGGACATAAATGAAGTAAAAAATTGGATATGTTTATATTTGTGATATAAAAATATCACAATGAAAGTAATTTGAACAATGAATAATTCTATACAATTATTCATTATTCAATATTAATTATTAATTGCAATGCATATGCATTGTACATAAAAGGAGGAATACAATTGAAAAAAGGAAATGCAATAAAAATAGTATTAATAATTTCAATAGTAATTTTATTATCACTAATCTCTTTTGTAGGGATTTATGTTAAAAAAACAAATCAATATGTAAATTTAATACCAAATTATAACTTAGGAATGGAACTTGGACAGAAAAGAGTAATAACTCTAAAAGTAAATGAAGGAAAGAAAACTATTTATTTTGATGAGAATGGAAAAGAAGTAAGCAGTATTCCAGAAGGAGAAGATGAGTCAAAATATAAAAAAGAAGAAGTTGAAATCAATCCAAAAGAAAACTTAAATGAAGAAAACTATAAAAAAGCAAAAGAGATAATTGAAGAAAGATTAAAAAATATAAAAGTAGATGGATATGCTATAAAGAGTTCAAAGAAAAATGGAGATATAGTAGTAGAATTACCAAATAATGATAACACTAATGATGTTGTAAATGCTTTAACCCCAACTGGAAAATTCGAAATGGTATCAGAAACAAGTGGAAAAGTATTGCTTTCAAATGATGATTTAAAAAAAGCAACTGTTGCATATGCTAATGGACAAACTCAAAGTGGCAGTCAAGCAACAAATGTATATGTAATAGTTCAACTAAACAAAGAAGGAACAAAAAAATTAAAAGAAATTACTAATACTTATGTAGAAACAAACGATGAAGACAATAATACAACAACAAATAATACAACAACAAATAATACAACAAGCAATAATACAACAAGCAATAATACAACAAACAATAACACAACAAACAATAATACAACAACAAACAATACAGCAAAAGAAAGTGGAAAAGTAATTTTAAGACTAGATTGGCCAAACATGTATACAGGAAATATAGAATACACAGATGTTACTACGCAAGCATTTGATAGTGAAATAAAAGATGGAAAATTACAATTAAGTATAGGAACAGCTACAAGCAACGAAAAACTGCAAGACTATTATAATCAAGCAATGCAAGTAACTTCTATATTAAATTCAGGGTTAAATAAAATAGAATATAAAATTGATGGAAATGAGATCTTAGGAACAGAAATAACACAAATGCAAATTAATATAACAATAAGTATACTTATTGTATTATTTGCTGTAATATCAATAGCTCTAATTGTTGCATATAAAGGCTTAGGTATTCTTGGAACTATTATGAATATATTAGTGATAGCTTGTTTATCAATTTTTGTTAGACTAACTAATGTTGTAATTGGAATAAATGCAGTACCAGTTGTTATTTCAATTATTATAGCTAATACAATTATAATGATAAAAATGTTGGAAAGCATGAAAAACAGTGATAATAAGAAAACTGCTATATGGCATGCAATATTAGAGTCTTTAGATATACTAGTAATTTTATTAGCAATTGCAATAGTATTTACATTCACTTTGGGAGAAAATATTGCAGCAGCAGGTATGATAATGTTCTGGGGAATTATCAGTATTCTGTTAACAATATTAGTATTCGCAAGACCTATGTTTTTAGCTGTAAATAAACAATAATTCTAACAATAAGGAGTGAGAAATTTGGAAAAAATAAAAAATGTAAAAAAAGTCGTATTTCCAATATTGATTTTAATTATTATGATAGGAGCAATCATTGTTGCAACAATTGGATTTAATTTTGGCTTAATATATGAAGGACACAAAAGGATAAAAATATATATAGAAAAAGATTATTCTGTAGAAGATTTAAATAATATTATAAAAGAAGTTCTTCCAAACGAAAAAGTTTTAAAACAGGATATAGAAACTTTTAATAAAGATGTATCATTTACAGTAAAAAATATTACTGCAGAGCAAAAGAAATCTTTAGATAGTAAAATAAGAGAGAAATATAAAATTGATGAAAAGACTGAAGATGTTGTAGTAGTGGTAAGCGAACCTCATACTAGATTGAGAGATATTATAAAACCATATATAAAACCTTTAGTAATAACAACAATAATAATATTTGTTTATATGCTAATAAGATTTAGAAAATTAGGATTATTAAATGTTACATTAACATCACTAGCGCCAGTTATCATAATGCAAGCGTTATATTTTAGCGTTTTTGCAATTTGCAGAATACCAATATCAAAACTAACAATGCCATTATCATTGCTAGTATATATCTTAACTGTTACAGTAATAACAGTATATTTAGAAAAAATGAAAAAGAATGCAGAGTAGTAGTATTTGAATAATAGATTTTATACAATAATGGCAGATATAATATCCGCCATTATTTGTCTTAAAAATAGAGAAATAACATAAGGAGGAAACATGATAGGAAAATTATTAAAAAGTATTAGAGAATATAAAAAAGTAACAATATTATCACCAATATTTGTATCACTAGAAGTTGTTATGGATGTAGTAATTCCTCTAATAATGGCATATTTAATAGATCAAGGAATTAATAGTTACAATGTAGGTGTAATATATAAAGCAGGAATACTATTAGTAGGAGCAGTAATATTAGCATTAATTTTTGGAGCCTTATCAGGTAAATTTGCAGCCGAAGCTTCTGCAGGGTTTGCAAAAAATTTAAGAAAAGATATGTATTATAAGGTGCAAGAATACTCTTTTTCAAATATTGATAAATTTTCAACAGCCAGTATTGTTACAAGATTAACAACAGATGTAACAAATGTTCAAAATGCTTTTCATATGATTATCAGAGGGGCTGTAAGAGCTCCTCTGATGATAATAATTTCATTAATAATGGCTTTTGGAATAAATACAAAGTTAGCTTTTGTATTTGTGGGAATTATTCCAATATTAGCAATTGGATTAACAGTTATTTCAGTAAAAGCACATCCATATTTTGAAAGAGTATTTAAAACTTATGATAAACTAAACAATATAGTACAAGAAAATGTAAGAGGTATAAGAGTTGTTAAATCATATGTAACGGAAGATAAAGAAATTGAAAAATTTGAAAAAACGTCAAACTCAATTTATAAAGACTTTTCAAAAGCAGAGAAGATTTTAGCTTTCAATAGTCCACTAATGCAATTTGCAACATATAGTGCAATACTTTTGTTATCATGGTTTGGAGCTAAGCTTGTAGTAGTACATACAATCACAACAGGACAATTATCAACATTAATAACATATACAATGAATATACTTATGAGCCTTATGATGTTATCAATGATTTTTGTAATGATAATAATATCAAAAGCATCAGCAGAAAGAATAATAGAAATTCTTGAAGAAGAAAGTGATATAAAAAATAATGATAAAGCTATAAAAAAAGTTACAGATGGAAGCATATCTTTTGAAAATGTAAACTTTAGTTATGTAGATGATGAAAACAGAATCTGCCTAAAAAATATAAATATAAACATAAAAGAAGGAGAAACAATAGGTATAATCGGAGAAACTGGAAGTTCGAAAACAACATTTGTACAATTAATACCTAGACTTTATGATGCAACGAGTGGAACTGTAAAAGTAGGAAATATTAATGTAAAGGATTACGATTTGGAAACTCTAAGAAATGAAGTAGCTATGGTTTTACAAAAAAATGTACTATTTTCAGGAACAATAAAAGAAAATTTGCGTTGGGGAAAAGAAAATGCGACAGATGCAGAAATGGTTAGAGTTTGTAAATTAGCACAAGCAGACGAATTTATTTCTGGTTTCCCAGACGGATATAATACATACATAGAGCAAGGTGGAACAAATGTATCTGGAGGACAAAAACAAAGGCTTTGTATAGCAAGAGCTTTGCTAAAAAAACCAAAAATATTAATATTAGATGATTCTACTAGTGCAGTAGATACTAAGACTGATAATTTGATTAGAAAAGCATTTAAAGAAGAAATTCCTAATACTACTAAGATTATAATTGCACAAAGAATATCTTCAGTTGAAGATGCAGATAGAATTATTGTTCTAGAAAATGGAGAAATTAACGGAATAGGTACTCATGAAGAATTATTAAAAACAAATAAAATTTACAATGAAATATATACATCACAAGTAAAAGGAGGGGATAGTGATGAGTAATGAAAATGTAAAAGCAAAACCTCCAAAAATAAGTGGAAAAACAGCAAGTAGATTGATAAAATATATTTTCAAAGATTATAAAAAACAATTTATATTTGTATGTTTTTGTATAATATTAAGTGCGGTAACAGGGGTGTGTGGAACTTTATTTATAAAAACATTAATAGATGACTATATAGCACCTTTAATGCAAATGCAAAATCCAGTATTTACAGGTTTATTAAAGGCAATTTTAATTATGGCATGTATATATCTTTTAGGAATAGTAGCAAATTATTTATATAATAGGATAATGGTAAATATTTCACAAGGAGTACTAAAAGATATAAGAGATGAAATGTTTGAAAAAATGCAGAAATTGCCAATAAAATACTTTGATACGCATACTCATGGAGATATCATGAGCCATTACACAAACGACACAGATACTCTTAGACAAATGATATCACAAAGTATACCACAATTATTTTCATCTGTAATGACACTGATTGCAGTATTAGTAGCCATGATAGCATCTAGTATATATTTAGCACTAACAGTAATTGTGTGTGTAATATTAATTGCCTTTGTATCAAAGAAAATAACTGCAAGAAGTGGTAAGTTTTTTATAAAACAACAACAAGCATTAGGTCAAGTAAATGGATATATAGAAGAAATGATTCAGGGACAAAAGGTAGTAAAAGTATTTTGTCATGAAAAAGAAGCAGAAAGGGATTTTGATAATATAAATAATATCTTATGTGAAGATGCAACAAAAGCTAATACTTTTGCAAATATTCTAATGCCAATACTTGGAAATCTATCATATTTACAATATACAGTTGTTGCTGTAATGGGAGGAATACTTGCAATTAATGGTATAGGAGGCATAACAGTAGGAACTGTAGTAGCATTTCTTGAATTAAGTAGAACTTTTTCAAGACCAATAAATCAAATATCTCAGCAATTAAATTTAATTATTATGGCATTAGCTGGAGCAGAAAGAATATTTGAACTTATGGATGAAGAACCAGAATACGATGAAGGATATGTTACATTAGTCAATGCAAAGATTGAAAATGGAAAGATAACAGAAACAAAAGAACATACAGGAAAATGGGCATGGAAACATCCACATGGAGATGGAACATTAACTTATCAAGAATTAGAAGGACATATAGAATTAAAAGAAGTAGACTTTGGTTATGAAGAAAATAAATTAGTTTTACATGATATTAGTTTATATGCAAAGCCAGGACAGAAAATAGCTTTTGTAGGAGCAACAGGAGCAGGCAAAACAACGATTACAAATTTAATAAACAGATTTTATGATATAGAAGATGGAAAAATTAGATATGATGGAATAAACATAAATAAAATAAAAAAGGCTGACTTAAGACGTTCTTTAGGAATAGTTTTACAAGATACCAATTTATTTACAGGAACTATTAGAGATAATATAAGATATGGAAAGTCAGATGCAACTGATGAAGAAGTAATAAAAGCAGCTAAACTAGCAAACGCACACAATTTTATAGTGAAATTACCTAATGGATACGATACAATGATAGATGGTAGTGGGGAAAATTTATCTCAAGGTCAAAGACAACTATTATCTATTGCAAGAGTTGCTATAAGTGATCCTCCAGTTATGATTTTAGATGAAGCAACATCTAGTATAGATACAAGAACAGAAAAGATAGTTCAAGACGGAATGGATAAACTTATGGAAGGAAGAACCGTATTTGCTATAGCACATAGATTATCAACGGTAAGAAACTCAAAAGCAATCATAGTTTTAGAGCATGGTAGAATAATAGAAAGAGGAACTCATGAAGATTTAATTAAGCAAAAAGGTAAGTATTATCAATTATATACAGGAGCATTTGAATTGGAATAAAAATTATGTTGTAAATTATTTGCATAGGCAGTAAAATTTTACTATTTAAAAATATTGACAAATAAATGCAGAATTGCTAGAATTAAATAAGAATATACAAAAGAAGGGATAGATAATCATGTATGGTCGCAGTAAAAATATAAAAATTGCAATTCTACTAGTTATATTACTTGCTTTAACTTTTTCAACGGCATTTATCATGATAATAAAAGCAACGGAAGATAAAAGTAGTGAAAAATTTAAGGGTAGTTATACAATAGAATACTTAATAAAAAATTATAATTTAGTTACTTTAGATAGTGTATCAAAAGCAGAGCATATTGTAGGTCCAATATTAGTCGGAGGAAATATAAATAGCAAGTTATATCATTCTCAAGTAACAAGAAATATAAGTTCATATATTAAAGGAAAAATATTAGCAGGAGGAAATGTTGCCCCAACTGATGGAAATACGCCAACTTTATATTTAGGAACAGGAAAGGATGTAGTAATTACTGAGCATGGTGGAACTACAGTAAATGGAGAATGGTATACTAATAATCCTGTAGTAATTACAGATAGTTATCTTGATTTTGAAAAATTATTTGGAAGTTTAAGAAATCAATCAAGAAATTTAATATCAGGTAAAACAGTAAAACCAGATAAGGAAGGAACTCTAACAGTAAAAATAGGAGAAGAAGTTACAATAGAAAAACTAGCTGATGTTAAAAAAATTAATATCCAAGGAAGTGCTAGTAGTACAGACTTAACTTTAATAAATATAATAGAATCAGGAACTATAACATTACCAATTTTAAATGTTAATGGAAGCGAAATGTCTACACAAGGTTCAGATGTACATGGTACTGCTATTGTTTGGAATTTCCCAAATGCAACTAATATAACAATGTCAGATCATGCTACTATAGGTCATATAGTGGCACCAAATGCTGATATAACAGCTCCAGATACAAATTATGCAGGATGTATGATTGCAAAAAGTTTATCAGGACATATAGAAGGTCATTATTACATATACAATGATGGAACTATTCCAAAGAAAGACAAGCCAAAAGAACCTGAAGGAAATAATACAGTTGGAAACAATACAGTTGGAAACAATACAGTTGGAAATAATACAGTTGGAAATAATACAGTTGGAAATAATACAGTCGGAAACAATACAGTTGGAAATAATATAGTAGAAAATAAAACAGAAAAACCAAAAAATAACACAACAAAGCCTAAAAATAATACGACAAAACCAAAAAATAATACAACAGGAAATAATACAGAAGATGGAGATGTTTTAGGAGCAAGTAGAGATAAAAATAAAATAAAAAAGAACAATACTACAACAAATAATAGTAAAGACAATACAACATCTAATAGTAAATTACCACAAACAGGTAAGAAAATTAGTAAAGAGGCAGTTTTAGGTTGTGTAATGGTAATATTAGCAATATTATTTGGAATAAAATATATAAGAAATAAAAACAAATTAGATGCAAATAAATAAATTTAGAAGATAATGAAGTTAACGAAAAAAAGTTAGCTTCATTTTTTATATTGTATGAATTTTTTCTTTCAAAGAAAGAAAAAAGCTCCATACTATTATTTAATAAATGAAATGTCTGATAAGATGAGAGAAAAAATATTGACTTTTGGACTTAAATGGTATAAAATATTATGCATAAAATTAAATATTATTACGATGATAATGACGAGCAATTAGAGGTTGTTGTAAGAGAGTAAATGCCGTGGCTGAGAGCATTTTCAATAAACATAATTGAGGAACACATTGGAGTAATTTAAATAAAGTGGAAAAATATTTATAATAGTATTTTTCAATTAGGGTGGCACCGCGGAAAGAACCTTTCGTCCCTGTTTATATAGGCACAGTAAGGTTCTTTTATTGTGTTTGAAAAACAGTTTTTAGAAAGGGTGATAAGAAATGAATGAGTACAGAACGCATAATTGTGGTGAAATTAGGAAAGAACATGTAGGACAAAAAATTAAAATTGCAGGTTGGATACAAAATACTCGTGATTTAGGAGGTGTAGTTTTCTTAGATATTAGAGATCAATATGGAATAACACAAGCTGTTATTTCAGGAGAAACAGAACAAGTAAGAGATATATCTAGAATACCAAATGAATCAACTGTATCAATAGAAGGAACAGTTAGATTAAGATCTGAAGATACAATAAATGAAAATATGCAAACAGGAGAAGTTGAGCTTGTTATAGAAGATATAAAAATACTAGGAAAAAGATTAAAAAATCTTCCTTTTGAAGTTAATTCTGATAAAGATGTGAAAGAAGACTTAAGACTTCAATATAGATATTTAGATTTAAGAAATGAAAAACTAAAAAATAACATATTATTAAGAGCAAAAATATTGCAATTTTTAAGAAGTCAAATGATAGAAAGAGGATTTACAGAGGTTCAAACACCGATATTAACAAGTTCTTCACCAGAGGGAGCTAGAGATTATTTAGTTCCAAGTAGATTAAATCCAGGAAAGTTCTATGCACTTCCACAAGCACCTCAACAATTTAAACAATTGTTAATGGTATCAGGAATAGATAAATATTTTCAAATAGCTCCTTGTTTTAGAGATGAAGATGCAAGAGCAGATAGAGCACCAGGAGAGTTCTATCAATTAGATATGGAAATGGCTTTTGCAACACAAGAAGATGTTTTTAAAATAATGGAAGAAGTAATGTATAATACTTTTACAACTTTCTCAAATAAAAAGGTTACAGAATATCCTTTCCCAAGAATTCCATATAGAGAAGCAATGTTAAAATATGGTTCAGATAAACCTGATTTAAGAAATCCACTTATTATACAAGATGTAACAGAGATTTTCCAAAATACCGAATTTAATGCTTTTAAAGGAAAAACAGTAAGAATAATTTCAACTCCTAATGTAAAAGAACAACCACGTAGATTTTTCGACGAAATGACAGATTATGCAATAAGTGAATGTGGTGCAAAGGGGCTAGCATGGGTAAGAGTAAATGAAGATAGAACTTTACAAGGTCCTATTGCTAAATTTATTGATGCAGAATCAACAGAAAAATTATTAACACAAACAAATACAAATGCAGGAGATGCAATATTCTTTGTAGCAGAGAAAAGTCCTATTGTAGAAACTTTATCTGGACAAATTAGACAAGAATTAGGTAGAAGACTTGGTTTAATTGATGAGAATGAATTTAAATTCTGTTGGATTGTTGATTTCCCAATGTACGAATTATCAGATGAAGGTACTATAGAATTTAGTCATAATCCATTTTCTATGCCACAAGGTGGAATAGATGCTTTAAATAATATGAAACCATTAGATATACTTGCATATCAATATGATATAGTATGTAATGGAATTGAATTATCTTCAGGAGCTGTAAGAAATCATGATCCAGAAATAATGGTAAAAGCTTTCTCAATAGCTGGATATGATAAGAGTGTAATTGAAGAAAAATTCCCAGCTATGTTTAATGCTTTCCATTTTGGAGCACCACCACATGCAGGTGTTGCACCAGGAGTAGATAGAATGATTATGCTTCTAACAGATGAACCAAATTTAAGAGAGGTTATTGCGTTCCCAATGAACAGCAAAGCACAAGATTTATTAATGGGAGCACCTGGATATGTAACAGATAAACAATTAAGAGATGTTCATATAAAATTAGATGTAAAAAAAGAAAAAGAATAATAAAATAAGAATAAAAATACAAGCATCACCATAAATATTTATTGGTGATGTTTTATTATGATATACATAAAAAATATGGAAAGTATAAATGAAATTATAAAAAAAGATAGTAAAAAAAATATTTTTTATGATTTTATTCACTGGCAAAATAATAGAGTATTAAATAAAATAATTTTAATATATAAATACTTATTTAATATAGTTACGATAAGAAATTTTGGAAATAAACAAATTTATATATTGCCTTGGAAAAAAGAAAAAAATAAAAAAATAGGAAATAGGAAAATTTCAAAATTATATAAAAAGATTAGTTCAAAGGTAACCAATGATAATTTAGTAGTATTATCTGATGCAATAAATGAAGATGAACGTATTCTAGAAATTGTTTATAAAAATAGGCTAAAGGTTTTAGATGGTAGATGGCTATTTGCTATATTATTGCAAGATACTACAAAATATATAGTAGAGTGCCAGAAAAAAGAGTTAAAAAACCAAATCATTACAATTCTAATTAATAGACCAAATGATATAATACTAGCAAGTATAAAAAGTTTAGCAAAAGAAATAAAATTATTAAAGATTGTTACTACAAATAGCAAGTATTTCAAAAGAGTTGAAAATCAACTCTATAATGAGATGGGAATACCTATTTTAATTGTAAACAACAGAAAAAAAAGTCTATTAAATAGTGATATAATAATTAATATAGATTTTTCTGAAAAAGAAATAAATCAATATAATATAAATAGAAAGAGTATAATCATTAATGTAAATGACAATATAAACATAAATTTAAAAGGATTTAGCGGAATTAATATTAATGGGTATAAAATAAAAGTAGATAATCAAATTATAGATTTATTAAAAGAATATAATTTATATAATCAATTTGATATAAATACATTATATGAGAGTTTAATATATTCAAGGGAAAAATTTGATAAATTAAAAAAATCTATTTATGAAGATAATGTCAAGATAGAATATTTGATAGGAACAAAAGGAAAAATTAACGAAATGGAATATTTATCTTGACAAAAAAAATTTATTGTCATAATATATTAGCAATACTTAAGACATATAAAAAAATATGTCTCAATCACAAACATAGGAGGCTATTAAAATGGAAGGAAAAGAAGTCTTATTAACACAAGAAGGATATGATAATCTAGAAAAGGAATTAGAATATTTAAAAACAGAGAAAAGAACAGAAATAGCAGAACGTATAAAAGTTGCTTTAGGTTTTGGAGATTTATCAGAAAATTCAGAATATGATGAAGCAAAAAATGCACAAGCACAAAATGAAGTGAAAATAGCAAATTTAGAAAATAAATTAAGATATGCAAAAATTATAGACGAATCTGAAATAGACACAAAAACAGTTCAAGTAGGAAATACTGTTGAAATAGAAGATTTAGAATATAATGAAGTAGAAAAATATACAATCGTAGGTTCAACAGAAGTAGACTTAAGTTTAAATAGAATATCTAATGAATCACCAATTGGCCAGGCTTTACTAGGTGCAAAGAAAAATCAAATTGTAGAAGCTAATACTCCAGGAGGAATTGTAAAATATAAAATTTTATCTATAACAAAATAAATTAATAAAAAGCTATCAGAGATCTACTGATAGCTTTACTAATATTAAAAAACAGAACAAATGTACTAATACATATTGAAAAAAATAAAAAATTGTGGTAATATATAAATGTTTTAGAAGAATTTATTAAGTGGGAGCAATAATAAAAATGGGAGACAATATTAATGATAAGATTATCATAAAAGGAGCAAAAGAACATAATTTAAAGAATATAAATTTAGAAATACCAAGAGATAAATTAGTAGTAATTACAGGACTTTCAGGTTCTGGAAAATCATCTCTTGCATTTGATACATTATATGCAGAAGGGCAAAGAAGATATGTTGAAAGCTTATCTGCATATGCACGTCAATTTTTAGGCTTAATGGAAAAACCAGATGTAGAGTCAATACAAGGACTTTCACCAGCTATATCTATTGACCAAAAAACAACTTCTAAAAATCCTCGTTCAACAGTAGGAACAGTAACTGAAATTTATGATTATATACGTTTACTATATGCAAGAGTGGGAATTCCACATTGCCCAAATTGTGGAAAAAAGATTGAAAAACAAACTTTAGACCAAATAGTAGATAATGTAATGGAATTAGAAGAAGGAACTAAGATACAAGTCTTAGCACCAATAATTAGAGGAAAAAAAGGAGAATTTGTTAAACAATTACAAGGTTATGTTAAAGAAGGTTTTGTAAGAGCTAGAGTAGATGGAACAACAGTTGAACTAACAGATGATTTGGATTTAGATAGAAAGAAAAAGCATAATATAGAATTAGTTATAGATAGATTAGTAATAAAAGAAGAAATAAGAAATAGGTTGGCAGAATCTATAGAAGTAGCATTAAAGTATGCCAATAATCTTGTTCTAATAGATATACACGGTAAGGAAGAAAAATTATTTAGTGGTAATTATGCTTGTCCAGATTGTGGAATTAGTATAGAAGAATTATCTCCAAGGATGTTTTCTTTTAACAATCCTTTTGGTGCATGTCCAAGCTGTACAGGTATTGGATATTTAATGAGAATGGATGAAGATTTAATAATACCAGATAAGAATAAAACATTATATGATGGGGTAAAAGCTTTTGGTGCTAGTACGATGAAAAAAGGCGATACTATGGCAAAAATGTATTTTGAGAGCATTGGAAGGCACTATGGGGTTGATATTAAACAGCCAATAAAAAAATTACCAAGAGACTTTTTAGAAAAAATTTTATATGGAACAGGAAACGAAGTTATAGATTTTGAATACACAACTATAGCAGGAACAAGAAAATTTTCTGCTCCTTTTGAGGGAGTTTTACCAACTTTAGAAAGAAGACATTCAGAAACAAAATCACAGGGAATGAGAACTTTTTATGAATTATATATGAGAAATTCTCCATGTCCAACTTGTGGTGGAGCAAGATTAAAAAAAGAAAGCTTATCTGTAACAGTAGGTAACAAGAATATAAATGAGTTAACAGATATGTCTATTGGAAAAATTAAAGAATTCTTAAATTCAATAGAATTTAGTAAGCAAGAAAAATTAATAACTGATCAAATTTTAAAAGAACTTAATAAAAGACTTCAATTTTTATTAGATGTTGGATTAGAATATTTAACTTTGTCTAGATCAGCAGGAACTTTATCAGGAGGAGAAGCTCAACGTATAAGATTAGCAACTCAAATTGGTTCTAGCTTAACAGGTGTATTATATATACTAGATGAACCAAGTATAGGATTGCATCAAAGGGATAATGATAAGCTAATTGAAACTTTGAAAAAATTAAGGGACTTAGGAAATACTGTATTAGTAGTAGAGCATGATGAAGATACAATGTATGCTGCAGATCAAATTATTGATATAGGTCCTGGACCAGGAGTTCATGGAGGAAATGTAATAGCTCAAGGAACAGCAGAAGAAATTAAGCAAAATCCAAATTCAATAACAGGTCAATATTTAAGCGGAAGAAAGAAAATTCAAGTCCCAAAAGTTAGAAGAAAACCTAAGAAGCAATCTATAGAAATTATAGAGGCAACACAAAATAATTTGAAAAATGTAAATGTAAAAATCCCATTAGGAGTATTTACATGTGTTACAGGAGTATCTGGCTCAGGAAAAAGTTCTCTTATAAACGAAGTATTATATAAAAATATAGCAAAAGAGTTAAATGGTTCAAATGAAAAAGCTGGAAAATGTAAAAATATAAAAGGAATAGAAAATATAGACAAAATAATTAATATAGACCAATCACCAATTGGAAGAACACCACGCTCTAATCCTGCTACATACACAGGTACTTTTGATATAATTAGAGATGTGTTTGCAAATACTAACGAAGCAAAAATGAGAGGATACGAAAAGGGTAGATTTAGCTTTAATGTTTCTGGAGGAAGATGCGAAGCATGTAGTGGAGATGGAATAAAGAAAATTGAAATGCATTTCTTGCCAGATATTTATGTCCCTTGCGAAGTATGTAAAGGTGCTAGATACAATAAGGAAACTTTAGAAGTTAAATATAAAGGAAAAAATATAGCAGAAGTATTAGATATGACAGTAGAAGAATCTTTAAAATTTTTTGAAAATTTGCCACGAATTAAGCAAAAATTACAAACTTTATTTGATGTTGGATTAGGATATATTAAGCTAGGACAATCTTCAACAACTTTATCAGGAGGAGAAGCTCAGAGAGTAAAGTTAGCTACAGAATTATCTAAAAAACCAACAGGAAGAACTTTATATATATTAGATGAACCAACAACAGGATTACATATAGCAGATGTGCATAAATTAATAAATATTTTACAACGATTGGTAGATACAGGAAATTCAATAGTAGTTATTGAACATAATTTGGATTTAATAAAAACAGCAGATCATATAATTGATTTAGGACCAGAAGGTGGAGAAAAAGGTGGAGAAATAGTAGCTGTTGGAACACCAGAACAAATATGCAAAAATGACAAATCGTACACAGGAAAATTTTTGAAAAAATATTTAGAATAGAGATGAAAATAGGAGGAAATAATAAAAATAATGAATAAAGAAAATTATATAGCTGCAATAAGCAAACTAGCACAATTATATGGAGACGAAGGTGCAAGGGAATTAATGAAGTTTATCGAGATTACACTGAGAAGAATAGATGATGAAGATATAGATAAATTGAGTAAAAGTGCAATAGTGGAATTTAAAATAACCATAGAACATGAAGATGGTAAAATGCTTGAGGATTATGTTGCTTTAGCAAATGATGGAAAAAATTTAGTTATAATTCAAGAAATATTAAAGGCAGAAGCAAAAGCAAAAGCTAAAGATAGTATACCTTTACAAATAGGTATTATGCTCAATAACGAAGGAATAATGACTGATTTAGAAGCTGTTACAGATGAAAAACAAAAACTATGTGATCAAGAACCATATTCGGAAATATTGGACAAAGCAATGGATATAGAAGAAGCCGAACAAAATAGTAAGAAGAAAGGTTTACCAAGAATCTTGAATAAACTTTTTTCTGTATCGAAAGTACCAAAAAGTCTAAGTAAAGAAGAAATACAAAAAATATTAAATGAATTTAATGCTATAGCTGGAGAAAAAGCATACCATGAAATATTAAGAGATTCAATAAAAATAAAAAGAAACATGAATTTTAACATTGAACTAACTAAAAACAATTTCACAGAAGAACAAAAAGCAGAAGAACAAACAGTGGAAGAACTAAGAGCAAAGATAACAATGTCAAAAGGTGCGTCAAGTGGTGCGTCAAGTGGCATAAATAAAAATCCTAGTGCGATGCAAACAGATGAAAGATAGAAAGGAGAGATTTATATGAAATATACTTATCAAACAGAAGGCACATGTTCTACACAAATACAATTTGAACTTGATGGAAATAAGGTTCATAATGTAAGCTTTTATGGAGGATGTAATGGTAATTTGCAAGCAGTTAGCAAATTAGTAGAAGGTCTAACTGTAGAGGAAATAGAAGAAAAGTGTAAAGGAATAAAGTGTGGATTTAAAGGTACATCTTGCGCAGATCAATTAGCAAGAGCTGTAAGAGAAGCATATGAGAAAAGTCGTGCTTAAAACACGACTTTTATACTATTATTTACAATTAGCAATCTAGTCATTTTACTTGAATATTTTAAACAAAAATATTATAATATATATCATATGGGGATGTATTTGGTTTTGACAGCAATCCAGAAGTATAAATAGCGAGTAGTGGTTTCAGGTGGCCACTTAAAACCCTGAAAAATAAATATAAACGCTGATAATAGAGAATTAGCATACGCTGCCTAATTGCAGCGACGTCTTACTTTTTGTGCCTACGCTTAAAGATAAGGCGACGAATTAGTAGGAAACGAAGTTATTTCTTGCTTAGGAAATAAGGGGTATTTATAAGCTACTGAAACAATGAGTTTGTTTGTTAACTCATTGTTGAGGGAATGTTAATAACAAACTGCACTCGGAGAGGTTTATATGGAAAGGTTGTTGGACAGGAGTTCGACTCTCCTCATCTCCACCATAAATAATATTTAATAATTAATAGTGAATAATTATAAGATGTCATTTAGAACACTTATATATTATTCACTTATAATTTTGATAGGTATTGTTTTGGGTTCGTAATTTTTATGTAGTATGCTATAAACATAAAAACGAAGGAGTATAAATATGAAAACTTTAATTGTATCTGGAGGAGAATTAAATAAAGATTTCTTACAAGCATTTATATCAAATAATGAAATGGATTATATTATAGCTGTAGACAAAGGTTTAGAAATTTTAGACAGCATAAATATATTTCCCAATTGCATATTAGGAGATTTTGATTCCATAAAAAATGGAATTTTAGAAAAATATAATAGACAAGATATTAAAATTATCAAATTAAATCCAGAAAAAGATTTTTCCGATACACATATGGCACTAAAAGAAGCTATAGAAATGAAAAGCACAGAAATATATATATTGGGAGCATTAGGAAAAAGAATGGACCATACTATTGCCAATATACATATTTTAAGAGAAGCATTAGAAAATAATATAGAATGTAAAATTATAGATACAAATAATATAATTAAGCTAATAACCAAAGGAACAGAAATTGTACATAAATCAAAATACAAATACATATCATTATTTCCATTAACAACAAGTGTAAAAGGCATTACATTACATGGATTTAAGTATCCTTTAACTAATGATACATTAACTATTGGTCATAGTATAGGAGTAAGTAATGAGCTATTGGATAATATAGGGACAATTAGCATATCTGATGGAATATTGATAATGATCCAATCGAATGATTAGAAATAAAATATTTTATGCTTTTTCTATTGACTTTAAAGGTTTTGCTGAATTATAATACAAATTAAATAAGAGAACCAACCTCAGGAGGACAAAGTTTAATGGAAGAAGCGCGTATATTTTTTGAAACAGAAAATAATTTTAACAACATGACAGATTCAGATTTGATTTCTCTAGTTAAATCTGGAAATAAACATGCGTTAAATTTCTTATTGAATAAATATAAAGACCTTGTAAATATAAAGGTTGGAAAGTATTTTATTCTAGGAGCAGAAAGAGAAGATAGTGTGCAAGAAGGCATGATTGGATTATATAAAGCAATAAGGGATTTTGATGAAGAAAAACAAAATTCTTTCAAAACATTTGCAAATTTATGTATTGAAAGACAATTAATTACTGCAATAAAAACATCAAACAGACAAAAGCATATGCCATTAAATTCATATTTATCATTAAACAATTCTGCATATGAAGAAGATGAAGGAATGCCATTAATGGAAACATTAAATTCTAAATTTATAGAAGATCCATTAGATACAATTACTAAAAAGGAATATTATAAAACAATAGAAGATGCAATAGATAAATCTCTAAGTGACTTTGAAAAGCAAGTTTTAAAAAGATATATACAAGGAGAAAGCTATGTTTCGATTGCAGAAAAATTAAATACTCCAGTAAAATCTATAGATAATGCAATACAAAGAATTAGAAAAAAAGCATCAAAAAATATAATTGACAACATGTAAATTGGGGGAAATGCTTCTATAGCTCAGTAGGTAGAGCACAGCCATGGTAAGGCTGGGGTCGCCGGTTCGATTCCGGCTGGAAGCTCCACTGCTTTTTCAAATTTGTGTTACTAAAATAGACAAAAAACATTTACTTTATTTATAACTTGTTATATAATTATTATCACAAACACCCACTAGGGCGTGGTTGAAAAAAGAGTAGAGAAGGGGAAGTGTGTCCAAGTCATTAAAGAATTTAATGGTTTTAACATGCTTCCGGGCATGACTTATTTCATTGTTCTTTTATCTCTACTGTTTTTATCTGATTTTTCCCCGATTCCATGTATGGAATTGGGGATTTTTCTATGTTTTTTATTTACTTTTAACAAGGATTGTTTTATAATAAATACATCTTAAACTATAAGATTATAAGATATTTTATTAAAAAAATATATCAAAAAAGATAGGAGCAAAAAGATGAAAATAGGTATAGTTGGACTTCCTAATGTAGGAAAAAGTACAATGTTTAATGCAATAACAAATGCAGGAGCAGAATGTGCAAATTATCCTTTTTGTACAATAGAACCTAATATAGGTGTAGTACCTGTTCCAGACGAAAGACTAGACGAATTAGAAAAAATGTATAAACCAGAGAAAAAGACACATGCTATTATAGAGTTTGTTGACATTGCTGGTCTAGTTAAAGGGGCAAGCAAGGGAGAAGGATTAGGAAATAAATTCCTTTCACATATAAGAGAAGTAGATAGTATAGTAGAAGTTGTTAGATGCTTTGAAGATCCAAATGTAGTACATGTAGATGGTAGTATTAATCCTATAAGAGATATTGAAACTATAAATTTAGAGTTAATATTTGCAGATATTGAAACTGTAGATAAAAGATTAGAAAAAGCTAAAAAAATGTTAAAAGCAGAAAAAAAATATCAAGCAGAAATTGACTTGTTAGAAAAAATAAAGAAAGTATTAGAAGAAGGTAAATCAGCTAGAACTATTGATTTTAATGATGAAGAAAAAGAACTTTTAAAAGAAACCTTTTTATTAACATTAAAACCAATATTATATATTGCAAATGTTTCTGAAGAACAGCTATCAAATGCAGATACAGACAGCAATGTATTAAAGGTTAAAGAATATGCAAAAGCAGAAGGGGCAGAAGTTATTCCTTTATGTGTGAAAATAGAAGAGGAACTATCTTCATTAGAACCAGAAGATAAAAAAGAAATGTTAGAAGCATTAGGACTAGAAGAATCTGGATTAGATAAAGTAGTAAAGGCAAGTTATGATTTATTAGGATTAATGTCTTTCTTAACAGCTGGAGAACCAGAAGTGAGAGCTTGGACAATAAAAAAAGGAACAAAAGCACCAGAAGCTGCAGGAAAAATTCATTCAGATATTCAAAGAGGATTTATAAGAGCAGAAGTTGTGTCATATGATGATTTAATGAGAGAAGGTTCAATGCTAGCAGTAAAAGAAAAAGGATTGTTGCGTTCAGAAGGAAAAGATTACATAATGCAAGATGGTGATATAGTTCTATTTAGATTTAATGTTTAGTTATTAATTTGTATTATAAAAGATTTAAGTATTATATAAATTTTTATAATCTTAAAATAAATTCAAAAGAGAAAGGAAGAAAAAAAATGGGAGAAGGAAAAGAGTTAAAAGAAAAGTTATTTGCTAAAAAAGAATGCGGTTGGAATAATGTTGAAAAAAGTGAAATGGACGAAATATTTAGATATGCTGATGGATATATAGATTTTTTAAATAAAGCAAAAACAGAAAGAGAAGCTGTAGATGTAGTAAAAGGAATGGCTATAGCTAAAGGTTTCAAATGTATTTGTGAATATGATAAATTAAAACCAGGAGATAAAGTTTTCTATAGTAATAGAGGAAAAAGCATATATTTAGCTGTAATAGGTGAAGAGAAATTAGAACAAGGGTTAAATGTTATAGGAGCACATATTGATTCACCAAGATTGGATTTAAAACCAAATCCATTATATGAAGATGGAGAACTAGCTTTATTTAAAACACATTATTATGGAGGAATAAAAAAATATCAATGGACTGCAATTCCTTTAGCTATACATGGTGTTATAGTAAAAGCAAATGGAGAGAAAATAACAGTAAATATAGGAGAAGATCCTAGAGATCCTATATTTACAATAACAGATTTACTTCCTCATTTGGCAATAGAACAAATGGATAAAAAACTAAGATCAGCTATTGATGGAGAAAACTTAAATCTTTTAATAGGAAGTATACCATATAATGATAAAGAGGTTTCAGAAAGAATAAAATTAAATACATTAAACATATTAAATGAAAAATATGGAATAACAGAGAGTGATTTCTTAAGCTCAGAATTAGAATTAGTTCCAGCTTTTAATGCAAGAACTTTAGGTTTCGATTGGAGTATGGTAGCTGGATATGGTCAAGATGACAGAGTATGTGCATATACATCATTAACAGCAATGTTAAATCTAGACAGACCAAAAACAACAGCAGTATGTATTTTATCAGACAAAGAAGAAGTTGGAAGTATGGGAAATACAGGTATGGAATCTCATGTGTTTGATACATTTGTATCAGAGTTACTAAATAAAACTGGTGAGAATAGACCAAATTTACTTGATAAAGTATTTTGCAATTCAAAAATGTTATCAGCAGATGTAGGTGCTGCTATGGATCCAACATATTCACATGTTTCAGATAGATACAATGCAGCAATGCTTGGAAAAGGAGTTTCTTTTGATAAATACACAGGTTCCAGAGGTAAAGCTGGAGGTTCAGATGCAAATGCTGAGTTTGTAGCAGAAGTTAGAGGGTTACTAGAAGAAAATAATATTAAATATCAAATAACAGAACTTGGAAAGGTTGATGTTGGCGGTGGAGGAACTATCGCATATATATTGGCAAATAAAGGTATGGAAGTAATAGATTGTGGTGTACCAGTTTTATCAATGCATGCACCATATGAGGTTACAAGTAAATATGATGTATATTCAGCTTTCAGAACATATGAAGCATTTTGGAGAAAATAATCTTAAGAGATATTTCATATCACAATTAATAGTGAATAATGAATAATGAAGAATGAATAATATAAGAAGAAAAATGTAAGAGCATTTTTCTTCAAAAGTTATTCATTATTTATTATTAATAAAAATATTCATTGCAAAAAGAAGATTTACATATTCGGGGGTAATATAATTTGAGGATAAGAAGAAAAAAATGGGCAAGACCGGAATTGGAGAAATGTGATTATTACTTAGAAAATCCAATTCAAAACAAAGGCAAATGGAAAGAGCAATTTAAAAAAGTTCAACCAATTCACTTGGAACTTGGATGTGGCAAAGGTGATTTTATATCTAAATTAGCAAGTAGAAATCAAAATATTAATTATATTGCAATGGATATAAAATGTGATATGCTTCGGATATGTAAGAAGAAAAGTAGAACAAGAATATGAAGGAAAAACGATTGAAAACTTATTAATAGTAGCACAAAATATAGAACAAATACTAGATATAATGAACGAAAAAGATGTTATAGATAGAATTTATATCAATTTTTGTAATCCATGGCCAAGACCGAAGCATAAGAAAAAGAGATTAACACATACGAAACAATTAGAAAAATATAAAGTATTTTTAAGTGATGGAGCAGAAGTATATTTTAAAACAGATGATGATGGATTGTTTGATGATAGCATCAAATATTTTGAAGAGTCAGGTTTTGAAATACTAAATAAAACTTACGATTTACATAAAGAACCAATATGGGAAAACAATATAATTACAGAACATGAGAAAATGTTTTCTGATGATGGAATAAAAATTAAAGCTTTAATTGCAAAGAATAAAAGAGAGGATATTTAAACCTCTCTTTTGCTTTCTAATAGCTTGTTTGGTGAAACATATTCAATATCTTTTTTATCATATTCTTCAGGTTTTAAACCGAATCTTGGTCTCATATAGTCTAATACCAACAAAAAGATTATAAACATTGATAAACCAATAATTAATGTTGCATATGCAGTGGTTGTTCTTGCTAGAAGCATAGAGGCTAAAAAGGCTAATATAGATCCAACAAATGCTTCTAATATACTACTTACAGTATATATTTTAGTAGAGATTTCAGGTGTTGTAAAACTATTTAAATACCTTTGAATTAAGACATAGTATGGACCCTTTACAGTATGTTGTATAATTTGAAAAACAAAAAACAATATAAGAGTAGGTATATAAGGTATTTTTAAAATTACTACTATTCCTAAAAGAATCATAGAAAGAGTATATTTTAAAGAGAAATTCGCTAATAATTTATTTCTATATTTTTTATGGTAATAGTTTTGCCTTATAGAAGCAATACAAGCGGCTATTTGAAGTATTGCAAAGGCAATTCCAAAATATTGATTTGGCAAGCCAATATCCTTTAGTAAACTACTCGACATGCTAGAACGAATTTGCAACAACCCAGAAAATAAACCTGTAAAAACTAATAAAGCTCTTAATCTTTTTGAATTAAAAATAAATTTAAAAGACGCAATTAGTTCAGCTAAATAATTGTACGAAGAGTTCTTGGAAGAAACTTTAAAAGTTTTTTCTTTTGGGTCTGAATAGTCCTCAAAAGTATAAGAAATCATAGTAGCAATAATGCAGGAAATCATACATAAAAAAAGTGGAAGATAAGCATTGTATATGTATAAAAAACCTGTTAAAGCAGTAGAAATAGCATCAAAAACATAGTAATGAGCAGACCCCTGACCGTTTATTTTTGAGAATTGACTATTTGCAGTTTTTCCTGGCTCTATACATTCATGAAGCAGAGTACTTTCAGATAGATTTTTTAAAGAATAACCAAAAGCACATAAAAAATTTGCTAGTATTAAATGTCTAAGTCTTCCAGATAGAATAACGACCAATACAGAAATTGTTACCAGAAGATTACCAGCAATAATGGATTTTCTTCTACCAATCTTATCAGTTAGAGCCAAACAAGGAAGATTAGTAAATCCTTTAAACAATGGATAAAAGGAATCTACTAAAAGTACTTGAGAAGCAGATAAGCCTTTTTCTGTTGTTAAAAATAAAAAAATAATAGAATAGTAAAATAATAAATCCCAAGAGAACATTTTATAAATAGGATATATTCTTCGATTATATTTCTTTGCATAAAAATATTTTTTATCTAAATTGGTTTCTGTGTTTGTTTCATAAGAAAATTTAGTACTTTCAGTATTTAAATTATTATCCGAGTGATTATTCTCCATATGTTTTTACCTCTCTTGCATAAATTTAATTATATACAAAATTATATAGTAATACAAATATTTATACAATGAAAACAAGATAAAATTAATTTGACAAAAGTATTACATATTGATAATATAATAGTGGAAATAAATTGTTAGAGTATTAATTTTAGGAGGAAATAATGAACATATATCCAGATATATATGTAAAGAGCGTATTGGATATTACTTATGAAATGTTACAAAACAAGAACATAAAAGGGCTTATACTAGATGTAGATAATACACTAATAAATTACTATGAACAGATGGTAGATGGTGCAGATACTTGGTGTGAGAAACTAAAAAATAGAGGAATTGAATTTTGTATAGTTTCTAATAGTCATAAAAAAGAAAAGGTAAGAAGAGTAGCAGAAAAACTAAAAATACCATATATTAATTTTGCTAAAAAACCATTTAAAAAAGGCTTCATAACAGCTTCTAAAATTATGAAAGTGAACCCTGAAAATATAGCAACTGTTGGTGATCAATTATTAACAGATGTGCTAGGGGGCAATAATTGTAATATGATTTCTATATTAGTTGAACCAGTTGAAAAAAAAGAAATGATATTAACAGCAATTAAAAGACCAATAGAAAGGATAATGCTAAACAGATATCTAAAAAAACAAAAAATTATTAAGTAGCTAAAAACAATACAAAAGATGAAGAAAGAGAGGCTTTTAGATGTATATAAATGATACTCATATACTATATTATACAATTTTTGGTGTCATAGGTTTTGTAGTAGGAATCTTAACAAATTGGCTTAATACAAAATTACCAGAATATAAAAAAACACTTTCAAAAGAAAGATATAATCAATTAAAAGACAATGTAAAACCTAATTATTTAATTATAGTATTTAATGTTTTAATATATATTGCTTTAGTATATATTTTAGGAATAAAAAAAGATATATTAGAGAATATAACATTATTAAAATATTTAATAATTACACCTTTTCTATTATCCATATTTAAAATAGATTATAACTATAAAATAATACCAAACAGAATTAATTTAGTACTTTTTGAAATTGGATTAGTATTTTTATTTATCCAAGGAATAATAAACATAAACATAGCAATAAATATGATTTTAGGTATGCTTATAGGTGCGGGAGCGTTTATGCTAATTACTATAATAGGTGGCTTAGCTACCAAAAAAGATTCTATGGGATGGGGAGATGTTAAACTGATGGGAGTTTTAGGACTTCTATTAGGAGTTACTAATATTACTATAGTTATGGTATTATCATTCTTTATAGGTGCAATAATTAGTATAGTATTATTAATGTTTAGAAAAGTAAAAGAATATATTCCTTTTGGACCTTTTATAGTACTTGCTTGTTTTTCAACAATGCTTATACCAAATAATGTTATAATGAATATGTTAGTAAAAATACTTACTTTGGGAAGACAGTAAGATTAAATAATAAGAGAAAGGAGAACTACTATAATGAATGTTAGAGTTCGCTGGTTAAGAGACAGTTTGAGAAGTCTCAATTTGGATGGCATGATAGTATCTAATCCTGTAAATATTAAGTATTTAATAGGAATAGAGGCTGAAGGAACTTTGTTGATAACAAGAAAAGAAAATGTATATATAACTGATGGTAGATATACAGAAGCGGTAAATTCAATTTTAACAATAGATGATGAAATAATTGTTTCAGATATAAAAGACGTATCTAGCTATGATTATGAGAACTTCTTTTTGTTCTGTGAAAATGTCGGATTTGAAGAAAATTATGTAACATATGCAAAATACAAACAATATATGCACCAATATAAAATTAATAATTTTGTAGAAACAGAATATATTATAGAAAAGCATAGAATGATTAAAGATAAAGAAGAAATAGCAAACATAGCTGAAGCATGTAAAATTACAGATAAATGTTTTGAGCATTTATTAACTTTTATAAAAAAGGGAAAAACCGAAAAAGAAATTGCAACAGAAATAGAGAGATTTTTTAAAGAAAATGGAGCAGAAGGAAATTCATTTGCTCCAATAGTAGCTTCTGGTATAAATTCATCAATGCCACATGCAGTTCCTACAGATAGAAAAATACAATCCGGAGATATAATTACTATAGATTTTGGATGTATATATAAAGGATATTGCTCTGATATGACAAGGACTGTTTTCGTGGATTTTGTTCAAGATTATATAAAAGATGTATATGATTTAGTATTAAAGAATCAACGCAACATGTTTAAGGAAATAAAAGAAGGGGCTAACACAAAAAATTTATTTAGAATGGTTAATAGTGATTTCAAAGTAAATGGTTTTTCTTTAATCCATGGACTTGGCCATGGTGTGGGACTAGATATTCATGAAAGTCCAAGTTTAGGAGAGCATTCAGAAATGCTATTAAAAGAAAATATGGTTGTTACTAATGAACCTGGAATATACATTCCAGGAAAATTTGGAGTTAGAATAGAAGATACTGTATTAGTTAATAAATATGGTTGCACAAGTCTTACAAAATCAGATAAAAATTATATAATAATAAAAGCTTGATTATAAAAGCAATCTGTGTTATAATACAGAGGAATTTTTATATTTTATAAATAAAAGGAGAGATAATAATGGCAGAAGTATATATGGCAGGAGATTTAAGAAATGGAACTACATTTGAAATGGATAATTCAGTATTTAAAGTTGTTGAGTTCCAACATGTAAAACCAGGAAAAGGAGCAGCATTTGTAAGGACAAAGCTAAAAAATGTAATAACAGGGGCAGTTTTAGAAAAAACATTTAATCCATCTGAAAAATTACAAGGAGCAGAAATAGAAAAAAGAGAAATGCAATATTTGTATAATGATGGAGACTTATATTATTTCATGGATAATGAAACTTATGAGCAAATGCCTTTAAATAAAGAACAATTAGGTGACAGCTTAAAATATATAAAAGAAAATATGTCAGTTAAGATTTTATCTTTTAAAGGTAATGTTTTTTCAATCGAACCACCAATGTTTGTTGAATTAGAAGTAACATACACAGAACCAGGATTTAGTGGAAACACAACAACAACTTCTGGTAAGCCAGCAACATTAGAGAATGGATATGAAATATCAGTTCCACTATTTATAAATATAGGAGATGTTATAAAAATAGATACAAGAACTGGCGAATATATGGAAAGAGTATAATTTTAAATAGAGAGGTGTAATGACATAATATGGCAGATTTACAAGAGAGATTAAAAAGTGTTATAGAAGAAATTGAAAATAAGATAGAAAACAAAGACACTTTGGAATTTGTAAAAACACAAATTTATAATTTATCATTAATTTTCTTAGATGAAATTGATAGAGTATCAGAAATAAACGTAAAAAAAATGGAAGATTTAGCTGATAAATATAGAGAAATTAATGATAGAGTAGAAGATATAGAAGATACAGTTAAGAATATAGAGAAAGATATTTATATGCAAGAGGATGAGGACGGAGAGTTTGATTTAGAAATAGTATGCCCTTATTGTAATAATGAATTTATTGCAGACTTTTCTGAAGAACTTAAAGACGAAATTATTTGCCCAGAATGTAATAATGTTATAGAATTAGACTGGAATAAAGAAGAACACAATTGTGGATGTTGTGGATGTGAAGGACATTCAGAGGATGGGTGTAGTGGATGTAATGAGGACAATAATAAAGACAACAATGATGATAATGAAGATATGTAAATTACAAATAATTTAAAGGATCGACGGCTACGCCGTCTTTTCTAATAGTTAAATGAAGATGAGGTCCGGTCATTGCACCATTAGTGGGATTACCATTACTATCTTTATATGGATTATTAGGTATATTATATACATTCTTAGGACCAACTTGTCCAATAACTTCACCTTTAGATACTTTTTGCCCATTATGAACAATAAAATTAGGTGAAGAATGACAATACGATATTCTAAGATTTTGATTTACTAAAGTTATAGTAAATCCTCCTGAACCAGTCCAACCAGTATTTACAATTGTACCATCAGTTATTGCAACAAAATAAGTTCCTGTTGGAGCACCAATATCTAATCCAGAGTGATATGAAGATACAACAGAAGACCCTTGCCTATATCCAAAATAGGAAGTGATAGTTTTACACCCAGGAACTGGCCAAACAAAACCATTGGAGTTTATCGTAGAAGTATAATTATTATTCAATAATTGAGTATCATCCTGAATAGTATAATCAGAATAATATAAGTGAAAGAAAGAATAAATATATATAAAGAAAAATAAAGCTAATAAAATAATTATATAGCGAGGGAAAATTATTTTTTGAAACATGTGACCTCCCAAAAGTTAGAATTTAAAATTGAAAATTTTTAGTATAATAATTTATAAAAAGGAGCGATATATAATGAAAGAACCAGTTATTTTGAATCATCCATTGATACAACATAAAATATCAATTTTAAGAGATAAAAAAACAGGAACAAAAGAGTTTAGAGAATTGATTAGCGAAATTTCAACATTTCTTTGCTATGAAGCAACAAAAGACGCTAAATTAGAAGAGGTAGAAGTAGAAACACCTATACAAAAAACACAAGGTAAAAAATTAAATGAAGACAATTATGCTTTTATTCCAATATTAAGAGCAGGAACAGGTATGCTAGATGGTTTAATAAAAGCTATTCCAAATGCGAAAATAGGACATATTGGTTTGTATAGAAATGAGGAAACTTTAAAACCAGTAAAATATTATTATAAAGTTCCAAAAAATTTAGATAAAAGAGAAGTTATAGTATTAGATCCAATGCTTGCAACAGGAGGTTCTGGTTCAGATGCAATAAAAATGTTAAAAGAAGATGGTGCAAAAAACATTAAATTTTTATGTATTATAGCAGCACCAGAAGGAATAAAAAGAATTCAAACAGAGCATCCAGATGTACAAATATATTGTGCAACATTAGATGAAAAATTAAATGAAAATGGATATATCATGCCAGGTCTTGGAGATGCAGGAGATAGAATTTTTGGAACAAAATAAAATCAGTTTTATAGCTCATGTGTAAAATAATAAAACTTAAATTTAAAAACTTGAAGATTAGAGTCTTCAAGTTTTTTTGGCAGGGGAACTAGGAGTCGAACCTAGCTCAGGAGTTTTGGAGACTCTTATACTACCGATGTACTATTCCCCTAAATTAAAATACTATATTATATTAACACAAAAATAAAAAATAAGCAATAGTATATTTGTTAAAAATTTTAAAAAAAAGCCTAAAGTACTACATACTCTAGACTTTTCTATATCGAAGAAATTTTAATCCATACAAAGTCTTATTTACAGTCGTTTTGACTTTGATTATTTCTATTATTGTTATTATTATTGTTATTATTGTTATTGTTATTATTATTGTTATTGTTGTTTCTATTTTCTTTGTTGTTGTTCTTATTATTCATGAAAAGCACCTCCATTTCTTTTAATATTATTTACTAAAATTCAATTATATATTCAAAAAAATTTCAAAATAGGGGATTGTTTATTTTGCCAATTTAGGATATAATAAATAACATAATATCTTAAAAGGAGAAAGTATGAATAACAATATTGTTATAGGAATAGAAGGTTTAGTAGGAGCTGGAAAAACTTCTATATGTAAACAATTGTTGAATAAAATACCAAATTCAATTTTAGTAAATGGTGGAAATTTATATAGGGCAATTGTATATGCTATAATGAAGTCTGGTATAAATAAAGAAGAGTTATTAAAAAATGCCAATCAGATTGATATTAAAGAAGTAATGGATAAATTAAAAATTAAAATAAGGCTAGAAAATAGAGAAACAGAGATTTATATAAATGGTAATAAAGTGGAACAAGATACTTTGCAATCAGAAGAATCTTCAATAGCTGTTTCAGAAGTAGCTGGTATGGCTAAAAATTCTGGTTTATATTTATTTGGAGAAAAATTAATTGAAGAATTTAGAAAGCAAAGTAATGTAATTTTTTCAGGAAGAGATATACTAAAAATATACCCTAATACAAAATATCATTTCTTTATAACTGCAGATATAGATGCAAGAGTAGAAAGAAAAAATATACAATATGAAGGTAGAGTAAGCAAAAAAGAATTAAAACAGCATATAATGAAAAGAGATGATTTACAAGAGAAAGCAGGTTTTTATAAAACATATGATAAAACTATTGTAATAGATACAACTGATTGTAAAACTGTAGAAGAAGGAGCCAATAGAATTTTAAAATACATAGTTTAAATTAGTAAAAGAGTTTTTCATAATGGGGGGAAAACTGTGGAAGAATTTGTAAACAAAAAAGTAGAGGAGTTTAAATCATATATTTATAATAGAAAAGTAGCAATAATAGGTTTAGGAGTAAGCAATGTTCCTTTAATAAAATTCTTATATGATTTAGGTGCGATTATTACTGTATTTGATAATAGACCAGTAGAAAATATGCCAGAAGAAATACTACAAATATTATCAACTTGTAATATAGATAAAGCATTTGGTCCAGGTAATTTAAATAATTTATCAGGATTTGATATCATATTTAGATCTCCAAGCTGTTTGCCAACAACAAGAGAATTGGTTGAGGAAGAAAAAAGAGGAGCTATTATAACAACCGAAGTTGAAATGTTTATGAAATTATGTCCAGGAACAATAATAGGAGTAACAGGAAGTGATGGAAAAACAACAACTACATCACTTATATACGAAATATTAAAACAAAAAGGATATAATTGTTATATAGGCGGAAATATAGGAATCCCATTATTTACAAGAATAGAAGAAATGAGACCTGAAGATATAGTGGTTTTGGAATTAAGTAGTTTTCAATTAATGGGAATGGGTGTTAGTCCTAATATTGCTATCATAACTAATATAACTCCAAATCATTTAAATATTCATAGTTCATATGAAGAATACATAGATGCTAAAAAGAATATATATAAATACCAAAATGAAAACGATATTTTAATATTAAATTATGATAATGAAATTACCCGTGAATGTGGATTAGAAGCAAAAGGAAAAGTTGAATTTTTTAGTAGAAAAAATAAATTAGATAATGGATTCATTGTAGATGAAGGTATAATAAAAATATGTGAAGACAAAATAAGAAGACATATATTAAATACTAAATCAACAATGCTTAAAGGGGAACATAATTATGAAAATATATGTGCTGCATTATTAGCAACTAGAAGCTTTGTAGATATAGAATCTGCAGTAGAAACAGTAAAGAATTTTCCTGGAGTTCCTCATAGATTAGAATTAGTAAGAAGATTAAATGGTGTTAGATGGTATAATGATTCAATAGGTACATCTCCAGTAAGAACAATTGCAGGATTAAATGCTTTTCAAGAGGAGATAATATTAATAGCAGGAGGATATGACAAGAATTTAGACTATACACCAATAGGAAGACCAATTTTAAATAAAACAAAAGGGGTAATACTTTTAGGACAGACAGCGGATAAGATTATAGAAGCAATAGAAAATGAATCAAAAATAAGAAATAAAACAGTAGATATTTATAAATGTAAAACTTTAGAGCAATGCGTTAAACTAGCAAAGAATATCGCAAAGCCTGGTCAAATTGTATTATTTTCACCAGCAAGTGCAAGCTTTGATATGTTTAAAAACTTTGAGGAGAGAGGAAACAAATTTAAAGAACTTGTAAACGGATTAGAATAAAAAATAATGCTGGGGGAAGTATAACAGCTCAATATGAAAACGGTTATCTTATTATTGAGATAATACTATGAAAGAAGTACAAGCAAAAACTAAAAAAATATTTTATAGCATATTTTCTATCCTTACATACTATAATAGAGTATTAAGGAGGTAGAAATATGTACAATCAAAATTATGATGAATATTTTCAAAATTCATTAAATTATCCACCAGATATGTTTAATAATACATACGGAGTGGATAATTATTATTATCCAGATTACTTTAGTAGAAACGATTATATGATGAATGGATATAATAGAAATTATAATTATATGAGTAATGGGCAAATGAGAAATCAGAATAATGAAAATCTATATCCAGAAATTTACAAAATAGTTTATCCTATGGTTGCAAAAATATGTAATGCAAATACAAGACCTATATGTGAAGATTTAGTTAATGAAATGACAGATACAATATATAATAATATAGAATCGGAAGATTATTTTGAAAATGATACAAGAGAAACAGAATTGAAAAAAGGAGATGTAAGAAATCCAAATGCAAAACCAGTAGCAACAGAAGAAAGAGAAGATAGAAATAGAAGACCAAACCAATCATTAAGAGATCTAATAAAAATATTAATATTAAGAGAATTATTAGGAAATCCTGGCAGAAATCCAATAAGACCAAGACCACCATATGGTCCAGGAATGCCAGGAGGGAATATTCCACCTATGATGCCAAGAAACATATATCAAGATATATATTATTAGAAACAGAAACTGCCACAATGTATTATTATTTATAGTATAAAATACTAAAAAATGTAAATAATGTATGTTGAAAGGCAGGTTTTTTTATGAATATTAAAGATTGTATGAATACAAAAGTATGTTTTTGTACACCAAGTACTAAAATCAGTGATGTAGCTAAATTGATGAAAGATAATCATATTGGATGTGTGCCAGTATGTAATGATTCAAAAGAAATTGTTGGGTTAGTTACTGATAGGGACATTATTTTAAGAAGTGTTGCATGTGATAAAGATGCAAAAACTACACCTATAAGCGATATAATGACTTGTGATGTGTGTTGTTGTGATTGTAATAAAGATGTATCAGAAGCAACACAATTAATGTCTGATTGGCAGATACGAAGAATTCCAGTTGTAGAAAACAATAAAATAGTAGGTATTTTAACTTTAGGAGATATTACAAATGATGAAGGAGTTAATGGAAAAGAAGTAGAAAAAACAATGGGATGTATTTGCGATTGTGGTTGTGACGCAAAAAATGCAGAATAATAAATAAGTAAAAAGAGGTGTATAAAATATGGTAATTAATTTAGCATATTGGGCAAAGGTTTTAAAAAGAGTATTAGCTTTATTATTATCTGTAGTTGGAATTTTTGTTGCAATAAAATTATCTATATTTTATATGCCTTTTTTAATTGCATTAATAATTGCATTAATATTAGAGCCAATAATTAAATTCTTCATGAGAAATACACCATTAAATAGAAAAACTAGTTCAATTATTGTTTTGATAATATTTTTTGGCTTGATAATTGGGATATGTACATGGGGAATTACGCAGGTTGTTGCAGAATCTAATAATTTATTAAATGGATTGAATGAATATGTAGAACAAGCATATAATATGTGGACAGAATTTATACAAAAAATAGATTTTAGCAGAATAAAAATTTCTGATGAGGTAAAGAAAACAGTAGAAGAAACTTTTATGAATTTCTTAGGAAAAGGTTCTAATGCTATAAAAAATGTGCTAAACAAAATGTTAAGTATTCTCACATCAATACCAACAATATTAATATATTCAGTAATTACTTTGCTATCATTATATTTTATAACAACTGACAAAGTTTATATAATAGACCAAATGGAGCATCACTTGCCAAGAAAATGGGTAAATAATATATATGTACATTTACGTGAAATTTTGGCAGTTCTTGGTGGTTATTTAAAAGCTCAAATAATTCTGATAATGATTTCTTTTTTTATAGTTCTAATAGGTTTATTTATTTTGCAAATAATGGGGTATAATATAGAATATCCATTATTAGCTGCAATAGGAATTGGATTTGTAGATGCGCTTCCTATTTTAGGAACTGGTACAGTTATGATACCATGGATTATTATATCTTTTTTAAACAATGATAGTAAATTGGCAATAGCTTTGTTAGTATTGTATGTAATAATAGTAATTGTAAGACAATTATTAGAACCAAAGATAGTAGGAAAGCATATAGGAATACATCCAATATTTACTCTTATTGCAATGTACACGGGCTTTAAATTTATGGGAGTATTGGGAATGTTTATAGGACCAATATTACTTATAATACTTAATAATATATATGGGACTTTGCTAGAGCAGGGAGTAGTAAAAACTATTTTAGACAGAAAATAAAAAAAGGAAACTAAGATTTCCTACAATATAAAAAAACAGCCATTAAATTTTTAATGGCTGTTTTGTGTATGTTTATTTATTATTCATTATTGTCATCTTTTTTTATTTCTTTTTGCATTTTTCTTTTTCTAGTATCATCTTTCATTACATCTTTGATTGCACCTAAACTTCCTAGAGCAGCTGTTGCTTCAAAAGGAATAAATACTTTGTTAGCTTCACCATTTGCAACTTTTTCAAGAGCTTCTAAAGATTTTAATTGAACTAATTTGTCATCTGGATTTGCGTTACTAATTGCAGAATAAACCATTTCGATTTCTTTAGCCTTAGCTTCAGCAACATGCTTAATTGCGGCTGCTTCACCGGCTGCAATTCTGATTTTAGTTTCTTTATCAGCTTCAGCTTGAAGAATAGCGGCTTCTTTTCTACCTTCAGCAATTGTAATTGCTGATTGTTTCTCTCCTTCAGCTTGAAGAATAAGAGCTCTCTTATTTCTTTCTGCATTCATTTGTTTTTCCATTGCATCACGAATATCAGCTGGTGGAGTAATATCTTTAATTTCGACTCTATCAACTTTACATCCCCATTGATCTGTAGCATCATCTAATTTTGATCTTAACTCATCATTAATAGAATCTCTTGAACTAAATGTTTGATCCAAATCCATCTTACCGACAATATCACGGATAGTAGTTATTGCTAAGTATTCAATACCTTTCTTTAAAGATTGAATTTCATAAACTGCTTTTGCAGGATCTGTAATTTTATAGAACACAACAGTATCTATAGTAATTGTAACGTTATCCTTTGTAATAACTCCTTGTGGTGGAATATCCATTGTTTGTTGCTTTAAACTTACAACTGAACGAACCTGATCTAAAAATGGAATTATAATTGTAAGACCAGCTTCAGCTATTTTACTAAATTTTCCAAGTCTTTCTATAATATATACTTCAGATTGCTTAACAACTTTAATTGAATAAGCGGCAATAATAAGTATAATTATGAATAAAACTATTAAAAAAGTCATAATAAAACCTCCTAAAATATTTTTTTATATTTATGAACTATTTTATAACAGCTTTTACGCCGTCAATTGAAATTATTTCTACTTCTGAACCTTTTTCATATTTATTTCCTTCTTCACTTATAGCAGACCAAGTTTCACCGTTAACTTTAATTTGACCAGATCCATGTAAGGTATCAATATCTTGTGTTACAATAGCTTTTTTACCAATAATGGAATATGCATTTGTTTTTACAACAGTATCTTTTTTAGTAAGTTTTTCTACTAATGGTCTAGTTAAAATAATAAGTGCTGTTGATGATAGAAGAAATACAGTAGTTTGTATAACTATACTATTTGTAAAAAAGCTAGTAATCATTGCAAAGATAGAGCCAACTGCAAACCAAAATACAAGGAAACCAATAGTCATTATTTCAAGTATTACGAAAAGTCCAGAGAATATAACCCAAATTTTCCACATATTAGAATTCCTCCTTAAATTTCATACATATATATTATACTATAAAAGTTCTTAATTTTAAAGGGCTTTAGACAAAATAAGTCAAAAATTTTCAATTTCCTATTCCAATAATTTTTTATTTATGATATATTCAAAATAGTATTAATAAGGGAGAGAAAATATGAAGAAAAAACTAATGATAATTCTTATAATAATTTTAGCTTTAATAGTATTTTTAGCAGCAGGAACAATTATATGGTATAATAATTCTATATCAGGAAATAAAAATAATTCTGAACAAATTATAGTAGAAATAGGTGAAGGAGCAAACTTAAATTTTGTAGGTAATTTATTAGCAGAAAAAGGAATAATAAAAAATACTATGGCTTTTAGAATATATATAAAATTGAATGATAAAAATAATTTAATAGCTGGTAAATACTGTTTTAGTCCTAGTATGAGCTTTGATGAAATTACAAGAATTCTTGAAAAAGGAGAAGTATACAAAGGTGATGAAATAAAATTAACATACATCGAAGGCAAAAATGTTAGATGGCTTGCAAATAAAATTGAAGAAACTACAAATAATAAAGCAGAAGATGTATACAATTTATTAGATAATGAAGAATATATAAATAAAATCATAGATAAATATTGGTTTATAACAGACGAAATAAAAAATGAAAATATCTACTATGCTATAGAAGGATATCTTTTTCCAGATACATATATAATAGAAAATGCAGATGTACCAGTTGAAGATATTTTATCAATTATGCTAGATCAAATGGAAAAAGTTTTAAATGAATATAAAAATGATATTGAAAATAGTAATCTTACAGTTCATCAAATACTAACAATGGCTTCTATGGTAGAATTAGAAGGAGTACATGATGAAGATAGAACAGGAATAGCAAGTGTATTTTATAACAGATTAAAGGAAAATATGGCTTTAGGAAGTGATGTTACTACTTATTATGCATGGAAAATTGATATGGGAGAAAGAGATTTAACATATCAAGAACTTAATACTTACAATGCATATAATACTAGAGGACCTAATATGGAAGGAAAACTTCCAGTAGGACCAATTGCATCGGTAAGCAAAGCATCAATAGAAGCGGTTTTAAAGCCAGAGCAAACAGACAATTTTTATTTTGTTGCAGACAAAAATGGAAAAGTATATTTTACAAAAACAAATGCTGAACATGAAGAAATGGTATCTGCATTAAAAACTCAAGGGCTATGGTATGAATATTAATTAAAAAATAGGCATGTTAATATAATATGCCTATTTTGTTGACATAAATCACAAAAAGTGATAGAATAATCAACATAAAAGTGAGAGGTGAATTATGGGAAGAAAAAATCATAGAATTGGAAATGCTGGATGGAAAGATCAGTTTTATATAAATCCAGAAGAATTTGGAGTAACTAACTCCAAAAAACAAATAGAAATTGAGCCAACACCAGTAGAAAGAAAAGATAATAAAAAACAAGCTTTTGTGGATTCCATAAAGGTTGATACAATACCAACAGCAAAAAAGAAAGTTACTAATGCAGGAGAATATCCAGAAAATGCTGTTATAATTTCAATGGGACTTCCTAAATCTGGAAGAACTAATCTTTTAACAAATTTATTTAAGCAAAAAGAAATATATTCTTTTATAAAAACAGAAAGAGAAGATTATATTAAAAATGTACAACAAGCAATATTAGAAAAAAGTGATGAGAAAGTTGTTATTGATGCTCCTTTTTTAGATATGAAATTTAGAAAAGCAATATACAGAGCTACCAAAGAAGCTGAAAAGACCGTTTTTATAATGAATTATAAAGTTACATATCAGGAGTGTTTAAAGAAAATACAAAAAATGAATAATCCAAATGCTGTAAGAATAAACGAAAATAATTTGGTAAAAGCTTATTTAAAGTTTAAAGAGGTGCAAGATGGATTAGAAGATGAGTTAGCAAAATATGAAATGATTAATAATGAGTATGAAAGTCAAGTGGTAGATATTATAAATATTCATAATGAAGTTTCAACAGGAGAAAAGGAAAATTCTGTAGAAGTTGATGAAAATTATAAATAAGATATATAATAAAAAAAGAAAGAAGTATTAATTTCTTTCTTTTTTATATTGTAGACAATCTTAGGTTTGCTTTTTTAACTTTCAGCAATTACTTTTGCTATATTATAAATTAATTTTTGTTTTTCAGGTGAACATTTCTTTAATAAAGAACTAAAATCTCTTTGCATATAATCAGAGGCATTAGAAGAAGATCCATTAAGAATTTCACCTTCAGATAATCCAAGGATGGAACATACTTCACTAAGTCTTGTTAGATTAATATGAGCATTACCACGTTCGACTCTACTTAGAAAGGCAACGGATAAATCAAGTTGTTCTGCTAGTTTTTCTTGAGTTAATCCTTTTGCTAATCTTGCTTTTCTCAATCTTTCGCCAATAATTATATAGTCTAAAGCCATATTTGTCCCTCCTTTAATTAGTAAATATAGCACTCATAGGTAGAGATAAGAAGAAACTTATAGGTAAACATTAACTATATATATAATCTGCAAAAAACAGTTTTTCTATACCAATTTTAATGAATTTAATTAATACTTTACAAATATTATAAAATAATATATAACTTAGATAATATATTTATATAGTGGAGGGATTTATGGTAGATAACAACATAAAATTTTTCAAGCTAAGGGATAAGCATAAAGAGTTTATATATGATAGTTATAAAATTTCTGAAGACAGTGAAAGTATAAATATTGAATATAAATTTGAAATACCAAATTTAAAAGTTTTTATGCCAAAAATAAAAATTCTAAAAAAAGGATTAATTGTAAATAAAATAGATAATAATAAAGAATATATAAATAATATAGTTTTCCATATAGGGTTAATTGAGCTAATAAGCTATTGGAAATGCGTATGTTCTCCAAATGTAATAATAAAATGTGGTCGAATAAATAGTGAACAAATTGCCTGGTTTAAAAAACTATATTTTTATGGGTTAGGAGAATTGTTTTTCACAAACAATATAAAAACAAACATAAATGAATTTATGAATATAATTTGTGAAGGAGAAAAAGATTATTCTAATGTGGAAGTAAATAATAACAATTTTAGCTTCAAGAATTATATAATTCCTATTGGAGGAGGAAAAGATTCTGTTGTAACGTTAGAGTTACTAAAAAATAAAGAAGACAATTTAGGACTAATAATAAATCCAAAGCCAGTAACTTTAGAGTGTGCTAAAATTGCTGAGATAAAAGATGATAATATTATTGAAGTGCGAAGAGTAATAGATAAAGAATTACTAGATTTAAACTCTAAAGGATATATAAATGGACATACACCTTTTTCATCTTTACTAGCTTTTATATCCTATTTTGTTGCTTTCCTAACAGGTAGGGAATATATTGCGTTATCAAATGAATCAAGTGCAAATGAATCAAATGTAGATGGAGAAAAGATAAATCATCAGTATTCAAAAAGCTATGAATTTGAAAAAGATTTTGAAGAATATTCAAAGAAATATTTGAAATTACCTATAAAATATTTTAGTTTTTTAAGACCATTAAATGAATTACAAATAGCAATGATATTCTCAAGATATGAAAAATATCATAAAGTATTTAAGAGTTGTAATGTCGGAAGCAAAGGAGAAGTATGGAAATGGTGCTGTGAATGTCCTAAATGTTTATTTGCTTACATAATGCTTAGTACTTTTTTATATAAAGAAAAAATAGTCAATATATTTGGAAAAGATATGTTTGATGACGAAAGTATGAAAGAAACTTTCATAGAACTAATAGGTAAGGGTAGAAATAAACCTTTTGAATGTGTTGGAACATATGAAGAAGTGAATTGTGCAATCAGTAGGACTATAAAGAATATAGAAAAAAATGGAGAAAAATTACCATACCTACTAGCATTCTATAAGAAAAATTATGAAGTAAAAGATATTTCTGAAGAATTGTTAAAAAGATATAATAAAGAAAATAATTTATCAGAAGAACAAGAGAAAATAATAAAGGGAGCTATATATGATAGATAATTTAATTAATTTTTTAACCGATAAAAAAATATTAATTTTAGGATTTGGAGTAGAGGGACAGTCAACATATAAAATAATAAGAAAATACTTAAAGAACCAATTATTATATATCGCAGATAAAGAAAAGAATTTTAATGAAAAATATGAAATGCTTACAGATGATGTTAATGCTAAGTACCTTAGTGGTAAAGAGTATTTAGATAATTTAGACGATTACGATATTATAATTAAATCACCAGGAATTTCGCTTAAGGACATAGACATATCAGCATTTAAACAAAAAATAACATCTCAATTAGAATTATTACTAGAATTTTTTGATGTTTATACAATTGGTGTAACTGGAACAAAAGGCAAAAGTACAACGAGTTCATTAATATATGAAATGATAAGCAAACAAGGAAAAAACACATTACTTCTTGGTAATATTGGTATTCCAATTTTTGATTATATAGATGTAATAAAAAAAGATATGATAGTGGTATTAGAAATATCATCTCATCAACTTGAATATGTAAAAAAATCGCCAAACATTTCAATTTTTCTTAACTTATATGAAGAACATTTAGATCATTACAAATCAATTAATGAATATATAGAAGCGAAAGCAAACATTTTTAAATATAAGAAAAAAGAAGATTATTTTTTGTACAATGCAGATAATAAATATGTTAGAGATGTAGTTGAAAAGCATAAAAAAGAAATGGGAGAATGCTATAATAACATATATCCAATAAGTTTTGAAAACAGGGAATATTACGATAAAAATAAAATTATATATGAAAATGGAATTATAAAAAATTATGAGAATGTAAAATTATATAATTCGTCTGATGAAAGAAAATTACTTGGAAATCACAATCTTAATAATATTATGTTTGTATTGGCAGTTAGTGAGATTTTAAAATTAGATTTGAAAAAAACTGTAGAAACGATAAATATTTTTAATCCACTTCCACATAGAATGGAATTAGTGGGAACATTTGACGAAATAACTTATTATAATGATTCTATAGCAACAGTGCCAGAATCAGCAATGAATTCTATAGAAGCGATAAAAAATATTAATACATTGATAATTGGAGGAATGGATAGAGGAATAAATTACCAAGAATTTATAGAGTTCTTAAATAATAGCGATATAGGAAATTTAATTTGTCTTCCAACCACGGGACATAATATAGCAGATAAAATTACAAATAACACTATGAGAATATATAAAGTAGAAACAATGGAAGATGCAGTTAATATAGCTAAAAAGGTTACTAAAAAAGGAAATAATTGTTTATTATCTCCAGCAGCATCTAGTTATGGATTTTTTAAAAACTTCAAAGAAAGAGGAGAAAAATTTAAAAGATTAGTAAAGAATCAATAGTTTAAATAATATGTTCATTTTGGAGATAAGATTATATATAGGTGAGCTTAACTCGCCTGTTTTTTTATATTGTACCAAAGTTCTCCTAGTAGGAGAACTTTCTGTACATTTCTTAGCTGTGCTTTTTTATTTTTTTGATTCGAAATATGCACAAGAGGAATCAGGTGTAATATTTTGAAAATTGATATTTTCTAAACAGCATTTACCATCTTCTTGAAATTGGCAATTAGCTGAACAATTAATATTTGTCAAAATAAATCACCTCTTAAAGTTAGTATTACAAAGGCTATAAAAAATATTCAGTTGTTTAGAAAGTTTTTTCTTTAAAACTTTTACAAAATTCCTGCAAAGGGCATTCTGCACATTTAGGATTTCTTGCAGTACAAAAATTTCTGCCATGATATACAAATAAGTGATTAATATCTTTTAAATATTCTTTTGGAAATATTTTTAGCAAATCGCGTTCAACTTTTTCAGGATCACTTTCAGAAGAGAAACCAAGTCTATTAGAAATTCTTTTTGCATGTGTATCTATAGCAATACCTTCAGCAATTCCGAAAGCATTAAGAAGTACAACATTGGCAGTTTTTCTACCAACACCTGGTAATGAAATTAAATCTTCCATTGTATTAGGAACTTCAGAATTGTACTTTTCAACTAATATTCTTGAACAAGCTTTAATGTTCTTTGCTTTATTCCTATAAAACCCGCAAGGATGAATTAAATCTTCTAATTCGGATAAGTCTATATTTGCAAAATCTTTTGGAGAAGAATAAATAGAGAAAATGTTAGGAGTTGTTTTATTAACACGTTCATCAGTACATTGAGCTGATAAAATTACAGCAATTAATAATTCAAAAGGTGTAGTAAAATCAAGACTACATTTTGCATCAGGATAGGTCGATTTTAAAGTTATCATAAAATCATGTATTTTGTTATCATTCATATTTTAATCTCCTTATTATTCTTATTAATGTTTATTCAAGTAAAAAACAGTCACCTTTTTTACATAAAATAATATAATATAGTAAAGTGAGGAGGTAATAGATTATGTTTAGACTTTTTAAAAAGACAATAGGAGTATGTTTTGTAGGAATGGGTATAGGAGTTTTATTAGTACTATTACTTCCAATTACAGGTTGGTTATTTCTTTTTGGAATAGTTATGGCTTTAGTTGGGCTTATATGGTTATTTTGTTAAAATCAGGGGGTGTTCAAATTGACGATAGTTGTGAAAAAAGTACCTAAATTTTTAAGGGGTTTTGTAAAATTAATATTTGGTATAAAAGAATAGAGTATGTGTCAGTACATATGTCTTTCTAAATAATAAATGAACCGGCAACTAGTTGCCGGTTATTTATATATAATATGTGATTAAGCTTTTACAACTTTTCCTGAACGCAAACATTTAGCACATACTTTAATTCTTTTTGATTCTCCATCTATAACAGCTTTAACACTTCTTAAATTTGGCTTCCATGTTCTAGTTGATCTTTTACTAATATGTGAACGAGTAATGCTAAGTTTGTTACCATAACTTACAGACTTACCACAAATTGCACATTTTGCCATAATAAATTGCACCTCCTAAAATAAGTAAATAAATTGACTAACTATTAGTTTAACACAAACATATAAAAAAAACAACCCTTTATTAAAATATTTTTTTTATAGGAGTAAGAATTAAAATATTCTTATTTTTAAATAATATATAGTGATGTAAAAAATAATTATAAAAAAATTAGCAATCTGGGTTGACAATTGCTAAAAAAGAGTATAATATATACAAAGAATTAGCAGACGAACATTAAGAGTGCTAAAAATGGAGTGATAAAATATGCTAGATGAAAGGAAAAAACAGATATTACAAGCAATTATTGAAGAATATATTAATACAGCTGAGCCAGTTAGTTCAGGGACAATAGTAACTAAATATGGATTTAATTTTAGTAGTGCAACAGTTAGAAATGAAATGTCAGAATTAGAACATCTAGGATATTTAGAAAAACCGCATACTTCAGCTGGAAGAGTACCTTCTGCTAAAGGGTATAGATTCTATGTAGATGAATTGCTAAAAGAAGACAATATAAGTTTAGACGAAATTAAATATATACAGTCAAAATTAGAAACAAAAGTAACACAAATAGAAGATTTAACTAAAATTGCTACTAATACTTTATCAGAGATAACACATTACACAACAGTTAGTATAGGACCAAGTTCAGAAGAGCAAATTATTGAGGAAATAAAATTTGTTTTGCTAGGCAATAGAATGTTAATGGCAATAGTATTAACCGAAACAGGAATAATAAAAGAAACGATTATAAAATTTGATGAAGATATAATGGAATCACAAGTACAAACTTTAAATTTGATATTCAATAGCAAATTGAAGGGAAAACCACTAACAAAAATAGATAAGCCAATGGAAGATTATATTTTTTCAGAAATGAATCAAAGTTTAAATGTAATAAAACCTGTAATAGAACAATTTAACAAAGCAATAGGAAATGGTGAAGAATTATATTTAGAAGGAGCCAATAAGTCCTTTGATTTACCAGAATTTAAAAGCTTAGAAATTGCTAAAAATTTTATAAACATTTTAGACGAAAAAGCTGTAATGATGGAAATGTTAAATACAGGAATGGCTGAAGATATTAATGTTTATATTGGTGATGAAAATGAATATGAAGGCTTAAAAGACTTTAGTGTTATTACTTTTAATCATAAAATTGGAAATAAAAAACTTGGAACGATAGGAATAATAGGCCCTAAAAGAATGGATTATTCTAAAGTAATTTCAGTGATGAAGTATATTAATAAAAAAATGAAAGAATTATAGTGTTTAGAAAATAATTTAATTTTGGCGTTGTCAACTTTCATAAAAAACGCGGTTACATACAAAGAGTATGCGCCCTTGCCTTTTTTATAAAAGTTTCCTAGCCAAAATACAAATTCTTTTCTAAACTATTAAAAATAAAGAAATATAAAATAAAAGGAAGATGATATATGAAAGAAAAAGAAAAAGTAGAAAACAATGAAGAAGTGCAAGTTGAGGAAAAAGAAGAAAAAAAGGAATTCAAAGAAAGTTTAAAAGTAGAGGATTCTTCTACAGAAACAAAAAAAGAACTTGAGGAAACAACTGATAGGTTAAAAAGGTTAATGGCAGAATTTGATAATTTCAAAAAAAGAAGTAATAAAGAAAGAGAAATGCTATATAGTTCTTTAGTAGGAGATATAGTTACTTCATTTTTGCCAGTTATTGATAACTTAGAAAAAGCAATGAATGTAGAAACAGCTGATGAAAATTATAAACAAGGAGTTTTAATGGTTGGAAAGCAATTTAATGATGTGTTAACTTCTCTAGGTGTTGAAAAAATAGAAACAGTAGGAAAAACATTTAATCCAGAATATCATGAAGCCGTTAGTTCTGTACAAGATGAAAACTTGGGAGAACAAGAAATAACACAAGAATATAGAGCTGGATATAAATATAAAGATAGAATTTTAAGACATGCAATGGTAGTAGTAGCAAACTAATAAGTAAATTAATTCAAAATTAATTTAATATAAATTATTTTACAAAAGAGAATAAATAAAAATTTAAATATATAGGAGGAAGAAAAAATGGGAAAAATTATAGGAATTGATTTAGGAACAACAAATTCATGTGTAGCAGTTATGGAAGGAGGAGAACCAGTAGTAATACCAAATGCAGAAGGAAATAGAACTACTCCATCAATTGTAGCTTTTTCTAAAAATGGAGAAAGATTAGTTGGACAAATTGCAAAGCGTCAAGCTGTTACAAATCCTAATACAGTTATTTCAATAAAAAGAGATATGGGAACAGATAAAAAAGTAAATATAGATGGAGATAAATTTTCACCACAAGAAATTTCTGCTATGATATTACAAAAATTAAAAACAGATGCAGAGAGTTATTTAGGAACTACAGTATCACAAGCAGTAATCACTGTACCAGCATATTTTAGTGATGCACAAAGACAAGCAACTAAAGATGCTGGAAAGATTGCAGGACTAGAAGTTCTAAGAATTATAAATGAACCAACAGCAGCTTCTCTTGCATATGGAATGGATAAAGAAGATGCTGATCAAAAAATCATGATATATGATTTAGGTGGAGGAACTTTCGACGTATCAGTACTAGATATTGGTGATGGAGTATTCGAAGTTCTAGCAACAAGTGGAAATAATAGATTAGGTGGAGATGATTTTGATCAAAGAATAATTGACTACCTATTAGCAGAATTCAAAAAAGATCAAGGAATAGATTTAAGTACAGATAAGGGAGCAATGCAAAGATTAAAAGAAGCTGCAGAAAAAGCTAAAATAGAATTATCAGGAGTACAACAAACAAGTATAAATATACCATTTATAACAGCAGATAGTACAGGACCAAAACATTTAGACGTAACTTTAACAAGAGCTAAATTCGAAGAATTAATTAGAGATTTAGTAGATTCAACAGCAGAACCAGTTAGACAAGCATTAAAAGATGCAGGAATAACAGCAGATCAATTACACAAAGTTTTATTAGTTGGAGGTTCTACAAGAGTTCCAGCAGTTCAAGAATTAGTAAAGAAAATAACAGGTAAAGAGCCAGATAAAGGAATTAACCCAGATGAATGTGTTGCTATTGGAGCAGCTATTCAAGGTGGAGTTTTATCAGGAGATGTAAAAGACTTATTATTACTAGATGTAACTCCATTATCATTAGGTATCGAAACATATGGTGGAGTATTTACAAAATTAATTGATAGAAATACAACAATACCTACAAAGAAATCACAAGTATTCTCAACAGCTGCTGATGGTCAAACAAGCGTTGAAGTTCATGTTTTACAAGGTGAAAGAGAAATGGCAGCATATAACAAAACTTTAGGAAGATTCCAATTAACAGGAATTCCAGCAGCACCAAGAGGAGTACCACAAATAGAAGTAACTTTTGATATAGATGCTAATGGTATAGTTCATGTATCTGCAAAAGATATGGCAACAGGAAACGAACAAAATGTAGCAATAACTGCTAGTACAAATTTATCAGACGAAGATATTGATAAAGCTATTAAAGATGCAGAAGCTCATGCAAATGAAGACAAAAAGAAGAAAGAAGAAATTGAAGCTAGAAATAATGCAGAAAGTTTAATTTACAATAGTGAAAAAACTTTGAAAGATTTAGGAGACAAAATAAGTGGAGAAGAGAAAGCTAAAGTTGAAACAGAAATTGCTAATGTTAAGAAAGCTTTAGAAGGTACTGATGCAGATAAAATCAAAGAAGCAACAGAAAAATTAACAACAGTTTTCTATGAAATATCAGAAAAACTATATAGTCAAGTAAATCCAAATGCAGGAGCACAAGATGGAGCTCAACAAAATGCTAATACAGAAAATAATAATGGAGATAATGTGTATGATGCAGAATACAAAGTTGAGGATGATAATCAAGACAATAAATAAAAATATAGAAAAATAAAAATTGTAAGGGCGATTATTAATCGCCCGTATAACATTTTTTTGCATACAAGTAAATCTATTTTATAAATGTGTATATGAAATAGATAGCTTTATAGCAAATAAAATCTGTGGAGGAAAAAATGTCAGATAAAAGAGATTACTATGAAGTGTTAGGTGTAAATAAAAATGCAACAGATGAAGAACTAAAAAAAGCATATAGAAAATTAGCTAAAAAGTATCATCCAGATGCTAATCCAGACAATAAGAAAGAAGCAGAAGCAAAATTTAAAGAAGTAAATGAAGCATATGAAAACTTATCGGATCCACAAAAGAGAAGAATGTATGATCAATTTGGACATGATGGACCATCAGGCTTCGGAGGAGGACAAAACGGATATTATTCATACACAACAAGTGATTTTGATATGGGTGATTTAGGAGATATATTTTCCTCTTTCTTTGGAGGAGGTTTTAGTGGATTTGGTGCTAGATCAGCAAGAGCTAATAATGGACCAATAAAAGGTGCTGACCTAAGGTATGATATGGAGTTAACTTTTGAAGAATCATTTATGGGTGTTGAAAAAGAAATTTCTATATCAAGATTAGAAAATTGTGGAAAATGTGGTGGAACAGGAGCTAAAGCAGGAACTAGTGTAGAAACTTGTAAAACTTGTGGTGGAACAGGAAAAATAAAGCAAACTCAAGGAGGTTTCTTTACTACATATAGAACATGTACTGCTTGCCATGGCGAAGGTAAAATAATAAAAGAACCATGTGATGCTTGTAATGGAAAAGGAAAAGAAAAAAAGCATGTGAAAGTAAAAGTTAATATACCAGCAGGTATTGCAGATGGGCAAACAGTAGTACTAAGAGGAGAAGGTGCTGCAGGCTCTAATGGTGGACCAAAAGGAGACCTATATATAAATGCACATATAAAAAGACATCATTTATATGAAAGACAAGATAATAATGTATTTTGTGAAATACCTGTAAGTTTCACACAGGCAACTTTAGGAGCAGATATAGAAGTACCAATGGTAGACGGAAAAAAAGAAAAATTTAAAATACCAGAAGGAACTCAAACTGGAACTAAATTTAGAGTGAGAGGAAAAGGTTTCAAAGCAATAAATTCTAACTATCAAGGAGATTTAATATTCTCTGTTGTAGTTCAAACTCCTAAAAAATTAACAAAAGAACAAAGAGATTTGTTAGTTGAATTAGCGAAAACAATGAATGAACAACCACCAGTTAAAAAGAGAGGAATATTTGGATAAACAATAATTAATACAGCCTTATTAAGGCTGTATTTGATTATATACTTAAAATATAGTATAATTCAAACTAAGATGTATAAATTATATGGAGATGTGTTTTTATATGGATGTGTTTGAAGAGAGAAAAGAGCAAAGAAGAAAAGAAGAAGAAAAAAAGCCGAAAAAGATAGAAGAAAGAAAAACATATAGTGAAAAGGAAAGAATATTGATAGATGCATATAAAAAAGCAATAGAGCAAGTGTTAAATTTATTTTCTCAAACAAGAATAGAAAGAGACGAAGAAACTGGAGTATGTAAATATTCCAAAAAGCCAGATATTACTCCAAGCATGGTAAAAAAAGCAGCTGAATTACCAGAAGAATTTATAAAAAATTTAGGTAAACAGTTTTGGAATGAAATTCCTGGATATTTAGATAGAGTAGGTAAAAAAATATCAAATATACAAAAAGAATTTCTAAGAATGAGGAAAGAAATTGCAACTCAATTTGGTATTAGTGAGCAACTTACTTCAGCTGTTATAGATAGATATTTAAGATTATATGCAGAACAAGAAGGAGAAAAAATATACAAAAAGGGTGTAGAACATGATATTGATGGTCGATATATGTATGGATTTAATTGGGGAGATTTATCAAGAGTAATGTTATATCATAGATTAACAGGATATATGTGGACAGCAGACTTAATGGATAGAATGAGAGCACGAGAAGTGAAAAAAGATGAAATGAGGAAAAATGAAAAAAAAGAGATTGATAAAGCTGAAGCTAAAAATAAAAAGAGATAGATATTGACATCCAAATTTTATAAATAAAGGTCGAATACTTGTTATTCGACCTTTTACTTTACAAAAAGTAAAAAATATGATATAAATAATAGGTTATAAATTGAAAGAGGTTGAAAAAATGAATGTAGGATTTATATCATTAGGTTGTAGTAAAAATTTAGTAGACACTGAAATGACTATTGGGTTATTCAAAAAGAATAATTATAATGTAGTTAATAATCCAAATGAAGCGGATATAATTATTATAAATACATGTGGTTTTATAGAGTCAGCAAAACAAGAAGCAATAGATACAATTTTAGAAATGGCAGAATACAAGAAAAAAAGATGCAAATATTTAATTGCTATGGGATGTTTAGTGCAAAGGTATAAAGAGGAATTACAAGAACTATTACCAGAAGTAGACTTATTTATAAAATATAAAGAATATGATACGATTTGGGAGCAAATAGAAGAGTTAATAGGAAAAAATAAGGAAAATGATACTAAATTAAAGTTTGAAGATAGAACAATTACTACAGGAAAAAATTTTGCATATTTAAGAATTGCAGAGGGATGTAGTAACAGATGTACATATTGTGCAATTCCATATATAAGAGGGAATTTTGTTAGTAGAAAGATAGAAGGTATAATAGAAGAAGCAGAAAAACTAGCTAAAAAAGGATATAAGGAATTAATATTAATAGCACAAGATACAAGTAAATACGGAATAGATTTATATGGAGAATCTAAATTAGCAGAATTGTTGGAAAAATTAGCAAAAATAAAAGAATTTAAATGGATTAGATTTTTATATACATACCCAGAATCTATTACAGATGAACTAATTAGAGTGGTTAAAGAAAATGACAATATATGTAAATACTTTGATATACCAATTCAACATATTTCAGATTCAGTTTTAAAAAGAATGAATAGAAAAAGTAAAGGACAAGACATAAAAAATATAATAGCCAAGATTAGAAAAGAAATACCAGAAGTGATCATAAGAACAACTGTAATGGTAGGTTTTCCAGGTGAAACAGAAGATGACTTTGAAAAGTTATATAAATTTGTGGAAGAAACTAAATTTGATAGGTTAGGTGCATTTGCATATTCAAAAGAGGATGGAACTCCAGCAGAAAAATTAAATAATCAAATACATCATATGACTAAAAAGAAAAGATATAATAAAATAATGAAATTGCAACAAGAAATTTCAGAAGCAAATGCAGAGAAACAAATAGGAAAAGAACTAGAAGTATTAATTGAAAATGAAAGTTTTGATGGAAAATTTTACATTGGAAGAAGTATGAATGAAGTACCAGATATAGATGGAGTTATATATATTGAAAAAGATAGAGAAAATTGTTTAGATAAGTTTGTAACTGTGAGAATTATAGATAGTAAAGGTTATGATTTAATAGCAAAAATTAAAAAGTAAAAATAAAAGCAATAAGATATTAATTAATATTTTATTGCTTTCAATGTTTGTGCAACAAAATAAAAGAAAAACTTAAAATAAAAAGTACTTGTATATTGTTTCACATCATTGACACTTATACATAATATTAATTCTTTTTATTTGCTTTTATATTTACAATGAAATATATGTTGTGATATTATAAAAACAATAAGTAAAATACTACAAAAGTAAAAAAGGGGAAATTAAGATTGAAAATAAATGGTAAAGAAAAAAATAGTAGAATAGCACAAATGGATAAATCCATAAAGGATAAGTCAAAAAAAGTAAAAAGAAATGATTTTATGATATTTATAGTAATCATAATTATGGTAATTACCATTTATTATGCTTATCGTCTATTTTCATCTCTTATTACAGATGAAATTAGTGCAAGATCAATCAAAAATATGACAGAATTATCAAAACATGATGAAAAATCAATTGTATCTGGATTAGAGCATAGATGGAAAAACTTAGATGGAATAGCAAATAGGATAAGAAAAAATAAGGCTAAAGATGTTCAAGAAATGTTAGAAGAATTGAATATTGAAGCAGAAATAGAAGAATGTAAAGAATTATTATTAGTAACTGATAAAGGAAAAACATTTAGCAGTACATATACTATAAAAGATGATCCAGAACTGTTAGAAATATTAAAAAATTCAAAGGATAAATTTGCAAGAAGGAAAGATACTAGTGACAATATTGCTGTAGATGCACGTAGAGAAGTGTTGCAAATTGGTATAAAGATTGATCCAATAAAAATAGGAAAAGACAATATTGTATATGCAATAGCAAATTACAATATTGGAGATTTAACAGACGAACTAAAAATTCAAAGTTATAATGGACAAGGATATAGTAGTGTTGTAGACATAGACGGCTTTTACATAATATCTGTATATAAAACTAATCAGGTATCTGACAAGGATAATTTTTTTGAGGTAATAAGCAGAGAAGAATGTGAAGAACCAGTTAATGTAGATGATGTAAAAAAGAAAATGGAGAATAGGGAAAGTTTCTCTTTAAAATATAAATTAGATGGACAAGATAGAATAATGGTTTGTACACCAATGACAGATGTAGACTGGTATTGTGTAATGACTCTACCAATTTCTATATATATAGGACAAAGTAGAGAAATGTTAACGATATTAACAATCTTAATCTTTGTAGTATTAATAACTATAGGAATAGTTTATATATTAGTTTATAAAAATAGTTCACAAAAAAATATAATGAAATTTGAAGCTAAACATAAAGGCGAATTAGAATCAGCATTAGCTATGGCAGAACAGGCAAACCGAGCAAAAACAACATTCTTAAATAACATGTCACATGATATTCGTACACCCATGAATGCTATTATAGGTTTCACATCATTAGCCAAAATGCATATAGATAACAAATCAAGTGTAGAGGGATATTTAGAGAAAATAACACAATCATCAAATCATTTGCTATCATTAATAAATGATGTATTAGATATGAGTAGAATTGAATCAGGTAAGGTAAGTATAAATGAAAAAGAAGAAAACCTTGCAGATATACTTCATAGTATTAGAAATATTATACAAGCAGATATAAATGCAAATCAGCTAGAATTTATTATTGATACAGTAGATGTAATAGATGAGAACATTTACTGTGATAAATTGAGATTAAATCAAATATTAATTAATCTTCTATCAAATTCGATTAAATTTACTGAACCAGGTGGACAAATAGCTGTGCGCATAACAGAAAAACCTGTAAAGAAAAAAGGCTATGGAACTTATGAATTTAGAATAAGGGATACAGGAATTGGAATTAGTAAAGAATTTATGAAAGAAATTTTTGAGCCATTTGCTAGAGAACGTACTTCAACAGTAAGTGGTATTCAAGGAACAGGCTTAGGAATGGCTATTACTAAAAACATTGTAGATATGATGGGAGGAACAATTGAAGTAGAAAGCGAAGTCGGAAAAGGAACTGAGTTTATTGTTACTCTACAATTTAAACTACAAGAAGAGCATAAAAAAATAGAAGAGATAGAAATTCTAAAAGGTGTGAATGCTTTAGTTATTGATGATGATATGAATTCTTGTCAAAGTATTGCACATATGTTAAGACAATTAGGATTAAAGCCTGAATGGACAATGCACGGAAAAGAAGCAATAGCACGTGTAAAGGAAGCAAAGCAAATTCAAGAACAATATCATATATATATAGTGGATTGGCTAATGCCTGATATGAATGGTATTGAAACTACAAGGCAAATTCGAAAGGTTGTAGGAAAAGATGCAATAATAATTTTGCTTTCAGCATATGATTGGGGAGAAATTGAGAAAGAAGCAAGAGAAGCAGGAGTTACAGAATTTGTTAATAAACCATTATTCCCTTCAGACTTAAGGAGAATCCTATTAAAAGCTGTAGGAGTTGAGAAGCAAAAAAAGGAAGAAGAAAAAGTTGATTTTAGTGGAAAAAGGATTTTACTAGTAGAAGATAATATGATGAATAGAGAAATTGCTACAGAGTATTTACAAGATTTTGGCTTTAAAGTAGAAAATGCAGAAAATGGAAAAGAAGCTTGTGATATTCTAGAAAAGGCTGAACCAGGATATTTTGATTTAGTTTTAATGGATATTCAAATGCCAATTATGAATGGATATGAAGCAGCAAAAACTATTCGTAACTTTAAAAATAAGCAAATTGCTAATATTCCTATTTTAGCCATGACAGCAAATGCTTTTGAAGAAGACAAAAAAGCTGCTAAGGAAGCAGGTATGGATGGACATTTAGCAAAACCAATTGATATTCCAAAATTAATACAAGCACTAAAAGATATTTTAAATTAAAATTATATAACTATAAATATACTAATACATAATGTAAATTTTTAAGCAAGTTTATAAATTTATGAGGAGGATAATATGAAGAAAAAAAAGAGTATTATTTTAATGGTAGCAGTATTATTAATAGTAATAGTAGGAATAGGAGTAAATTTTTTAGGAAAGAAAAATAATCAAAACAGCGAAGATCAGAAAGAAGAAATCAAATTAACGATTAAAGTACCTGTATTACAAACATCATCTTATAAAGATAGTAATGTAAAATCAGCATATGATTTGGTAAAAAAATTGGCAGATAATTTTGAAGAACAGTATAAAGACGCAAATGTTAAGGTAGATGTAATAGAATTTGAGAAAGATGAAGAAGATAATCAAATAATAGGATGTTTTGATACTAATGAAGCAGCAGATGTTTTATACGAAGAATATTTTAATATGTCAACTTATGTGCATACAGGAAAAGTTGTTCCTTTAGATGATATCATTACAGAAGATATAAGAAATGATATCGATAATAATTATTGGGATGTTAGTAAATTAAACGAAAAAACATATATGATGCCATACTTAGGTATGCAAAATACATTATGCTATAATAAAGATCTATTTAAAGAAGTGGGATTAGAAAAATATGTAACAGATGAAGATGTTGTTCAAAATTGGTCACTAGAAGATTGGGATATAATCTTATCAACTTTGCAAAAAAAATTACCAGAAAATATATATCCAATGTTAATGTATGCTAAAAACGAAATGGGAGATACACATGTTATTACTCTTCTTCGTAGTAGAGGAAGCACATTCTTTGATGAAAATGGAAGAGTTAAAATAACAACACCAGAAGGAATAGCAGCAGTAAAATGGCTTATGGATTGTAATGAAAAAGGTTATTTCCCTGCAAATGCAACAAATATAGAAATAAATGACTGTTATGATTTGTTTATGAATGGTCAGTTGGCAATATATATAAATAATTCAGTATTAAATGATACACTTGAAAAAAGTGGTGTGAATTATGGAAATGTAAATTTTCCATCTGTAGACGGAAAAGGGTTTAATACTAATTTCCTTACAGGATTTGAAGTATTTGATAATGGAAACGAAGAAAAATTAAAAATAGCAAAAGATTTTATAAAATATATTTACGAAACAGATGATTTATTAGATTACTCTGCTGGTGCAATACCATGTAGTAAAGCGGTAGCTACAAGATTTGCTAAAGAATTAGAGGAAGAACAGAAATATATTGATAATAGTGAGCAAGGCTGGAATTTTACAGGAAATACACCTGAGTGGAGAAAGGTAAGAGCAGTATTCTATAAAGACATAAAACAATTATTAGCAGGAGAAAAAACACCAGAAGAAATTGCTAAACTAATAGAAGATGATTGCAACAAAGCTATAGAAGAAGGCTATGCAAGTAGTAAGTTGCATGAATAAAATATTAATTTGTTTCACATTACTGACTAATATACAAAAATTTGAAATAAAAAGTACTTGACAGTTTACAGTAATCAATATAAAATGATATGGTAAGTTAAAATATATTCTAAAAGTTAGTTATATATATTATCGAACATTGAAAATTAAATAGAAAAGAGGTAGATTAATAATGGACACAGTTGTTATTATCGCCACATTTCTAATCTCAGCAGTGATTTTTATACCAATTGGTGTATTTCTTAGAAAAAAAATCGCTGAATCCAAAATAGAAAGTGCAGAAAATGAAGCAAAAAGACTAATTGAACTTGCCCAAAAAGATGCTGAAAATAAAAAGAAAGAAGAGATTTTTAAAGCAAAAGAAGAAATTATGCAATCTAGAAATGAGCTAGATCAAGAGATTAGAGAAAGAAGAGGCGAACTAAAAAAACAAGAAGACAGGTTAATTCAAAAAGAAGAAAATTTAGATAAACGTTCAGAAAACTTTTTACAAAAAGAAAATGAAGTTATTAAAAAACAAGAAGAATTAGACCAAAAAGAAATTGAAATCGAAAAAATAAAAGATCAACAATTTGAAGAATTACAAAGAATATCTGGATTGACTCAAGAAGAAGCAAAAAAATACTTATTAGGCGAAATTGAAAAAGAAATTGTAGCAGAAAAAGCAGCTTTAATAAGAGAATTAGAAAATAAGAATAAAGAAGAGGCAAACAAAAATGCAAAAGAGCTGTTAACATATGCAATTCAAAAATGTGCAGCAGATCATACTTCTGAAACAACGGTATCAATAGTTTCTCTTCCTAATGATGATATGAAAGGAAGAATTATAGGTAGAGAAGGTAGAAATATTAAGGCTTTAGAAACATTAACAGGTATAGATTTAATTATAGATGACACTCCAGAAGCTGTAATCTTATCTGGTTTTGATCCTCTAAGAAGAGAAGTAGCTAAAATAGCTTTAGAGAAATTAATTGAAGATGGAAGAATTCATCCAGCTAAAATTGAAGAAATGGTTGAAAAAGCCAAAGAAGAGGTAGAAGAAATTATCAAATCAGAAGGTGAAAGAGCAGTTTTAGAAACAGGTGTTATAGGATTAAATCCAGATTTAGTTAAGCTTATAGGAAAACTAAAATATAGAACAAGTTATGGTCAAAATGTATTAAATCATTCTATAGAGGTTTCTAATTTAGCTAGAATAATGGCTGATGAACTAGGATTAGATTCCAAAAGAGCAAGAAGAGCGGGCTTGTTACATGATATTGGAAAGGCTTTAGACCATGATATGGAAGGAACACATGTTGAAATTGGTGTTGACATATTAAAAAAATATAAAGAAAATCCTTTAGTGATTAATGCAGTTGAAGCTCACCATGGAGATGTTGAACCACAAACTTTAGAAGCTGTTTTAATTCAAGCAGCAGATGCAATATCAGCATCAAGACCAGGTGCAAGACGTGAAACATTGGAAACTTATATTAAAAGACTAGAACAATTAGAAGAAATAGCTGATTCTTTTGATGGAGTGGACAAATCATATGCAATTCAAGCAGGTAGAGAAGTTCGTATAATTGTAAAACCAGAAAAAGTGTCTGATGCACAAATGACTATAATGGCTAGAGATATTGCAAAAAGAATCGAAGCTGAGATGGAATATCCAGGTCAAATAAAAGTTAATATTATTAGAGAGTCTAGAACTGTAGAATATGCAAAATAAAAAATTAAACTCCCAGCAAGCAATGCTGGGAGTTTTTTTGTCGAATTTTGGCATATGATTTTTCTTGACAAATTATTAAAATCAATATATAAAGTAATACATAAAATTTTTTATACTATTTTTTATTTCGAAATAAATTTAATTCTAAAAAATTAATTTCAAAAAACAATTTCCAATAATTAATTAAACAAGAAAAGAAGAGTGGTGAGATAATTATGCTAAAAAAGTAGAAGAACAAACTAAAGATAAATCAAAAAATGAAGCAAAAGATAATCTTGTAAAAATAACCTTAATAATTATAATTTGGGTTTTGGCGAGTATACTTATTGTTCAAAATGTTTCATATACAAAAATTATATCTGGAATTAAAAATTCTCAGGGAAGTAATTTAATAGAAAATATTAATAGCAAAGATAAAAATGAAAAAACAAAAAATAATGAAAATACATTTATACAAAATAATATTAATACTAAGAAAAATAATAATACTCAAAAGAACAATAATACGAATAAACCAAAAGAAACAAAAAGATCTGTAGCAAAAGTTATTGGTACATTATCTATTCCAGATATTGAAATAAACGAAAAAAATATATATGAAGGAACAGAATTGGATATTTTAAATATAGGAATAGGACATTTTACTAATACAAGCATTTGCAATGGAAATGTGGGTTTAGCTAGCCATAATTCTGGTGAGAAGGGTGATGAGTTTAAAAATTTAAAAAATATAAAAGTTGGAAGTGAAATATATTACAAAACAAAATACGATTCTAAAACTTATTCAGTCGAAATAATTAAAGAGATTTCAGATGAAGATTGGTCATATTTGTCAGAAACTAAGGATAATAGAATTACTTTACTAACATGCATATCTGGAAAACCAAATAGCAGATTATGTGTCCAAGGAAAAGAAAAAATATAAAGAACAAATGAAAAGGGATACTAACAATAATTGTTAGTAAAAAACAGTATAAAATATAAATAGGAGATGTAAAAATGAAAGTTAAACTAAAAAAAATACTAATAATATTAATGATATTAGTTAATATCATTCAAATTAATATATGTTCTTTTGCAGGACTAGAAAAAAATGAGAAAATTAAATTAAAAAGTAATGGTATGCTAGACTGTTTATTGCAATTTTATAAAGAATCAATATCAGACTGGAGTTATAAAGTGGGATACTATATATACTACTCAGATGAAGATACTGGAAAGAAAGTCCCAGCAATTTGTGTAGAACCATCTAAGGATGGAGTGGGCGAACTAGGAAGTTATGATACGACTATAGATGTGTGCAATGATAATGGTATATACACAATATTATATATTTTCAATAATAAGAAATATACATCATGGAACTTGAAAAACGAAAAAGATTACTATCTAGCAGTTCAAACAGCAATGCATTGCTATTCTGAGAAGGTAAGTCCAAAAAAGAAATATCAAGTGGGAGATAGGGTTTTGAAAGGATATACGCCAAAAACTTTAGAAGAAATAAAATCAAGAGGAAAAGCTGTTTTAAACACAGCAGAAAGTTTATATAATTCAGCAATAAAAAAAGAATATAAACAAGATTATTTATCAATTGATTTAAAAGAAAAAAGCGATTGGATAGAAGAAAAAATAAATGGAAAAGCATATTATTCTAAAAAATATGAAGTAGAATCAAATGTAAAATTAGATTATTATAAAATAGATGTTTCAGAATTATGGAATACTGCTAAGATATTTGATATGAAAAATAATAATATCAAAGAAAAATCAAAAGTTACAAATAAGGAATTTAAAGTTTCTATTGAAAAAAGTGAGATTTCAACTCCTAAAACAATAAAAGGCAAAATAAAAATAGAATCTGCTACAGCAAAATTACCAACTGCAGTGTATGCCAATAGTAACAAAGGAAATAAGCAAAATTATGTAATATTTACGGATAAAACCCAACAGGTAACAAAAGTAAAGACAACTGGTTTTACAACAGTAAACAATAAAATTAAAATACATAAATTAGATTCTAATACAAAAGTTCCATTAGAAGGAGTAGACTTTAAAATATATAGTAAACAAAAAGATAGTAATGGTAAATATATTTTAAATGAAGACACATATATATTAACAACTGAAAAGAGTAATTCAAAAGGAGAAATATCTCTAAATATAGAAAAAGCAGGAGATTATTTAGCTATAGAAAATACAGCTCCAACAGGGTATGTTCTATCAGATAAAACATACGAGTTTTCGGTTGATGTAGGTATTGAACCAAAAGATATAAAAATAAATATAGAAAATGATTTGATAAAAGGAAAAATTGAAATATTAAAAAAATCAAAAGGATATAATAAGTTTTTAAACATAGAAGATGGAAAGCCTTTAGAAGGTGCAAAGTATAAAATAGAGGATGCAAATGGAAAGCTAATAGGAACATATACTACAAATTCAGAAGGCTTGATATTATCCAAAGATTTACCATATGGAGAATACAAAATATATGAAATAGAAAGTCCAAAATTCTATAATCTTAATACTGAGCCTCAAACAATATTTATAAATGAAAATCAGAAAAAATATACAGTTATTTTTGAAAATGAATCATCTGAAGTTGAACTAAAAATTGAAAAATCAGGAACAAAAGAGACTGAATCAGGAAAAATGATAGAGTATGAGTTTGATAACTTAGAAAATAAATCAAATGTTGCAGTTGATAATTTTACATGGAGAGATGTACTTCCAACTGATGCTGTTAGAATTAATGAGATTTCAACAGGAACATGGAAAGATGAAGTCGAATATTCAATTTGGTATAAAACAAATCTAAATAATAAATATGTTCTTTATAAAGATAAATTAAATTCAAAGAATAATTATAATTTTAATATGAATGAAATAAAATTATCAAAAAATGAGTATATTACAGAATATGAATTAAGATTTGGAACAGTTAATCCGGGATTCAAAGAAGAAATTAATCCTAAAATTTATTGTCAGGTATTAAAAGATTTGGAAAGTGGGTATGAATTTACAAACAATACATATTTAACTGCAACATATTTTGATGAAAAAATTGAAGAACATGATAAATGGAAAACAGTTGTATATAATAAAGAAACTCCTCAAAAGAATAAATTGCCTAAAACAGGAATATAATAGTTATTGAAAAAAGCATATAAAATTTTATAAAATCGTACTGAAAATATTTGACTTTTTCATACTTTTAATAGATAATAAAGTAGTGAAAAAATATACGTGAAGATAAAATTTTTGAGTTACATAGGAGGAAATATATATGTACGTTTTTAATAAAATAACTGTTAATCCACAATTACCTAAAAAAATTAATCGTCTCACAGAAATTTCTAATAATGTTTGGTGGTCTTGGAATTCTGATTTCTTAAAATTATTTAAAAAAATTGATGTAGATTTATGGGAAACTACTGATAAAAATCCAGTTAAGTTTTTAAAATCTGTTTCACAAGATAAATTAGAAGAAGCAGCACAGAATGCCGATTTTATTAGAGAATATGAAAATATTGTAAAAAACTTTGATGACTATATGAATAGTAAAAATACTTGGTTTTCTAAAAATTATCCTAATAATAAAAATGATTTAATTGCATATTTTTCAGCTGAATATGGTCTAGATGAGATTATTCCGATTTATTCTGGAGGATTAGGTATTTTATCAGGAGATCATTTAAAATCTGCTAGTGACTTAGGACTTCCTTTTGTAGCGGTGGGTTTATTATATAAGCATGGATATTTTAACCAGAGAATAAATAGCAATGGAGAACAGTATACTGAATATAAAAATATAGATTTGGATAACTTACCAATTTTACCTGTTAAGGATAGAACAGGTGCAGATTTAATAATTCATATAAAATTACCAAAAAGAAGACTATTCTTAAAAGTTTGGCAAATAAATGTAGGAAGAATAAAACTATATTTGTTAGACTCAGATATACCAGAAAATATAGAACAAGAGTATAGAGAAACAACATTAAAACTTTATGGTGGAGACCAAGATATGAGAATAAGACAGGAAATTGTACTTGGAATGGCTGGTGCACGACTTCTAAAAGTTTTAGGTTTAAACGTTTCTTTATATCATATGAATGAAGGACATTCTTCTTTCCTAATTTTAGAAGCTATTAAAGATATTATTGCTGATAAAAAAGTTTCTTTTGATATAGCTAGAGATATAGTATCATCTAAAACTGTATTTACAACTCATACTCCAGTTCCAGCAGGTAATGATATTTTCCCAATTGACTTAGTAGAAAGATATTTTAAAGATTATTGGCCAAAATTGGGAATAGATAGAGATGAATTTTTAAGACTTGGAATGAAAAGTACAAAGGGGCTAGAAAATGGTTTCAATATGGGAATCCTTGCCTTAAAGGTTGCGGGAAAGAAAAATGGAGTTAGTAGACTACATGGTGCTGTTTCAAGAGAGTTATTTGGAGATGTGTGGCCAAATATAGCAGCAGATGAATCCCCAATAACATATGTAACAAATGGTATACACACTTGTTCATGGCTACCAACAAATATGAAGGAACTATATAATAAATATTTAAATCCATATTGGCAAGATAGCATTCACTTAGATTCAACATGGGAGAAAATAGATACAATTCCTGATCAAGAATTATGGGAAGAACACAACAAGAGGAAACAAAAACTTATGGCTGTAGTAAAAGAAAATGTAACAACAAGACTAAGAAATTCTGGAGTAGGATATGATGAAATTAATGAAATAACTTCTAAATTAAATCCAAATGCTTTAACAATAGGATTTGCTAGAAGATTTGCAACATACAAACGAGCAACCCTTATATTTAGAGACTTAGAAAGAATAATGCAAATATTAAATAATCAAGATAGACCAGTTCAATTAATATTTGCAGGGAAAGCACATCCAGCTGATGTTGAAGGACAAAATCTAATAAAATACATTAATGAAATATCAAATATGCCACAATTTAAAGGCAAAATTTTCATACTAGAAAATTATAATATAGCAATAGCTAGATATCTTGTGAGTGGAGTAGATGTTTGGCTAAATACACCAAGAAGACCAATGGAAGCTTCAGGAACAAGTGGACAAAAAGCATCTGTAAATGGTGTTATAAACTTTAGTATACTAGATGGATGGTGGGCAGAAGGTTATAATCAAGAAAATGGTTGGACTATAGGAACTAATGCTGAGTATGATTCTTATGAATTACAAGATATTGCAGATAGTGAAAGTATTTATACAACATTAGAACACAAAATAATACCAGATTATTATGATAGAGACAAAAAAGGTTTGCCAATAAAATGGATTAAAAGAATGAAAAATTCTATTAAATCTACAGGAGGAAGATTTAGTACTGCTAGGATGGTTGTAGATTATGTTAAAGATTTATATATGCCACTATGTAATCTAAGTAAAAAATACTATTCGGATTTAGAAAATGTCATGGAATTTAATCATTGGAAAAAAGAATTAGGACTTTCATGGGATAAGATAAAAATTGAACAAGGTGACAATTTAGAAAATATAACTTTAGATGCGGGAAACAAAATAGGAGTTTCTTGCGAAATTGAATTGCCAAATATAGATGTAAAAAATATAGAAGCACAAGTTTATTATGGAAAAATATTAGATAATGGTGTAGTAAGACTAGAAAAAACAATTCCAATGGAATTAGATATCAATGCCAGTGATAAAGAAAACAGAAAATATAAATATAAAGCAGATGTTGAATTAACAACAGGTGGAAATTACGGATATACATTTAGAGTAATGCCAAAACATGATATGCTACTAGAATCATCTAATTTGAATTTAATAAAATGGATAACACAATAGAAAAAAGCGGGAATTATTCCGCTTTTTTTTATATTGTAGGAAAATTCTCCTAGTAGGAGAATTTTCTGTACAAGATAATTATAGCGGAACTTAGATTTTCTTAGAATTTGCATTTGTTAGAAAATCTTAGTTCCGCTTTTTTATATTGTAGGAAAATGAAATATTTGACATTATAGATACTTATGATAAAATGAATATGCAAGTAAATTATAATAAATGAATAAAAACATAAATTAGTGACTAATATAATTATAAAAGTTACAAAAAAGAATTTTAGGAGGTAAAAATGGCTAAAGAAGAAAATGTAAAAGAAGAAAAAGTAGAAGAAGAGAAGGTAGCAAATAGTAATAATAAAAAAAATTTGATGATAGTAGTGGTTTTGATATTGATTTTGGCTATTATTATATTTAGTACAATCCTAATATGTGACAATAACAAAACTGTAGAACAGAAAAACAATAATTATGAAAACGAAATCAAGCAATCACAAGAAAAAGCTTTATTAACATTCAAAGAAAATTTTAATGTTGGCAAAGAAATGTCATATAATGAGTTAATTACTAAATTAGTAAATACTAATGAAATAAAAGAAAACACCAAGATAACTCTCAAAATTAATGATAAAGAGATAAAAGAGGGTGAAAAATATGTATTTAATGAAATAGGTAAATATAAAATTGATGTTAAATTAGAATATAAAAATGAAGAATCGGTAATCATAAATGAGAAAAATTCTGAGATTAATATAATGGCAGATAGTGAAAAACCAGTTATATCTGGAATTTCAGATAAAACAATTACTGTTGGTGATAAAATTGATTTAAAGGCTGGAATTACAGCAGAAGATAGTGTGGATGGAAAACTAGATGTAACCATTGAAGGCGAAGTTGATAATAAAAAAGCAGGTAAGTATGATATAAAAGTAATTGCAACTGATAAAAGTGGCAATAAGCAAGAAGAAACTTTTACTGTTACAGTAAAAGAAAAGAAGAAAACTGAAACTGCTAATAAAACAACAAATACGACAGCAACAAACAAAACAACAAATACAAACAAAAACACAAAAACTAACACAACGAAAAATAAAGAACAAACCAAGAAAACATTTACAACATCAGAATTAATTGCAGCAGGGAAAAGTGCGAAAAGTAGTTATAGAACACAGATAAATGCAGTCTTTAGTTATACTAATAAATACAGAGAAAAAGCTGGAGTTGAAAAATTAAAATTAGACGAAACTTTATCTACAGCAGCTTGTATGAGAGCTGTGGAAATGGCATATTCAGGTAATTTTTCACATACAAGACCAGATGGAAAAGGTAACTGCTTTACTGTTTTAAGTGAAGTAGGAGCAAATTATGGGTATGTAGGTGAAAATATAGCAATGGGACAAGCAAGTGCTAAAGCTGCAACAGAATGGTGGAGAAATTCATCAGGACATTATCAAAATATGATTTCCACAAATTTTAAAAAGATCGGAGTAGGAGCTTTCAAATATAATGGAAAATATTATTGGGTTCAACTATTTACAGATTAAAAATAAAATAAATAATTATAAAGATGTGCATTTAAAATAATGCACATCTTTTATATTGGTATTATACGAATCTATAGCTCAATTTTAGGCTGATATTTTTCAATCCACATATTTACTTGGCAAAGGTAAGCCATAAGTTGAGGTCCAGTCATTAGTTGACCAAACCATGGTCTAGCAAATGCTTTACCTTCAGTTTCTAAAATTTCTTTTATATAGTTTTTATTAAGCAAATCATAAATAGGTGCATTTGGATTTTCTATAATTTTATGAAGTTTGTATTTTACAGCCCTTAAGTAAGTCGGATTATGTGTTTTAGGGTAAGGGCTTTTTTTCCTTTCAACAATTTCTTGAGGCAATAGATCTTTTACAATATAACGAAGCAACCCTTTTTCACGACCATTTAATGCTTTTATATCCCACGGAATATTCCACATATACTGAACTAATCTATAGTCACAGAAAGGAACTCTCAATTCTAAACCATTATACATAGACATTCTATCTGAACGATCTAAAAGAGTTTGCATAAACCAATTAATTGTCAAATATGAAATTTTCCTCTTTTCTGCAGTATCAGGGGAATCTGAATCTAATATAACAACATTTGAGAGGCTTTTCTCATATTGATAGTCAATATATTCTTTTAAATTGATTTTTTTTGCAATTTCAGGATTAAGTAAATTTTGCCTTTCAGAGATGGCAATGGACCATGGAAAAGTATTACTAGTTAAAGCATCTTCGCGGAAAAACCAGGGGTAGCCTGCAAAAATCTCATCAGAACATTCTCCGGATAAAGCAACAGTAGCTCCTTTTCTTATGTTTTTACAAAATAATAGCATAGATGAATCAATATCTGCCATACCAGGATAATCTCTAGCAATCATTGAAGCTTCCAAATATTCTGCTAGTTCTGGAGTATCAATAACAATTTTGTGATGATTTGTATTAAATTCATTTTTCATTATATCAATATAATAATTATCTGAATTTGGTTGAAAATCACTTTTAACAAAATTTTTATCATTATCTATATAATCAACTGAATAAGTTTCTAATGGTGGTAATCCTTTAGAAGAATAATAATTACTTGCATATGCTGTTATAATACTTGAATCTAACCCACCAGACAACATTGAGCATAGAGGAACATCAGATACTAATTGTTTTTTTATGCTATCTTCCAATAGATATTGAACAGTATTACAAGTAGTATTAAAGTCATCAGTATGAGGTTTGCTTTCAAGTTTCCAATACTGTTCTGTATGAATACCATATTTATTAAATAAAAGAAAATGTGCTGGTTTTAATTCATAAATATTCTTAAAAATACCATTTCCAGGAGTATGAGAAGGACCAAGACCAAACAATTCACAAATACTAGAGGAATCTAGTGATATTTTTACTTTAGGATGCTTAAATAATGCTTTTGCTTCAGAAGCAAAAATTAAAGTATTATCTACAATAGTATAGTATAAAGGTTTTATTCCAAAATGATCACGAACTAAACATAGTTCTTGCTTTTCCTCATTCCATATAGCAAAACTAAATATACCATTTAATCTATGTAGAACTTCAGTACCATAACAAATAAAACTTTTTAGTAAAACTTCTGTATCACAATAACCTGTAAATTCAAAACCTTTTTCAATTAACTCATCTCTTAATTCTTTAGAATTATATAATTGACCATTATATACTATAGTATAATTATTATTAAAGTAAGAAGCTTTCATTGGTTGTTTTCCATTTTCAGCGTCAATAATTATAAGTCGCCTATGACCAAAGCCAATATGTTCCTGCACATAAAAACCTTCTTCGTCAGGACCACGTTTTTGTAAACAATTATTCATATTTTTTAATATATGAATATCATTTGATATATTTTCTTTTAAATTAGAAAAACCAACAAATCCACACATAAAATACCTCCATTTGTTTATTATAAATAGTATATGTAAAAAATAAAAAAATGCTCCACATAAAATTTAATTAAAATACTTGTTTCTACAAAATATGTGTGGTATACTTATGTGTGGAATTTTTAGGGAAAGAAGGAATAGTAATGAAACAAAATTTAAGAAAGACAAAAATAGTAGGAACAATAGGACCAGCAAGTGAGCATATATTAAAAGATTTATTCGAAGCCGGACTTAATGTAACAAGAATAAATTATTCACATGGTAGCTGGGAAGAACAATCTGAAAAAACAGAAGAAGTTATAAGATTGAGAAAAGAACTAGATATACCAGTAGGTTTACTTCTAGATATGCAAGGTCCTGAAATAAGAACAGGAATGTTGGTAACAGGAAAAAATGAAAAAATAAAATTAGATGATGGACAAAAATTTACTCTTGTAAACGAAGATATAATTGGAGATAAAGATAAAGTATCTGTATCATACAAAGAACTATATAAAGATTTAAAACCAGGTGCTAAAGTATTAATTGATGATGGTGCTATAGAACTTGTAGTTGATGAAATAGTAGGAAAAGATATAGTTTGTACAGTTGTTCATGGAAATGGACTAGGAAGCAGAAAAACAATGAACTTACCAGGAACAGCAATTCGTTTACCAGCTTTAAAAGAAAAAGATATAAATGACTTAAAAACAGCATGTGAACATGATTATGATTTTGTTGCAGTATCATTTGCAAGAAATACAGATGATATAGCACAAGTTAGAAAAGTATTAGATGAAAATGGTGGAAAAGATATACAAATAATTACTAAAGTAGAAAATGTTGAAGGGTTATCAAATATGGAATCTATAGTAGAAGCAGCAGATGCCCAAATGATAGCAAGAGGAGATATGGCAACAGAAACAGACTTTACAGAACCACCTGTAATGCAAAAGAAATTTATCAAGTTAAGTAATACAGCAAATAAACCAGCTATAACAGCAACTCAAATGCTAGAGTCAATGACACATCAACCATTACCAACAAGAGCAGAAGCAAGTGATGTTGCAAATGCTATATATGATAGAACAAGTGCTATAATGCTTTCTGGTGAATGTGCAATGGGAGAATATCCATTAGAATGTGTTCAAACAATGGTAAAAATAGCAAATAGAGTAGAACCAGAAATTAATTACTGGAAAAGATTTGAACAAAATGAAAACATGGATTTATCAACAGATGCTGCAAAAATTGCATATTCAACATGTATTACTGCTAAAAACTTAAATGCAGATGCAATAGTTTGCTATACACATAGTGGAAATGGTGCAAGAACATTAGCAGGACTTGGAGCTGGATGCCCAATATTAGCTGTTACAGATAAAAGAAGAACATTCAATCAATTAGCTTTAGCATGGAATGTAACACCAGTATATGTTGATGCAAAAGAAAATATTGGTGCAACAATAGATGCAGGAATTGAAAAATTTAAAACTAAAGGAATATTAGAAAGCGGAGATACAATAGTAATTCAAGGTGGAAAAGGAAAAGAAGAAACTGTAGTTAGTACAATAAGAACTATATAGAGAGAAAATAATAATAAATATCCCCCGGCTAAGCCGGGGGATATTTATTTAATTAGGAAAAACTATTAAAAATTTATAATGTTATTTTTTTGATTTTTTATTAGAAGGAAGAGTTCTCTTTTCTAGTAATTGTTTCGCTAATAACCCAAATCCTGGAATTATTATTAAAATAGCAAATATTATAGATACAATTGGTATAAATGAAATTATAAATAAAACTAAATTTATTATAAATAGTATACCTATTGAAATGAATATTGATTTAAACTTGAATTTCTTTTTTAATAATCCTACAATATAAATCATTGATACATAACTTCCAAGCAATATAAATGCACAATATATAAGAATAACAGGAAGTGCAAATAAAAACAATCTAGGTAAAAAGTATATTAAAACTAGACAAGCTAAAGGAATGGCTATAAGTACAAAAAGTCCATATAAAAATATACCTAAAAATTTTTTTAAAACAAATTTCTTTTCTGGATGGACTACAGTAGGAAGTACTCTAGCAAATATCAATAAAAACAATACAGATATGATAAATCTTACTACTGATATATATATATTAGTTACCCAAGCTGGAGTGCTGATTTTTTCTTTTAAATTAAAAACTACATCACCATTAACTATGCCTTCAGTAATTGATAATTCATCAGTATTATAATAATTTAAATTACCCTCTATAAATCCTTTTTGATTACTAGAGTTTTCTAAAGATATAGATGTAGATTCTATGTAAACATTTCTGCCAACAGCTCCATACATATTGAACTTAGGAGCAGAAGCTCTAACATCACGTAAGATTCTAGAATTATAATTAATAGTTAATGAAGAAGAAGCAAATGCATATAAATCTTGACAATCTATATTTAAAGTTATTTTAGTTCCAAATAGATAAGCAGAATCTCTTATTCCTATTGGTTCATCTGAATTAGGATTTCTAAATTCTATACTAGGTGCTAATACATATATATTACCATATACAGGAGCAGATATTACTGCTTTATTTGCAACGATGTATACATTTCCTTGAACTGCTTGGTCTAGTGTTACACTAGTACTATTAAGAAATACATCATCATTTTTTATTTCTTGAGTTGATGCTGAAGTACTATTTTTAGTAGAGTCAGTATTTGTATCAGTATTAGAATTTTTATTTGAGTTTGTGCTGTTGTTGTTAGAAATGTTATTTTTAGAACTATTATTAGATATTACATTATTGTTAGGTGCACAATAAGAAAAAGTACATGCAACAATAATTAATAACATTATTAGTAGACTTAAAATTCTTAATTTTTTTCTAATCATAAAAGACCTCCATTAATTTATTAAATTTATATAAATACTATATCTCTATGACATAATTTTGTCAATTAAAAACATATTACAAACCCTAAAAAAGATTTCCCAAACATATTGAAAAATTGGCAAAAATGTATTAAAATTAAGAATACAGTTGGAGGGAGTAGGATTGAGTACAATAGAAGAACAAAATGAATATATAAACAAAATAAAAAAGTATAATGAAGAAAAAAATAAAAACTTTAAATATTATATTTTAACAATGGGATGTCAGTTAAATGAGAACGATTCTGAAAAAATATGTGGAATGGTAGAAAAAATGGGTTATGAGAAAACGGATAATCCAAACGAAGCTGATTTAATTTTATTCAATACTTGTTGTGTTAGAGAAAATGCAGAAGATAAGTTATTCGGAAAGTTAGGAGAAGTAAAAAAGCAAAAAGAAGAAAATGGAGCAATAATAGCAATTGGTGGTTGTATGATGCAAGAAAAACATATAACTGATAAGATAAATAAAAGCTATCCATACTATGATCTCATTTTTGGAACACATACTCTATATAGATTTCCGGAAGATTTATACAAAGTTATACTAAATAAAAAAAAGCAAAAAGACATATTAGATATAGATGGAGAAATATATGAAGGCTTACCAATAAAAAGAAGTGATAATCAAAAGGCTTCTGTAGCAATTATGAACGGATGCAATAATTTTTGCACATATTGTATAGTTCCATACGTTAGAGGTAGAGAGAGAAGCAGGAAACCAGAAGATATTATAAATGAGATAACAGCTTTAGCATCAGAAGGATACAAAGAGATAACTTTATTAGGTCAAAATGTTAACTCATATAATGGAGAAAATGGTGTTACCTTTGCAAAACTATTAGAGAAAATAGTTAAAATAGACGGAATAGAAAGAATAAGGTTTATATCTCCACATCCAAAAGATTTTACAGATGATGTAATAAAAGTTATTGCAGAAAACGAAAAAATATGTAAAATTATACATTTACCACTACAATCAGGAAGTTCTAATGTATTAAAAGCAATGAATAGAAAATATACAAAAGAACAATATTTAAATTTAGTAGAAAAAATGAAGAAACAAATCCCAAATGTTTTATTTTCAACAGACATAATAGTAGGTTTTCCAGGAGAAACAGAAGAAGATTTTGAACATACATTAGATGTAGTAGAAAAAGTTAAATTTGAACAGGTATATATGTTTATATATTCTAGAAGAGTTGGAACTCCTGCAGATAAGATGGAAAATCAAATTCCAGAAGAAATAAAACATAAAAGATTTGATAGATTAAAAGAATTAGTAGAAAAACAAACAGAAATAAATAATGAAAAATATATCGGAACAATACAAAAAGTTTTAGTAGAAGGAACAAGTAAAAATAATGCTGAAATGCTAACAGGAAGAACAGAGTCAAACAAAGTAGTAGTTTTCGAAGGAGAAAAAAATTTAATAGGAACAACTAAAAACATTGAAATAATAGAAAACTGTTTATGGTACTTAAAAGGAAAAATAATCGATTAAAAGTTAAAAAATTAGTATATTGATAGGCAGATGAATTTGAAATTAATGAAGCTACTTTTGTACTGACTTAATTTCAAATGAAGTCTAATTACACAAGATGCTGATTATTTTTCAAAAAAATGAAAGGAGAAAAAATGGCAGAATATTCACCAATGATGCAACAATACTTGGAAACAAAAAGTAAATATGATGACTGTATTCTTTTTTATAGATTAGGAGATTTCTATGAGATGTTTTTTGATGATGCTATTACAGCATCAAAAGAATTAGAAATAACCTTAACAGGAAGAGATTGTGGACAAGCAGAAAGAGCTCCAATGGCAGGAATTCCTTTTCATGCAGCAGATATGTATATATCAAGATTAATAACAAAAGGATATAAAGTAGCTATTTGTGAACAACTAGAAGATCCCAAAACAACAAAAGGAATGGTAAAAAGAGATGTTATAAGAGTTGTAACTCCAGGAACTCTAATAGAAACTAATATGCTAGATGAAAAAAAGAATAATTATATAATGTCAATATATAAAAATGGCTTGTTCTTTGGATTAGCAGTATGTGATGTTTCAACTGGCGATTTTTATGCAACAGAAATAAAAGAAACAAATAATTTTTCAAGATTACTAGATGAAATAGCACGATATTCTCCAGCAGAAATCATTGTTAATAATATGATGTTTTCATCTAATGAAGAAATAGACAAAATAAAAGAAAGGTTTCAAAGTTATATATCTAAAATAAGTGATGAAAAGTTTATAGATGAGAGTTCACAAATAGAAAAAAATTATAAAATAATAGATACTAATAATGAAGAAATAAAAAATTTAGAAAATAGAGGACTAGCATTAAATGCCATAAGTGAATTAGTATATTATTTTAATGAAACTCAAAAAACAAAATTGGAACATGTAAATAAAATTCAAATATATAATACAACAAAATACATGTGCTTAGATATTAATGCAAGGAGAAATCTTGAGATTACAGAAAGAATGAGAGACAAGTCTAAAAGAGGAACACTACTTTGGGTATTAGACAAAACATGTACTTCTATGGGGGGACGTAATTTAAGAAGATGGCTAAATAATCCACTAATAGATATAAAAGAAATAAATGATAGATTAGATGCAGTTGAAGAGCTAAAAGAAAATATGATGTTAAAGGGAGAAATAATAGAAAGCTTAAAGAAAGTTTATGATATAGAAAGATTAATAGGAAAAATATCATATGGAAATGCTAATGCAAGAGATATGATATCATTAAAAAATTCAATACAACAATTGCCAGATATAAAAAGGCTTTTATCAAACACAAAATGTAATCTATTAAAAGAATTATATAATGGTTTAGATGAACTTATGGACATATATGAACTTATAAATCAAGCAATAGTAGAAGAACCTCCTATAAGTGTAAAAGAAGGAGGATTAATAAAGTTAGGATATAATGAAGAAATAGATAAACTAAAATCAGCAACGACAGATGGAAAAAAATGGCTTATTGAATTAGAGCTAAAAGAGAAGGAAGCTACTGGAATTAAAAATTTAAAAGTTGGTTTCAATAAAGTATTTGGATATTTTATTGAGGTTACTAAATCAAATTTAAATCAAGTACCAGATAGGTATATAAGAAAACAAACCTTAGCAAATGGGGAAAGGTATATAACGGAAGAACTTAAGGAAATAGAGGAAACTATATTAGGGGCAGAGGATAAGCTTATAAATTTAGAATATAATGTTTTTCAAGATATTAGAAGCAAATTAGAACAACAAATAGAAAGAATTCAATCAACTGCTGATGTTATTTCAAAATTAGATGTACTAACTTCTTTTGCAACTGTTGCAGAAGATATGGATTATGTAAAACCAATAGTAGATGGAGAAGGAATAATAGAAATTAAAGATGGAAGGCATCCTGTTATAGAAAAAATGCTTCCTAGTGGAAGTTTTGTTCAAAATGATACTTACCTAGATGAAAATAATGACAGATTATCAATAATCACAGGACCTAACATGGCAGGAAAATCTACATATATGAGACAAGTAGCTTTAATTACACTTATGGCACAAGTTGGAAGTTTTGTACCAGCTTCTTATGCAAAGATAGGAGTTGTTGATAAAATATTTACAAGAGTTGGGGCATCAGATGATTTGAGTATGGGACAAAGTACTTTTATGGTAGAAATGATGGAAGTAGCAACAATTCTAAAAGAGGCAACAGCTAATAGTCTAGTAATATTAGATGAAATAGGAAGAGGAACATCAACTTATGATGGATTATCGATTGCATGGGCTGTAGCAAGTCATATTGCGGATCAAGAAAAATGTGGAGCAAAGACATTATTTGCAACACATTATCATGAACTTACTAAATTAGCAGATGAAATAGAAGGTGTAAAGAATTATTCTGTAGCAGTAAAGGAAAAAGGTGAAGATATAATTTTCCTTAGAAAAATTGTAGAGGGTGGAACAGATGAAAGTTATGGTATACACGTAGCAAAGATTGCTGGAGTTCCGCAAAATGTTGTGAAAAAGGCAAATGAAGTATTAAAAAGTTTAGAGAGAAAAAGTGCTTTAGGAAATAAAGCAATAGAAAAAGAAAACAAAAAAGTAGCAGCAGGGCAATTGGACATGTATAACTATAAATTAGCTGAAATAGCACATCAAATAGATAAAATAAATGTTAATGAATTAACGCCAATAGAAGCTTTAAATATATTAGTAAAATTAAAAGAAAGTGCATCATAACAAAAGAAAAAGTAATTTAAATATAATTTGATTTTTTGGGGGATGCCAAATGGAGGAATTAAAAGATAAAGAAGAAAGGAAAACAACAGATTTAGTTGTTGTAAAACAGAAAAAAAACTATGAACAAGAAAACAAAGTATTAAAAGTTTTTTTGAATATAATTTATGCAATATCTAAATTAATACTTAAATTAACTGTAATTGTAGCTATATATAGTGCCATATTTTCTATAGTTGCATACCATAGTAATAAATATGTAGTAGAAAAATTAAGAGAATCAGAATCAAATAAAAAAGTTGATCCCGTCTTAGAAGAATTACGAAAAGATAAAAATAACGAAAATAATGGCGATAAAACAAAAGAAGATAAAGAAAAAGATGATAAAAAAGAGAATGACACTGAAAAGAAAGAAGATAAAAAGAAAGAAGAGAAGAAAAATACTACAAAACAAACAAATAAAAATGAAACTAAAAAAAATAGTGGGAATAGCAAGAAAAAATAAAATCACAATTTGTGATTTTATTTTTTTGTTAAGGTATAATATATCTTTACTTTTTAACAAAAATGTTATATAATTCCTAATCATATTAAGGTATTTGAGATAGGAGAGATGATTATGAGCGAAAATACAGAACAAGAATTAGATTTAAACCAACTTATGAAAGTTAGAAGAGAAAAATTAGATGAATTAAAAGAGAATGGAAAAAATCCATTTGAAATAACTAAATTTAATAGAACACATTTAAGCAAAGAGATTAAAGATAATTATTCTGAACTAGAGCAAAAAGATGTAACAATAGCAGGAAGAATTATAGCAAAAAGAATAATGGGAAAGGCATCATTTTGTACAATCCAAGATAGCACAGATAAAATACAAAGCTATGTAAGTATAAATGATTTAGGCGAAGAGAGTTATAAAGCTTTTAAAGCATTTGATATAGGAGATATAATAGGAATAACAGGTTTTGTATTTAAAACAAGAACAGAGGAAATATCAGTTCATGCAAAAGAAGTAGTTTTATTAACAAAGTCTTTAAGACCACTTCCAGAAAAGTTCCATGGATTAAAAGATACAGACTTAAGATATAGACAAAGATATGTAGATTTAATTGTAAATCCAGAAGTAAAAGATACTTTTATATTAAGAAGTAAGATCTTAAAAGAAATCAGAAAATTCATGGATAATAAGGGGTATATGGAAGTAGAAACTCCGGCTTTAACAACAGTTGCAACAGGAGATGCTGCAAGACCATTTATAACACACCATAATACATTAGATTTGCAAATGTATTTAAGAATTGCACCAGAACTAAATTTAAAAAGACTAATCGTTGGTGGAATTGATAAAGTTTTTGAAATTGGTAAAAACTTTAGAAATGAAGGAATGGACATTAAGCACAATCCAGAATTTACTGCAATGGAATTCTATTCTGCTTATGAAGATTATAATGATATGATGAATATGGCAGAAGGTCTTATTTCAACAGTTGCAAATAATGTATTAGGAACAACAAAAATCACATACGAAGATTTAGAAATAGATTTAACACCAGGCTGGAAAAGAATAACAATGATAGATGCTATTAAAGAAGTAACAGGAGTTGACTTTAATACTATAAAAACAGATGAGGAAGCACAAGCTATAGCAAAAGAAAAAGGTGTTGAATATGAAGAAATAAAGAATACAAGAGGACATATTATAAATGAATTCTTTGAAACATTTGTAGAAGAAACATTAATTCAACCTACATTTATAACAGATTATCCAGTAGAAATATCACCATTAACAAAAAGAAAGAAAGAGAGTCCAGAATTAGTTGAAAGATTTGAATTATTTATTGGTGGAAGAGAATATGGAAATGCATATTCAGAATTAAATGATCCAATAGATCAATATGAAAGATTCATGAAGCAAGTAGAGGCAAAAGAAAAAGGTGATGAAGAAGCGGGAGGTATGGATGAAGACTTTGTTAATGCTCTAGAAATAGGATTACCACCAACAGGAGGAATGGGAATTGGATTAGATAGATTAATTATGTTATTAACAAATTCATCATCAATAAGAGATGTAATCTTTTTCCCAACTATGAAACCACTAAATTAGTCTAATTTAGGTATAACATTGGAAATTTAAATACTAAAGAAAAAGAAAGGAGAGTTTAATGTTTAGTTTTAATTTTGATAGAAGGTACTTGTATATTATTTTAGGAATATTAGCAATAAGCGTGTTAGTACAGTATTCATCAGGGCAATTACTTGGTTTATTATATTCTCTACCAGGAATATTAATTGCTATAAGTTTTCATGAATATGCACACGCTTTAGCAGCAGTCAAATTAGGAGATGAAACTCCAAGAAATCAAGGAAGATTAAATTTAAATCCATTAAGCCATATTGATCCAATTGGTTTTATACTATTATTATTTGCAGGGTTTGGATGGGGAAAGCCTGTACAAACGAATCCAGCAAGATATAATAGAAATATAGATATGGCAAAGGGAGAAGCAATAGTATCTTTTGCAGGACCAGCAATGAATTTTTTTCTTGCAATAGTATTTGCAATTATATATGCTTTAATAGGCAAATATGCTAGTATTAGTTTTGCAATGTCAACTGCCGGAAGTGTTTTATTAACTGTAGTACAATATATAATAATTATAAACATTGGGTTAGGTGTATTCAATTTAATTCCTCTTCCACCATTAGATGGTTCTAAAATATTAAAAAACTTCTTATCATATAATACAAGAAGAAAATTCGAAGAAAGTGAACAATTATTTTATGTAATTTTCCTAGCATTATGGATTACAGGTTTAGCAGGAACTATTATATCACCAGTTATAGATTATATTTATAGTGGGATTATGAAACTGGTATTAGGAATAGTATTATAGTGCCTTAAAAAGGATGAGAATAAAAATGAAAAAAGATTTATTAGTATTGGGAATTGAATCAAGTTGTGATGAAACTTCTGTATCAGTTGTAAAAAATGGTAGAGAAGTTCTTTCTAATGTTATTAATTCACAAATAGATATTCATACAAGATTTGGAGGAGTTGTACCAGAAATTGCTTCTAGAAATCATGTTGAAGCAATTTCAGCAACGACGATGCAAGCTTTAAAAGATGCAGGTATTACATTTAACGATATAGATGTTATTGCATGTACATATGGACCGGGTTTAGTAGGAGCTTTACTTGTTGGAGTATCTTATGCAAAAGCATTAAGTTATGCATTAAATAAACCATTAGTAGGTGTCAATCATATAGAAGGGCATATTGCAGCAAATTATATAACTTTTAAAGAATTAGAACCACCATTTTTATGCTTAATAATTTCTGGAGGGCATACTCATTTAGTATCTATTAAAGATTATACTGAATTCGAAATATTAGGAAAAACTAGAGATGATGCGATTGGAGAAGCTTTTGATAAAGTAGCAAGAGTAGTGGGACTAGGTTATCCAGGAGGACCTAAGATAGACAATATGGCAAAAGGAGGAAAACCTAATATACAGCTACCAATAACTCATTTTGATAATTTAGATTTTAGCTTTAGTGGTATAAAAACAGCGGTTTTAAATTTAAATCATAAAGATCCTAATATTAATAAAAATGATTTATGTGCAAGTTTTGAAAAAGCTGTAACAGAAATGTTATTAGAAAATACAAAAAAAGCATTAGATAAATTAAAAGTTAAAAAATTAGCTTTAGCGGGAGGAGTATCTGCTAATTCATATATAAGAGAGCAATTTTCAAAATTAGGAGAAGAGAAAAAAATAAAAGTTTATTATCCTAATATTCAGTTATGTACGGACAATGCTGCAATGATAGCATCTGCAGGTTATTACAATTATATAAATGGAAATACATCGGATTTATATTTAAATGCAATACCAAATTTAAAAATTAAATAAATATGTATTTAATAAAAAGGAGAAAAACATGTCAGTATATACTATAGCTGATTTGCATTTATCTTTTAATGAAAACAAACCAATGGATATTTTCGGTGATATATGGAATAAACATGAAGAGAAAATAAGAAAAAACTGGATAGAGAATGTTAGAAATGAGGATTTAGTTGTATTGCCTGGAGATTTCTCATGGTCAATGAAATTAGAAGATACATATAAGGATTTTGAATACCTAGAAAATCTTCCAGGAACTAAAATTCTTTTAAAAGGCAATCATGATTATTGGTGGTCAACAATTACGAAGATGAATCAGTTTATTAAAGATAGTAATTTTAAAACAATAAATTTTCTACAAAATAATAGTTATGAAACTGAAAATGCTATTATTGCAGGAACTAGAGGATGGGTTATAAATGATATAGAAAATGAAAAGATTATAAATAGAGAGTTGGAAAGATTAAAATTATCCTTACAAGATGCAAAAAGTAGAGAAGAGAAAAGTGAGAAAGAAAAAGAAATAATAGTGTTTATGCATTATCCACCAGTAACATATCAAGCAATAAATTCTTTAGAAATTTTAAAGTTTGTTGAAATAATGAAACAATATAATGTAAAAAGATGTTATTATGGACATTTGCATAGTGATTCAATAAAAACAGCAGTTGAAGGAGCAATACAAGGAATAGAATTTAAACTAATTAGTGCAGATCACTTGAAATTTAATCCAATAAAAGTATTATAGACACGGAGATTGTTTTTTCAAAGATAAATTCGAAAAATCTAAGACAAAAACTATATCCCCGTGTCTATATGTTATAGTATTATGCAGATTAATCCGCCACTACCTTCATTTATTATTTGTTCTAATGTTTCTTGTAATTTACCTTGTGCATCTTCTGGCATACGGTATAGTTTATTTTGTAATCCTTCATTTACAAGTTCATGTAAACTTTTTCCAAAAATATTAGATTCCCAAATTTTAATTGGGTCACTTTCAAATTCAGAAAGTAAATAATTTACTAAATCTTCTGATTGCTTTTCACTGCCAACAATAGGAGAAACTTCAGTTTCAATGTCGGCACGAATCATATGAATTGATGGAGCTTTTGCACGAAGTTTTACTCCAAACCTAGAACCTTGTTTTACCATTTCAGGTTCTTCAAGAATTAGTTCTTCGATTGAAGGGCTAACAATTCCATAACCTTTTGCACGAACTTCTTCTAAAGCATAAGCAATTTTATCATATTCCTTTTTTCTAGAAGCAAACTCAGTAATAATTGAAAATAAATCTGCTTCGTTAGAGATATTAACTCCAGAAATTTCTGTAAGAACGTTATAAAATAATGTTTCATTAAGTGTTATTAGAATAGAAGCAGAGCCATTTCCTAAATCAATTGATTGTAAACTAGTATTTGTTATAATATCAGTTTTTTGTATTTGTGTTACAGAATTATCTATTTGCTTTATAAGTTTAATACCAGAAAAAGCAGTTTTTATTTCAGAATATAATGTTTGTTTTAATGAATGATTGTCAGAAAGACCATCAATCCATTTAGGATATGATATATTTATAGTATCTATAGGAAATTCATATAGAATTTTACTAAAAATATTATTTATATCTTGATTATTTAGATTAGAACAATCAATAGCTACTACAGGTGTTGAATATTTAGCTTCTAAGTCTGAAGCTAAAGATGTTGTATAATCTGAAGTAGGATCATTTGAATTTAAAACAATAACAAAAGGTTTATTAAGAGCTTTTAGTTCATTTACAACACGTTCTTCAGCCTCAATATAATCTTCACGAGGAATATCAGTTATACTTCCATCAGTTGTTATTAAAACTCCAATAGTTGAATGCTCTTCAATAACTTTTTTTGTGCCAATCTCAGCAGCTAATTCAAACGGCATTTCTTCTGTTGACCATGGAGTTTTTACCATTCTAGGAACATCATCTTCTAAATAACCTAAAGCATTATTAACTAAGTATCCAACACAATCAACAAGACGAGTTTTTAATTTTAAATTATCTCCAATATTAATTTCTACAGCTTCATTAGGAACAAATTTGGGCTCTGTTGTCATAATTGTTCTGCCAGCAGCACTTTGTGGGAGTTCATCTCTTGCACGTTCCTTTTTATATTCATTATTTATATTAGGAATAACAAGTAAATCCATAAAATGTTTGATAAACGTGGATTTTCCAGTCCTTACAGGGCCAACAACACCAACATAAATGTCACCACCTGTACGAGTTTGTATATCTTGATAGATATCTAAATTTTCCATTTATAAGTACCTCCTTAGAAAATGTTTGTACATTGTAACTTTACTAATTTATATGAAATAGAGATAAGAATATTCCAAAACATAGTAAAAATATTAATCAAAATTTATAAATATACATATTATATAATAATTGTTTATTCTGTTGTGAAAAACAAAATAAGATTTGCTTTTTTGATATAGATATGTTAGAATACAACTATTAATAAAGAGCACAATTTGGGAGGTATAATGAAATGGCAGATGAAATAGTAGCAGTTATAATGGCGGCTGGTAAAGGTACTAGAATGAAAACAAACAAGTCAAAAGTTGTACATAAAATATATGGAAAAGAATTGGTAAAAAGAGTAGTAGAAACAGCTCAAAAATTAAATGTTGATGATATCATAACAGTTGTTGGATATAAAAAAGAACAAGTTCAAGCAGTATTAGGAGATAGCGTAAAATATGCTATTCAGGAAGAAATGCTAGGTACTGGTCATGCAGTACTTCAAGCTGAAAAATATTTAAAAGATAAAACAGGAAAGGTTATTATTTTGTCTGGAGATGTTCCAATACTTAGAGCAGAAACTTTACGAAAATTAATAGAAAAAAGTATTCATGATAAAGAATATGCTACAGTTCTTACTGCTAAATATGATAATCCAACAGGATATGGAAGAATATTAAGAGATATAGGTGGAAGTGTTAAAGCAATTGTAGAAGAAAAAGATGCAACACCAGCTCAACGTGCAATAAAAGAAATTAATGCAGGAGTGTACTGCTTTGATATTCAAGAACTTTTAAAGGCTTTAAAGGAATTAAAGCCAGACAATGCACAAGGAGAATATTATTTACCAGATGCCATAAGAATAATGAATGATAAAGGATTAAAAACAGGTGCAATAATAATTGAAGACAATACTGAAATATTAGGTATAAATGATAGAGCTCAACTAGAATTGCTTACGAGAGTTTTAAAAAATCGTATAAATAAAGAGCATATGGCAAATGGAGTTACAATAGAAGATAGTGACAACACATATATATATGATGATGTTATTATTGGAAAAGATACAGTAATTCATCCAAATACAACCATAAAATCAGGAGTTGAAATAGGGGAAGATTGTGAAATAGGTCCTAATTCATATATAAGAGAGGGATGCAAATTAGCAAATAATGTTAAAATAGGAAGTTTTGTAGAAATTAAAAAAGCAATAATTGGAGAAGGGACAAAAGTACCACATTTATCTTATATTGGAGATTGTGAGATCGGTGAAAAAACTAATATTGGATGTGGAACTATAACATGTAATTATGATGGATTTAATAAAAGTAAAACAATCATAGGAAGTAGAGCCTTTGTTGGTTCAAATGTTAATCTGGTAGCACCAGTAGAAATCGGTGATAATACTTTCATTGCAGCAGGTTCAACAATAACAGAAGATGTACCATCAGATTCACTAGCAATAGCAAGGCAAAGGCAATTAAATAAAGAAGGTTGGAATAAAAAGGATTAACACAAAGAGAAAGCATATATTTGCTTTCTCTTTGTGTTTTATATTATCTTCAAATTAATATTGAAAACATACTATAATTCCTGATTGCCAGGAATTAAATAATCAACTATACCATATATAACAGCACCTATTATTGCTGCTATCCAAGATATTGAATAACCAACAACGAAATATTGTGTTACATATAAAGTAATTGCTGCTAATACAAAACCTACAAAACCTTTACCAAAAGGACTAGCATTGATGCCTGTAAATTTTACAATTAGATAATCCATTATAGTAAGAACAACAGTAGCAACTGCTAATGCCCAAATACTATTTATTGTAAAACCAGGAGTAAAGAATGCTGTTATAGCAAGAACTACGGCAGCACCAATCATTCTGCCAACTATTTGCCAGACTGTGCTAGAACCATTGGAAGTTTGAGTATTACCTTGATTGTTAGCCATGATTCCAACCTCCTTAATCTATATTAGTAATTAAATTTTTTGCATGTTTTATAAATATATTATTCACGTAAAAAAATTTTTTATACATCACAAAAACAAGTATAAAATTTAAATTTTTGGAAAAAATATAATTAAAATAAATAATGTGAGGTAAAAAATGATAACAACTTTTTTAAGAGCAATAATATTATACATATTTGTATTAATAGTTATGAGATTGATGGGAAAAAGAGAAATAGGTCAACTACAACCATTTGAATTAGTAGTATCAATGATGATAGCAGATTTAGCAGCTATACCATTAACAGAAGACGGAGTTCCATTATTTAAAGGAGTAATATCAATATTAGGATTATTAGTAATGCATTTAATGATATCTGTTATAAATATGAAAAGTGTAAAATTAAGAGCGGTAATTTGTGGAAAACCGAAGATATTAATATATAGAGGAAAAATAAATGTAAAAGCATTAATAAAAGAAAGATTTACTATAAATGAATTGCAGGAAAAACTAAGAACAAATGGAGTTATGAGTTTAGGAGATGTAGAATACGCAATATTGGAAACTAGTGGAGATTTGAGCGTTGTTCAAAAACCTAATAAAAGAACGGCAACTCCGGAAGATTTTAATATAGAACCAGAATATGAAGGGATTCCATATGATTTAGTAATTGACACTAAAGTTCAACATGAAAATTTAAAAATATTAGGTAAAGATTATAAATGGCTAGAAAAAGAAGTAAAAAAATTTGGGTTTAGACCAGAAGAAGCTTTAATAGTAACATTAGATGGTAAAGGTAATCTGTTCTGTCAAAAAAAAGATAAAGTATAGGAGGAATGTATGTATAAAGAAATAATAATAAGTGTGGTAATAATAATAGCAATTATTATTGGAAATACTGTTTCACAAGGATATACAAATTCAACTATAGAAAACATTGATAATAAACTGTCCAACTTAAGAGAAGATATATATAAATCTTTAAATAATAAGGAAGATAAGACTAACAATGAATTAATCAAAAAATTAAAAGAAATACTAAGTGAGTGGGATGATAAATATTATTTATTGGCTATTTATATAGAACATGATGAACTAGAGAAAATAAAAAAAGAACTAATTTCTTTAAAAGCAAGTGTAGAGGTTCAAGAATACCAAGATGCCATTGGGGACGTAGACAGATGTACTTTTGCATTAGAACATTTAAAAGAAAAAGAAGTATTAAATGTAGATAATTTCTTTTAAATATGTAAAAAAAATTCTCTTTTCAAAAAGAGAATTTTTTTGTATCTTATTTTAATAAATCATCCATTGAATATAGTCCAGCAGATTTATCTATTATGAACTTAGAAGCCTTTAAAGCTCCATCAACAAAAACACTTCTTGAATAAGAGGTATGTGAGATTTCAAAAGTTTCATAAGGACTAAAAAATTTTACTGTGTGTTCACCAACTATATTTCCACCACGAATAGAAGAAAAACCAATTTCATTACTTTTTCTTTTTTCTCTAGAGGAAAATCTATTAAAATTATATTCCATAGAATTATCTAAACTTTTATTTATTTTATCAGCTAAAAGAAGGGCTGTGCCACTTGGTGCATCTATCTTTCTATTATGATGAGATTCAATTATTTCAATATCACAATCTTTTAAAATAGGTGCAATTTGAAAAAGTATTTTTGCCATAAGATTTATATCATATGACATATTTGCAGATTTAAAAATTGGAATATATTTACTATAATTTTCAATCTCTTTTAATTGTTGCTCTGAAAAACCAGTTGTAGCTATAACTACTGGAACAGAGTTGTTTCTAGCATATTCCAAAATATTTAGTGTAGCAACAGGAACTGAAAAATCAATTATTACATCAGGTTTTGCAGTTATAGATGATAAATTAGTGTATACAGGATATGATGTATTTCCTAAATCTTCTTTATCAAAACCAGCAAGTACTAAAAAATCAGAATTTTGTTCAATTTGATTTACAACTTCTTGTCCCATTTTTCCGTTGCAACCATTAACTAAAACATTAATCATATATAAAAATCTCCTTTTACAAGATAATAATGCAAATTATAAATTTTATATTTGCTTAATTAGCATTATATCATACGAGGAAAAAAAAGAAAATAGTACCTATGACAATATTATGACATTTTCGAAAAAAAAACTAAAATATTGACTTGTTTTTTAGTGAATGTTATACTAAAAACATAGAACTATGTTCTACGTACAAAGGAGGTTAGAAAATGTTAGGGGTATGTGAAAAATCAGTAAGAGTTACAGCATTACTAACTATAATATTAATTTTAAGTTCGATAATTTTACCTAGTATATCACTGGCTACACCTACTAAAGAATATACGCAAACACTAAAAACTGGAATATCAAGTTTCCCAAAAGACTATCAAACAGAATTAAAAGAACTTCAAAAAATGCATCCTAATTGGAATTTTGAAGCTTATTATACAGGAATAGATTGGGATACTTTTATAAATTCTCAAACATGTGCAACAAAAAAAGGAATAAGCCTAATTAGTAAATCAGTAGAGGCAAGCTGGAAAGATACTTGTGATTATAATGTAAACAATAATAACAGTTTTGTATGTGCTTCTAGAGGAATAACAGCTTATTATGCTGATCCAAGGAACTTTTTGGATGAGACAAGCATTTTTCAATTTTCAGAATATACATATAATTCAAAAGTACATACGTTAGCAGGAGTAAAAAAATCAGTAAAAGGAACTTTTTTAGATGATACTGTAACCTTTAAACTAGATGGAAAAGAAAAAAAGATGTCTTATGCTGAAATAATAATGGAAGCTGCAAAACAATCTAAAATGAGTCCTTATAGTATAAGAGCTAAAATAATTCAAGAAGTAGGAGTAAATGGCAGTAATTCTGTTAGTGGTACATATAAAGGATATGAAGGTTACTATAATTTCTATAATTATGGAGCATATGATGATAACAAATTAGGAGCAATTGGATGTGCATTAAAATATGCAAAAGAAAAAGATTGGGATAACCAATATACGGCAATAATTGAAGGAGCTAAATTATTATCTAATTCATATACTTTAGCAGGACAGAATACAGCATATTTTTATAAATGGGATGTTGTAGGAAAAACCGTATTAACAGCAGGAAAAACACAAAAAGTTGATGAATCAATGTTATTTACACACCAATATATGACGAATGTCCAAGATCCATGGGGACAATCAAAATCATTATGGAGCATGTATAATAATGCAGGAATATTAGATGAAAAAATTAATTTTATAATACCAGTGTATGTAAATATGCCAAATTCAACAAGTAAACCAACATCAATAGATATGGAAGGAAAAAATTTATATTATGCAGATGTAGATACAAATCTACAAATTAGAAGCAAACCTTCAACAAGTGGATCTGTTATTGGTAAAATCGCTAAAAAAACAAAAGTTATTATGCTTGAAAGAGAATGTAAAACAGCAGATGGATATTCTTGGGATAAAATTCAATTATCAAACGGAACAATTGGATATGCAGCATCTATGTACTTAAAACCATGTGAAAATGAAACAAAAGAGATTGCTGTAACTTCAGTAAAGTTAGATAAATCAAATGTTTCTTTAGAAATAGGAAATGGAGCAACTATTACAAGTACAATTTTAAATGCAACAATAACACCTAATAATGCTACAAATAAAACTCTAACATGGTCAAGTTCAAATTCAAAAGTAGCAACTGTATCATCAGGAACAGTTAAGGCAGTTGGAGAGGGAACAGCTACAATTACAGTAAAAACTAAGAATGGTAAAACAGCTACATGCAAAGTAACAGTAGTAAATGTTGAAGAAGAAGAATATCAAAATGCAGTAATAAATGCAGACATTTTAAATGTTAGAAAAACGCCAAGTACAAGTGCACCATCAATTGCAAAAGTATATGAAAATGAATATGTAAAAGTATTAGAAGAAGATGCAGGAAAATATGATAACTATATATGGAGTAAAATTCAAACAACAAATGGAGTTGTTGGCTATGTTGCAAAAGAGTATTTAACAACACTAGAAGATATTAAAATAGATGAGAATAATAAGCAAATAATAGTTACACCAGATATGCTAGCAAAAGACATAAATGAAAATAACTCAAATTTAGTAATAACAGATACAAAAGGAAATGCAGTAAAATCAAACAATTTAATAGGAACAGGATATAAAGTAAAAGATAAATCAACTAAAAAAGAATATGTTATTGTAAAAAAAGGCGATACAAATGGAGATGGAAAAGTATCATCAGCTGATTATGTAAGAGTTAAAAATGTAATACTAAATAAAGTAAAACCTAGTAAAGCACAAGAGCATGCATGTGATACTAATAATGATGGAAAAACATCATCAGCTGATTATGTAAGAATTAAAAATGTAATTCTAGGAAAAGCAATAATAGAATTATAAAGGAGGAAGACTGAAAAATGAGAACAAGAAAATTTTTTAATAAAATAATTATAATGTCGGCATTTGTATTATTGTTATTTATGATACATACAACATCAGAAGCTACTGGAAAATTTTCAGCAAGTGCTTCTAAAACAACAGTAACGGTAGGAGATACTTTTACTATAACTGTAAATGCATCTGGAGCAGCTGGCGAATATGAAGTAACTACTAGCAGTTCAATAGTATCTGTACAATCTGGAAGTACAAATGATTTCTTAGATAATGGATCTGCAACAATTACATATAAGGCAAACTCTGCAGGAACTGTCACAATTACAGCAAAGACAACAGATATGACAGATTTAGATGACGATACAAAGCAAGTAACAGGAAGTAAAACGTTTACAATTACTGTCAAAGAAAAATCAAATACTAATAAAGATACCAATACTAATAAGAACACAAATACAAACAAGCCAAAAAACGAAACAAAACCAAATAATAATGATAATGATAATAAAGTTAAATTTTCAAAAACATCAGGAACGGTATATACATCAGATTCTATAAATTTACGAGGCTCAGCAACAACAAAAGAAAATAATGTTATAAAGTCTTTAGAAAAAGGAACTAAATTAACAATTATAGAAAAGTCTAATGAAAAAATAGATGGATACTATTGGTACAAAGTTTCTGCAAATGGAACTGTAGGATATGTTGCAACAAGTTTAGTAACAAACCAAAAGCCTGCAGATAAACCAACTCTAAGTTCTTTAACAGTAAGTCCAGGAAATTTATCTCCAGCTTTCTCAAAAGGAACAACAACATATAATGTATCTGTTGAATCCGATGTTGAGAAAATAACAGTTAAAGCAACAGGAAGTTCAGGAGCAACTGCAAAAGTAACATGCAAAGGAACTACAGTTTCAAATGGAATAGTGCCAATAAATGAAGGACTAAATACAATAAATGTTCAGGTATCTAAAGATGGAGAAACAAATACATATACATTATATGTGCGAAGATCAATAGAAGAAGATTCGGAAGGCAATATACAAGATGATGAAAATGAAGAGGGAGAATTATTCTTAAAAAAATTAGAAGTTAAAGGATTTGAGCTTTCTCCAGAGTTTGATAAAGATACATATTCATATACAATAGAAATACCAGAAGATAATGATACTACTTCATTAGATATAACAGCTGAAGCTAATATAAAAGATGCAGAAGTAGAAATAATAGACAATGAAGATTTTGAAGATGGTGAAAACATAGTAACAATTATGGTAAAAACCAAAGATGAATCCGAAAGCAAGACATATCAATTAATTGTTAATAAATTAAAACAAAGTGAAGAGGCTGTTGGAACAACAGAATCTACACATGGAGAGACAGGAGAGCCAACAGCACAAAAAAGAAATGTAATAGCAGATAATAAAATACCAGTAATATTAATATGTATATTACTAGTAATAGCAATAACTTGTTTAGTATTAATTATAAAATCAGGTAAACATGAAGATGATTTTGAAAAACAATTAGAAGAAGATGAAGAAGCAAAGGACATGTTGGATACAGAAGTCCCTGAAGAGGCATATGCTTCCAATCAATATTTAAACGAGCTAAGAGAAAAAGAATTACAAAATGATTATGATATAGAACAAAATGAGCAAGAGAAAAATAGTGGAAAAGCACGAAGAGGCAAACATTTTTAAAATAAATGCAAAAAACACTTGATTTTTGCCAGAAAATATAGTATAACTATATATAGATGTTTATACTAAAATATGAATTAAGGAGATAGTAATATGAAAAAAATAGTTTTGGGAATTATGATTTTATTATTAGCAGGAGTTTTAATGACTCAGTCATCATTAGCAACTAGTTTAATTGATTTAGGAGATAATAATACAATTGATAATAACACAGCATTAGGAAACAATACATCAGATGGTAATACACTATTAGGAAACAATACATCAGATGGTAATACACTATTAGGAAACAACACATCAGATGGTAATACACTATTAGGAAATAATACATCAGATAGCAATACACTATTAGGAAACAACACATCAGATAACAACACATTATTAGGAAACAATACATCAGATTATAATAATACTTTAAACGATACTAATAATAGTTCAGGAAATAGCTATGTATATAACAACGATAATAGTTCTTTACCACAAACAGGTTTAAATAATACAGGATTATTTATCTTAACAGCAATTGCTCTAGTATCTGTAGTAATTACATTTAAAAAAATATCAGATTACGGAAATTTATAAAAGATAATAAAAATAAAAAAAGGAAGGAATTAAAAAGGTCCTTCCTTTTTTAAATGAATAGGAGGAGTACATATGAAAAATTTAACGAGTTATTTATTAGTTATGTTTATGATACTTTTTTGGGGGTTCAGAATATTAGTTGCAGTAAATGCATCTTTAGATTCAGATTTTGCAGTTAAACCAATGGATTTTACAATGGAAATTGCATTATTATTTGTAACACTATTATGTATAATACTAGTTGTTAAACGTCAAATAGTAGGTGGATTACTATATGTATTTTCATATGGTCTGTATTTTGGCGTAGACCTATATAATATCCTAATACCAATAGTACAAGGAACAGCTACTCTTGGATTAGATCAGGTAACTTCATTATTCTTCTCAGCAATAGGAATGGCTTTACCATTATTTGTACTATTAGAATTATTGCTTGATAAAAACAGTAAGAATCATCCAAAAGATAAAAAAACTGACTGGTTTTATAAAAATGAAGAGTATGATAGAGAGCTTGATGAAAGAGCAGATAAGAATAATTATAGAACTTTATAATAAATTATAGGAAAAGATAGTAAAAAAAATAAACGCCAATTTAATATATTAATCTAAAATATATTAATTGGCATTTTTGTTTTTTAGTGTTTAAACGTATAAAAGCATGAATAATAAAAATTATTAAAAAGGAGAATAAGCAAGATATGAAACACAAAAAAAGAAACAATAAGCTTACTATTATAGTACTTATTAATATTTTAATTTTTTGTCTATGCAATATCATATTTGATGTGAAATATGAGCAAGTGGATGATTTTATAATGTACAATTTATATTCTGGACTAGATGGAACGTATAATTTGCACGGAGTTTATTGTCATCCTCTTATATGTTTGTTTATTGGATTTTTATATAGGATAATTTCTTTTATAAATTGGCACACTATATTTTTATTAAGCATGCAATTTATTTGTTTTACTTTAATTGGATATACAATAATAAAAAAACATAATACTACCATATCAGTGTTATTATATACTATTTTTGCAAGTGTTTTTCATACAATTTTATTGATGTTAATACAGTATACATCAGTGTCAGCTCTATTGATATTAACATCGTTTATTCTTACAGTAGATTTGTTTGAACAAGAAGAAAATAAATCTAAAAAGTATAAACTTGCTATATTTTGTTTATTTGCATTAGGTGTAATGATGCGAATGGAATCATTATTAATCATATTACCTTTTATGGGAATATATTATTTAATATATATAATTGAACTTGTAAAGAAAAAGAGAACAAAAGATAATATACTAAGAATAACAAAATATTATTTAAGTTATATGTTAATTGCTATTGTAATTTTTGTGTCACATAATTTGTATTATAATATGAATCCTTTATACAAAAATTATATGGAATTTAACAAAATGAGAGGTTATCTACAAGATATTGCATTTGTAGATTATAAAGAAAATAAAGAAATATTTGATGAAATTGGATGGACAGCTAATGATCATTATTTATTCTATACATTTAACTTTGGAGATGAGAATAAGTATTCAAAAGAAAACTTGCAAAAGCTATACGAATATAAAATACAGAAAGATGGTAAATACAATTTTAACAAAAAGTTTAGTAAAATAAGGCAAGACTTTGAATCAGATATTTTCGAAGTAAATACATATTTATTTATCTTTTTTATTAGTATTTTCATTTATAATTTATGGAATAAATCTAATACGGAAAAAAATATTTTGATATTTATAGTAACTATATTGATGCATTTATTATTTATTATTATTAATAGAAATATGTTAAGAGTGGTTATTCCAGAATATATTTTAGGAACAGCTTTGTTGATTTATAATTCAGCTATAACAAGTCAGTCCAAAATTAAAATAAATTTCGATAATATATTTATTATATACTTTGTAATAGTTTTAGCTATTGCATTTGTTGGAAATGGATATCAATATGGATATAAACTTGAAGACTATAGTAATTATCAAGATCTAATTAACTATACTAACCAAAACAAAGAAAATGTATATTTATATACAGTACCATCCCTACAGTTTAGATACTTAGCTTATTCTGTATATGAGATGCCACCTAAAGGAGCTTTTTCAAATTTGAGAGTCATTGGTGGATGGGATATGTATACAAAAAATTATTATGACTTTAAGGATAGATATAATTTGTCAGGAAATATGTTAGATCTTTTAAAAGATAATGTGTATTTAATAGATGGAGATGTATACTGGTCTGGCAGAAGATATGAAAATTATAAAAAGAATATAGCATTATTTATAAAAGAAAATTATAATAAAGAAGTAGAGTTTAAAGAGATAGAAACGTTTGATAATCTAAAGATTTATAAGGTTTTGGAAAAAAATTCAAATAATTAAATAAGAAAAATGCATTAATATAAATTTTATAGAAAGAGCCACCTAAGGATAAATCCTAAGGTGGCTTAGTGGGGATTAGCTTAATCAACTTTCTTCTTAGCCGATTTTTCCATTGATTCTGCAATACGAAGCAGAATTTCGTTCTGCTTGTTGATAGACTCTGTCTGCTTATTGATAGAGCTATCAATGGAATCCAATGTGTTCCAGACTCCTCTTGCAAGTTCAATAAGATTACTTAATCCAGCCATAATAAAACCTTCTTTCAATTATAAACTAATTGAACAAATGCGGCATCTGATATCTTAGTTCTTTCAGACAACAGATGTGGAAATAAATTCCTCGACTGTGTAATTATAACATAGAGCCAACTTTATGTCAACATACATTATGGAAATCTAAGATAAAGCTTTTTTTTTATTATTTTGATATATCAAGATGTGTTTATTCAAGCAATAGACTTTATAAAAAAAGATGATTATGATATAATAAAAATGCTGAACATCTAGGAATTAATAATGAAACAATTTTTCACATTAAGAGTTACGGAATGGTGTGAAAAAACTAATTAAATTGGTATGATATCAATTAGATGTACTTAACAATGCTGAGAAAATAAAATTATTAGAAAATGGAAATTTATATTAATGGAATATTATTACACAAAATTCTTTTGGATTCTTATCTTTCGTAATTTGACAAAAATTGAGGTGAATATATGTCAAATAAAATAATAGAAGTTCAAAATATTAAAGTAAATGTAACTAATATGAATGAAAAAGATTATATTTGTATTTCTGATATAGCAAAAGCAAAAAGTGATAAATCACGAGCAGCTGATGTTATAAGAAATTGGCTACGTAATAGGAGTACATTAGATTTTCTAACTGCTTGGAAAGAACTATACAATCCAAATTTTAAAGTGTTCGAATCTGAACAATTTAGAAAATAATAAAAGGAAAGATAAAAAATAAAAAAGAAAGGTGATTATTGAGTGGATAAGAAAAATGAAATGATAGTAAACAATGAAAATGAATTAACAAATATTGAAAATATTTATCAAGATATTCGAAATAAAATAATAATTGCTAGAGAAAAAATGTTTAAACATATAGATACTACAATGACGGAAGTATATTGGTATGTGGGAAAAATAACATATGAATTATCCGAAAATAGTACAAAGGCAAGTTATGGTAAAAAAATAATAGATGTTTTATCTAGTAAACTTACGAATGAATTTGGAAGTGGTTTTTCTTCTGTTAGTATAAGAAGAATGCGAAAATTTTATGAGTTCTATCCAATTTGGTCGGCAGTGCCGACTGAATTGTCTTGGACACATTTTCAAGAACTAATTAGAATAGATAGAAAAGAAGAAAGAGATTTTTACGAACAAGAAGCAATTAAATCTAATTGGGGTTATAGAGAATTAAATAGACAAATCAATACTAAACTTTATGATAGATATTTAATATCACCAGATAAAAATTTAATAATAGAAGATGCTAAAAAAGGATTAATAGAAAAACAGCCAGAAGAATTGTTAAAAACACCATATATTTTTGAGTTTGCAGGACTTAAAGAAAATAAAAATTATTTAGAAACAGACTTAGAAAAAGCATTGTTATCACATTTGACTGAATTTTTACTTGAATTAGGTAGGGGTTTTTCTTTTGTTGCAAGTCAACAAAGAATAAAAGTAGGTACAGAATATTATTATCCAGATTTAATTTTTTATAATCGTTTAGCAAAATGTTTTGTTATAATTGATTTAAAAATTGGCAAACTTATGCATCAAGATATTGGACAAATGCAAATGTATGTAAATTATTATAAAAAGACTCAAATGATTGAAGGAGAAAATGAACCTATTGGAATATTATTATGTGCAGATAAAGATGATGCAGTAGTAGAAATGACTTTAGGGGATGATGTGAAAAATGTATATGCATCAAAATACTTAACGTATTTGCCTTCTAAAGAAGAACTAATAAAAATAATTAAAGATGAGAAAGAATTATATGAATTAGCCAAAGAAGAAGGTGAAGAAAATGAATAACGAAAATAAAATGAATATTAACTGGTACCCTGGCCATATGGTAAAAACAAAAAAACAAATTAAAGAGGATTTAAAGTTAATAGACGTTGTAGTAGAATTACTAGATGCAAGGATTCCGCTATCAAGCCAAAATCCTGATATAAAAGAAATTATAGGAAGTAAGAAAAAAGTAATTGCACTAAATAAATGTGATTTATCAGATGAAAAAGAAAATGCAAAATGGGTAGAGTTTTTTAAGAAAAATGGAATTACTGCTGTGCTTACAGATTCAAATTCTGGAAGCGGAATAAACAATATATTAAGAGAGATAGAAAGAACAGTAAAAGATGAGATGCAACAATATGCTGATAAGGGTAGAACGGGAAAAAAGATTAGAATACTAGTGTTAGGAATTCCAAACGTAGGAAAATCATCATTTATAAATCGATTAGCAAAGAAAACATCAGCAAATGTAGGTAATAAACCAGGAGTAACAAAGCAAAAACAATGGATAAGGGTTGATAATAATATAGAACTTTTAGATACCCCAGGAATTTTATGGCCTAAATTTGAAAGTGAAGAAGTTTCTCTAAATTTATCATTTACAGGAACTATTAAAGATGAGATATTACCTAAAACAGAGATAGCATTTGCATTATTAAAAATCTTATTAGAAAATTATAATGAAAAGCTTATAGAAAGATATAAATTAAATGCAGAAGAAGTACAAGGAATTTTAAACAATAAAAATCAGGCAGAAAATGAAAATATATATGATATTATGAAAATGATTGGAAAGAAAAAAGGAGCTATTGTATCTGGTGGTAATATAGATGACGAGAAAGTTGCTAATATAATATTAGAAGATTTTAGAAGTGGAAAAATTGGAAGAATAAGTATAGAAAAGGCAAAAATATAGGAGGAAGCATATTGGAAGAAATATTAAAAAAAGAAGCAGATGAAGTAAACCAAATGTCACCATTAGTATGGGCTTATATAGGTGATGCTGTATATGAATTATATGTTAGATCAAATTTAGTAGAAAAAACAGATTACAAACCACATAAACTACATATAGAATCAATAAAATATGTAAAAGCACGAGCACAAGCAAATATTTTAAAAGAATTAGAAACTTGTTTAACAGATGAGGAAAAAGAAATAGTTAGAAGAGGAAGAAATGCTCAAAATCATCATTTGCCTAAAAATGCGGATGTACAAGAATATATGTATTCAACAGCTTTTGAAGGACTAATAGGCTATTTGTATTTAACTAAACAAAATGAGAGATTATATGAAATTTTAAAAAAATGTATTGAAAATATTTGACACAGAGGTTGAAGATATGGTATTATAGACAAGCATACAGAATAAAAGGCCCCTTGGTCAAGCGGTTAAGACGCCACCCTCTCAAGGTGGAATCATGGGTTCGATTCCCGTAGGGGTCACCAAAATAAAAAATCCTAGAAAGCTTAATATAAGTAATCTAGGTTTTTGTTTTAAGTGAACTAAAACATGATGAAAGCGTTGATACACGACAATATGTATAGTATAATACTTTGTTGAAATATAGTTTCTGTTATTCACACATCACAAAATTTAGAAAGAGCAATAGCAATATTGGAAAAAATTTATGGTTGATTTATTATAGTATATTCTAAAATATTCAAAGAATAATGTGTATAAAATAAAAAAAATATAAAAAAACTAAAAATTCTATTGACAGATTATAAAAATTCTAGTATACTAATTCTTGCCGAAAGGAAATGGGCGCATAGCTCAGCTGGGAGAGCATCTGCCTTACAAGCAGGAGGTCATAGGTTCGAGCCCTATTGCGCCCACCATTTTTTTTACGGCCTGGTAGTTCAGTTGGTTAGAACGCTAGCCTGTCACGCTAGAGGTCGACGGTTCGAGCCCGTTCCAGGTCGCCATTTTTTTTATTTATAATAATCTGGCTTTATAGCTCAGTCGGTAGAGCAAGGGACTGAAAATCCCTGTGTCCCTGGTTCGATTCCAGGTGAAGCCACCAAAAAGAAGCGATACTTAAATGTATCGCTTTTTTTAGAACCAGGTATTTCTTTTTTTGTTATACTGTGATAATATGCTATATATATAAATTTGATTATTATGAAGGGAAGGGATAAACATGTGTACAGCAGTAACATACAGCACAAAGGACCATTATTTTGGAAGAAATTTAGATTTGGAATATTCATATAAGGAGACAGTAACAATTACTCCGCGTAATTACAATTTTAAATTCAGAAAATTGAATAATATAGAAAATCATTATGCGATAATTGGTATGGCATATGTAGCAAACGAATATCCACTTTACTATGATGCAATAAATGAAAAAGGTTTGGGAATGGCAGGTTTAAATTTCCCAACTAATGCAGATTACAAAGAAGAAAAAGAAGGAGTAGATAATGTTGCACCATTTGAATTCATTCCTTGGGTTTTATCTCAATGTGCAAATTTAGAGGAGGCAAAAAAATTATTAAGCAAAATAAATATTGCAAAAATAAACTTTAGTGATGAATTACCAGCATCTCCATTGCATTGGATAATTTCAGATAAAGAAGCATCCATAACTGTAGAGAGTGTAAAAGATGGTTTGAAAATATATGACAATCCATTAGGAGTTCTTACTAATAATCCTACATTTGATATACATATGTTTAATTTAAATAACTATATGGGATTATCTACAGAACAGCCAGAAAATAATTTTTCAAAAAAATTAAATTTAGACACATATAGTCGTGGAATGGGAGGCTTAGGTTTGCCAGGGGATTTATCATCTGCTTCAAGATTTGTAAAAGCAGCATTTGTAAAAATGAATTCTATTTCTGGAGATTCTGAATCAGAAAGCATTAGTCAATTTTTCCATATACTAGGTTCTGTTGATCAACAAAGAGGATGTGTTCATATGGGAAATAATCAATATGAAATAACTATTTATAGTTCTTGCTGTAATATGGATAAAGGTATATATTATTATACAACTTATGAAAATGGACAAGTTACAGGTGTTGATATGCATAATGAAAATTTAGATGGAACAGAATTAGTAAGCTATGATTTAATAAAAGGTCAACAAATATATATGCAGAATGCTAAATAACATTAACTTATTAAAAAGCTAAGTGCTTGATTTTTACAGTATTTTGTAATATAATTATGCACATTAAAGAAGAAACAAAAGGAGCAGTTTTTTATGAGTAGTATAGATTTAAAAAATACATATTTAAAATTTTTTGAAAGCAAAGGACATAAAATCATACCAAGTGCACCAGTAATTCCAGAAAATGACCCAACATGCTTATTTAATACAGCTGGAATGCAACCATTAGTACCATATTTAAAAGGACAAAAGCATCCAGAAGGAACACGTCTTGCAGATGTTCAAAAATGTTTTAGAACGAACGATTTAGATGAAATAGGAGATAAAACTCATCATACATTTTTTGAAATGTTGGGAAATTGGTCTTTAGGAGATTACTTTAAAAAAGAATCTATTACTTGGAGCTTTGAATTATTGACAAAATATTTAAATATACCAGTAGAAAGATTAGCGGTAACAGTATTTAAAGGAAATAATATTGTAGATGCCGATAACGAAGCTGCAGAAATTTGGAAATCTTTGGGAATACCACAAGAAAGAATTGCATATACAGAAGAAGACAACTGGTGGCCTAATATGGAACTTACAGGACCATGTGGACCAGATACAGAAATCTTTTATTGGAGAAGTGAAGAAGCTATTCCAAATGTATTTGATCCAGAAAATGATAATTGGGTTGAAATATGGAACAATGTATTTATGCAATATAATCATAAAGAAGATGGAACTTTCGAACCACTAAAAAATAAAAATGTAGATACAGGAATGGGAGTAGAAAGAGTTACAGCTGTTCTAGAAGGAGTTACAGATAATTATAAAGCATCAATATGGAAAGATGTTATAAAGAAAATAGAAGAAGTTTCTAAACTTTCTTATGATGATGAAAAATATACAAAAAGCATGAGAATAATAGCAGATCATATGAGAGCTATAGTAATAATAAGTGGAGATAATGCTGGAATAAAACCATCAAATACAGATCAAGGGTATGTTCTAAGAAGATTAATAAGAAGAACAATTAGATATGCTAGAGATTTAAATATAGATATAAATAGTAATTGGGAGCAAGAAATTGCAGAAATAATAATTAAACAATATTCAAGCTTTTATAAAGAACTAGAAGCAAATAAAACAACAATATTAGAAGTCTTAAAAAACGAAAAAGTTAAATTTAATAGAACTCTAGAAAAAGGCTTAAGAGAATTTGAAAAAGCTGTTAAAAATCTAAACGGGGAAGATACTATAAACAGAGATATAGCATTTAAATTATATGATACATATGGATTCCCAATAGAGTTAACTGAAGAATTGGCAAAAGAGGCAAATCTAAAAGTAGATATGGAAGGCTTTAAGAAAAAGTTCGAAGAACATCAAGAAAAATCAAGAGCAGGTTCAGTACAAAAATTTAAAGGTGGATTAGCTTCAACAGGAGAAATGGAAACTAAATATCATACAGCAACACATTTAATGAATGCAGCATTAAAAAAAGTATTAGGACCACATGTACATCAAAAAGGAAGCAACATTACTGCAGAAAGAATGAGATTCGATTTTTCACATGATGCAAAAATGACAGACGAAGAGAAAAAACAAGTAGAGGAATTAGTTAATAAATATATAGAAATGGCAATACCTGTAGAAAAGCTAGAAATGAAAAAAGAAGAAGCTATTGCAATGGGAGCAGAGGCAATGTTTATTGAAAAATACGGAGATATAGTATCTGTTTATAAAATTGGAGATGTATCTTTGGAAATTTGTGGAGGACCTCATGTATCTAATACAAGTGAACTTGGAAAATTCAAAATAAAGAAAGAAGAAGCAAGTTCTGCAGGAGTTAGAAGAATAAAAGCAATATTAGAATAATAAATAATAAAAAGGCGACTAATGGTCGCCTTTTCAAATATATATCAAATTAATTGCAATAATAGTTGCACAAACAAATTTTTTTATATATAATTCCATATAAGAAATGAGGTATTTATGGACGAGAATAAAATAATAAATCCTAATCTTGAGGATTTTGAGGAAGAAAACATAGAAAAATCATTAAGACCACAAAAACTGGATGAATACATAGGTCAAGATAAAGTAAAAGAAAATATGAAAATATATATAGAAGCTGCTAAAAAAAGAGGAGAGGCACTAGATCATGTTTTGCTATATGGACCTCCAGGACTTGGAAAAACAACTTTATCAAACATAATTGCAAACGAGATGGAATCAAACATAAAAATTACATCAGGACCTGCAATAGAAAAGCCAGGAGATTTAGCATCAATACTTACCAATTTATCAGAAAATGATGTTTTGTTTATTGATGAAATTCATAGATTAAATAGAAATGTAGAAGAAATATTATATCCAGCATTAGAAGATTTTTCTTTAGATATAATGATAGGAAAAGGACCAACAGCAAAATCTATAAGATTAGATTTACCAAAATTTACTCTTATTGGAGCAACTACAAAAGCAGGAATGCTTACAACACCATTAAGAGACAGATTCGGAATAGTAAATAGATTAGAATTATATACAGTTGAACAACTAGAAATAATCGTAAAACGTTCTAGTATAATATTAGGTTGTAAAATAGAAGATAAGGCAGCCTTGGAAATTGCAAGAAGATCACGAGGAACTCCTAGAATAGCAAATAGAATCTTAAAAAGAGTTATAGATTATGCACAAGTTTTAGGAGATGGAGATATAACATTAAAAATTGCAAAAACTGCACTAAATAGATTGGAAATAGATGAATTAGGTTTAGACGAAATAGATAGAAAAATGTTAGAAACAATGATATTCAATTTTAAAGGCGGACCAGTAGGAATAGAAACAATTGCAACAACAATAGGCGAAGAGCCAGATACAATAGAAGATGTTTATGAACCATATTTAATACAAATAGGATTCTTATCAAGAACTTTAAGAGGAAGAGTTGTTTTGAAACCTGCCTATCAACATTTAGGAATAGAATATAATGAGGAATAATTAAATATAAAATGTACTAAAAAAATATTCAGAACACTTGAAAAGTGTTCTGTTTTGTTATAGAATTATATCGGTTTTTAAATAAGACTAAATTTTACAGATACCAAAAAAGTATCGGAATTGGAGGATTATGATATGGCAGTAAAAGTTGCGATTAATGGTTTTGGACGTATAGGACGTCTTGCATTTAGACAAATGTTTGGAGCGGAAGGATATGAAATAGTTGCAATCAACGATTTAACAAGTCCTAAAATGTTAGCTCATTTATTAAAATATGATTCAGCACAAGGTAGATATGCAAAGGCAGATACAGTTTCTGCTGGAGAAGATTCTATAACAGTTGATGGAAAAAAAATAAAAATATATGCTATGGCAAATGCAGCTGAACTTCCATGGGGAGAAATTGGTGTTGACGTAGTACTAGAATGTACAGGCTTTTATACAACAAAAGAAAAAGCAAAAGCTCATATAGATGCAGGAGCTAAAAAAGTTGTTATATCAGCACCAGCAGGTAATGATTTACCAACAGTTGTATTTGGTGTAAATGAAAATATATTAAAAGCTGAAGACCAAATAATATCAGCAGCATCATGTACAACAAACTGTTTGGCACCAATGGCAAAAGCATTAAATGACTATGCACCAATTCAAGCAGGTATAATGTCAACAATACATGCTTATACAGGAGATCAAATGCTACTAGATGGACCACACAGAAAAGGTGATTTAAGAAGAGCACGTGCAGCAGCAGTAAACATAGTTCCAAACTCAACAGGAGCAGCTAAAGCAATTGGACTAGTTATTCCAGAATTAAATGGAAAATTAATTGGTTCAGCACAAAGAGTTCCAGTTCCAACAGGATCAACTACAATATTAACAGCAGTAGTAAGAGGAAAAGATGTAACAGTAGATTCTATAAACGCAGCAATGAAAGCTCAAACAAGTGCATCATTTGGATACACAGATGAGCCATTAGTTTCATCAGATATAATAGGAATAACATATGGATCATTATTTGATAGTACTCAAACAATGGTTACAAAAATAGATGAAGATTTATATCAAGTACAAGTTGTTGCTTGGTATGACAATGAAAATTCATATACAAGCCAAATGGTTAGAACTATTAAATATTTTGCAGAATTAGGATAAAAAATCGGAACTAAGATTTCCTACAATATAAAAAAAGACCTATGAGGTCCGGTCTAAAAAGGACTGGACCTTTTTCTATATATTAATGAAAAATGAATAGTGAATAATTAATAATTGAATTATGTAGTGGCGAGCAGTGCTCGCCCGTAATAAAAAAAGTTATTTTTAATAATAACAAAAATAGAAAGGAAACAAGACCATGAATAAAAAAACAGTTAGAGACATTGATGTAAATGGAAAAAAAGTACTAGTTAGATGTGATTTTAACGTTCCACAAGATGAAAACGGTAATATCACAGATAATAGAAGAATAGTAGGCGCATTACCTACAATAAACTATTTAATAGAAAATAATGCAAAAGTAATATTAACTTCACACTTAGGAAGACCAAAGGGAGAAGTTAAAAAAGAATTTTCTTTAGCACCAGTTGCAAAGGAATTATCAAAATTATTAGGTAAAGAAGTAAAATTAGCTTCTGATGTAATTGGAGAAAATGCAAAAAAATTAACAAGTGAAATGAAAAATGGAGAAGTAGTTCTTCTAGAAAATGTTAGATTCCATAGAGAAGAAACAGATAATGATCCGGAATTTGCAAAACAATTAGCTTCAATGGCAGAAGTTTTTGTAAATGATGCTTTTGGAACAGCACATAGAGCACATGCTTCAACAGCAGGAATAGCAGATTATTTACCAGCAGTTTCAGGATTCCTAATTGAAAAAGAATTAAACTTTATGGGAAAAGCTCTAGAAAATCCAGAAAGACCATTTGTAGCAATATTAGGTGGTAAAAAAGTATCAGATAAAATAGGTGTAATAGATAGCCTACTAGAAAAAGTAGATACATTAATAATTGGTGGAGGCATGGCTTATACATTCTTTAAATCTATGGGATACAATGTTGGAGATTCTATATGTGAATTAGATAAACTAGATTTAGCAAGAGAAGCAATGGAGAAGGCTAAAGCAAAAGGAGTAAAACTATTGTTACCTGTAGATACAAAAGTAGGTAAAGAATTTTCAAAAGACACAGAATCAAAAACTGTTAAATATACAGAAATCCCAGATGGTTGGGAAGGTTTCGATATTGGAGAAGAAACAATTAAAATGTATAAAGAAGAACTAAAAAATGCTAAAACTATTATATGGAATGGACCAGTTGGTTTATTTGAATTTGACCAATTTGCAATTGGTACAAAAGAAATAGCAAAAACACTAGCTGAGTCAGATGCTTTAACTATAATTGGTGGAGGAGATTCAGCAGCTGCTGTAGAAAAATTTGGACTAGCAGATAAAATGACTCATATATCAACAGGTGGAGGAGCTTCTCTAGAATTCTTAGAAGGAAAAAAATTACCAGGAATAGAATGTTTACAAAACAAATAAATATGGAATATAAAAATGTAATAAATAATATAAGTACTAATAAGGGCGAGAGAAAAATCTCGCCCAAGTATAGTAAGATATAGTAATAGAGGTAAAATAATGATATTAGAAATCTTAGGAAATTTAAGTTTAAATAAAATTCAAATTATAATAAGGATTTTAGACGGATTTATAATGTTTTTCTTTATATCAATATTTTTGACGTCAGTAATTATAAATGTCAAGAACAGAAACTTAAAAAGTATGTTGATAAGCTTGATATTTATAATTATTTATAGTCTAGCTTCAGCAGGAACTTTTTTCGGTTTATTTATATTAGATAAATTGAAAATACCAGTTAGTAATACTAGCTACTACATTGAAGTTGGAATCTTTGCAATTATACAAATAGCAATGATAGTTCTAATTTATATTTTTGCAGATCCATTTGCTAGAGAAAAGAAGATAGAACATATGAAGGAAACGGGCGAATATGAGGAAATATTAAAGAGAAAGCAAGAAAAAAAACAAAACAAATTAAAAAATAAACAAATGAAGAAAGAGAAAAGAAAAATTCGTGAATAAGAACTAGATAGAAAGGTCTTGTGTTAATGCAACTATATAAAGCTTACAAAGAGAATGGAAAATCTTTAGGTTTTTTAGAGCCTAGGAATGAAGAAAAACTAAAATCAAATGTTTATTTAAAAGGAGTAGCATGTTTTGTTATAGATAAGAAAACTAATAGGGTATTGATAGAAAAAAGAACAGCAAATGGAATGAATCCAAACCAATACGATTTAGTATCAGGACATGTAGATGGAACAGAAATAGGATATCAAGCAATTGTTAGAGAACTACAGGAAGAAGTTGGAATAAAAATAGAAGAATCTTCAGCTAATATAATAAAAATTAGTGAAGCCATTCCAATGACATTTGAAAGTATGGGAAAATCAAGAAGATTTCTTGTGGAATTCTTTTGCTTATTAAGAAATTCTACAGAAACAGAATTACAAAAATCAGAAGTAGATTGTGTAGAATGGATAGACATGGAAGAGGCTTTTATCAAAATACAAGAAGGAGAAACAAGATTTCCTAAAAATTTTGATTATGAGCCAATTTTCAAGAAAGTAAGAGAAATATGTTTAGGAAAAAATAAAAAATGTATAGACAAAAATAAATAATAAAGGAATGTAGTAAATGATAGTAGCAGTATCTGGAGTAACTGGAGTAGGAAAATCATACTTAAAAAGATGTATAGCAGAAGAATTAGGAATAAAAAATATATTAATGGTTACAACAAGAAAAAAAAGATTTTTTGATAAAAATGGAAAAGATAAATGGTTTGTATCTGAAAAACATTTCGAGAAAATGAAGAAAAATAATCAACTAACATTAACAATTGAATTTTTGAAAAATAAATATGGATATTATACTAATGAAATAATGGGAGAAAAAGATGGTATAACAGAAATATATTTTACAGAGGTTGATAATTTTAAACAAAAATGCAAAGATTTACTAGCAATATATATAAAACCAACAGATATTGAAATTTCAAAGAAAAAATTAAGAAAAAGAAAATTATCTGAAGATGTTATAGAAGATAGAATAAAAGAAATGGAAAAACAGATAGAAATATTTGACAATGATAGAGAATTACAATTAAAATATGATTATATATTCCTAAATGATTATACAAATAAATCAAGGAAAGAACTCATTGAATATATAAAAAATAAAATAGAAAATAGAAAGTTAATTGAAAGGGGATAATAAAATGAGAAGAAAGGTAATTGCAGGAAATTGGAAAATGAATATGCTTCCAAACGATACAATATCTTTTATAGAGGAATTTGCTCCACTAGTAAAAGATACAGAAAATGAGGTAATACTTTGTGTTCCATATATAGATTTATTTTATGCTTTACTAAATGTTCAAGGAACAAACATAAAGATAGGTGCACAAAATATGCATTGGGAAGATGAAGGAGCTTATACAGGAGAAATATCAGGAAAGATGTTAAAATCAATTGGAGTTGAATATGTAATAATAGGGCATTCAGAAAGAAGACAATATTTCAATGAAACTGATGAAACAGTAAATAAAAAAATAAAGAAAGCATTTGAATGCGGTTTAAAACCAATAGTTTGTGTTGGAGAATCTTTAGAGCAAAGAGAAGCAGGAATAACAGATAAAATAATAACAAATCAAGTAAAACTTGCATTAGATGGTTTAACAGGAGAACAAGTAAAAAATACAATAATAGCATATGAACCAATTTGGGCTATAGGAACTGGAAAAGTAGCAACTTCAACAGATGCAAATAATAGCATAAAAGCAATAAGAGAAGAAATTAAATCTATATATGGACAGGATGTTTCAGAAAGTGTTATAATACAGTATGGAGGAAGTGTAAAATCAACTAGTGCAAAAGAATTATTTACAACATCAGACATAGATGGAGGATTAGTTGGTGGTGCAAGCCTAAAAGCAGAAGAATTTAGTAAAATAGTAAATTATAATAAATAATTTTTAGGTTAAATTACAGATGTAGAGACGATAAGTACTCACTTATGTAGATTGTTAGAATGATGAAAAAAGAGGGGTAAAAACAGTATGAAAGATAAATTAACAATGCTAATGATATTAGATGGATTTGGAAAAAATGAAAAAAAAGATGGAAATGCAGTAGCAATAGCAAAAACTCCAAACATAGATAAACTAATGAAAACATATCCAATGTCAGAACTACATGCAAGCGAATTAGATGTTGGGCTTCCAGAAGGACAAATGGGAAATTCTGAAGTAGGTCATACAAATATAGGGGCTGGAAGAATTGTTTATCAAGAACTAACAAGAATAACAAAATCAATAGAAGATGGAGATTTCTTCAGTATTCCTGAATTTGTAAAAGCAATAGAAAACTGTAAGAAAAACAACTCTAAATTACACATAATGGGATTGTTATCAGATGGAGGAGTTCATAGTCATAATAGACATTTATATGCTTTACTAGAATTAGCAAAAAGAAAAGGATTTGAAGACGTATTTGTTCATTGCTTCTTAGATGGAAGAGATACTCCACCAGCATCAGCAGAAATGTATATTGCACAATTAGCAGAAAAAATGAAAGAAAAAGGAACAGGAAAAATTGCAACTATTACAGGAAGATTTTATGCAATGGATAGAGATAAAAGATGGGAAAGAATAAAAAAGGCATATGATGCACTAGTAAATGGTATAGGAATAAAAGCAAATTCAGCACTAACAGCTATAGAAAATTCATATCAACAAGAAACTTTTGATGAATTTGTTGAACCAACAGTTATATATAATGGAGAAAAACCTGTTGCAACAATGTCAGAGAATGACTCTGTAATCTTTTTCAACTTTAGACCAGATAGAGCTAGAGAAATAACAAGAACTTTAGTAGATAAAGATTTTAATGAGTTTGAAACCAAAAAGCTAAACTTAAATTTTGTATGTATGACCCAATATGATGAAACAATGCCAAATGTTAATGTAGCATTCAAACCAACAGTATTAAAAAATACATTTGGAGAATATATAAGTGATTTAGGATATACACAATTAAGAATTGCAGAAACTGAAAAATATGCACATGTTACATTTTTCTTTAATGGAGGAAAAGAACAACAATATAAAAATGAAGATAGAATTTTAGTTCCATCTCCAAAAGTAGAAACATATGATTTAAAACCAGAAATGAGTGCATATGAAGTTACAGATAAAGTAGTAGAAGCAATAGATTCAGATAAGTATGATTGTATAATTTTAAATTATGCTAATCCAGATATGGTAGGGCATACAGGAAATTTAGAAGCAGCTGTCAAGGCATTAGAAGCAGTTGATGAATGCGTTGGAAGAGTAGTAGATATTGTTAATAAAAAAGAGGGAAGGCTATTAATTACGGCAGACCATGGTAATGCAGAACAAATGATAGACTATAAAACAGGTGAACCTCATACTGCACATACTACAAATCCGGTACCATTAATTTTAATTGGCATGGAGGGAGTTAAATTAAAAAATGGTAAACTTGCAGATTTAGCACCTACTATGTTAGATATTATGAATGTTGAAAAACCACAAGAAATGACAGGAGAAAGTTTATTAATAAAAAAATAAAAATATTGCATAGAAACTTTTCAGAAAGAAAAGTTTCTATGTTTAGATAATTAAAGAAAAGATTAGTTTTGTTTTTTAGGAGGAAGTTATTTGGTAACTGCAAAAAAAATTGGTAAAATATATGAAGAAATAGAAAAGAAAATATGTAATATGATTCCTGAAAAATGGGACAAAGTATATCTGTATGTATCTATAATTGATGGAATTAATAAGATAGAAACAGGAGAAATGTTTTTCTATTATTATCCCAAAAGTGTAATAAAGAAAAATCCAATTAATGTATACGAAGTTCCAGGAAAATTCAACTTGGAAGATGAGATGTATTTAAAATTAGCTGATAGTCTATATCATGAAATTCAAAGATTAAGAGAAAACATGATAAAAATGGGTGAAGAGCCATGGTCTAATTTAACTATTTCTATAGAGAGCTTTCAATTTAAAGTTGAATTTGATTATGAAGATTTAAGAAAATCAGAATTTTCAGATGTTGAAAGAAATTTAATATGGCAGTTTAAATATTTAAGAAATGATTTAAGTGCATATAGAAGAAAAGAACGAAAAATACTAGAAAGATACTTAGAAAGAGAGCAAATCAACAAGAGAAAAACAAAAACATATGTAGAACCATTTTATGTAAGACCAGAAACTAATATTGTAGATTTTAACACAGAATATAGAGAAAAATTGAAGATTTTAGCAGCAGAAGAGGATAAAAAAGCAAAACTAAGAGAAGCAAAAAAATTAAAAAAACAGGAATTGTTAGAAAATAAAAAAAATAAAGATCAAAATAAAATCAAAGCTTCAAAGATTAAAAAGACAGAAAAAGTAAAACTTAAAGAAAATGACAAGAATAAAAGAATAGAACATAGCGAAAAGAAAAATAAGAAAGATAATTTAAAAGTTAAAAATAAAAAAAGTAATGAAGATCTAGAAAATAAAGAAGAAAAACCAAAAATAAGAAATCAGCTTTTAGGACAATAAAAAAACACACATATAGAAATCTATATGTGTGTTTTTGTGTAGGAATTTTATCCTTTAATATTATCTATTTAAACCTTTTAATCCTGGGAATATAGCAATATCTTCTAATTGGTTTTCAATATTTAATAATCTGTTATATTTTGCAACTCTATCAGTTCTACAAGGAGCACCAGTTTTGATTTGACCAGCGTTTGTAGCAACTGCAACATCAGCTAGAGTAGTATCTTCTGTTTCACCACTTCTATGAGAAACAACAGCTGTATAACCGTTTTTCTTAGCTAATTCTATAGCATCTAAAGTTTCTGTTAATGTTCCAATTTGATTTAATTTAATTAATATAGAGTTTGCAGTTTTATTATCTAAACCTTTTTGTAATCTCTTCATATTAGTAACAAATAAATCATCACCAACAAGTTGAATTTTATCTCCAAGTCTGTCAGTTAATTTTTTCCAATTTTCCCAATCTTCTTCAGCTAAACCGTCTTCGATAGAAATAATAGGATATTTCTCAACTAAATTAGCTAAGAAATCGATCATTTCATCAGCAGTTTTTAATTCATCAGTTTTCCAGAAATAATAGCATCCTTCTTTACCGATTTTTTTAGCTTCATCATACATTTCTGTAGAAGCAACATCTAAAGCAAGTTTAACTTCTTCTCCAGGTTTATAACCAGCTTTTTCAATAGCTTCAACTATTAATTTTAAAGCTTCTTCATCACTAGAAAGATTTGGAGCAAAACCGCCTTCGTCACCAACACCAGAAGCTAATCCTTTTTCTTTTAAAACTTTCTTTAATGTGTGATAAATTTCTGTACACATTCTTAAACATTCTGTAAAAGATTTAGCTCCAACAGGCATAATCATGAATTCTTGAGTGCTAACTGTATTATCAGCATGTTTTCCACCATTTAATATATTCATCATTGGAACTGGCAATGTTTTAGCATTTGGTCCACCAATGTAGTTATATAATTCTAATCCTAAAGAATTAGCAGCAGCTTTAGCAACAGCTAAAGAAACACCTAAAGTAGCGTTTGCTCCTAATTTTCCTTTGTTTTCTGTTCCATCAAGTTCGATAAGAGTTTTATCGATTTTAGCTTGATCATAAACATTCATACCTTCTAAAGCAGGTGCAACTATTTCATTTACATTTTCAACAGCTTTTAAAACACCTTTACCCATATATCTAGATTTGTCACCGTCTCTTAATTCAACAGCTTCAAAACTTCCTGTAGAAGCTCCAGATGGTACTAAAGCAACACCGTTAGATCCATCGATAGTAACAACTTCAACTTGTACAGTAGGATTTCCTCTAGAGTCTAAAACCTCTAAAGCTTTAACACTTTCAATTTCCAAATAATTTTTCATTATTTAAGACCTCCTTAAAAATAATTTATGATGTAAAATTTTAGTTCCGCTTTTTTATAAGCAAAATTTACTGCACTTGACATTGTAACACAACTATATGGCTTTTTCAAGCAAAAATGCTATTATTTATGTAAAATTTTGGACTTGACTTTATCTTAAAAATAGTTGTATAATAATATACAATAAAATCAGTAAGAGAAGAGTAAAATGCAAAGTGTTACAAGAGAGAATTAGTCACTGGCTGAAAGCTAATTTTAATAACTGTATTTGAAAACTAACTCTTTAAGATGCTAGTGAATAAGCTAGACGTTTAAGATACGTTATAATCTATAATTAAGAAAAAAATGGGATGGAACCGTGCAATAAAGCACTCCTATGGATAATTTAATTTATCTATAGGAGTTTTTATATTTTAGAAAAACTCTATAATATAATAAACTCCTAATAGGTAAGAATGGAGGTTTTTATGGTAAAAGTAACATTAAAGGATGGTTCTATTATTGAGGTTGAGAAAGGAAGTTCAATAATAGAAGTAGCAAAAAAAATAAGCGAAGGTTTAGCAAGAGTAGCAACTTGTGGCAAGGTTAATGGAAGAACAGAAGATTTAAGATTTAAAATTGAAGAAGACTGTGAATTAACTATTGAAACATTTGAAAGCAGTTTAGAAGGTAAAAAAGCATACTGGCATACAACATCACATATAATGGCACAAGCTGTTCAAAGATTATTCCCAGATGCAAAATTTGCAATAGGTCCAGCAATAGATGAAGGATTCTATTATGATTTTGATGTAACAGAAAATTTTAACGATGAAGATAAAGAAAAAATCGAAGCAGAAATGAAAAAGATAATAAAAGAAGATTTACCAATAGAAAGATTTTCACTATCAAAAGATGAGGCACTAAAGCTAATGGCAGATCAACCATATAAAGTAGAATTAATAAACGATTTACCTGAGGGTGAAGAAATATCATTCTATAAACAAGGAGATTTTACTGATCTTTGTGCAGGTCCTCATTTAATGAGTACAGGTAAAGTAAAGGCAGTAAAATTATTAAATAATTCAGGTGCATATTGGAGAGGAAACGAAAAAAATAAAATGCTTCAAAGAATATACGCAATAGCTTTCCCTAAGAATAGCGAATTAGAAGAATTTTTAAGATTACAAGAAGAAGCAAAAGAACGTGATCATAGAAAAATAGGAAAAGAATTAAAATTGTTTATGACACACAAATTAGTAGGTGCAGGTTTACCAATGTACTTACCAAATGGAGCAACAATAAGGAGAATACTAGAAAGATATATACAAGATAAAGAATTATCATTAGGATATCAACATGTATATACACCATCACTTGCAAATGTCGAATTGTATAAAACAAGTGGGCACTGGGATCACTATAAAGATGATATGTTTCCAGTAATGAAAATGGATACAGAAGAAATGGTTTTAAGACCAATGAATTGCCCACATCATATGTTAATATACAAGAGTGAATTACGTTCATATAAAGATTTACCAATAAAAATTGGAGAACTTGCACATGATTTTAGATACGAAAATAGTGGAGCAGTTTGTGGATTAGAGCGTGTTCGTCAAATGTGTCAAAATGATGCACATTTATTTGTAAGACCAGATCAAATAAAAGAAGAAGTTGGAAAAGTATTAAATTTAATATTTGAAGTTTATCAAAAAGACTTTGGATTCCCAAGTGAAGCTTTCAAATTTAGATTATCTTTAAGAGATAAAAATAACAAAGAAAAATATATAGATAATGATGAAATGTGGGAAACTGCAGAAAGTCAGTTAAGAGAAATATTGAACGAATTAAAAATTGAATTCTATGAAGCAGAGGGAGAAGCAGCTTTTTATGGACCAAAGATTGATATACAAATAAAAACAGCATTAAATCATGATGTAACAATTCCAACATGTCAATTAGACTTTGCATTACCAGAAAGATTTGATTTAACATATGTAGGAGAAGATGGAAAAGAGCATAGACCAGTTGTTATACACAGAGCAATATTAGGTTCATCAGATAGATTTATGTCATTCCTAATAGAAGAAACAAAAGGAATATTGCCAACATGGCTTTGTCCAGTACAAGTAAAAATACTACCAATAGCAGATGCACATATTGAATATGCAGATTCAGTAAAAGCAGAATTGCTAAAACATGGAATAAGAGTAGAAGTAGATAATAGAAATGAAAAAATAGGGTATAAAATCCGTGAAGCACAATTACAAAAAGTACCATATATGTTAGTAGTAGGAGATAAAGAAAAAGAATCAAATACAGTTGGAGTTCGTTCAAGAAAAGATGGAGATATAGGAGCAGTTAATGTAAAAGAATTTACAGAAAAAATCCTAGAAGAAATAAAAAATTACGGAAGATAATTTATAAAAAAACTCTTATAAAAATAATGTTTTATAGGAGTTTTTTATTTACATTTTTTTGTCTTTAATATATACTAAAAGCAATTGGAAAATACAAAAAGAGGAGAGGTCTAATGGGAGTTTATGTATTAATAGGAGTAATTGCTTTATTAGTATTATATGTTTTTATCACATATAATAGTCTAACAAAGTCAAGAAATCTAGTAAAAGAAGCTTTTTCAACAATGGATGTTTATTTAAAGAAAAGATGGGATTTGATTCCAAATTTAGTGGAAGTTGTAAAAGGCTATGCTAAACATGAAGAAGATGTTTTTGAACAATTAGCATCAATTAGAGCTAATAGCTATGATGGTATGACTATGAACAAAAAAATAAATGTAAACGAACAAATTACTCAAAGTTTATCAAAAATAATGGCGATTTCAGAAAACTATCCAGATTTAAAAGCAAGTGAAAATTTTTTGAATTTAAGTAAAAATCTAATACAAGTAGAAGATGAAATTGCCAATAGCAGGAAATATTATAATGGAACTGTAAGAAATTTTAATAATAAAAATCAAATGTTTCCAAGCAACATAGTTGCAAAATTATTTGGTTTTAAAACTTATAATATGTTTCAGGCAAATGAAGAAGAAAAAGTAAATGTAAAGGTGGATTTATAGAATGAGAAAGGTATACCTAAAATTATTTTTAATTTTAATATTTTTAGCACTAATAGCATTAGTGCCGAATGCTTCATTAGCAATATCAAATTATGATAATGAATATGAAATTCAAAGTTATAATATTGATATGGTAGTAAATGAAAATAATACTTTTGATATAACAGAAACAATAACAGCATATTTTAATGTTCCAAAACACGGAATATATAGAAAAATACCATTGAAAAATTCAATAATACGAGAAGATGGCTCAAAATCTTCTAATAGAGTCAAAATAACCAATATTGCTGTAAATAATGAATATACAACGTCAAAGGAAAATGGATATGAAGTTATACAAATTGGAAATGCTAATTCAACTATTACTGGAAGCCATACATATACAATAAAATATACATACAATATAGGAAAAGATCCAGTAAAAAATGCAGATGAATTGTATTTTAATCTTATAGGAAACGAATGGGATACAACAATTAGTGGACTAACATTTAATATAAAAATGCCAAAAGAATTTGATAAATCAACATTAGGATTTACAACAGGTTCTAAGGGAAGTAATGCTTATCCAAGTGAGTTAAAATATGAAGTAGAAGGAAATAAAATTACAGGAACTTTAGGAAGCACTTTAAAAGCAGGAGAAGGTTTAACTATCAGACTTACATTACCAGATGGATATTTTGTTGGAGCAAGTTCGAATTTTGATATATATTCAATATTTGTAATAGTATTTTCTATAGGATGTGCTTCAATTGCTTTTCTAATATGGCAGAAGTATGGAAAAGATGATGAAGTAATAGAAACAGTTGAATTTTATCCGCCAGAAGGCTTTAATTCAGCAGAAATAGGCTTTTTATATGAGGGAGAAGCAAGTGAAGAAAGTATAATTTCTTTACTAGTATATTTAGCAGATAAGGGATATTTAAAAATAGAAGAAACAGAACAAAAAGTTTTATTTTCAACAGCAAAAGTAGCTAGAATAATTAAGCTTAAAGAGTATGATGGAGATAATGAATGTGAAAGAATATTCTTTAATGGATTATTTGAACATTCAAATTCAAAAGGAACTTTAATCAGAGCAAGTGATATTCAAAGAGCTGAAAAAAGAAGAGGAAATACAATTTCTTGGGAAGAAGCAAAAAAAAGAGCAGAAAAAGAAGAAGAAAAGGAAGCAGAAAGTGCAGAAGGTAAAGAGAGTGTAATAATTAGTGATTTATATGATAAATTCTATAAAACAATAGGAAAGATTAGCTCAATACTAAATACTAAAGAAAATAAAAATAAGATTTTTGAATCAATGGCTTCAGGAAAATACAAATATCTTATTTTTATGATTATTGCAATATTTATCTTAATAACGGTTAAGCCAGTAATGGACTTTGCTGGGGGAGCATTTCTACCATTTGCAATAATATTTCCTGGATTGGGCTTTTCAATATCATTGTTTATCTTTTTGATGAATAGAGAAATATTTGCGAAGATTTTTGCTCTGATATGGGGCTTAGGATTTGGTGGAGTCCCATGGGCTTTTATAGTATTACCATCACTAACATATTATCCGATATATTTATTAACATACATAATAGGAATTATATGTATAGCTTTATTAATGTTATTTATAAAAATAATGCCTAAGAGAACCAAATACGGAAATGAAATGCTTGGAAGAATAAGAGGTTTTAAAAGATTTTTGGAAACTGCCGAGAAAGAACAACTTGAAAGTTTAGTCGAACAGAATCCCGAATATTTTTACAACATATTGCCATATACCTATGCTCTAGGAGTATCAGAAATATGGATGAATCAATTTGAAACAATTGCCATGAGAGCACCTGATTGGTATGATAGTAGTGCAGGATTTAGTGTAGGAACATTTAATAACTTTATGAATAATACAATGAAATCAGCACAAAATGCAATGATATCAAGCCCATCAACAAGTAGTGGTGGTGGTAGTTCATCAGGAGGATTTAGTGGAGGCGGTTCATCAGGAGGCGGCTCTGGTGGAGGCGGAGGAGGTTCTTGGTAAAAGAATATTCTCAACAACCGATATTAAATAGATATATTATTAAATGTAAGGGGTAGAGTTAAGTACAAATGGGCGACCATTGGTCGCCCAACAAGACAAATAAAAATACAAAGAAATATATCGGGAGACCATTTGCTGAGGCTGGTCTCCCGTCAGCACAAAAACAATAAAGATGTTATTCTGACAAATTGCTAAAAAACTCTAGATTTTACAAAAACAATGTGATAAAATAAAAAGGTAATGCGATATATATTGGGGTATCGCCAAGCTTTATCATTAAATTTACATTGGGGTATCGCCAAGCGGTAAGGCATCGGATTCTGATTCCGACATTCCTAGGTTCGAATCCTAGTACCCCAGCCAAAACAAAACAGAGAGAGGGCAATGTCCTCTCTCTGTTTTTGCGTATCATGCAGTGAATGCAAGGATACAATTTACGATTTCGGGTTCTTCTGCTATGAGACGATACTTCATGTGCTCAAGATTAACTGCTTTTTCGGCTGATGCTGGAGAAAGAATCAGTTCTCTCAACTCACGAGCCAAAAGCTTAGCTCTGGCAACGCGACTCTGAATGTGAGGGTCAGAAATCCCTTGGAAATCCTCACCATCAAGAGCTTCCTCTAGATGCTTCAAATGAATGCACATCCTAGAAGGCTGAGTATTCAGCAAACCATTAAACAGAGCATCTTCAAGTCGTAACATAGGGTAAAACTCCCTTCAAAATTATTTTGGGATATATGTCCCAATAAATAAATTTTACCACATTATGTTAATAATGTCAAAAATATTAATAAAGTATAACTTTAATTATAGGTTAAAAACACTTAAGAAGTATGCGTTTACATAATTTGAAACGAAAAAAGCAAATTATTAGCAATATTTATTGAAAAAACAATAAATATATGATATTATTTTGTACACATAATTGGAAATTTAGTTTAACAATAAATATATAAAATATGAAGTTTTTTTATGTGTAAAAGCATAAAGAAGGGAGTGAATTATGACCAAAAAAGTAATTTCAATAATAGGTTTTATATTAGTAATTATTTGTTCTAGTATAATATATTTAAGCTTGGCAAAAGAAAATAAAACATCATTTGCAAGTTTAAACAATAAAAAACAAAATATAGAAAATAATACAATAGTAAACATAGGTAACATAATAGAAACAAAAAACCTTAAGAAAGCAATATATCAATCTGAAGATAAGTATGCTTATACAAACAACAAAAGTGAAAAATCAACTAATGAAAATGTAAAAAATGATAATGAGCCAACATATATATATGGCAAAAAAGAAGAGCCAATTAAGGAAAATGCAAAACAAGAAAATAAAACAGAAAAAAAGCAAACATATGCAAATGCTAAAAATGAAAAATCAACTAATGAAAATCTAAAAGAAGAATATAAATCTGAAATTCAGTATCCATATATAAATTATAATGATGAAAGCTCTATTACAGATATTAGAAATACACAATTAAAAGAAAACATAAATAATGCAAGGGAAATATTAAATGGTCAAAAAACATATACAATAAAACATTATAAAATGAAACTAGATGGACAAACATATGCAGAGCCAGAAACAGAAATAGAAACTGGATTAGCTAATACCTATGTAACACCGAAAGTAAAAAATTATACAGGATTTAGTAGTCCAAAAACTCAAACAAAAAAAATAGAAGCAGATGGAAGTACAGTAATAGAATATTACTACACAAGAAATAAATACAAATTGGAATTAACAGCAGGTACAGGAATAACAGAAGTGATAGGTGCAGGAGATTTTTATTATGGACAAATTGTTTCAATTAGTGCAAAGGTAGCAGAAGGATATTCGTTTAGAAATTGGATAGATAGCAATAATAGAACTTGTACAGATTCACAAATTAAAATAAAAATAGCTGATAAAAACATAAGTTATACTGCAAATGCAAAACCAGATAAAGATATATCATATACAGTAAAACATTATAAAATGAAGGTAGATGGAAAAACATATTCAGAACCAATTATAGAATATAAAACAGGGAAGACAGATGAATTAGTAACTCCAGAAGTTAAAATCTATGAAGGATTTACATCACCAGAAAAACAAACTGTAAAAGTAAATAAAGATGGAAGTACAGAAGTAGAATATCGTTATACAAGAAATAAATATAAGCTAGAACTAATAAAAGGTACAGGAATAGCAGAAGTAAAAGGTGCAGGGGAATATTATTATGAGCAAGAAATAGAAATAAGTGCAAAAGCATTAGAAGATTATAAATTTGATAAATGGGTATATGACATTGGAAGAACTTGCGAAAATGAAAAATTTAAATTAAAAATCGGAACTAGAAATATAATGATAGTAGCAAATGCAATTCCAGACAAAAAGGTATCCTACACAATAGAACATTACAAAATGAGTATAGATGGAACAAAATATGAAAAGGCAGATGTAGAAACAAAAACGGCGTCAGCAAATCAAGAAATAATACCACCAGTAAAACAATATGTAGGTTTCACATCACCTCAAAGTAAAAAGGTTAAAATTAATGCAGATGGAAGTACAGTTGTAAGATATGAATATAAAAGAAATAAATACAATCTAACATTAAATAAAGGCGAAGGAATAGAAAAAGTAACAGGAGAAGGTAAATATTATTACGAAGCAGAAGTTTCAATAACTGCAGAAGTAAAAAAAGGATACAAATTTAGCTGTTGGAAGAAAGATGATGGAAAAGTAATAAATGATATAAATGCAAAAATAAAAATTGAAGCAAAAGATACAACTATAACAGCAAATGCAAATCAAAATAATAAAGCAAACTACACAGTAGAGCATTACAAAAATATTCCAGGGGCAAATAAATATTTTCTATTTGAATCAGAAACAAAATCAGGTATTATAGAAACTACTATATCTCCTAAAACTAAGGAATACGAAGGATTTACAGCACCAAAAGCTCAAGAAGTTACAATTAGTGCAGATGGAAAAACAGTAGTAAAATACTACTATACAAGAAATAAGTATACAGTAACTTTGATAGCAAATAAAGGAATAGAAAAAGTATATGGGGCAGGAGAATACTACTATGAAACAGAAATTCCAATAAGTGCAAAAGTAGCAAAAGGTTATAAATTTGATTCATGGAAAGATGACAAAGGAAATACAACCAAAAATGTAGATGGAAGAGTTCGAATAGGTGCTGATAATGCAACGATTACAGCAAATGCTTCTGCAATTGAATATAAAATTGAATATAATTTAGATGGAGGGACAGTAGCTACTCCAAATAAAACAACTTATACAATAGAAACAGAAAGTTTCAAACTAAATGAACCAACGAAAAAAGGCTTTACCTTTAAAGAATGGGTTCTAGAAAATGGAAAAGTTTTAGAAAATGGAACAATAAAAAAAGGAACAACAGGTAATATAAAACTTAAAGCTACATATGAAAAATACATACCTAAGGCACCAAAAATAAAATATTTATCTTTTGATGTTACTGATGATAATGGAAAATTACGTGATGATATAGTTAGTGTTGGAGATAAAGCATTTTACATTAAAATTCCAGGTAGTGGTCAAATTAATATTAATACATTAAAAATTGCAACAGATATTCCAATAACATTAAATAGTAAAGCACAAGCAGGTTCTGCAATTAATGGAGTTACTTACAAAGATTTAAAACCGGATAATGTTTCCGAAGATGGTATGTCTGGAGAAGTATACTTTTCATATAGTATGAAATTATCAACCAAAATAAAAAGTACTGATGGAATAACTTGGACTAATGCTGGAGAGAAAGATTTTACAGTTAATACTTCGCTATTCAAAACAATGTTTACGAGTGTAGGAAAACAATTAGCTATTGCTAAAGGTTTTGGAATTAGTGAAGATGGACTAGAAACACCACGATATATTTCAAATGTAATATACGTAGGTGATGACTCATACATGCTATTTAAAGAAGAAGGACTTCCAGATATTAATATAAAATTTTTAAATGGAGAGCAAGAAATAAAAAAGCTAACTATTCCAAAAGGATCTACTATACCTAATATAGGACCAAATGTTGTAGTAAATAAAGAATTTGTTAACTGGTGTTCTGACAAAGAACTAAAAAATGTAGCAGACTTCAATAAACCAGTATATGAGGATACTGTTTTATATGCAAAATATACAGATTATAAAATCGATACATCTTGGTATGATGGACATGAAGATGATAAATCATACAATATATCTACCTTAGAACAATTAAGAGGGTTATCAGAATTAGCAACTAATAAGAAAGTTAATTTTAAAGATAAAACAATAAATCTAGCAAATGATATAGATTTGAAAAATGAAAATTGGTCACCTATTTCAGGCTTTTCGGGAACTTTTAATGGAAATGGACACACAATTCGCAATCTTAAAATTAAAGAAAATGCTCAAAAAGGAAATATTGGTTTCTTTTCATATGTAAATGAGGCAAAGATAAGTAATCTAAGATTTGACACAGTAAATATAGATACGACAAAAGGAAATTGTATGGGAGTTGGAACTGTTTGTGGAGAAAGTAGAGCTTCAACTCTAGAAAAAATTCTTGTTAAAAATATTTCAATATCTAGTAGAACTGAAACAGGAGGAATTGTGGGAATAGATTACAATTGTACTATTTCAGAATGTGAAACAATAGATGGTAAAATAACAAACCAAAGGAACGTGGGAACTAGTGGTATATTAGGAAAAGGTAATAATACAACATCACTTACAAATATATACTCAAATTTGGATATAACTGCAAATTGTAGTTCGTTTGTATGCAATGTTGCAGGAATAATAGGAGACTATGACTGGTCATCACGATATGGTAAAGAAAGAACAGCTATGAAAAATTTATTGTATACAGGAAAAATAACTCTCATAGGCGATGATGATGGAGCTGGAATCAAACATTCAGGAATACATGGATGGTGTACTGGAATTGGTAATACAAATAAAGAAACATGGCTATTTGATAGTACTAAAAATGAAAATGCTAATGAAGGCACAAAAAAGACAACAGAAGAACTAAAAAAGACTACTACATATAAAAATTGGGATACAAACATATGGAACATAGTAGAAGGAGAATATCCTACATTAAAGGCGTTTTTAAATAAATAATTGAATATGTAAGAGGCGAGCTTTGCTCGCCTTTTATGTAAATTTACATAATTTTTCAATAAAAAAACAAATAATTGCCAATTATTATTGAAAAATGTAAAGATTTATGATATTATGTTGAATACATAATGGGCGGATTGTATAAAAAAGTAAAATAGAAATGATTTGCCCTAAATTTATATGCGAAATTTTATAAAAGTAATGATATAAAAAATTTTGAAGGGAGTTTAATATGAACAAGAAAATCATCTCAATGTTAGGTGTAGTACTACTAATTATCTGTTCTAGTGCAGTATGCTTAAGTTTTGGAAGAGAAAATTCTTTTTGGGGTAATGTAAGAGAAAACAATATAGCAGAAAAAGCACTTGAAGAAATAGAAGATAGAACATTAGACATAAATAATTTGGGAGCAATGAGATTAAACTTTAATAACATAATAAAATCTAATGAGACTACAACCTATACAGTAAAGCACTATAAGATGAAATTAGATGGGGAAACATATGCAGACCCAGAAATAGAAACAAAAGAAGGACTAGCAGATACATTAGTATCTCCAGAAACAAAAGAATACGAAGGGTTCACAAGCCCAAAAGTTCAAACAGTAAAAGTAGAGGCAGATGGAAGCACAGTAGTAGAATATCGTTATGAAAGAAATAAATACAAATTGGAATTAATAGCAGGTACAGGAATAACAGAGGTAATTGGTGCAGGAGAATTTTATTATGGACAAATAGTTTCAATAAATGCTAAAGTGGCAGATGGATATTCATTTAGAAATTGGATAGATAGCAATAATAAAGCTTGTACAGATTCAACAATCAAAATAAAAGTATCTGATAAAAATATGAGTTTTACAGCAAATGCAAAACCAGATAAAGGTATAGTGTACACTGTAAAACACTATAAAATGAATATAGATGGGCAAACATATGCAGATCCATATATTGAAACAAAAACAGGAAAAACAGATGAATTAGTAACTCCAGAAGTTAAAATCTATAAAGGTTTTACATCACCAGAAACACAAACTGTAAAAGTAAATAAAGATGGAACAACAGTAGTAGAATATCATTACACAAGAAATAAATATAAATTAGAATTAATAGCAGGAACAGGAATAGCAGAAGTAAAAGGTGCAGGAGAATATTATTATGAGCAAGAAGTAGAGATAAGTGCAAAACCATCATTAGGATATGAGTTTAAAGAATGGGTATATGATATTGGTAGAACTTGCAACGAAGCAACTGTTAGAGTAAAAATCGGAACAAGAAATGTAATGATGGTGGCAAATGCTAATCCACAAGAGCAGATAAAATACACAGTAAAACACTATAAAATGAATATAAATGGAACAACATATGCAGAGCCAGAAGTAGAAACAAAAACAGCAAACGCCAACGCAAAAGTAACACCAGAAGTAAAACAATACGAAGGCTTTACTGCACCAGCAGTACAAACTAAAACAGTAAACCCTGATGGAAGTACAGTTATAGAATATAAATATACAAGAAATAAATACAAATTAACATTAACTAAAGGTGAAGGAATAGCAGAAGTAAAAGGTTCAGGAGAATATTACTTTGAATCAGAAGTAGAAATTGAAGCTAAAGTTTTAAAAGGATACATTTTTGATAGTTGGAAAGATGAAAAAGGTGGAATTAGCAAAAATGCAAAAGCAAAAGTAAAAATAGGTGCTAAAGATTCAGTTGTAGAAGCTAAGGCAATAAAAGATAAAAGTTTAACATATAAAATAACTTTTGATGCAAATGGTGGAAAAACTGAAACTACTGAACAAAAAGTAGAATATGGAGAAAAAATAGCAAAACCAAAAGATCCAACACGTACTGGATATAAATTTGTAGGTTGGTATGTTAATTTAACAGATAAAGAAGCTTTTGACTTTAATAAAGCAACAGCAACACAAAATATTACATTACATGCAAAATGGGAAGCAAATAAATATACAGTTAAATTTGATGCAAATGGTGGAACAGGAAAAATGGCTGACCAACAATTTACTTACGATCAAGAAGGAACATTAAATGCCAATAGTTTCACAAGAGAAGGTTATACATTTGCAGGTTGGAGCGAAACATCAAAAGAAACAGTTAAATATGCAGATAAAGCAAAAGTAAAAAATCTAGCAGCAAGTGGAACAAAAACATTATATGCAGTATGGACACAAAACAGAAAATTCACCATAATATTTAATGCTAATAATGGAACAGATGCTAAAACTCAACAAGTAATTGATTATGATAAACAAGCAAAATTAAATAAAAATACATTTACAGAAGAATTTACTATTACATATAACTACAACAATGCAGAAAAGAAAACTGAAACAGTAAAAGTTAGTAGTAAATTTCTAGGTTGGTCACTAGTAAAAGATGGCGAAGTTAAATATGAAGATGAAGGAAATGTAAAAGCTGTTGATATTAGTAAGGAAAACTCAATAAATTTATATGCTAAATGGGAAAAACCAACAATAACTCTAAAAAAAGTTGAAGACACATCAGAATATAAATTCCTTGGTTGGAGTACATCTGATAAAAAAGAGAATATAATATCAGGAAATAATAATTATAAAGTAGTAGGAAACACTACATTAACAGCTATTTGGGAACAAATTGTTCCTCAAGAGGCTCCTAAGATTGAATCAATATCATTTGTAGTTAAAGATAAAGAAGGAAAAACACATAGAGAAGAAGCAAAAATAGGAGATGAAGTATTTTTCGTAAAATTCCCAGAAGGATATGAAATAGATTTAGCATCAATAATGATAAAAACAAACACACCTGTCAGATTAAATAAAAAAGCTGTATCATCTAAAGACTATATTGATATTACAGCAGATGTATATACAGAAGATGGAAGAACAGGAAATTTGCAGTTACTTGGCTTTAATGCTTTAACAGTAAAAAGCAATGATGGCATCACATGGCAATCTACAGATGAAGACCTGTTTGTAGATTTAGAAATGCTAAACATTTTATTAGGTGAAAAGAATTTAGGTGTAGCAAAAGGATTTGCAAAAACAGATGATGGACAAGAAACTCCACATTATATTAGTAAAATGGAACAATTCCAAACAGGTGATACATATATGTACTTCTATAAAGAAGGAACAAAAGATGTAAAAATCGAATGGAAAAATGGAGAGAAAGATAGCTATACAGTTAATATTCCTCAAGGAGCATTACTTCCAGAACATGTAGTTAAAGAAAACGAAAATTTCGAAGGATGGTATACAGATGCAGCATACACTAAAAAATTTGATTTTAGTAAGCCAGTAACTAGTGATATAGTTTTATATGCTAAATACAAAGAAGAGAAAAAAGAAACATATACAATAAAATATGATTCAAATGGCGGAACAACTGTTGCAGAGCAAAAAGTGCTAAAAGGAGATAAGATAACAAAACCAGTAGATCCAACTCGTAAAGGATATACATTTAAAGGATGGTATAAAGATAATAATTATAAAGAAGAGTTTAAATTTGATACACCAGCAACACAAAACCTTACTCTTTATGCAAAATGGGAAGCAAATAAATATACAGTTAAATTTGATGCAAACGGTGGAACAGGAACAATGAATGACCAACAATTTACTTACGACCAAGAAGGAAACTTAAATAATAATAGCTTTACAAGAGAAGGCTATACATTTGCAGGTTGGGGAGAAACAAAAGAGGATAAAACAGCTAAATATACAAACGGACAAAAAATAAAAAATCTAGCAGAGAGTGGAAACAAAACTTTATATGCAGTATGGACACAAAATAGAAAATATACAATAATATTTAATGCTAATAATGGAACAAATAATACAACAAAACAAGTAATTGATTATGATAAAGAAACAAAATTAAATAAAAACACTTTTAAAGAAGAATTTACTGTTACGTATAAAAATGATAAGGATAATCAACAAAACAATAAAACAGAAAAAGTTAGCAGTACATTCTTAGGTTGGTCAACAGAAAAAGATGGAGATGTTAAATATAGCGATCAAGCAAATGTAAAAGCTGTTGATATGAACAATGGTGATTCGATAAATTTGTATGCTAAATGGAAAAAACCAACAATAACTCTTAAAAAACTTGATGATACTGCAGAATATAAATTCCTTGGTTGGAGTACAGCTAATGAAAAAGATAAAATACTTAATGCAAACACTACTTATACAGTAGTTGGTAATGTAACATTAACAGCTTTGTGGGAGAAAATTAAGAAACCAGATAACCCACCAGTTACACCACCAGATGATCCACAACAACCAGACAATCCAAATGATCCAAATACTCCAGATAATCCAAGTGATAACCCAAGTCAACCAGGTACAGAACCAAGTGATCCAAATACTCCAGATAATCCAAGTCAACCAGGTACAGAACCAAGTAATCCAAGTACACCAGATAATCCAAGCAACCCAAATGATGAACCAGGTACAGAACCAAGCAATCCAAGCACTCCAGATAACCCAAGCAATCCAAGTGAGCCAGGAAAAGATCCTAGTACAGAGCCAAGTGAACCAAGTGAGGATCCAGGATATCAAGGAGATGATCCAGGTCAATCAGATGATCCAAATCCACCACAAACACAACCAGTTGAGCCTAGAATAGTAGATATATCATTTGAGATAAAAGATAAAAATCAAAAAGTTACAAGACAAAAAGCTGTAGTTTGTACAGATGATGTATTCTATGTATGTTTGCCAGAAGGATGTTCTGTAAATGTAGCTTCAATGAATTTACAAACAAATATACCAATTAAATTAAATGAAAAAGCAAAAGCAACTAAAAGAACAGATATTTCATTAAAAAATTGTAGCGAAGGTGGAAGAAAAGGAAGTTTATCAGTAATGGACATGGATATTATGACAATACAAAGTACAGATGGTATGTCTTGGACTTCTGATAGCAAAGAAGAATCATATTTTGACTTATCATTGTTAAAATTGGCATTATCAATGAAACCAGGTGCTTCTTTAGGAATAGTAGAAGGATTTGGAATAACAGAAGATGATAAAAAACAAACACCTCGTTATGATAGTGCAATTAAAACAGACCATGCAGGAAATGTATATTTATATTTCTATAAAAAAGGAACAGAAACTGTAAAAGTAACATGGGTAAATGGTAATGGGGAGAAAATTGAAAACACAATACCTAAAGGCGGAAAACTTCCAGAACGTATAGGTGTAGAAAACGCTGGATTTGAAAATTGGTATAAAGATGAACAACATACTCAATTATTTAATTTTGAAGAACCAATAACTACGGATACAGTTTTATATGCTAAATATAATAATAGTAAAAAAGCAAACGCTGTAGCATATGCTGGAGTTAAAATGATTGGATTATTTAATCAATAATATATAATTTAAAGGAGGATAAAAATGAACAAAAAGTTAATCTCTATAGCTGTTATCGGATTATTAATTATTTGTTCAACGTTTGGAGCTCTATGTTTTGTTGCTAAAAAAAGTTCAACTGTAAGTATTACTTTTGATAGTAATGGTGGAACAAGTATAAGTAGCCAGGCATTAAGAAAAGGAGAAAAAATAGAAAAGCCAGAAGACCCACAAAAAAGTGGATATGAATTTGAAGGCTGGTATAAAGATTTAAATGACGAAAAAGCATTTGATTTTAATACCGAAATAAAAGAAAATGAAACATTAGTTGCTAAATGGTCTGAAATATACAAAAAAGATAATAATGGCTTTTTTGCAAATAGCATTACAAGTAATTCAACTAATCAAATTCAACAAAATGTAAATAATAGTCAAAGTTCAGATTTAAATCTTTTAGATATAGTAGGAAATTCAACATATACAGTAAAACACTATAAAATGAACTTAGATGGAACAACATATGCAGAACCTGAAGTAGAAACAAAAACAGGGAAGATTAATGAGAAAGTAACACCAGAAGTAAAGCAATATGCAGGATTTACAGCACCAAATACTAAAACTGTTTTGGTAAATAATAATGGAAGCACTGTTGTAGATTATTACTATACAAGAAATAAATATACAGTTAATCTAGTTATGGGCGAAGGAATTTCAGAAATTAATGGTGCAGGAACATATTACTATGAGCAAGAAGTTCCAATTAGTGCTAAAGTTTCAAATGGCTATACATTTAATTATTGGGTTGATGATAATCAAAGAAAGAATCAAAATAGTGAACTAAGCTTAAAAATAGGAACAAGTGATATAAATATAATAGCAATGGCAAAACCAGTAAGCAGTATAGCATCTACAACAAACCAAAATGAAACACAATATAACAGCACACCATCATACCAAACACCATCAAATGATAATGAACAAAACAAAAATAATAATAGCAATAACAATCAAAGCAATAATAACAATTCAGCTAATAAAATAACAAGTAAACCACAACAAAATAATACAAGCAGTAATAGTGGTGGTTCAAGTGTAACTGTAGCATCAGATGCTAATAAAGATACTACATATATAGTAAAACATTATAAAATGAATGTAGATGGAAAAACTTATGGAAAACCAGAAACAGAAACTAAAAATGGAAAAGTTGGCAGATATGTAACTCCAGAAGTAAAAAAATATGAAGGATTTACAGCACCAAGCACAAAAACAGTAAAGATAGATAAAAATGGAAAAACAGTAGTAAAATATTACTACAAGAGAAATCAGTATAAACTAGATTTAAAAGCTAATAATGGAATATCAGAAGTAATAGGGTCAGGAACATACTATTATGGTCAAGAAGTTAAAATAAAAGCTAAAGCAGGTTTAGGATACGTATTTAACTATTGGGAAGATGAATTTGGAAACCATAGTAAAAAGAATGAGAGCAAAGTAAAAATTGGTGCAAAGAACAGTATTATAACAGCAAATGGAAAATTAGATGAAAACATACCATACACAGTAAAACACTATAAAATGAATGTAGATGGCAAAACTTATGGAATTCCAGATATAGAAACTAAAAAAGGAACAATGAATGAAGAAGTAACACCAGCTGTAAAAAAATATGAAGGATTTACATCACCAGATAAACAAACTGTTAAAATAAGTTCCAAAGGAAATACAGTAGTAGAATATTATTACAGTAGAAACAAATATAAACTAGACCTAAAAGCAAATGATGGAATAAAAGAAGTAACAGGTAGTGGAACATATTATTATGGAGAAACAGTTACACTAAAAGCAGAAATTGAATCAGGCTATGTATTTGACTATTGGGAAGATGAGTTTGGAAATCATAGTAATAAAGCAGAAGTTACAGTAAAGATAGGTGCAGGTGATAGTACTATAACTGCAAATGCTAAACTAGATAAAAATGTTCCATACAAGGTAGAACATTATAAAATGAATGTAGATGGCAAAACTTATGCAAAACCTATAGTAGAGAATAAAAAAGGAAATATTAAAGAAGAAGTAACACCAGAAGTAAAGAAATATGAAGGATTTACATCACCAGATAAACAAACTGTAACAATAGATGGTAAAGGAACAACAGTAGTAAAATATTACTATACAAGAAATCAATATAAGTTAGATTTAAAGAAGAATAAAGGAATAGAAGAAGTAAAGGGAAGCGGAACATACTATTACGAAGAAGAAGTTACAATATCTGCTAAAGCACAAGAAGGATATAAATTTGATTATTGGAAGGCAGGAGAAAAAGAAAAATATTTAACAGCAGAAGCAAAAATAAAAATGGGGGCAAAAGATAAAACAATAACTGCTAATGCTAAAATTAGAGAATATACAATAACATATGATGCAAATGGAGGAACAGCTAAGGAACCAAAACAAGAATTTCCTGCAGGAGCTAAAATAACAAAGCCAAAAGATCCAACTAAAAAGGGATATACTTTCACAGGTTGGTATAGTGACTTAAAAGACGAAAAAACATTTGACTTTGATAAAACAACTATGCCAAAAGAAGACTTTACTTTATATGCAAAATGGAAAGCAAACGATTATACCATTGTGTTTAATGCAAATGGCGGAAAAGGAACAATGGAAAATCAAAAATTCACTTACGACAAGAAAGCAACATTAAACGAAAATAAATTTAAAAGGGATCATTACACATTTGCAGGTTGGAGCGATACAGCAAAAGGAAAAGTTCTATATAAAGACAAACAAGAAGTAAAGAATGTAGGAGAAAAAGGAAATATAAACTTATATGCAGTATGGACACCAGTAAAATATAAAATCACATACGATTTAGACGGTGGAAAAGAAACTAGCAAAAATAAAACAGAATATACAATAGAAGACAGCTTTAAATTAAATCCACCAACAAAAGATGGATATGTATTTAAAGGATGGATTTTAGAAGACAAAAAAACTCTAGAAAATGATACAATAAAGAAAGGAACAACAGGAAACTTAAAACTTAAAGCTACATGGGAAAAGAGCACAAAGGTAAAAGTAATATTCCATGCAAATAATGGAACAAATAAAACTATAGAACAACAAGTAGAACTTAAAGATAAAAATGCTACATTAAAAGAAAATACATTCACAAAAACATACACTGTTACATATAATTACAATTATTCTAACAAGAGTAATGAAACAGTTAAATCAAATGCTAAATTTTTAGGTTGGGCAACATCAGCAAATGGAGATGTTGAATATAACAATAAAGACAAGGTAAGTAAATTAAAAAGCAATGGAAGTACTTTAAACTTATATGCTAAATGGCAAGATCAATCTATAACTCTAAAAAAACCAACAAGAAGTAATTATACTTTTGTAGGATGGAGTACAACAAAAAATAAATCAGGAATAATTTTCGAAGAGACCTATAAAGTTACAAAGGATATAACACTAACAGCTATGTGGAATGATAATACACCTAGAATTGAAACTATATCATTTAAAGTAATAGAAAATGGTAAAACACATGACGCTGAAGTTGGCGTTGGAGATGGAGCATTTTATGCTAGATTTCCTAAGAATGGTAGAGTAATAGTAACTTCACTAAAACTAAAAACAAATGTACCAATTAAACTAAATGACAAAGCAAAGAATAGTAATGGATATATAGATATTATGGCAAAGGATGTTAACAAAAATGGCTTAAGTGGAAAAGTATCTGTAATGGGAATAAATGCAATGACAATAAGCAGTAAAGATGGAATAACATGGACAGCAGAATCTTCAGATAACGATTTATCTGTAAGTGTAAGTACATTCAAAACTCTTCTTGGAGGAATTAAACTAGGAATTGCTAAAGGATTTGGAGTTAGCAAAGATGGAAATAAAGAAACTCCTCATTATGTGTCAAGTGTAGTAGAGATTAATGGAGATACATATTTATTCTTTAAAGAAGAAAAAATAGCAGATGTGAAAGTTAAGTTTAACAATGGGACTAAAGACGTTTTAACTCTAAGTGTTCCAAAAGGTTCACCTATTCCTAACGTAAGCGTAATTGGTAATGAGAAATTTGAAAGTTGGTATAAGGATAAAGCACTTAAAACACCATTTAACTTCAAAAATCCAGTATATGCAAATACAACAATATATGGAAAAAATAAAAAATAAAATTCAAAATAACAAAACATAATAAAGATATATAATAAAGGTAGTAGGAATATATTTTCTACTACTTTTATTACATTCTAAAATGACAAAAAACGGCAAAACTATACAACTAAAGGAGTTGGAAAGTTAGGTTCAAAAAACATGTAAAAATTTTGAAATTTATTTGTAAAAATATTGACATTAAATCCAGATAACGGTATAATAAGTATCAAATACTAAGAGGTTATAAAAAGACTAAAAAATTAATACTAAATGGGATATGTTGTAAGGGCATATTCCATGATACGATTTAACCAGTTAGTAAATATTTAACTTACTAATTCATTAATGTAGTTTTACTAGATTTTTAATAATCTCTTTATTTAACAATCAATTAATTACTAAATAAATTTTAAGGAGGTGAATGAAGGGAAACTAATGAAGGATTCGCAACCAAAGAAGGTAGCAAAACATTTTAATGAAGACAAGCCACATCTAATAGTGTATGTGGTAGGAATAATTAGTGTGATTCTTATAGTAGCTTTAGTAGTTGTTATATTAGTAAGGTATATCAGGCAAAATCAAATAGTAACTCCATCACAACAACCAGAAAAAGTTATAACAGATACTTCAAATCAAAAAGAGTTTGAAACTAAAATTGCTGATGAAGTTGTTGATGTTAGTGATATGCCAAACAAATTACATGGATATTCAGTAGTAGGTAAAATTGTAATAGATAAATTTAAAATAAGTACCTATATTTTAAAACCGCCATCTCTAGAAGATGATGATATGAATGATGCATTAAAATATGGAGCCACCGAATTTTGGGGACCCGATATTAATGAAATTGGTAATTATTGCATCACAGCGCATAACTATAAAAATGTATTTGGAAAAATACACAGCCTAAATATAGGTGATACATTTTATTTGGTTGGTAAAGACGGAAGAAAAGTAACATATTCAGTTACAGAAATACTTCCATCTGTAAAGCCAACAGACATGCAGCATATAGAACAAAATACTGATAACAAAAGAAAAGTTACACTAATTACTTGTACTTTAAGTGGACTTACAAGAGTTATTGTAAAAGCCGAAGAAAAAATTTAAGGAGGAAAGAAAAAATGAAAAAAACACTTATAATGACATTAATCATAGCAATGGTGCTTTCAGTAGCATCAATAGTAAATGCAGGAAGTATGACTGCACCATCAAAGGTAAAACCAGGAGATACAGTAAAGGTAACAGTTAATTTTGGTAAAAAAATGGCTACAACAGACTTTAAGTTAACATACGATAAAGACTTACTTGAATATGTTAGCGATACAGCTGAAAACAGAAATCAAGAAAATGATGGAACAAGATTCGTAACATATTCTAATGATACAGAATCAGTTACAGTAACATTCAAAGCTAAAAAAGCAGGAACAGCTAATGTAGGATTTGTAGCAAACGAATTTACAAATACAGATTTAAATGTTGAAGAAGTAACAGTAAATGGTGCAAAAGTTGTTATAGAAAAAGAAGTTGAGAAAAAACCAACAACACCAACAAAGAAACCAACAACAACAGATAATACAAAAGCACCAACAAAATTACCACAAACAGGTGTTAATGTAGCAGAATATGTAGCAGTAGCTGGATTAGTAGTATTAGCAGTAGCTGGTGTTGCATTTGTAAGCAAGAAATATCAAAAATAATTTAAAAGGGGGAAACTATTTTGAATACAAAAAAATTATTAATTTCAGGAGCAATTGCAACAGGAATGTTAGTAGGAGTTGCAATGCCAAGTGCTTTCGCAGCAAGTAAAGTAACATTCCAAAAAGATTATTTAGAAGCAGGTAAAACAGTTACAATAATGCAAAATGCTGATGGAAAATCAGTTCCATCTATAGATTTAAAAGCTGAAGATGTAAAAACAGTTATTGAAAACAAATTTAAAGGAACTACAGTAAAAGATGAATTATCTAAAGTAGGTACTGGAACAGTTGTAGAATTAGCTGATGGAGAAAAAATCACAGTTGTATACAAAGGTGATGTAAATGGAGATGGAAAAGTATCTGTAGCAGATGCTGGTTTAATGGTAAGATCTTCTTTTGGAGCTAAGAAATTAACTCCAGCACAAGAAAAAGCAGGAGACATTGGTGGAACTGCAAATAAAGTTAACTCAGCAGACGCTGGTGTAGTAGTAAGATTACTTTTCGGTGGAAAAAATGCAGAAACAGCTTACAACAAAATGGAAGAATTCATGCCAGAAGATGTTGTAGTTGTTGATAACAAAACATTAGTTGAAGAAGCTGAAAAAGTAGCTGAATCAGAAAAAGTTCAACAATACTGTGATGAAGTAAAAGTTGAACTTACTGAAAATGGTGCAAAAGCAGAAGTTAAAATTAAAGATGATCAAAAAGATGTAAAATTATCTGATGTAAAATCTCAATTAAAAGAAACAGTTTTAGCATTAGCAACTGAACATTCTGAATTAATCGAAGCTGCTAAATCAGTTAAACTTCATTATGATAATGGTACAGAAAAAGGAATTGATTTAGATATTGATTTAACAAATTCTGAAGATATGATGTCTACATTAATGACTGTAAAAAATGCAATCAATAACTTACTTGGAGACAAAACATTAGCATCATTAATGGGAGATAAATTAACAGTTACAGTAGATCTTGATACAGAAAAAGCATTATTAGATACTGCAAAAGATTCTGCACAAGCAGTTTATGTAATTGATTTCGGAAAAACAGAAACAGAAGCAAAATAATTTTCTATAAACAATACAAAAAAACATCTCAATATTGAGATGTTTTTTTGTACCTTAAATTATATATTATTCATTATTAATTATTAAATATTCATTGCAATGCAAAACATTTCACACATAAAAAAGAGCCCAAGCGGGCTCTGGGGAAATTTGCACGATGATGTCACGAAAAATATGTCTAGGTCTTGTTTCGCGGTTGCGATGATGGCATGGAATTTGTTTTTTGGTTTTGCTTATTAAAATTTTTGATGAATGTTCTGAACCGTTTGTCTGATGTTTTAGCTTTACAGCCATTCCTTTTGTTGTATGCACTCATCATCTGTGAATTAGTTAACCGAGCCATCTCACTACACCTCCCTTACTTGTAATATGAAATTTAGTATATCATAAAATTAAACAATTCACAAGGTAAAATTAGAAATAGATGAAAAGTAATTATAAAAACAGCATTTTAAGAAATAACAATATTATATTTTTTCAAAAATGCTCGTTCAAGTAATTTTTAAAGAAATTCTAAACTAATTTTATGGCACCCTTTCACGAACAAGCGTGAACTATTTCCATAAAATTTAGTTAAGAATTTCTAATAAAACTCACTTTCAATGCGCTTTTTTCAAAAATATAATATTGTTATTTCAAAATAAGAATAAACAGTACATTAATTTAAAAAGCTAAAAACTTGTTAAATAAAAATATTTATTGTATAATTTTACTTAAATAATAATAGGAGAAGAAGTATGAGTAAAATTGATGAAAAAGAATTACACGTAATATTTAATGGAATAAAATCAGGTGAAGAAAGCAGTTTTACATCTTTATATGAAAATTATTATAATTTAGTATACAGAATTGTATTTTCAATATTAAAAAATAAAGAAAATAGCGAAGATGTTACACAAATAGTATTTTCAAAAATATACCAGTTACCAAAAGAAAAATTACCGGAAAGTTATGAGGCTAGCTGGTTATATAAGGTATCTAAAAATGAAACTCTGCAATATTTGAGAAAAGCTAAAAATGAATTAAATATAGATGAAATATATGATATATCAGAGCAGAAGAATAATATAGATGAAATAATAGATGTAGAAACATATAAAAAAATGATACAAGGATTAAGTGAAACAGAAAAAGAAATAATTTCCTTAAAAGTTTTATCTCAGTTTACTTTTAAAAGAATAGGACAAATGTTGAAAATGCCAACAGGAACTGTTAAATGGAATTATTATAAAGCAGTTAATTCACTAAAAATTTCTTTATCAAGTTTAGCAGGTTTTATAATTACATTTGTTTTAGGTATTTCTACTATGTTTAGAAAAGAACAAGTTAATTTTAGTGAAAACAAAGAAGTAAATAAAAGCGATAACGAAAATATTAGTCAAAGTGAAGATTATAGCGAAAATACAAAAACAGAATTTGATTCTCAAATATCTATAGATTCTACTAGTAAAGGAGAAAATAGTAGCTTGTCAGATTCACCAAGTGATAAACAAAATGCTATACAAGCAGTAGATACAAAGGCAGAAGATGTATCTCATATAAATTATATAGGTCTTGGATTTTGTGGAGTATCATTAATATTTTTTATAATTTTTGTAATTTTTTTCAAAAAATACCAACTAAAACGAAAGGTAAGAGCATCTAAAAATTAGGTAACGTTCCTAAATAAGTTTTTAAGGGGTAGATTTTATGAAAAAAATAATAAGTATTTTAATTATTGTAGCAATTGTAGCAATAATTGCAGGAATTACATATGTATATGTTTTTAAAGATGGAAATATAATTCAAAACAATATGCAAGTAGGTAAAATAGATGATTGGAAACTAAACATGAATTTTGGAGAATCTGATTCTTTTATAGGAAACTTTCAAGGTGGAGTTTCTATGGGAGTTACTTTAGATTCAGCAGCCAATAGTTTCAGTGCAGAATCTAAAAACTTAGGATTTTCTGTTGGTGGTGCAAAGGATACAGTGAATTTTAGAGAGAATATAAAAAATGGATATTTCCCATTACTTTCAGATATAACATATAATGGATTATTCTATGAATATTCTTTTAATACAGGAAATAAAGAAGAATCTGAAGAATTATTTTCACCATCATATTTACAAGCTGTATCAAGTGATCCAATGTCTAAACAAAAAGAATATTATATGGCTGTAGGATTGAATTCAAATATTAAAGAAAGTGATTTTCAGAGAAAAAAATTAAATTTAGTTGTTGCATTAGATATTTCAGGTTCTATGAGTTCTAGCTTTAATTCATATTATTATGATAATCCTATCCAAAATGAAGATAATTCAGAAGATAAAAATAAAACAAAAATGCAAATTGCAAATGAATCACTAAATATATTAATCGATCAATTAAAAGAGGATGATAGATTTGGACTAGTTTTATTCGAAAGTGATTCTCATATTGCTAAACCATTAAATCTTGTAGGTGAAACAGATATTGATAAAATAAAAGAACATGTATTGGAGATATCTGCTACAGGAGGGACAAATTTTGAAGCTGGATATAAATCTGCAAACGAATTATTAGCAGAGTATGAAAATGTTAATACTGATGAATATGAAAATAGAATAATTGTAATTACAGATGCTATGCCAAATACAGGAGAAACATCTGATGAAAGCTTAATGTCAATGGTTAAGAAAAATGCCGACAAAGGTATATATACAAGTTTTATAGGTGTTGGTGTTGACTTTAATTCTCAGTTAATAGAAACAATAAGTAATGTAAAAGGTGCAAATTATTATTCTGTAAATAGTGCAAAAGATTTTAAATCAAGAATGGGAGAACAATTTGAATATATGGTAACACCACTTGTATTTGATTTGGATTTTAACTTTGATTCAAATGATTATGAAATTGAAGCTGTTTATGGTTCAGATACTGTTAATATAGCAACAGGAAATATTATGAATGTAAATACTTTATTCCCATCAAAAACTAATTCAGATGGAGAGGTTAAAGGTGGAATAATATTATTAAAATTAAAGAAAAAAACAGATGGCGAAAATGGAAAAATAAAACTAGAAGTTTCATATAAAGATAGAAATGGAAAACAATATAATAATGATAAAGAAGTAGAGTTTAAAAATCAAGAAAATGATTTTTATGATAATGATGGAATAAGAAAAGCAATTGTTTTAACAAGATATGTAAATGTATTAAAAGATTGGATTATGTATGAAAGAACAGGAAACATAAATTATATATGCGATGAGAAATGTGGAATAGTAGCAGAGCCAGAAGATGGTTGGGAAGCTCGATTAATAAAATTAGGTATTCATGAAAGACAATCTGAAAAACTATCTGTAAGCACTGGATATAAAAAGATTTTTGAAGAAATGAAAGAGTACATAACAAACGAAAAAAAAGAAATTAAAGATGATACATTAAATAACGAGATTAATTTATTAGAAGAATTAATTAAAACAAAATAATAAAAATATTTTACTATCCAAAGGTATATTATATAGGTAGATAAACCTATTTAATATACCTTTTATATATTTAAGTAAATAACAGGAAAGAAATTGACATAAAACTGACAATGAGGTATAATTAACAAGAGATCTTTTGACAACTTTTGAATTAACAAGTAGGAGAAGTTTTTCAGAAAATGAATTATATAATGATATTATGGCCCAAAAAATTCCTGGTATGACTGAACCTGAATTTTTTAGATTTTTAAGTCTTTCAAACGACGGTTTGGGAATTTTATATCCAAATAGTAAATTAGCAACATTAAATAGAATAAGAAGTGGAAATGAAAAATTAGCACCTTTATATATCTATTATTGCAAAGATTCTGAAGAAGCATTAAATCTAGTTGAAAGAGCAGAAAAAAGTGGATATGATACATTAGAAATTATGATAAAACTAGAGACAGTATCAAGAGGTAGCAAAGTAAACAAAAAAGTTGAAGAACTAGCAAAAAAACTATCAACAGATAGAATACTTACTTTTCTTATTAACTATGTTCTCGAATTAGAAACAGCAAGCGATATTGATATTTTGCGTATCCTTCTTTATTATCTAACATATATTCGAAATGTGGAGTTTTCAAACCAGCTATTGAAACAAGATTAGAGCAGTTGCAATATGTAAGTTTGGGAGAAAATCCAAATGGAGATGAAAATCCAGGATCTGATGGAAGATAATAATAAAGATTTATATATTGGAAAAAGTTATATAGAAATGTATAACTTTTTCTTGTATAGCTAAAAAGGTTTTGCTATAATTGTAATATATACAGCATTGATGGAAATAAGTGAAATTTAATTAAATGGAGTAATTTATGAGAATTGGAAATTTTAGATTATTTGAAAGAAATATAAAGAAAGCAAGAGAAGCAATCTTAAGTGGTCATAAACTAGTACAGCGACCTCAAGGGGATATTGAACTTCCAGGAGGTTTGTATGCTAGCTCAAGTATAGGTATGAAAAGACAAAATCAAGAAGACAGTGTTTTATTATGTACTCACCCAAAAGATTCTGATATAAAAATGATGGTTGTTGCAGATGGTGTTGGTGGAAATGAAGCAGGAGAAGAAGCTAGCTATTTGGTTATTACAGCAATGAAAGAATGGTTTGAAAATTTAAAAATGAAAAAATATATGAGTACAAATGAGCTAATGGAGTCAATAGAACAGACTTTAAATGAAGTTAATGAAGATATTAATGAGAAATACAGTAACCTTGAAGAGCTTGATAGACCAGGTTCAACAATTGTATGTGCTGTTGTTTTAAAAAAACAAACTTTAGTTGTAAATGTTGGAGATTCTAGAGCATATATATATAAGGACAATGAATTGCATCAAATATCAAAAGATCATACACTTATTGGAAATTTGGTTGAAAATAATCAAATACCTAGACAATATGCAAGATTTCATAAGCAGAATTCAGGAATTACTAGATGTATAGGAGGAAATGAAGAACCAGCTATGCCAACTTTTACAATCTTAAAAAATGATGATTATGATGCTTTACTATTATTTTCTGATGGAGTTACAGATTGTTTATCAGACGAGAAAATATTGGCAGTAACAAGAAGTACAGATAGAAAATATCTAGCGGAAAGACTAGTTGGAGAGGCTTTACATACAAACTCTGAATTACCAAGAGCACTGAGAAGAGAATGTTGGTATAATTCTATTATAAATGGAGGTAAAGATAATACAACAGCAGCTGTTTATTATCCAGATAAACCTTCTGAGAATGATAATGATGGAAGATAATTAATACATAAGAAAGGATATTGTAATATGGAAAATGGAATATTAAATGTAAAAAATGAAGCAGGAAAAGAAAAAGAATATAACATCTTATTTATGTTTAAAGAAGAAGAAAAAAATGAAGACTATGTAGTTTATACAGATTATTCATTAAATGATGATGGAGACATTAATGTTTACAGAAATAGATATGTAAAATTTGGGGAAAAGTTTGAATTGTTACCAATAAACAATAGAGAAGTAATACAATTTATAGATGATAAATTAGAAGAAATAAGACTAGAAATAGTTTTAAATGCGAAAAAAGGCTAAATTTGGTATAAAAAAATATTAAAAAATACGAAAAAAACATTGCAATATCTAAGGTTTTAGTATATAATATTTTCAGCATAATAATTAATTAGAAGAGTGGAAACAAATTCCACTCTTTATCTTTGGAATTTAGGAGGAAGATTTTGGCAAAGATAGAAGAAAGAGTAGAGAAACTAATAGAAAATCCTATAAATAATCTTGGCTATGAACTTTATGATGTTGAATATGTAAAAGAAGGCAAGGATTATTTTTTAAGAGTATTCATAAATAAAGAAGATGGAATATCTTTAGATGATTGTGAAAAAGTAAATAATGAAATTACGGGTTTATTAGATACGCAAGATTACTTAAAAGAACAATATTTTTTGGAAGTATCATCTACAGGAATAGAAAAAGTTTTAAGAAAAGATAAGCATTTCAAAGAAAATATTGGAGTAGAAGTTGAAGTAAAGCTTTTCAAACCAATAAATAAAAAGAAAGTTATTTTAGGAATATTAAAAGATTTTAATGAAGAAGAAGTAACAATAATAACAAATGAAAACACTACTGAAGTTATACAAAGAAAAGATATATCTTTAATAAAAACGATATATCATTGGGAGTAGAATACAATATAATATATAAATATAAGGAGGAATAGAAAGATGAAGGCTATAGACAATGCAGAACTAATAGCAGCATTGGATGAACTAGAAAAGGAGAAAGGAATTGAAAAAGCATATCTAATAGATGCAATTGAAACGGCATTAGTTACAGCATATAAAAGAAACTTTGATGCTATCGAAAATGTAAAAGTTATAATGGATAAACAAACAGGGGAAGCACATGTTTTTGCTATAAAAGAAGTTGTTGATGTTGCAAGAGATACAGATCAAGAAATTAGTCTTAGTGATGCTAAAAAAATCAATAAAAACTTTGAATTAGGTGATAATGTCGATATTGAAGTAGTTCCGAAAGATTTCGGAAGAATAGCAGCTCAAACAGCAAAACAAGTTATAATTCAAAAATTGAGAGAAGCAGAGAGAAATATCGTATTTACAGAGTTTAATGATAGAAAAGGAGAAATTGTTTCAGGAATTATCCAAAAAGCTGATTCAGGAGTAGTTATTATGGATTTAGGAAAATTAGAAGGTGTTATGCCAGCTAAAGAGCAAATACCAACTGAAACATATAAGGTTAATCAAAAAATTAAAGGATATGTTTTAGACGTTGTTAGAGGTATAAAAGGTAATCCACAAGTTATCGTATCAAGAACAGCAGGAGATTTTGTAAGAAAATTATTCGAATTTGAAATACCAGAAATTTATGAAGGATTAATAGAAATCAAAAGTGTATCTCGTGATCCAGGTTACAGATCAAAAGTTGCTGTATATTCTGGAAATGAAAACATAGATCCTGTAGGTTCATGCGTAGGACAAAAAGGTGTAAGAATTCAAAACATAATCAATGAATTAAATGGAGAAAAAATAGATGTTATAGAATGGAATGAAGATCCAGCAATATTTATTTCAGCAGCTTTGCTTCCAGCACAAGTAATGGCAGTTGATATAAAAGAAGAAGAAAAATTTGCACAAGTAATAGTTCCAGATGATCAATTATCTTTAGCAATTGGAAAATCAGGACAAAATGCTAGATTAGCAGCAAAACTTACAAATTGGAAAATTGATATAAAATCAGAATCGCAATTTAGAGAAATGATTAAAGCTATGCAACAAGATGTTAGTGATAGTGATGAAAATGATGAAAACGAAGAAACTATGAAAGAGTAATTTGTAAAATCTTATAATAAAAAATAAGGGAGTGATTTCCTTGAAACATATACCACAGAGAACCTGCATTGGATGTAATACAGTAAAAAATAAAAATGAACTTATTCGTATAGTTAAAAACAAAGAAAATGAGATAAATATAGATAAAACAGGCAAAATGAATGGTAGAGGAGCATACATCTGTGATGATATAAAATGCTTGGAAAAAGCAATAAAAACAAAAAAACTAGAGCGAATTTTTGAAACAGCAATAGATGAGAAAATCTATGAAAATTTAAGAGGTGCAATTAGTGATAAATAATAAAGAAAAAGTATATGGACTTTTAGGATTAACTACAAAGTCTGGAAATATTGTCTTTGGTACAGATGCTTGTATAGAAAAAATTGAGAATAAGCAGGTAAAACTAATTATAGTGGCTTCTGATGCATCTGAAAAAACAAAAAAAAATATAAATTTTGTATGTGATAAAAATAGTGTTCCTATAAAAATATTTGGAACAATTGAAAAATTAAGTAAAGCTATAGGTAAAAACAATAAAGCTATAATAGGAATAAAAAACGAGAGCTTAGCAAAGGAAATAAGCAAAATTATTGATGGGGGTGACATTATTGGGTAAAATAAAAGTACATGAATTAGCAAAGAAGATAGGTGTAACAAGTAAAGAAATTATATCAAAAGCTCAAGAACTAGGAATTATAATAAAAAATCATTTAAGTTCTGTAGCAGATACCGAAGCAGAAAAGATAACTGAAAAATTTGGTTCAGACGCAAAAGAACAAAAAAAATCAAAAGATAAGAAGAGTGAAGCAGAAACAAGAAATAATAAAAAGAGCGAAACTCCAGTAATTATTAGAAGAGAAGTAATCATATCAGATGAAGAACTAGAGAAAAAAGAAAACGAAGAAAATATGAAGAAAATGGAAAAAAACAAAAAAGATATAGGTTTTATAGAAAGAGATAGAAATAAAGATTTTAATATAGTATATAGAAATAAACCTTCAAAACCAATGACAGTTAGTGAATTATTTGGACTTGCAAAACCTGAAAAGAAGGAAGAAAAAAAGGTTGAAAGTAAAGAGTTGCCTAAAAAAGAGGAAAAAGTCGAGAATGTAAAAGAAAAACAGGAGATAAAAGAAACTGTTAAAGTTGAAAAAGAAAAAATAATTGAAAAGGTGGATGAAGAAAAACCTATTATGGAAACCATAACAAAACAACAAAATGTAAATAATCTAAAAAATAATTTAAAAGAAGAAACAAGAAACAATTTTAACAGTGGAAATACTGATTATAGAAATAATAACCAGTATAAAAATACCCAGAATTCTAATAATTTTAATAGAAATAATAAAGGATATAATAATAGCAGACCTAATTACAATAATCATGGAGAAAACAATAGATTTAACAATCAAAATGGTCAAAGAAATAATAATTATAAGAATTTTGGAAATGGTGAAAACAAATTCAATAATAGAGATAACAATTATAAAAATAAAAATTTTAATGATAATGGAGATTTTAGAAGAGGTGGAAATCGACCTCTTGATGAAAAAGGAATAGAGAAGAACATTAAGAATATTATGGCATCAGATGTTGTTGAAAAAGAGAGCGTTAGAGAATATAACAATAAAAATGCTTATGATAAGCAAAAAAACAATTCTAAATTTGATGATAATAATACTAAGAATAAAAAATCTGCAAAATCTAAAAAAGGACACTTTGATATAAATGAAGATAAATTAAAGAGTCTAAAACAAGTTGATAAACTTTCAAACATGTTTGATGATCAAGAAGGTGGAATGTTAGACTATTATGATTTAACAACTACAAGGGGTAGAAAAAGCAAAAGAAAAAATGTGCGTAATGAAGAAGAACGTACAAAGCAAAAAATATTTAAACTAACAGAAGTAACAATTCCAGAAACAATAACAGTTAAAGATTTAGCTACAGAAATGAAAATAACAAGTAGTGAAGTTATAAAGAAATTATTAGGTTATGGAATATTAGCTACAATAAATAATGAAATAGATTTTGATACAGCATTTTTAATTGCACAAGAATTCGGAATTACAGCTATTAAAAAGGAAGTTGTAACAGAGGAAGATATATTGTTTGATGATACTGAAGATAAACCAGAAGACTTAATACCAAGACCACCAGTAATAGTAGTTATGGGACACGTTGACCATGGAAAAACATCTCTATTAGATGCTGTTAGATCAACAAACGTAATAGAAGGCGAAGCTGGAGGAATTACACAACATATTGGTGCTTATAAGGTAGAAATTAATGGAAGAGAAATTACTTTCTTAGATACTCCGGGACATGAAGCTTTCACAAGTATGAGAGCTAGAGGAGCACAAGTAACAGATATAGCAATATTAGTAGTTGCTGCAAATGATGGAGTTATGCCTCAAACAGTTGAAGCTATAAATCATGCTAAAGCAGCAGATATTCCAATTATTGTTGCTATAAATAAAATAGATGTAGAGGGTGCTAACCCAGAAAAAGTAAAACAAGAACTTACGAAATATGATTTAGTTCCAGAAGAATGGGGCGGAGATACAATATTTGTTAATATTTCTGCAAAACAAAAAACAAATATAGATACACTACTTGAAATGGTTCTTTTAGTAGCAGATATGAAAGAATTAAAAGCTAACCCAAATAAACAATCAAAAGGTGTAGTTATCGAAGCAAGGCTTGATAAGCAAAGAGGACCAGTAGCAACAATGTTGGTACAACGTGGAACTTTAGATGAAGGAGATACAATAGTAGTTGGCTCAGTTATTGGTAGAATAAGAGCAATGAGAAATGATAAGGGTAAAAAAGTTAAAAAAGCAGGACCATCAACACCAGTTGAAATTATTGGTTTAACAGAAGTACCTGAAGCAGGAGATACTTTCTATGAAGTAAAAGATGAAAAAACAGCTAAACACTTAATAGAAAGAAGAAAAAGACAGGCAAGAGAAAAATCAATAAATGCAACAAGTAAAGTAACTTTAAATGATTTATTCTCACAAATAGAAAAAGGAAATTTAAAACAATTAAACTTAATTGTAAAGGCAGATGTTCAAGGTTCTGTAGAGGCTGTAAAGCAATCACTTGAAAAATTATCTAATGAAGAAGTAAGTGTAAAAGTAATACATGCAAACGTAGGCGGTGTTACAGAATCAGATGTTACACTTGCAAAAGTTTCAAATGCTATTATAATTGCATTTAATGTTAGACCAGAGCCAATAGCTAAAGAAATGGCTATTAAAGATGAAGTAGAAATAAAACAATATTCAATTATATATCAAGCTATAGAAGATGTTGAATCTGCTATGAAAGGAATGCTAGACCCAACTTACGAAGAAAAAATTGTTGGAACAGCACAAATAAGACAAACATTCAAAGTATCAGGAGTTGGTACAATAGCAGGATGCTATGTAACAGATGGAAAAGTGTCAAGAAATGCTGGTGTAAGAGTAATTAGAGATAATGTTGTTATACATGAAGGAAAACTTGCATCGCTAAAACGTTTCAAAGATGATGTTAAAGAAGTTGCAGCTGGTTACGAATGTGGTGTTCAAATAGAAAACTTTAACGATTTAATCGAAGAAGATACACTAGAAGTATTTGTAATGGAAGAAATAAAAAGATAATAATGTGAATATATATGTAGTGGCGACCAGTGGTCTCCCGAAAAGAAAACTTATTCAAATAAAAGCAAACTAAGGAGGAAAAATGAATAAAAACAATAATAGATTTAATAGGATTGATGAGGAATTAAAAAAAGAAATAAGTAATATAATAATGTATGACATTAAAGATCCTAATGTAACAGGAATGATAAGTGTTACAAGAGCAAAAGTTACGCCAGATTTGAAGTTTGCAAAAGTATATGTTAGTATAATGAATTCTAAGAATTTAAAACAAACTTTAGCTGGATTAAAGAAATCAGCACCTTTTGTAAGATCAGAGGTAGCTAAAAGAATAAATTTAAGAATCACACCAGAAATAATATTTGAACTTGATGATTCTATAGAATATGGTGCAAAAATAGATTCTATTTTAAAAGAAATAATGCCAAATAAGCCAAAAGAAACTGAAGAGGGAGAATAGAATTATGACTTTAGATAATATATTAGAAGAAATAAAAAAAGCAAATTCGATAGTTTTATTAACTCATAAAAGTCCAGATGGAGATGCAATAGGAAGTTCACTAGCTTTCTATGTTGCATTAAAGCAATATGGAAAAGAAGCGGATTTAATAATAGAGGAAATGCCAAGAGTTTATGAATTTTTACCTTGTGCAAATGAAGCAAGGAAAAAAGAAGAGGCAAAGCCTCAATATGATTTAGCAATAGCTTTAGATTGTGCAACAGAACAGAGAATAGAAGGACAAGAAGAAATTTTTGAAAATGCAAAAGTAACAATTTCAATAGATCACCATGAGAGTAATAAAATGTTTGCTGATTATAATTTTGTAAATCCTGCTGCACCAGCATGTGCACAAATTCTTATTGGAATTTTTGAATATATAGGGATAGAAATAACAAAAGATATAGGAGCATGTATATTAACAGGTATAATAACAGATACAGGTGGATTTAAATATTCCACAATATCACCAGAAACTTTTGAATTTACAGCACATATTTTATCAAAAGGTGTAGATGTTTCTGATATATACAAAAAGGTACTTCAAATAAAAACTAAATCTCACTTCAAATTATCACAAATAGCAACATCTAGATTAGAATTCTTGGAAGATGAAAAAATAACTTTTACATATATCACAAAGGAAGATGAGAGAAATGTAGAAGCTGAACCAGGAGATCATGAAGGAATTGTTGAAATTGCAAGAGATATTGAAGGCGTAGAAGTAGCTATTCTTCTAAGAGAAACAGATGAAGGCTTCAAAGCATCATTAAGATCAAATGGAAAAGTAAATGTTTCTGATGTATGTATGATATTTGGAGGTGGAGGACATCCGAGAGCTGCTGGCTGTACACTATCATATTCACTAGAAGAATCAAAACAAAAAATAATATCACAAGTAAAAGCAAATTTATAATAGAGATGCTAATTTTATTATAGAGGATAAATATGGATGGAATAATTGTAATAAACAAACCCAAAGGATGTACTTCACATGATATTGTATATAAGGTAAAAAAAATATTAAAAGAAAAGGTAGGACACACAGGAACTCTTGATCCAAATGCAACAGGAGTTCTTCCTTTGCTAATTGGAGAAGGAACAAAACTATCCAAATACTTAATAGAACATGATAAAATTTATACAGCTACAATTTTTCTTGGAAAAGAAACAACAACCTTGGATGTTGAGGGCAAGGTAATAAAAGAAAAAAAAGTTGATTTAAAAAAATTAACAGAAGAAAACTTAAAAAGAGTTTTTAGTGAATTTATTGGTAAGCAGGAACAAATACCACCAATATATTCTGCAATAAAAGTAAATGGAAAAAAACTATATGATTATGCAAGAAATGGTCAAGAGGTAGAAATTAAACCAAGAGCAATAGAAATTTATGACATAAAATTAGAGAACATAGATGGAAATAAAATTACATATACTGTTAAATGTTCAAAAGGAACTTATATAAGAACTCTTTGTAAAGATATAGCAGAAAAACTAGAAACAGTGGGATATATGGAAAATCTACAAAGAAAAGAAGTTGGAAAATTTAACATTAAAGATGCAATTACAATAGATGAGTTAGAAAAGAATATAAACGAAAAAGATTTTATGGATAAGTATTTTATATCAATAGAAAGATTTTTTAAAGAAAAAGAAAAATTGCAATTAAATGAAAAAGGACTAAATCTATTCTTAAATGGTGTAAGATTAACTAGAAACATAAAAGAAGAGTTATATAGAATTTATGATATAAACAATAATTTTATTGGTATAGGTATAGTTGAAAATAATTTATTAAAAAGAGAAATAATAGTATAAATAATAAAACAAGGTTTATAAACCTTGTTTTTAAGTTTCAAGCAAGAAATAGCTTGAAGTTATATTAGTATCTACTTTAACATTAAAAGATGCTTGCGTATATGCTTCTTTCCATTTAAAATTATCCCAATCATTCCAAGTCCAAAACTTATTAACAGCATATTTTCCAAGACCTCCAACATCAGATTTATACTTTCTAGAAGTAGTTTTAAAATAATCCATGAAAACCTTTTCAAGGTATTGATTTGCTGATTTCTGTAAAGTTTTTAGTTTTTCTTCATCTAAATATTTTTGATTATTAGAAATAGATGAGATTTTAGCTGTTAATTTTGCAGTAACATTTACGACAGGCTTACCATCTATTATGTCAATTTTAACTTTAGTATTTGACTTTTGAGTTAAAAACAAATCAATAATAGAATTTTCTTCAAATGGATTAGGAATAGATAATCTAGTATTTTCAAGTTCATTTGTAAGTATTAGATGTGCTAAAGTTTCCAAAGGAGATAAGAACCCAACCAGATTGTCTTCTTTAAAAACAGCTAATCCTAATGTTTTTAGAGTCGGTTTACCTTCTTTTTTTTCATCATCACCAGAACTTCCTGATGAAGCTGATGTACTTAAGGAAGATATATCATTTGAGCTTAAACCGCATAATATAGCAAATGGCTCTCCAAAAGTATCATTAGTTTTTAAAAAGAAATCACTGATAGTTACAATTTCAGTGTAGCCAGTTAGATTTTCATTTAATGACTCATAATTAGACGAATAACTTTCTAAAGAATTAGATGAATTTTCAAAGAATTCTTTTACAGAACAAGTACAAACTAAAATATTACAAGATGGACGTATTTCTACATTATTAACAAATGTGTAAATATAATCATGTAATCCCTTTTCAGCTAATTCAGTAGAAAAAACTATTATACTACAATGAGATAAATCTACCGGTTTGCTTAAATAGCTATTTAAAAGGTTTAGACCACTGTCTATAGAAGAACATTCAACAGAAATTACTGTAGAGCTAGAACTCTTTTCACTACCCTGACTACTAGAAGCACTATCACTTCCAGAAGAAGTTGGTGTAGAAATTTCAAAATATATTTTCAGTTTATCATTCTTACCTTCGTCTATACCAATTGAAATAACATAAGCTAGTTGATCAATGCTCTTTTCAGAACATCCAGTTAATATAAATAATGGCGATACTGTAATTATAGTAGTTAAAATGTATATAAATATTTTTTTCATATTAATAACCTTTCTAAAAAATTTCTATATAGTAGGAACTTTCTTTTCTTTTTTAGCATTTAATTTTAATTTTATATTTCCTAAAATTAAAATGATGAAGTTTATTCCAAATACGAAAAATATACATAAGTATTTTAATAAAGTAGTTTCTAAAAATCGAAGTTGAGCAACATTTTGAGGCAAGATACTAACTATAAATATTAAAACACTAATAATAATCAAAGAAGGAGTCGAAATTGAATTCTTATCATGTGATTTGTTAAATACATAATTTGATAAAGCAGTTATAATTGATAAATATGCAAACATTGATAAAATCCAAAATATTATAAATAATGAATCAGGTCTTTGCAAAAAGATACCAAGAGAAATACGTCTAGTTGCTAAATAAATAGATAATATAGTTTGTGTAGCATCAAAGTTGGTAACAAGTAGTAAAGTAGCAACACAGCTAATTAACAATAAACTGCTCAATGCCATGGAGATAAATGATATATGGCTAAAGTTCTTTTTGTTTTTTAAAAGTGGTATCAAATAGAATATTATTAAAAAGTTTGAAAAAGCAGATATATTAGTAAGTCCTGTTAAAAAAGTTTCTTTAACACCATATCCCAAAACGGGGAAAACCCTTTGAAATGTAAAGTTTGGAATACTTGCTATCACAACAATAATTATACTTATGAGTATTGTTGGAAGAATTAGAAAATTGCAACGGATTACTTGCCTGAATCCAAATTTATTAATAATAAATGAGGCTATCAAAAATAGTAGAATAATTGCTGTTACTTTAAAGTCATGAAAATATACAATTATTAAACTTTCTGCAAAGTCTCTTATAAAAAGTCCAGCAAATATAATAAGATATCCAGTAAAAAATAAAGATAAGAATTTTTTTAACGTGGAACCACCTAAATAATTTGCTATATCTAAAATGTCAAAACTGTTAAAATTTTTAAAAAGCTTTACAACGATTAAGGTAAAAATAAATATAATAGCTGTAATATAAAGAGTATTTAATATAGAAGCTGATCCAAAATCTGCAATAATTGTTGCAGGTAGATAAATAACAATATGAGCAATTATAATTGTCATTACTAAAGCAATAGCTTCTAAAGAACCAAGATCTGATGTTTTCATTTATTTTTCACTTCCTTTTTTCCAAGTCATACTAATATTTGCCTGAGAACGCTCTCTTTTAGTATTAAAAGCATCAGGTCTTTTTTCTCTTTTCCAAAACGGAGAAAGAAAATAGCCATTGTGATTAATTTTACTTAGTGGTGCATATGGGGTTAAATAAGGTACACCAAAAGATTCTAAATTAGCTAAAATTCCCATGTGTATAAATAGTCCAAAAGCTATTCCTAAAAAACCAGCTACAGTTCCTAAAAAAATATAGAAGAATCTAGAAATTCTAAAATGAAAAGACATAATGTAATCTGGTAAGGCAAAAGAAGATATTCCTGTAATAGCAACAATAATAATAGTTATTGGACTTACGATTCCTGCTGATACGGCAGCCTCACCTAGTATTAATCCACCTACTAAGCTAATTGTAGCTCCAAGAGGAGAGGGAACTCTTACTCCAGCTTCTCTTATTAATTCAAAAGATAATTCCATAATTAACAATTCAAATAAGATAGGAAATGGAACTGAATTTCTAGAAGCAACAATTGCAAATAAAAGTTCAGAAGGAATTAATTCCTGATGGAATGTAGTAACTGCAATGTACATACCAGGTAAAAGAACTGTAAAGATTAAAGCTATAATTCTAATAAATTTTAATAAATTTGCAAACTGGTATTTTAAATTTGTATCTTCAGCAGAGGACAAAAAATCAATAAAAGTCGCAGGCATCGCTAAAACAAAAGGAGTTCCATTAACAATAACAACAACTCTACCTTCTAATAGGTAAGAAGTAGCTGTATCAGGCCTTTCTGTTGCTATAATCTGTGGTAAACTAGATCGCGGATTATCTTCAATTAAATGATTTAGTTGTCCAGAAGAAATTAAATAATCTATATCTAAATTATTAACTCTATATTTTACTTCAGAAACAAGCTCATCATTAGCAATTCCTTTAATGTAGCAAATGGCACAATCAGTTTTAGTTACAACTCCAACATTAACATTTTCTATAATTAAATTTTCATTATTAACAAGCCTTCTAAGTAGCGAAGTATTAGTTCTTATAACTTCTACAAAGCTTTCCTGAGAGCCACTAATAACTACTTCACTAGTAGGAGGTTCAATGCTTCTTTGTTTTAAATCTTTTACATCAAAAGTAAAAGCACAATTTAAAGTATCTACAAATAAAGCACAATTTCCTTTATTAACATTTGTAATAATATCAGAGAATTTTGTGCTTTTTTTTATGTCATTTTGAGGAAGGAGCATGTTGTATAAAGTATCTTCCAAATTAAAAGACCTTACTTTACGTATTGTAACATCATTATTTTTTATTGTGGATATTATTTCTTTTGAGTTTGTTGAAGTGTCTAACATGAGAGGTGTTAAAACAAATCTATTAATAATTTCAGAATTTACCATACCATCAATAAAAATAAGAAAAGCAGAAAATTTTTGTTTATTAAAGTTTATAGAAAAATTTCTTATTTTTATATCACTATTTATTAAAGCATTATATTTAACTTTTACATAATCTAAATTATTCTTTAAATCAGGATAAACAGTTTGGTCTAAATTTTCCAAAGGCTGTAATTCATTAGTAGAATCTTGTGAACTATTATTTTTAGTTAAGACAAACTGATATTGTTTTTGTATATTAGGATGAAATACTTTATTAAAAAAGTTATTAAAAAAATTCATAATTAAAAACCACCTTTAAAAATAGTATTTCCCAGAAGAAGAAATATATGCTAGTAAATTTTAAGTATTAGTATATTTAAATAAGTAAAAGTATGGACTTTTTTCATATTTTGACGTAAAATATAGAAAAATAAAAAAAGGAGAAAAGAGAAATGTTAATTGAAAAATTATTGTTTAATGTTGTAGCTTTTTCCTTATTTGTATTTATTTTTTTCAAATTAATTAGGAAAAACGATACAGCATATGTAACAATATTAATAATTGAAGCAATAGGAATTTTACTTAATTTTATAGAAATAATATTAAGCTTATCTCTTATTTGGACATATAAAATTATAATGTATACTATGGCAATAGTAATTCCTATAGCAGTTTTATTTATAGAAGCAAAAGGAATAAATTGTTCAGAAGCTTTTTCTCTACTTAAAACAAAGGTTTATAAAATTATAGGAAATGATAAAAAACAAAAAGAAGCATTATTAAATCTTGTTAACCAATATCCTGAGAGTTGTATGGGACATAAGTTATTAGCTCAAATATATGAAAAAGAAGGTGGAATGAGAAAAGCTATTGATGAGTATGTACAGGTAATTGAATTAGACAATAAAGATTGTAAAAGTTATTATAGAATATCGTTTCTATTAAATGAATTAGATAAAAAAGATGAATCAATAATTATGCTTAAAAACTTATTAAAAGTAAAACCAGATCATTTTGAAGCAATGCAATTATTAGGAGATGTATTATGTTCCAATGGAAGTTATAAAGAAGCTTTAAATGTATATTCCGATATGTTAAAATATTATCCAAATAGTTATGAAGCATATTATAATATGGGAATGGCTTATACTCTATTAAGCGATTTTGCTAATGCAAAACTTTGCTATGAAAAAGCTGCAGATATAAATTCTCTATTATATCATGCTTACTATAGTTTAGCACAAATAAATCTTATATATGGAGATTTAGATGAAGCTGAAATATATTTTCAAAAGAGTTTGCAAGATAAAGAAGCAGAAGCGGGAGCCTATTATAATTTAGCTAAAATAGCAATGCTAAAAGGACAAAAAGAAAAAGCTTTGCAGTATGTAAATATTGCAATAGAAACAGACAGTAAATATTCAAAAATAGCTGAAGAAGAGCCTGTATTTATAGCAATAAAAGCTTCTATAAGATTTTCTTCAGATGACAGCAAGAAAGAGAAAACAAGTAACCTAACAATAAATGAAAAGAAAGTTAAAGAACACCTAGAAAAAACATACAGAATATCTGGAGCTATTAGTAAAAGTGATATAAATTTAGCAAGAGTTTCTAAGGAAGAATTAGAAGCCAATAGAGAGATAGATAAAGAACTTGAAAATAATGAAAAATCAGATAATGATTTCGAGAAAGAATCATAAAAGAAAAGTTGAACAAATACAATATTAATACTAAAACTTCAAAATAAAAGGGAGAGTGTTATTATTGGAAAAAACAATATCAGTTATTGGTGGAGATCAAAGAATAGTAAGTTTAGTAGAATTATTAGCTTCAGATGATTATACGGTATTTACATATGGATTAGAAAAATCAGATATAAAAGAAAATGAAAAAATAGTAAAATGTAAAACATTAAAAGAAACTTTGGAAAAATCAGATAAAGTAATAGGTCCAATTCCAATATCTACAGAAAAAGACATGATAAAAATGCCATTTAGCGAAGAAAAAATAACAATAGAGGATTTAGCAAATAGTCTTGATAATCATACTTTCATTGTAGGAAATGTAAATGAAAGTATAAGAAATGTGCTAACTAGCAAGAATGTTGAAATAATAGATATATTGGATATAGAAAAATTTACAGTTTTAAATATTATTCCAACAGTAGAAGGTGCAATACAAGTAGCTATGCAAGAAACTAAAAGAACACTTCATGGGTCTAATGTATTAATTTTAGGGTTTGGAAGAATAGGTAAATTACTTTCTAAAAGTTTAGTAGGACTTGGAGTAAATGTTTCGTGTGAGGCAAGAAAAGATACTGATTTAGCTTGGATAAAAGCATATGGATATAAGCCAATACATCTAAAAGATTTGAAAAATGAAATAGCAAAATTTGATATAATATTTAATACAATACCAACAGAAATTTTGGATGCAGAATTATTGGCAAAAGTAAAAAACGATGCATTAATAATAGAACTAGCTTCAAAACCAGGTGGGATTAATAGAGAAGAGGCAAAGAAAAGAAAAATTAACGTAGTAGAAGCATTAGCATTACCAGGAAAAGTTGCTCCACTTACAGTGGCTGAATATATAAGAGATATTATATATGAGTTAATATAAATTTTTAACAAAGGAGAAAGAAAATGAATTTTATAGAAATACTTAAAGTAATTATTTTAGGAATAGTTGAGGGAATAACTGAATGGTTACCAATAAGTAGTACAGGACATATGATATTAGTGGATGAATTTATAAAATTATCTGCATCAGAAGCTTTTAAAGAAATGTTTTTTGTTGTAATTCAATTAGGTGCTATATTAGCAGTGGTAACTATATATTTTAAAAAGCTATGGCCTTTTACAACGAAAGAAAAAGGCTTTATAAAAAAAGACACTATGCAATTATGGTTTAAAGTACTTGTTGCAGTGATTCCAGCAGGAATTATAGGAATTTTATTCGAGGATACAATAGATAGAATTTTTTATAATGCAACAACAATTGCAATTACTTTAATATTATATGGAATTTTGTTCATAATAATAGAAAAAATAAAAAAAGGTCAAGATGGAAAAATAAAAGATTTTAAAAGTTTAAGTTATAAAACAGCTTTAATTATAGGAGTATTTCAAGTGTTAGCACTAATTCCAGGAACATCAAGATCAGGAGCTACAATTTTAGGTGCTATGCTACTTGGAACTTCTAGATTCATTGCGGCAGAATTTAGCTTTTTCTTAGCTATACCAGTTATGTTTGGAGCAAGTCTACTAAAAATACTAAAATTTGGTTTAGTATTTACAAGCTCAGAATTGATAATACTAATAATAGGAATGGTAGTTGCATATTTAGTGTCAATATTTGCAATAAAATTCCTAATGGGATATATAAAGAAAAAAGACTTTACGGTATTTGGATATTATAGAATTATTTTGGGAATATTAGTTTTAGGATATTTCTTAATAAGATAAAAGCAAAACTAAAAAAAGAGAGTAGTTTTACTACTCAAACAATAATTATTCTATCATATTGTTTGAAATAAATCAAATTATAAAATAGTGAGATAAATATAGTAAAAGCAAGAGAAAATGAGGGAGAATGTTATAGTGATGAAAATAGTATCAAATATAGAGTTGAATAAATGACTGCAATATGTTAATATAAAGATACAAAATATAAATAAGTTATTAATCTACCCTGCATAGTACGTGCAGACAGAAATTTTAGAACCTACAAGTTTTGGAAAAGGGAGCTTTTACTCTGGATATGGCGTGTATGCTTGCATTTATGTAAGAAACCCATAAGTATTTAGGTGAGCACCCACCTGTGTGAGTACAGGTCCATAAAATTTCTTCAAAGTTACGGCTAAAGCGGGGATTTTTGTTTTTTATATTATTATGTTGAAAAAATTAAATGTTAATGATATATTTCGGATAAATAATTTTATTTTAATATGTTCACAAAAAAGTTAAATAAAAAATGTTTTTTTGTTGAAAAATGTAAAATCTAATGGTATAGTTATAATAGTTTTTATACAAAGGAGAGATAAAATGAAGAGAATCATAAAAACAACAATAGTATTAATGTTTATGCTAATAGTATTAGCAGGGTGTACAAATACAGAATATAATGTAAAAATAAATGGTAATGGAAGTGGAAAAGTAGAATATAATATACAATTTGATAAAAATGGATTAGAAGAAAAGATGAAGGAAAACGGATTGGAAAAAGATTCTGCATGGGATCTTATGGCAACTTTAACACCTTTTGAAAAAATAATCAATACAGCAAAAGAGAATGGATATAATGTAGAATACATTGAAGAAGAAGGAACAAGGGTAGGATATAAAGCATCAAGAAATTATGATAATATACAAGATTTCAAAATACAAGATTCAGTTGGAGATGACTATATAACTATAACAGATGATTCAGGAATTAAGGTAGAAAAGAACTTTTTTGTAACAAAATTTTCTCAAAGCGTTACAGTGGATACAACAAAAGGTGGCGAGGTAATTAATACAGTAAAAATTTCTTATAAATTCCCAAAAGGTTTTGTAAAATCAAGTGCAGATAAAAAAACTGGAATTTTTAGTTCTCAAGTTACATGGAATTTAGGAAATAAAGAGTCAAAAAAGATTGAATATACTGTATATTCTTTTACTACAATGTTTAAATTATTAATACTAATATTTATAGTAGCTATTATTCTGGTTGTATTTATGATTGTAAAAAAGAATAAAAAAAGCAAGAAAGAAAAAGATGAATTATCAGGAAAGGATAATAAAAAATAAATATTTAAAGAAGCATTAACTTAATGCTTCTTTTTTATCTTGTACAGAAAATTATGGCGAACCCTAGATTTTCTTAGAATTTGCATTTGCTAGAAAATCTTGGGTTCGCTTTTTTATATAAAACTATTGACAAAAATTTGTTTTATTATATAATAATACAAACGAACAAAAATTTGCACAAAAAGAAGGGATAATATGATAACTAATTTACACATAAAAAATATAGGAATAATAAGTGATATAAGTTTTAATTTAAATCAAGGATTAAATGTACTAACAGGAGAAACAGGAGCTGGAAAAAGTTTAATTATGAATTCTTTTAATCTTCTAATGGGCGGAAGATTTTCAAAAGACATAATTAGGAAAGGAGAGGAATTTTGTTTTGTAGAAGCAGGTATATATTTACCTGAATATAAGGGACTTGTGGAAGAAAATATTGTAGTATCTAGAGAAATTTATTTAAATGGTAGAAATATTTGTAAGATTAACGGAAGATTAGCTACTGTTAGTGAGCTAAAAGAATTTATGGCAAATGTAATTGATATACATGGACAACATGATAATCAATTAATATTAAATCCAGAAACTCATATAGGATATTTAGATTGTTATATAGGAGAAAAAATACAATCAAAGAAAGAGAGATTTTTAAAACTATATGATGAATATAAATCTTTAAAAAATGAATTAAAGAAAAACTATGGAGATGATATTGAAAAACAAAGAAAATTAGATTTACTGAACTATCAAAAGAATGAAATAGAAACTGCAAAATTAATTATTGGAGAAGATGAAGAATTAGAACAAGAAAGATCTTTAATATCTAATTTTGAAAAAATATCAGCTAATTTAGAAGAAGCTGATGTTCAGATTAATAATGGTGCAATAGATAGTATATCTGTTGCAATAAGAGCTTTAGGAAAAATAGAGGGATATAGTAAAGAATATGAAGAATGCTTAAATACATTAAGAAGTGTATACTATGACATACAAGAAGTTTCAAGAACTATAGTAGATTTAAAAGAAGATACAAGCTTTGATGAACAAAGAAAAAATGAAATAGAGGAGAGATTAGATTTAATTTTTTCACTTAAAAGAAAATATGGAAATAGTATTACTGAAATATTAAATTATAACGAAAAAATTTCTAAAGAGATAGAAACAATAGAAAATCTTGAAGATTATATAAAAGATTTAAAAAATAAATTAGCCAATATAGAAAATGAAATGTTTGATATTTCTAAGAGCATGAACAAAATTAGATTAGAGGAAAGTGTTAATTTAGAAAACAAAATAAATAATGAGTTAAAAGATTTGGAAATGAAAAATGCAAAAATAAGAATAAAAATAGATTTTAACCAAAACAAAGAGTTTAATCAGAATGGTTTAGATAAAGTTGAAATATTCATAACTACAAATGTTGGTTCAGATGAAAAGCCACTTATCAAAATAGCTTCAGGAGGAGAAATGTCAAGAATAATGTTAGCCATAAAAAGAGTCTTGGCAGATACAGATAAGGTTCCTATAATGATTTTTGACGAAATAGATACAGGAATAAGTGGTATAGCAGCTAATAGTGTGAGTGAAAAATTAAAAGCAATATCTAAAAAACATCAAGTGATATGTGTAACACATTTAGCTAATATTGCGGCAAACGCAGATTATCATTATTATATTTCTAAACAAGTAATTGATGATAAAACCGAAACAAGTATAAAAATGTTAGATGAAGAAGAATCAATAAAAGAAATAGCTAGAATATCAAGTGGAAACATCACAGAAATAGCACTAGACCATGCAAGGGAATTGAAAAAAATGGCATTAAATATCTGTTAAATTGGACTTTTTTATGTAAATATGGTATAATATTATTGGCTTGAATTAAATATTCGGCCGTAAAAAATTTTTCCGCCATGAAATGTCATTCGGCGGAAAGGAATGGAGGCATGTATGCCACATAATTATCCCGAAGAGAAGCGGGCAAACTTCTCAAAAGTGGTGCCGTACATAGCGGCAGCCATAGTAATGGGCCTGTTTATAGGTCTGGTCAGCCTTATAACAGGCAAGTCATTTGCTACTCCTGCTGGTGGTGAAGAGGCAAGTATCGAGAATGTAACAACTGTGACCACAAATGATTTAGCTGAAACCGAGACAATAGCCTCGGAAGGAAGCACTACAGTTGAAGCTACGACCACGGCAAAGACAACTACCTCTACTACCACCACGACAACAGTAGTAACAACAACTACTACAGTGACCACTACGACAACTATGGAAGAGACAACGACGACCACCACAGAACCACCTCTGAATACAGACTCTAATGTATACCTTTCGGAGGAGGATCTGGAACGGGAATTTGCACTAGCAGATTCCTGGCTCACTGCTCAAAGCGGTGTGCATTACTGGCAATCTTCGGATGCCGGAGAGATCAAGGAGACCTATTATGGTTGTTCCTTGGATGGCGTGTTCAACCTCTTTTCAGGAGAGATTGGATACGAGTATAGTCTCGTAAGAGAACGCTCCGATGGCGTTTGGTGTGTCGCCATAGGGGAAGATGAAAGTGATTGGCTTGTCTGTGTGGCAGCTAATTTAAACTCTTTCCCAAGGGGAAGTCTCGTGAGGACTTCTGTGGGCTATGGTATCGTTTGTGATACCGGAACCTTTGCGGAATGGTCTCATGGAGATAGAATGTTTGATATTGCCGTTTCCTCCGATTACTGGGGTGGAACTGGTGAAATTTTCGAACAACTTTATTGAGTTGCACTGTAGTAGGAACGAGCCCAAAGACGTAAGTCTGCGGGTTTGTTTCTATTTATAGTGCTAAAATTTCTTACATTTATTTTTAATGTAAGAAATTTTTTCGTTTTATTTTAAATTTTATTGTACAAAAAAATCATTTATGATATACTACAAACAAATACTTTTTTGGAGGCAGATATGTCTGAAATTACAGATGAGGAATTAGAAGAAGTTAAAGAAAAATTAGATTATATAGGTTTGGATTTAAATAATATTCCAAGCTTTTTAAAAGAGTTTGAAGGATTAGATTTTAGACCAGCAAGAACATATGTAGAAGGAGCTCATAAAGTATATAAATATATTGCAGTACAAGATATAGAAATTTTATTAACTCCTAAAAACAGATTAAATACTTTACAAGAGAAATACTATTCAGCAAGTCATATATATTCTTATATAGAACCAAAAACTGAAGAAGATATATTAAAACATGTAACTTTCTTAAAAATGTTAAAAGAAGTCACAATTGAAGAAATAGAAAAATTAGATGAATTACAAAATAATTTAAATAAAGAAATTCCATTCAAAGTAAAATATAATTTAAATTATTTATGGCAAATTTATTACTCAGAAACTGCAGATAAATATTTTATGCTTGTTCCAACAGAAGATTCAGACTATGGAAGTTTATTTTATTTAATAAAAAAACAAATTGAGTACTATACACAAGGAAAAGAACAAAAAATATATGTTCCAGTTTGTAATATGGAATATTCTAGAGAATACTTAAATAAATCAGAAATATCAGATTTAGAAAAATATGTATGGTTTTTTACAAAGGATTGGCCAATGATTTATGAAGTATATGATCAATCAGAAAATTTAAGTATACAAATAGTTGGAGAAACAGTGGTATATGAAAAAATAAAAAGTTATTATAAAATACAATTATCAACAAAAGAAGAAGCTGTTAAATTTTATAAATTAATAAAAGTATTATTTATAATGCAAACCGAGTTACCTCATGAGTATTCTTTTGAAGTATCTATTAATAAAATTGGTGGATTAGAATTCTTTTTCAATGCTAAAGAAATAAATTATGAAAGTTTGGCAGAATTTATAAGAGATGAAGTAATAAAATGTAATACAGAAATACAAAAATTAAAAATAGAGAAGAAATGTAATGAAAAAAAACTTGCAGAACTTAATCAAAAAGCAGATATAAAAGAAAAAGAATATGTAAGCAAAGAAAGGCAAATTGCTACTTTTTTAGCTTACAAAAAAACTTTTTTTGGAAAAGTAAAATACTATTTTGCTATAAAAAAAATGAAAGCAAGTTTAAAAGCTGAAAAAGAGGATGAGCTAGTTCATAATGAAGAAGCAATAGAAGAAATAGAAATAGGTAATACTATTCCTAACAAAGAATTTTATACAATAGATGATTTATTATTAGTAGCAAAAGAAAACGATAATTTAAGTACAGATGTAAAGAATTTAAGACTAGATATAGAGGCAATTACTAAAAAAATTGAAACTGTAACGGTAAAAATCAAAAATGCAACTCAATATATTGAAGAGATTGATAGTCATAAAAAAAGTATATTTGAGTTTTGGAAATTTGCAAACAAAGATAAAGCATTAGCTTTAGCACCAGGAACAGAGAAAAAAGAGGTTGTGTCTAATCCAAAACTTGAAAAAGTATTTGATTATGAGGAAGACTTAGAAGATTTGGGTGAATCTGTAGATAGATTACAAAGAAAAATTTTAGAAAAAAATGATTGCGATTCTATTTATATTGCTTCAACTGAAGTTTTAAATGATTTAAACTCTTTGAAGCAAGATGAAAATTATCAAAATTTAGATGAAAGTTTAAATAAATTAAAAGCCGAAGCAGAAAAAGAAAGAACACTATTCAATGCAGAGGATTTTGATATATTTGGAACAGTTTCTGAAGATAAAACAAAAATAAAAATGCTTGGTAATAAAAAGCATAGAGAATCTAGAAAAAGCAAAATTCAAATTCTTGATATTAATAAAAATACAACAGTAGAGAGCTATAAAAGTAATCTTTTAAGTATTTTATCAAGAATAAAAAAAGCATTAGCTAAAACTGCTATTAGTAATAATATGTCTTTATATATGGCAACAGATACCGAAATTAATAGACAAGGTTTTTCAGTTTTCAATATAGATCCTAAAAATGCTATAAATAATTTAGGCAAAAAAGATAAAATAAATATGTATAGAGTTAATTTAAAACATGGAGTTCCGGCAATATATTTTTCAAATATTATATATTATGATAATGCAAATAAAACATTGCCATTAGGATTAAATATATCTGATAAAGTATTAGTAGATATGCAAGACTTTAATTTAATACCTAAAAAACAAAAGTTATTTAGAATAAATCAAGAAATTGATGAGTTTAATGTAAAACCTGAAGTTGTTTGTCTACATGATTATGACTTAGTAAAAAAACAATAGGGTAAAATGAATATATACAAAGGAGAATTAAATGAGAAAGATACTAATAATAATTTTAATAATTGCAATAATAGTTGCAATTGTTTTAAGTGGATATATATTTTTGGAAAATTCTAATAAAGAGAAAAATAAAACTCAAAAAGATCAAATTGTAAAACATGAACAACATGATGTAATAGAATATGGATATTTAAAAATGGGTGAATGGGGAATAGCTTCTAAATATAGTTCTAAAAAAGAGGAATACGAAGATGTTAATGTAACAATCAAGCAAATGATTAGAGGAGAAGAAGCTGAGAAAATAGTAAAAGAATATACTGAAAACAATAAGTATTTTGAATATAGTAAGCCACAAGAAGGGATGGAATGTTTAGTAGTTGAATATCAAATAAATTTTGGTAATTATGTAAAAGGAACAAATGGAGCTAATAGTGATATACAAACTGCTATAAAAGGATTTGGAGATAGTAAGAATATAATAGTGGGTAATAAATCATATGAAATAAAAACTCAAGATATATCAGATAGAGAGTATACCAATGAAGATCAAGTAACAGGAAGATTTGTTTGTCAAATTCCAATAGACTGTGAAGAATATGTTGTAATGTTTGGAAATGAGGAATATAGCTATTGTGAATTTAGAGGAATAACCAATAAATCTGAGGATACTATAGAAAATACACAACAAAATACAGAGAACAATCAGGGAGAACAATAAAAAAGATTTGTGTCAGATAAAAAAATAATAAAAGACTTGCTTTTGTTTAATAAATTTGTTATTATAGAAAAGCAGGTTAAATTTTATATGCCGGTGTGTTGGAATTGGTAGACGAGGCAGACTCAAAATCTAAATGGATTTAAAAAATCCTATGTCTTAAAAATACTGATAAATATACAGGTTTAGGTTTTGGTAGA
>CANQSV010000001.1 GCA_947626605.1 uncultured Clostridia bacterium | reverse complement strand
GTACAATTATCAATTTATGTAAAATAAGCTAAAAAATATAGCCAATATTTACATTGACTATATTATACAAGGGGCGACCGACCAGTGGGGTCGCCCACTTTTTTACAAAAAAATGAGATATGTGGTCAACATATCTCTGTAAACATTTGAGCTATTCGATTTATTCTCATGCTTAAGCTAAATATAGTATACTATATATTTTATTATATGTCAATTCCTATGGAATTATTATTTACATACTTATAAAAAAAATGGAAATAATAGTATAAGAAAAAATAAAAAAATACTTGTATTAAATAAATTATTGTGATATATTCGAAATGATAAAAAAGTCGATTTTAGGGGGGGACTATATGGAGAATACTATGGATATAGAAAGAAAAACTATTTTAATAGTAGATGATGAAAAACCTATAGTAGATATTTTAGTATATAATTTACAAAAAGAAGGATATAATACTTTAGAAGCAAACGATGGAGTTTCAGCAGTAGAAATTGCAACTAGTCAAAAACCAGATCTTATACTTTTAGATATAATGCTTCCTAAAATGGATGGTCTTGCTGTTTGTAAAAAAATTAGAAATACAATGAATGTTCCTATTTTAATGCTTACAGCTAAAGATGAAGAAATTGATAAAATTCTAGGGCTAGAACTTGGAGCAGATGATTATGTTACAAAGCCTTTCAGTGTTAGGGAATTAATGGCAAGAATTAAAGCTAATTTAAGAAAAGCCGAAATGGCGAATGAAAAACAAAAAGAAGATGAGAATAAAGCTACTACAAATAAAATTGTTGTTGGAGATTTATCTTTAGATTTAGATAAATTTGAAGTTAGAGTTAAAAATCAAGTTATTGATTTAACTTTAAGGGAATTTGAGGTTCTAAAATATTTAGCTAGTCAACCAGGACAAGTTATAACAAGAGAATTGTTACTAGAAAAAGTTTGGGGATATGAGTATTATGGAGATATTAGAACTGTAGATGTAACTATTAGAAGAATTCGTGGAAAGATAGAGTTCGATACGAGTAATCCTAAAATATTAATTACAAAAAGAGGCGTAGGATACTATATAGCAGGTGGTAATTAATTGTTTGATAAAAAGTATGTGCCAATGGAAAATTCCATTGGCACTAATAGTTAATGTGTGCCTTAGAAAGGAATGAGATTAGATATGTTAAAAAATTCGCAGATTAGAATTGTATTAATATTTTTTTTAATAGAAGTAATAGTAATAACATTATTATATGGAATAGAAATATCTTATTTAAGAAACATAGAATCTGAGGCTTTAGCAATTGGAACAGCACAACAAATTATTGATAATATTGGAACGAAAATAACAAGTTTAAGGGGTATTTTTTTTAGTATTATAATAGGTAGTGCTTTTATTACATCAGTTGCAATTGCATATATTTCTAAAAAGGTTGTTGTGCCAATTAAATTATTAATTGCAGATGCAGGTAGAATTGCTGCTGGAGAAGATGTTGAAATTAAAAATCCAAATCCTGGAAAGAAAAATAATGAGGTTTCTAATTTGTCGAATGCGTTCAATGTTATGATTACAGAACTGAAAGCTAATTTAAATGAGTTGTCTAAGCAAAAAAAACAAATAGAAACTATTCTTAATCATATGACTGATGGAATAATAGTGTTTAATACAAAAGGAAATATTATGCTAATTAACCCTGCGGCTACTAGGTTATTAAGAATTCTTCCAGAAGACGAGAATTTTGAAATGATTTTTGAAAAGCATAATGTAGATGTGAATTTAGAGAAGGTTATGTATTTAGAAAATCTTATGATGTATGAACAAAGAGTTAGAATAGGAGATACTCATGTTAATATTTTGTTTGAATCTTTTAAGGATGAGAACGAAAAACTTGCTGGTGTGCTAGTTTTAATTCAAGACATAACTGAGCATGTTAAGCTTGATGAAATGAGAAAAGAATTTATAGCAGATGTTTCACACGAATTGAAAACTCCTATTACTTCTATAATGGGATATGCTGATACTTTATTAGAAGGAGAATACGATACTGAAATAAAAAATAAATTTTTAAATGTTATTGCTACAGAGGCTAGAAGAATGGCAAAATTAGTTAGTGATTTATTGGATTTATCTAGAAGTGATAGTGGTCAAGTGGTTGTTGAAAAAACAGAATTTGATTTAGGTCAAATGGTAAAAGAGTGTCAGGAGAAACTTCAAATTGAGATTGACAAAAAAGGTCATAAAGTTGAATGCTTTGTAACAGCTAATGTTCCACTAGTTTATGCAGATAAAACGGATATTGAAAGAGTAGTGCTAAATATTTTATCTAATAGTATAAAGTATACAAATGAAGGTGGAACAATAAATATGTATGTAGGATTTGTTTATAATGATGCGTACATAAAAATTAAGGATAATGGGTTAGGAATTCCAGAAAGTGATTTAAATAAAATTTTTGAAAGATTTTATAGAGTTGATAAAGCTCGTACAAGGGCAATGGGCGGAACTGGTTTAGGTCTATCTATTGCTAAGGAAATCTTAGATAGAAATAATGGTAGTATAGATATAAAAAGTGAAGTAGGAACAGGTACAGAGGTTGTTATTAGAATCCCAACAAAAGCAGAAAAAAACTTGAAAAACAGTCAAGAGTAATGTATAATATAAAATCATATGGGAGGAAATATAAAATTGAAAAAAAAGGAAATTCTAAAAGAGATTGGAGAGTGGCTCTATTGTGCAGTAATTGCATTAATATTAGCTCTAACAATTAGATATTTCTTAGGCACTCCTACTGTAGTTAAACAATCTTCAATGTACGATACATTGGAATCTAACCAAAGATTAATATTAAATAGATGGGCTAGAACAATCAAATCCGAGATAAAAAGAGGAGATATAATTACTTTTGAATCACCAAGTAAAATAGGTTTTAATGAAGGCGAAGTCGATTTAGAACATCCTGAAGCAGTGTATAAAACAAAAAAAATGAGTTTTATAGAAAGAATAAAATATTCTGTTTTAGAAATTGATAAAACAACTTATATAAAAAGGGTAATTGGTGTAGCTGGAGATCACATTTTAATAAAGGATGGAAATGTATATTTGAATGGTGAAAAGTTAGAAGAAGATTATATACTTGAAGGTGCTATAACAAATGGAGAATCATTTTATGATATAGTTGTGCCAGATGGGTATGTATATGTTATGGGGGATAATAGAGAAAGAAGCACTGATAGTAGAGCTTTTGGGTGTATACCAATAAAAAAAGTTGATAGCAAAATCTTTATAAGGTTTTGGCCAATGGAAAAGTTTGGAAGGGTTAATTAAATTTATTTTACTGGGAGACTTTAAATGGATTTTGATAGTTTAATAGGAAATGATGAAGTAAAAAATATGCTTAGTACTGCAGTTAAGAATAATCATGTATTGCATAGCTATATGTTTATTGGAACTAAAGGAATTGGTAAAAAACTTTTTGCCAAGGCTTTTGCAAAAAAAATCCTATGTTTAAAAAAACAAGATAGAATATCTTGCGATTGCAAATCATGTGTAGAATTTGATTCTGACAATCATCCAGATTATTATGAAATCAATCCAGAAGATGGAATTATAAAAATTGACCAAATTAGAAAAATGCAGGAAAAGGTATTGGAAAAACCAATTGTTTCTGATAGAAAAGTATATATAATTAATGATAGCGATAAGATGACAGTAGAAGCGGGAAATTGCTTATTAAAAACCTTAGAAGAACCTCCTGCATATTTAATAATAATTCTTATTGCTGAAAATGAAAGCATGATTTTAAATACAATTAGATCAAGATGTACTAAAATAGCCTTTAAACCAATAGATGATGATTTGATAAATCAATATATAAAAGATAAGTATGAAATACCAAGCGTATCTGAAAATATTTTAAAGCTAATTAATGGTAGTATAGGAAATGCTATTAATTATATTGATAAAAGAGAAATGTACGGAGAGATAGAAAAAGCTTTTTCTAATATTGAAAAAACAAATATTTTAGATGTAATAAATAAATTAGAATGCTTGTACAGCAATAAAGATAATATATATGAAGTCCTAGATTATATAAATGTGTTGTTAATAAAAAAAGCAAAAGAAAATTATAGATATTTAAATTATATTAATAAAGTAGAAGAAACAAAAAAAAGATTAAAAGCAAATAGTAATTACGATATGTGTATAGATAATCTTTTATTTACAATTTGGGAGGAATAGATACTTTGAAAAATGTAATTGGAGTAAGATTTAAAAGACCAGGAAAAATATATTTTTTTGATCCGGGAGAGATTCAAGTTAATAAAAAGGATTTTGTTATTGTAGAAACGGCTATGGGAGAAGAATATGCAGAAGTTGTAGTAGCAAATAAGCAAATAGATGAGGAAAAACTTGCTAATCCACTAAAACCTGTTATTAGAGTTGCAACGGATGAAGATAAAAAGCATAATGAGGAAAATGAGGAAAAAGCAAAAAAAGCTTATGATATAGCAGTAAAAACTATTAAAAAGCATAATTTGGATATGAATCTAGTAGATACTGAATATAAATTTGATAATAGTAAACTTTTATTCTATTTTACAGCAGAAGGAAGAATCGATTTCAGGAATTTAGTAAAAGAGTTAGCATCAATTTTTAAAACTAGAATAGAGTTAAGGCAAATAGGGGTTAGAGATCAGGTAAAACGAATTGGCGGAAATGGTATTTGTGGTAGACAATTGTGTTGCTGTTCTTTTCTAGGAAATTTTGAAACCGTTTCAATAAAAATGGCAAAAGAGCAAAATTTATCTTTAACTCCATCAAAAATATCAGGAAATTGTGGTAGACTTATGTGTTGTTTAAAATACGAACATGAGGTATACGAAGATAAATTATCCAGATTACCTAAAAATGGTGCTATAGTTAAAACAGATGAAGGAGAAGGTGTTGTAGATTCTATAGAAACATTAAAAGAAAAGATAAGGGTTAAGTTTAAAGATAAAGATGGATTTTATTATAAAAAGTATTCTGCTAATGAAATTGAAATAGTTAAGGATGTTGAAGAAAATAATAATTTAAATTTAGATAAAGAAAGCCTAAAAGAATTAAAAGAACTTGAAAGGCTTGAGAAAATGGATGAAAAGGAAAATCAAGATGATATATAAATGTAAATATTAATATTATATAAATATTTATCATGTGAGAGGAGGCGAAAAGAATGGCATACAAAATTACAGATAAATGTATTAGTTGTGGAGCTTGTGCAGGAGAATGTCCTGTAGGATGTATATCACAAGGTGAAACTACATACGAGATTGATAAAAATGCTTGTATAGGATGTGGATCATGTGCTGGAGTTTGCCCTGTAAGTGCACCAGAGGAAGAATAATGTGAATATAATTATGGCAAAAACGTTGCAAAACATTGCACACGTAAGGGCGACCATTGGTCGCCCGTTTTTTGTAGAGATGTTAATTAAGTTGCTTATCAGTTTTTACTTTTCTATTATCAAGTAATATTAATGAGAATAAAAAGGAAGAACAAAGTGTTGAAACTGTTAGTTTGCCAATAACAAATAAAGTAATAGTTTTAGATGCCGGACATGGAAAGCCAGATGAGCGGAGAAATTTATTAACCTTTATAAATAACATTGAAATGTAATTAGTCTATTTTTTAATTATTAAAACCATTTGATTGGGAAATGAAGATGTAGAAATCATAATAGATAATATGGAAAAAGAAAACATAATAAAAAATATAAAAGAAGAATAAAAATGAAAACTCTTAATATAAATATAATAAAATATTTATATTAGGAGTTTTTTTATGATTGTTTTGAAAAAGAAAAGATTGCTATTAGTAAGTTTATTTTGTTGCTTATCAGTTTTTACATTTTTATTATCTAGTAATGTTAAAGAAAGTAATAAAGAAGAAAAGAGTATTGAAACAGTTAGTTTGCCAATAACTAATAAGGTAATCGTTTTAGATGCTGGACATGGAAAGCCAGATGAGCGGAGCTGAAAATAGTGAAGGTGTATCAGAAGCGGGAATAAATTTAAAAATTGCTTTAAAGATACAAAATATGCTTGAACAAAGTGGGAGTACGGTAATATTAACAAGGTCAGATGAAAATGGAATATATGATGAAGAGTCAACAACTTTGAAGCAAAAGAAAATTTCCGATATAAAAAACAGAGTAAAAATAGGTAATGAGAGTTCGGCAGATGCATTTGTTTCTATTCATTTGAATAAAATTCCTCAATCACAATATGATGGCTGGCAAACTTTCTATAAAGAGGGAGATGCTAACTGTATGAACCTAGCAAAATCTATTCAATCTAGTCTGAATAATGCAATAGATAGAGAAAACAATAGGGTATCTAAAAGCATCGATAATATTTACATTGTAAAAAATGTTACAATTCCATTAGCTGTTGTAGAGTGCGGATTCTTATCTAATCCTGAGGAATCAGCTTTATTGCAACAGGATGAGTATCAAGATAAAATAGCATGGGGGATTTATACAGGGATAATAAATTTCTTTATGCAGTAAAATTTTTATATAGTACGTAGCTTTTCTCTTTCAAAAAAGAAAAAAGCTCAATACTAGATAGTTAAGTAATAGAATATTCTTTTTACAAATTTATTTCTACAAAATATTGAAAAAATAGATAAAGTATAATAAAATGACCGAAAGAAACTTATAGATAATTTAGAAAAATTGCATTATATGAAAATCTATATCAAAAAAATAAGAAAACTTTTGAGAATACTTTACTAGAAATGACAAAAAAAGCAAAACCTAAATTGTATAATAATATCTAAAATATATATACAGTTTAGGAGTGATATAGAATGAATATAAATGCTACTGAAAATGTAGGACAAGTAAGATTAAAGGATGTTGAAATGATGAATAAAAATAGATTAAAACAAATAGTACTAAACTTATTTAATAAGAAAAATATTTTGATATATATATTAGCTTTTATGCTATCAACGGTGAATAGTGCTGGTGAAAATATGTTTTTTGGACTTTCTATTTTTGCTGCAATATGTAGTAATGCAATACCAATTGGAATGGTATATATTATTACAATAATAGGAACATTCATTGGGTTTGGCAGGGAAAAACTACTATTATACATGATTACATCATTAGTTTTTATAGTTTTTACATTAATGCATAAACCAAAATATGAAGAAGAAAGAAATGAAAAACAAAAACTAGGGCTATTTTTGTTTTTATCAATTATGATTGTAAATATTGGAAAAATGATTTTTTCTACTTTTTTATTGTATGACTTATTAGCTTCAATAACTACTGCAATAGAAAGTTATATATTCTATAAAATATTTGTTAATTCAGTAGCAGTATTAGAAGATATAAATATAAAAAAAGCATTTTCGATAGAAGAAACGATGGGTCTTACACTAACAGTTGCAATTGCTATATCTGCGATTGGACCACTTGAAGTTGTAAGAGTAGAAGTAAGAAGCGTATTATGCATTTTATTAGTGCTTATAATGGGTTGGAAAAATGGAATGTTAGTAGGTGCTACATCAGGTATAACAATAGGTACAGTTTTTGGAATATTAGGAGGCGGAGATCCTATTATAATAGCTGTATATGGATTATCTGGTTTATTAGCAGGGCTTTTAAATAGATTTGGAAAATTGGGAGTAACAATTGGTTTTGTAATTGGAAATACAATTCTTACTTTTGTAGTATCTGGAAATACATCAGAGCTTATATATTTAAAAGATATTTTAATAGCTTCATTAGGTTTGCTATTAGTTCCAAAAGGATTACAAATAAATATAAAGGATTTAATTAATAATAATCCATGCTTACCAGTTGGAGAAGCATATAGAATAGATGGGGAAAAAGAAGTAAAAGAGAAAATAGATAATATTTCAGAAACTATAAAAAATATTTCTGAATTATATTCAGAAGATAAAGAGATAGATTATAAGAAACACAAAGATGAATTTATATCAATGTTAAAAGCAAATCTTGAGGATATACAAGAAAATCTTATAATAGAAAGTATTATAGAAATAGGTAATTTAATATTCGAAGATATATTCGAGATTTTAACAGAAGGAAGAGAAATAGAAAAAGCAGATATAATTAAACTATTTGAAAAGTATAATGCTTATATATTAGGTTTGAGTGAAGAAAATTCAAATGAAGAAGTAGATGAAAATGTTAGAGAAGCTATTTCGATAATAAATAATACATATAAAATTTATAAAACTGATTATATAGCTAGTGAAAAAGTGAAAGAAACAAAGAAAAATATTTCTACACAATTAGAGGATGTATCTAAAGTTTTAGCTACGATGGTTGAGGAATTATATCCTCAAGAAGAGTATGAAAGAGAAAAAACAGAGATAAAAGAAATTGCTAAGAAAAAGGGAATCACAATAGTTGATTTGGAAATCAAAAAAGAACCATCACAACGATTAATAATAACAGCATATGTAAAAAAAGATACAAAAAATAAGAAGAATAGAGTAGCAGGGCTAGATAAAATAATATCAAATACGTTTAAAGAAAAAGTAATTTACCAGAAAGAGAAGGATATTTTCGAAGACATAGAAAGTGAAATTATTACATATAATTATATTTCTGAAGATAAATACAATATACAAATAGGAACTGCAAAAACTACAAAGGATGGTAGTAATGCATCAGGAGATAGTAAAGTAAATCATAAGCTAAAAGATGGTAAATATTTAATTGTACTAAGTGATGGTATGGGGTCTGGTACAAAAGCAAAGAAATCAAGTCAGATGGCATCAAAAATGTTGGACAGGTTGCTAACAAATGGATTTGAAAAGGAAAGTTCAATAAAATTAATAAACAGCACAATATCATCAAAAGAACTTGATTCAACTTATGCAACGCTAGATATAGCAATATTTGATTTGTATAAGGGCAATATTGAATTTGTTAAAAGTGGTGCATGTCCAACATATATTAAGAATAAAAACGGAGTAAATTTATTAAAGGTAATGTCTTTACCAGCAGGTGTAGTGGATAAAGTAGAATTAGAGGTATATGATAAGGATTTAGAAGCGGGAGATATTCTTGTTATGTGCTCAGATGGAATTATGGATTCTAAAGAAGAGTATACAGAAAAGGAGTTGTGGTTAAGAGATTTATTGGAGAAGATAGAAACTACTGATGCACAAAAAATAGCGGATATAATCTTAAAAGAGGCAATCGATAATAATTATGGAAAGCCAAAAGATGATATGACGGTAATTGTGGCTAAAATTACTAATAAATTGTAGATGCGACCATCTGCTGAGGCTGTAACAGGCTGTAGGGGTCGACGTCCGCCACTGCATACTGACGCTGTAACAGGCGAAGCCTTAACAGCCTCAGCACCGACGACCCGCAAAACAAAGAACGGTAGAGATGTTAAATTAATGCAAAATTAAAATCATGATAATAATAATATTTGTATGAAATAACATCTCTACTGTTAATAATTTTACGGGCTGTCGAGGACGCCAGCCCCTACAACAGGCAGAGCATTAACAGCCTCAGCATCGACGACCCGAAAAACTTTTTTATGGTCATATTGCACAATATATGCTATAATAATTCTAATTTATAAAAATTATAGAGGAGAAGAAATTGATGAATCAATTAAAACTAAAAGATATAATTAAAATTACTAATGGAAAACTTATTATGGGGGATGAAAACGAACTTATTGAAAACTTCTCTAATAATTCAAGACAAATAGCCAGTGGGGACGTATACTTAGGAATTAAAGGTGAAAGATTGAATGGGAGTATTTTCTTCGAAGAAACTTTTAAAAATGGAGCAAAAGGAGCTATTCTACAAGATATAGAAATTACGGAAGATATTGCAAAAAAATATAATGATAAATTTATTTTATTGGTAGATGATACGGTTAAGGCTATGCAACAAATTGCTACATATAAAAGAAGTTTTTATAATATTCCAGTAATAGCTATTACTGGAAGTGTAGGAAAAACAAGCACTAGAGATATTGTAGCCAATGTAATGGCAACAAAGTATAAAACTTTAAAAACCCAAAAGAATTACAACAATCATATTGGAGTACCTCTAACAATTTTTGAATTAAAAGATGAAGAAGCTTTAGTAATAGAATTAGGGATGAATCATTTAGGAGAGATAAGTGTATTAACTAAAATAGCCAAACCAACAGTTGCAGTAATAACAAATGTAGGAACAGCTCATATTGGAAACCTAGGATCAAGAGAGAATATATTAAAAGCAAAAATGGAAATTTTAGAAGGACTAGATGAGGATGGGTATGTTGTTATAAATAATGATAATGATTTACTTCATGAATGGTATTTAGAAAATAAAGATAAATACAGAATTATAACTTATGGAATAGATAATTTAAGTGATTTTATGGCTGAAGACATAGCTTTAGAGGGGCAAAGAAGTACATATACTTTGAAGAATAAGAATGAAAAAGTAGAAGTGCCAGTAGGAGGAAAACATTTTGTATTAAATAGCTTATGTGCATTTGCTGTGGCAAGTATATTTGGTATTTCTGATAATCAAGTAAAAAAGGGAATTCTAAATTTTGAATTAACCCAAAATAGAATGGATATAGAATGTTTGAAAAATAATATAACAGTAATAAAGGATTACTATAATGCAAATTATGATTCTATGAAGGCTGCTTTGGAATATTTAGGAGGTATTAAGCAAAATAGAAAAATAGCAGTGCTAGGAGACATGCTAGAGTTAGGAGATTATTCTGAAAATTTGCATAGAATGGTTGGAAAAGAAGTAGCAAAAAATAATGTTGATACTTTAATTACTGTAGGAAATGATGCTAAATACATAGCGGAAGAGGCTAGGCAAGACGTAGATATAGTGATTGAATGTAAATCTAACCAAGAAGCAATAAACGAAATAAATAAAATTAAAAGAGAAGGAGATTATATTTTATTAAAAGCTTCTAATGGAATGAAGTTCGGAGAAATACTAGAAGGAATAGAATAAAATCAAAAAAGCTCTACGGAAAAGAAGGAAACGACCTTCTTTATTTTTTGCAATAAATTTGTAAAAAAATGAAAAAGTTCTGCAATATCTGTTGACATCTAATTTCGCACGTTGTATAATATAAAAGCGTGTAGATTTGCGATGAAGCAAGATGTGGCTACGTCCCTACGGAAAGCGGGGATGGAGGGAACTCTTGTGGAGTATGTCTTGGCTGAGACCGGGCGATAAGTTTTAAAATAAGCACTTATCCCAAGAATTAATACGCAATACTTGGGTTTATATATTGGTAGAAAAAGAAACACCAGGGTGCGTTTAAGACTTGCCATATAATAGGTCACTATTTAAATTTTTTTAAGGAGGGAAAAAACTATGGCAACAACAAACAATGTGGTAGCAAGTGAGAAAATCAGAATAAGATTAAAGGCTTATGATCATGTAGTTTTAGATCAGTCTGCTGAGAAAATAGTAGATACTGCTAAAAGAACAGGAGCTAAAGTTTCAGGTCCTATTCCGTTACCAACACAAAAGGAAGTTGTAACAATTTTACGTTGTCCTCACAAATACAAAGATTCAAGAGAACAATTTGAAATGAGAACACATAAAAGAGTTATCGACATTCTTTACCCAACACAAAAAACAGTAGATAGCTTAATGAAGTTAGACTTACCTGCTGGTGTTGACGTTGAAATGAAATTGTAATTAATAATAAAGAAAGAAAAAATTAAACTAAAACTTAAAAAACCAAGCTGGCTTTGGTCAGCCAATAGTTAGGAGGAAATAATAAAATGAATAAAGGTTTAATAGGAAGAAAAGTTGGAATGACACAAATCTTTGATGAAAAAGGTTTAATAGTTCCAGTAACAGTTATAGAAGCTGGACCTTGTGTAGTATCACAAGTAAAAACAGCTGAAAAAGATGGATACAATGCTATCCAATTAGGTTTTGGAGAAGTAAAAGATAAACATATTAACAAACCAGAAAAAGGACATTTTTCAAAATCAAAAATTGATACTAAAAAACATTTAAGAGAATTTAGAATGGATTCTATCGAAAATGTAAAAGTTGGAGATGAATTAAAAGCTGATATATTTGCAGCTGGAGATAAAATTGATGTTCAAGGTAAAACAAAAGGAAAAGGTTTCCAAGGTGTTATCAAACGTCATGGTCAACACAGAGGACCTATGGGACATGGTTCAATGTATCACAGAAGACCAGGTTCAATGGGAGCTTGTTCAACACCAAGTAGAGTTTTTAAAGGTAAAAAACTTCCAGGTCATATGGGAACTTTAACAGTTACAATACAAAATTTAGATGTTGTAAGAGTAGATTTAGATAAAAATGTTTTACTAGTAAAAGGTAGTGTACCAGGACCTAAAGGTGCAATACTAAAAATTAAATCAACAGTAAAATCAAGTAAGTAAGAGGAAGGAGGAAATTCGAAATGCCTAAAATAGATGTATATGATGTAAAAGGTAAGAAGGTTAGTGATATAGAACTAAAAGACGAAATATTTGGAATTGAACCAAATGAAGCTATTGTACATAGCGTATTAGTTAATTTCTTAGCTAACCAAAGACAAGGTACACAAAGTACAAAAACAAGAAGTGAAGTTCGTGGTGGTGGAAAGAAACCTTGGAGACAAAAGGGAACAGGTAGAGCAAGACAAGGAAGTATACGTGCTCCACAATGGATTAAAGGTGGTATAGCTTTAGGACCAAAACCACGTAGCTACAAATACAGAGTTAATAAAAAAGAAAAAAGATTAGCTATAAAATCATTGTTAAGTTCTAAAGTATTAGAAAATGAATTAGTAGTTGTAGATAAATTACCATTCAAAGAGATTAAAACTAAAAACATGGTAGAAGCTTTAACAAATCTTAAAGTTTCAGAAAAAGCTTTAATCTTATTACCAGAAAAGAATGAGATAGTTCAAAAATCTGCAAGAAATATCGAAGGAGTTAAAACAACATTAGTTAATACAATTAATGTATACGATTTATTAAAATATAATAAATTAGTTATTACCCTAGATACAGTTAAAAAATTAGAGGAGGTGTACGCTTAATGTTACCAGAAGATATTATAGTTAGACCAGTTATTACTGAAAAAAGTAATGATGATTTACAAGCAGGAAAGTATACCTTTGAAGTAAATAAAAAAGCAACTAAAGTTGATATTGCTAAAGCAGTAGAAAAACTTTTTGAAGTTAAAGTATTAAATGTAAATACTATGACAGTTAAAGGAAAAGAAAAAAGAGTTGGAGCTCATACAGGTAAAACTCCTGATTGGAAGAAAGCAATTGTTACAATTGATACTAACCCAGGAGAAGAAACTTACTTAACAAAAGGTGGAAAGACTGCAAAGGTTGGTAGGAAGTATAAGGATGCGATTGATGAATTCACAGGTGCTTAGAAATTATAAGCGTCGTCTAACTGCGTTAGCTATCGCATAAAATATCCTCGACGTACCAACGTACGCCTCCGGTATTTTAGCTCAGCTGCCTTGTTATACTCGCTTCTAATTCCTAATCAAAGCGTAAAGCAAATGAAAATCGGCATCAAAAGATAATTTATCTGGAAAATACCAGGATAATAAAGAATAGCTGTTATGCGGAGCAGGAAAAATATCCGTAAATATATAGAGAGAGTAAGAGAAACGAGCAAAAGCAAGCAGTACTAGGCAAAATTTTACGAAAAAAGCGGAGTGTACTCTTGTACATGAGCATTTTTGAGTGAAATTTTAACGAAGTAATGCGAAGGTTTTCATCGTTTCGAGAAAGGAAAAATAATATGGGAATGAAACACTTTAATCCATACACCCCATCAAGAAGAAACATGACTGTTTCTACTTTCGAGGAAATTACAAAAAAGACTCCTGAAAAATCTTTATTAGCAAAGAAAAAGAAAAATGCAGGAAGAAACTCATATGGTAGAATTACAGTTAGACATCAAGGTGGAGGAAATAGACAAAAATATAGAATAATCGATTTTAAACGTAATAAAGAAGATATGTTTGCAACAGTAATAGGTATCGAATATGATCCAAATAGAAGTGCAAATATTGCTTTAATAGAATATGAAGATGGAGAGAAATCTTATATTTTAGCTCCACAAGGTTTAACTGATGGTGACAAAGTAATTGCTGGTAAAAATGTAGATATTAAACCAGGAAACTGTATGCCAATCGAAAATATTCCAGTAGGTACTTTAATTCATAATATAGAGTTAAATCCAGGTCAAGGTGGAAAATTAGTAAGAGCAGCAGGTCAAAGTGCTCAACTTATGGCTAAAGAAGGTAAATATTCACATGTAAGATTACCATCTGGAGAAATGAGATTAGTTTTAACAGTATGTAGAGCAACAATTGGAGCTTTAGGAAATACAGATCATGAAAATGTAAAATTAGGTAAAGCTGGTAGAAAGAGACATATGGGAATACGTCCTACTGTTAGAGGTTCTGTAATGAACCCTGTAGATCACCCTCATGGTGGTGGTGAAGGTAGAGCACCAGTTGGTCACGCAGGACCACTTACTCCTTGGGGTAAACCAGCACTTGGATATAAAACAAGAAGTAAAAAGAAATTATCTAATAAATTTATTGTTAAGAGAAGAAAATAAGATAGCTGCATAGATATCTTATGCAACAGAAATGAAAAGTTAAAATAATTAGAATTTCAGAAAGGAGATCAATATGTCAAGATCAAGCAAGAAAAAACCTTATGTAGCACCAGAATTAATGAAGAGAGTTGTTGCTATGAACGAGAGCAATAAAAAAGAAGTTTTAAAAACATGGTCAAGAGCTTCTACAATATATCCTGAATTTGTTGGTCATACAATAGCTGTTCATGATGGAAGAAAGCATGTTCCTGTTTATATAACAGAAGAAATGATAGGACATAAATTAGGTGAATTTGCTCCTACTAGAACATATAGAGGTCATGCAGGAGAAAAGAAATCTAATGTTAAATAATTTTAAGTCAATAGGAAGTTCCTAGACTATTCGTGAAGTATAAAAGTATATGGATGTTTAAGTACATCACCTATAATAAAAAGGAGGTATAAACAGTGGAAGAAACAACTGTATTAGAAGCGAGAGCATCTCTTAAATTTGCTAGAATATCACCTAGAAAAGTTAAAATTGTAGCAGATATGTTAAGAGGTAAAGATGTTCAAGAAGCATTAGCTATAATTAAGTTTACACCAAAAGCTGCATCAGAAGTATTAGAAAAATTACTTAAATCAGCTATAGCAAATGCTGAAAACAATCACGAAATGAAAAGTGAAAATCTATATATCGCTGAAATATATGCAAACCAAGGTCCAACATTAAAGAGAATTAGACCTGCTGCAAAAGGTTCAGCTGTAAGAATTAGAAAAAGAACAAGTCATATAACTATAGTATTAAGAGAAAAAGAATAATAGAAAGGAGGATTTTAACATGGGACAAAAAATGCATCCACATGGTTTAAGGGTTGGTGTAATTAAAGATTGGAGTTCAAAATGGTATGCTGACTCTAAAGACTTTGGAGATTATTTAGTAGAAGACCATAAAATCCGTGAATATGTTAAGAAAAAATTATTTGTTAGCGGTATTTCTAAAATAGAAATAGAAAGAACAGCTAAATTTGTTAAGGTTAATGTTTATACAGCTAAACCAGGATTAGTAATAGGAAAAGGTGGAGCTATTGCAGAAACTTTAAAAGTAGAATTACAAAAAATGATTAACAAAGATGTTAATTTAAATATTATTGAGGTTAAAGATATTGATACAGATGCTCAATTAGTTGCAGAAAATATCTGTGCTCAACTAGAAAAGAGAATTTCTTTCAGAAGAGCTATGAAACAAGCTATGCAAAAAACAATGAAAGCAGGAGCTTTAGGAATAAAAACATCAGTATCAGGTAGATTAGGTGGAGCTGATATGGCTAGAACTGAATTCTACAAAGAAGGTACTATTCCACTTCAAACTTTAAGAGCTGACATAGACTATGGTTTCTATGAAGCAGACACAACTTATGGAAAAATAGGTGTTAAAGTTTGGATATATAAAGGAGAAGTTCTTCCAACAAAGAAAGAAAAAGTGGAAGGAGGCGCTGAATAATGCCATTAATGCCAAAAAGAACAAAATATAGAAAAATGCACAAGGGTAGAAATAGAGGTAAAGCAACAAGAGGAAATATGGTTACTGATGGTGAATTCGGTATCCAAGCCTTAGAAGCAGGTTTAATAACTTCTAACCAAATAGAAGCTGCCCGTATAGCTATGACTCGTTATATAAAAAGAGGTGGTAAAGTTTGGATAAAACTATTCCCAGATAAGCCAATTACAAAGAAACCAGCTGAAACACGTATGGGTAAAGGTAAAGGTGCTGTAGAATACTGGGTAGCTGTAGTAAAACCAGGAAGAGTAATGTTTGAAATTGCTGGAGTACCAGAAGAAACAGCAAGAGAGGCACTAAGATTAGCAGCTAATAAACTACCTGTAAAAACAAAATTCGTAGCAAAAGAAACTGAATTAGGTGGTGATAATAATGAAGATAAATAAAATAGTAGAAATGTCTTCAGAAGAGCTAGAAAATGAACTTAAAGAATTAAAAAATGAATTATTCAAATTAAGATTTAATTTAGCAACAAACGGATTGGATAATCCAATGAGAATTAAAGAAGTAAAGAAAGATATAGCTAGAGTGAAGACTGTACTTAGACAAAGAGAACTAGCTAAATAATGATGAACGAAAGACGATTGGCATCTTGCTGCGTTAAGATTTTCAAAAAACGCAAAATAAAAAACAAATTATAATCAGCATCTTGCGGCGTTAAAATTCATTTGAAAATCCTCGACGTACACACGTACGCCTCCGGTGTTTCAAATAAATTTTGCCTTGCAATATACTAATTCTAATTTGTTTAGAAAATAAACAAAATTTTAGTTAGATTTGTTTATAAATTATTAGCTAGATAAGTTTGCTTACTTAATAAGTTTTTAGGAAAGGAGAATATGTTCATGGAGAATAGAAATCTTCGTAAAGTTATGATTGGAACAGTAGTTTCTAATAAAATGGATAAAACAATTGTTGTTTCAGTAGAAACTAATGTTAAACATAAAATTTATAATAAAATCGTTAAAAGAACTTATAAATTAAAGGCTCATGATGAAAATAACGAATGTAATGTAGGAGATATTGTAAAAGTAATGGAGACTCGTCCTCTTTCTAGAGATAAGAGATGGAGATTAGTTGAAGTTATGGAAAAAGCAATTAAAAAATAGAATATTAAAAAAGGAGGAAACTTGTAATGATTCAACAACAATCAATTCTAAAAGTAGCTGATAACACTGGTGCTAAAGAAATTATGTGCATTAGATGTTTGGGTGGTTCATATAGAAGATATGCAAGAATCGGTGATATAATAGTTGCTTCTGTTAAAAGTGCTACACCAGGTGGCGTTGTAAAAAAAGGTGACGTTGTTAAAGCTGTTGTAGTTAGAACAAAGAAGGAAACTAGACGTCCTGATGGTTCATATATAAAATTTGATGAAAATGCAGCAGTAATTATTCGTGATGATAAAACACCAAGAGGAACACGTATATTTGGACCTGTTGCTAGAGAGCTTAGAGAGGGAGAGTATATGAAGATTCTTTCACTTGCCCCAGAAGTTCTTTAGTGATAAACGAAAGATAATCGGCATCTTGCTTCGTTAAAATCAATTAAAAACGCGGTCAGCTGTACGCATACTGACGCTGTAACAGGCAAAGCCTTAACAGCCTCAACAGTGTACACACGTACACTCCCTTGCCTTTTTAATTAATTTTGCCTTGCAATATACCAATTCTATTTCGTTCAATAAGTAATAGTAAATTTGAGAATAAATTAAACTAAGCATAATACTAGTTTTAAGTATCTATTTGGATAGATATTATAGAATAAATTAAAATTAGTATATTGCTAGGCAAAATTTATTTGAAATACCGGAGGCGTACTGGCGTACGTCGAGGATTTTCGAATAAATTTTAACAACGCAAGATGCTGATTTTAATTTATTCAAAAGAAAAAAGAGGTGAAATAAAAGGTATGAATATCAAAAAAGGAGACACTGTTGAAGTCTTATCTGGAAATGATAAAGGTAAAACAGGAGAAGTTTTAGAAGTTATTCCAAAAACAGAAAAAGTTATTGTTAAAGGTGTAAATATTAGAAAAAAACATGTAAAACCTAGAAAACAAGGAGAAGAGGGTGGAATTATTTCAGTTGAATGTGCTATCCATTCTGCAAAGGTTAATGTAGTTTGTTCAAAGTGTAAAAAAGCTACAAGAATAGGTTATGAAGAAGACAAAAATGGAAATAAAGTTCGTGTTTGCAAAAAATGCGGTACTAAGATTTAAAAGATATTGTAGAAAGGAGGTCTGTTTTAGACTATGGAAAAGTTAAGAGAACAATATGAAAAAGAGATAGTTCCAGAATTAATGAAGAAATTTAATTATAAATCAGTTATGCAAGTTCCAAAGCTTGAGAAAATTGTTATTAATATTGGTCTTGGTGATGTTAAAGATAATCCAAAGTCATTAGATAATGCAGTTAATGAATTGGGATTAATAACAGGTCAAAAACCAGTTATAACTAAAGCTAAAAAGTCAATAGCAGCATTTAAATTAAGAGAAGGTGCAAATGTTGGGTGTAAAGTTACTTTGAGAACAAAGAGAATGTATGAATTTGCATATAAATTATTCAATGTAGCACTTCCAAGAGTAAGAGATTTTAGAGGAGTTTCTCCAGATTCATTTGATGGTAGAGGAAACTATTCAATGGGTGTTAAGGAACAATTAATTTTCCCTGAAATTGAATATGATAAAGTTGATAAATTAAGAGGTATGGATATCATTTTTGTTACAACAGCAAAAAGTGATGAAGAGGCTAGAGAGTTATTAAAGCTTTTAGGTATGCCTTTTAGAAGCTAATAAGAAAGGAGTTTATTATGGCTAAGAAGTCAATGATTGTTAAACAACAAAAACAACAAAAATATAAGACTAGAGAATATAACAGATGTAAAATTTGTGGAAGACCACATGCTTATATCAGAAAATTCGGAATTTGCCGTGTGTGCTTTAGAGAATTAGCTCATAAAGGAGAAATCCCAGGAGTTAAAAAATCTAGTTGGTAAAATATAGTGTAGTGCAGATTTCATATAATTTGCAAAGTGTTTAGTATTTGTTTTCTAGGAAATAGAAAAGATACTATGTAAAAATATTAATGAAGGAGGAGAGTAAATGACTACAACAGATCCTATAGCAGATATGTTAACAAGAATAAGAAATGCAAATACATCAAAGCATAAAACTGTTGATATACCAGCATCAAACATTAAAAAGTCAATAGCTGATATACTATTTAAAGAAGGGTATATCAAGTCTTTTGAAGAAATAGAGAATGAGAATCAAGGAATTATAAGAATCGTATTAAAATATGATGAAAATGGAAAAAAAGTAATTGCTGGTTTAAAAAGAATTAGTAAACCAGGATTAAGAGTTTATGCAGCTAAAGATGAATTACCAAAAGTTTTAAATGGACTTGGAATTGCTTTAATTTCAACTTCGAAAGGAATTATGACAGATAGACAAGCAAGAATTGAAGGTGTAGGCGGAGAAGTTTTAGCTTACATATGGTAATTTCGATTATTATATAAAATAAAAAAGAAAGAAGGAGGAGACCGTAGAATGTCTAGAATAGGTAATAAGCCAATTACAGTACCAGAAGGTATAGATGTAAAAATAGATGGACAAAAAATAACTGTAAAAGGTCCTAAAGGTGAGTTAGTAAGAGAGATTCATCCAAATATGACAGTTGAACTTGATGGAAATACTATTACAGTAAAAAGACCAGATGATGAACCAGAAAATAGAAGTATCCATGGTTTAACAAGAGCTTTAATAAATAATATGGTTATTGGTGTTAAAGATGAATTCAAAAAAGTTTTAGAAATTAACGGTGTTGGATATAGAGTACAAAAAAAGGGTAATGACATAGTGATGAATTTAGGTTATTCTCATACAGTAGAAATTAAACCAGAACCAGGTATTACTTTTGATGTACCAAATCCAAACCAAATAATTGTAAGAGGAATTGATAAAGAGTTAGTTGGTCAAACAGCTGCTGTAATCAGAACAAAAAGACCACCTGAGGTATATAGAGGTAAGGGTATTAAGTATGATTATGAAGTTATTAGACGTAAGGAAGGTAAAGCTGGTAAGAAATAGTCTGCTAAAAGAAATTATAATCAGCATCTTGCGGCGTTAAAATTCATTTGAAAATCCTCGACGTACACACGTACGACTCCGGTGTTTCAAATAAATTTTGCCTTGCAATATACTAATTCTAATTTCTTTAGAAAAAAAGAAAAATGAATTTGTGATTTGTTTAAAACAATGATAGGTATTGTTTAGACAAGAGGCAAATAAAAGCTTAGCCTTTGATAGAAAGATCTAATGATTTAGAAAGGAGATAAAGATGATTACTAAGACAGATAGAAAGTTTGAGAGAAGAAGAAGACATATTCGTGTTCGTACAAAAATTAGTGGAACTGCTGAATGTCCAAGACTTTGTGTATATAGAAGTAATACAAATGTATATGCTCAAATAATTGATGATGTTAAGGGTGTAACACTAGTTTCTGCTTCAACTTTAGATAAAGAAGTTAAAACTAAACATTCTAATAAAGAAGCTGCTAAAGAAGTAGGAGCACTTATCGCTAAAAGAGCTCTTGCAAAGAAAATTGATACTGTAGTGTATGATAGAGGCGGATATATTTATCATGGTGTTGTTAAAGAGTTAGCTGAAGCAGCACGTGAAGCAGGTTTGAAATTCTAAGATGTGTTAAATGTAACATTAATTAATAAATATAATTATTTTCGGAAGGAGGAAATATTAATCAATGGAAGAAAAGGCAGTAGAATTAAAAGAAAAAGTAGTAGCCATTAACAGAGTTGCAAAAGTTGTTAAAGGTGGTAGAACTTTTAGATTTAGTGCAGTAGTAGTTGTTGGAGATGAAAATGGTCATGTTGGAGTTGGTAATGGTAAAGCTTCAGAAGTTCCAGATGCAATCAAAAAAGCTATTGAAGATGCTAAAAAGAATTTAGTAACAGTTCCTGTTGTAGGAACTACTATACCTCATGAATATGTTGGTGAATTTGGTAGCGCAAAAGTTATGCTTAAACCAGCTGTAGAAGGTACTGGAGTTATCGCTGGAGGTAGTGTTAGACCAGTTCTAGAATTAGCTGGATATAAAGATATAAGAACAAAAGTTATTGGAACTAATAATCCAAGAAATGTAGTTTATGCTACAATTAGCGGTTTATCTAATATGAAAACTATTGAAGAAATTGCTAAAAAAAGAGGAAAAAAAGTAGAAGATATTATATAATAGGAATGGAGAGAAAACTATTATATAAATTAAGGAGGTGCAATAATGAAACTAGGTGAATTAAAGCCAGCAGAGGAAAGAGTTAGCAGAAGAAGAGTAGGTCGTGGAGTAGGTTCAGGACTTGGAAAAACTTCTGGAAAAGGTCATAAAGGACAAAAAGCAAGATCTGGCGGAGGAGTTAGACGTGGATTCGAAGGTGGTCAAACACCATTATATAGAAGATTACCAAAAAGAGGATTTACAAATATTCATGCTAAAAACTATACTGAAGTAACTCTAACAATGCTTAATAAATCTGAAGCAAAAGAAGTTACAGTTGATACTTTATTAAAAGAAGGAATAATTGGTAAAGCAAATGACGGAATAGTTGTATTAGCTACAGGAAATATAGAAAAAGCATTAACAGTAAAAGCAAACAGATTTACAAAAGCAGCACAAGCTAAAATAGAAGCTGCAGGTGGAAAGATAGAGGTGGTTTAATTGTTTAAAACAATAAAAAACGCTATAAAGACCCCAGACGTAAGAAAAAAATTATTATTTACACTATTATTAATAGTTATATTTAGATTTGGGTGCTATATAACAGTACCAGGAGTAGATGCAGTACAATTAGCAGCATTAGCAAAAGCATCAAGTACAAGTTTAAGTGGTTTAATCAATGTTATTTCTGGTGGTGCTTTTCAAAGATTATCTGTATTTGCTATGTCAATAAGTCCATATATTACTGCATCAATTGTAGTTCAATTAATGGCAATGGTTATTCCATCTTTAGAAAAATTAACTAAAGAAGGCGGAGAAGAAGGAAGAAGAAAGATAAATGTTTATACAAAAATAGTTACAATTGTTTTAGCACTAATTGAAGCTATAGGAGTATACTTATCATATAGATCATCAGGAATATTCGTAAATCAATCTTTTACAACAATGTTAATTGTTGTAGTAGGTTTGTTAGCAGGAACAGCATTCTTAATGTGGTTAGGTGAACAAATTACTAACCTTGGTATAGGAAATGGTATTTCAATGATAATTTTCATAGGTATAATTTCAGGAATGCCAGATGCTGTAACATATTTATGGGGACTTGTTTTTACAGCTGTTGGATTCTCAACAAAAGGTTTATTAATTACGCTAGGAGTAATTGCAGGAGCAATACTTTTTGTTGCAGGAGTTGTATTTGTACAAGAAGCAGAAAGAAGAGTACCTGTTCAATATGCTAAAAAAGTTGTAGGAAGAAAAATGTATGGTGGACAAAGTACACATATACCATTAAAACTTGCTATGGCAGGTGTTATGCCAGTAATCTTTGCTTCATCATTTATGACATTCCCTGCAATGATTATTCAAATGTTTAATCCTAACATAGCATCACAATCAGGATTTTGGGCAGGTGTATATAAGTTTTCTGTAGCAACATCAGCATCAGGTATACCACTTGGATATACTATTGCAAATGCTATAGTTTACCTATTATTAATTGTAGGATTCACATTCTTTTATACATATGCAACATTTAATCCAGCAGAAGTATCAAATAACATTAAGAAAAATGGTGGATTCATACCTGGTATTAGAGCAGGAAAACCAACAACAGATTATTTGAAAGGTATAATTTCAAAACTAACTTGGTTTGGAGGTTTCTTCCTAGCACTTATAGCAGTAGTTCCAATTTTAGTAGGTGTTTCAGGATTAAATATATCTTTCGGTGGAACAACAATACTTATCGTAGTAGGTGTTGCACTAGAAACAGTTCAACAATTAGAATCTCAATTAGTAATGAGACACTATAAGGGATTCCTTGAATAGATTAATTAATAATGAAAAGTGAATAATGAATAATGAATAATTAATGTGAAAAAATTGCAAAGCAATTTTTTAGCTAAAATTATACATTATTCATTATTACCTATTAAATATTAATTGCAATGCTCGCAACTACATTGTGTTTATAAATTTATATGATTTTTTTAATTACTATTATAACAAGAACTTGTAGAGATGTTATAAACATATTAAACAATAATTAGTGCAAATACTATACAATATATTATATTTGATATTTTAAATTATTTATAATTCTAGGTTTATGCGTAAATAAACATCTCTATATGTTATAGTATGTGCGGGTCGTCGAGGACGTCGACCCCTACAAAGATAGAGAAAATTTTAATGGTTGCAATATTAATATTTCTATAATAGTAAATAATAATTAAAAAAGTTATATAAATAAAATAGTAAAAATGAGGAGGATTTTTATGATTATAATAATGTTAGGAGCACAAGGAACAGGAAAGGGAACTGTTGCAGGTTTATTAACAGAATCAACAGGTTGGCCACAAGTATCAACAGGAGATATTTTTAGAAAAAATATAAAAGAAGAAACTGAATTAGGAAAAGAGGCAAATAAATATATTGCAAAAGGAATGCTAGTTCCAGATGAAATTACAGTTCCAATGGTAATAGATAGATTAAATGAAGATGATGCTACAAATGGTGTAATATTAGATGGATTTCCACGTACAGTTGAACAAGCTGAAAAATTAGATGAAATATTAGCTGAAAAAGGTAAAAAGGTTGATTTAGTAATTAATTTAACTACACCAAGAGAAGAAATTATTACTAGAATGATTAATAGAAGAGTATGTTCAAATCAAGCATGTAAAGCTACATATAATTTACGTATGCATCCACCAGTAAAAGAAGGAATATGTGATAAATGTGGAGCAGAATTAGTACAAAGAGAAGATGATTCAAATGAAGAATCAATAAGAAATAGATTAAAAATATATGATGAAAAAACAAGCCCATTAGTTTCTTATTATGAGTCAAGAGGAGTTCTTCGTACAGAAGAAGTAAGTGAAGCAATAAATAGATTAGGAAAAGATGTGGCAGAAGATATTTTAAAAGATATAAACAATAAATAAATTTCTATGAAAATATTGGAATAAAAGAGGCGTAAATAAAAGTGATAGATATTAAATCTAAAAGAGAAATAGAATTGATGAGAGAAGCTTGTAGAATTGTAGCTTTAGCTCACAAGGCAATAGAAGAAAATATAAGACCTGGTATAACAGCTTTAGAACTTGATAAAATAGCTGAAGAAGTTATGGTAAAAAATGGTGCTGTACCTGCTCAAAAAAATTATCCAAGCCCATACAAAGGTGTTCCTGCTTTTCCAGCTACAACTTGTATTTCAATTAATGATGTAGTTATACATGGAATTCCAGATGCTAATATGATTATAAAAGATGGAGATATTGTTAGTGTGGACATGGTAGCTTTAAAAAATGGTTATCATGGGGATATGGCAAGAACATATCTTGTTGGAAAAGTTTCTGATGAAGCTAAAAGATTAGTAGAAGTCACGAAACAAGCTTTTTTTGAAGGTATAAAACAAGCTGTTAAAGGTAATAGAATAGGAGATATTTCAAATGCAATTGGCAACTTTGTAGAAAAAAATGGTTATTCAGTTGTTAAAGAATTTCAAGGACATGGAATAGGTAGAGGGATGCATGAAGATCCAGGTATCCCAAATTATGGAAGAAGTGGTAAAGGTCCAAAAATTGAAACAGGTATGACACTTGCTGTAGAGCCAATGGTTATACAAGGAAGTGACGAGATACTAGAGTTAGATGATGGGTGGACAATTATAACAGAAGATGGTAGTTTAGCAGCTCATTATGAAAATACTATTTTAATTACAGAAAAAGGTCCTGAGATATTGACAAAACTATAGGTTTGAGATATAATATACTAGCTATTTGTAATATGATTTAATGCAAATAGTCCGAAAACCAAGTATATTACTGAAGTGGAGGGATTAAAATTGGCTAAAGAAGACATTATTGAAGTGGAAGGAACTGTAGTTGAGGCTTTGCCAAATACTACATTTAAAGTTGAACTTGAAAATGGGCATCAATTATTAGCCCACATTTCAGGAAAATTAAGAATGAATTACATCAAAATTTTACCAGGAGATAAAGTAAAAGTTGAACTTTCACCTTATGATTTATCAAGAGGTAGAATAACTTGGAGGGCAAAATAATAAAATCTTAAATGTTATAAATACATTTTTATATAAAGAGGTGAATAGGAATGAAGGTAAGACCATCAGTTAAAAAAATATGCGAAAAATGTAAAGTAATCAAAAGAAAAGGTGTTATAAGAGTGATTTGTGAAAATCCAAAACACAAACAAAGACAAGGTTAATTTTTGATATTAACATAAATCCGGTAGCGGCTGTGGACCCATATTACAATAGTATGGTATACATATCAGGTTTGTGTTTATATATATTATTTCCAACAATAATTATAAACTAATTTCTGTACAAGCTAAGAATAGCACTAAATAATTTTTATTTAGTGTTAATCCGCTTTTTAGAAATTACATTTCAGATAATTAAAATTGGAAGATTTATTAAAAAATTTTGGAGGTGCTAAAATTTATGGCTCGTATTGCAGGAATAGATTTACCTAGAGAAAAGAGAGTTGAAGTAGGACTTACTTATATTTATGGTATAGGATTAACAAGTTCTCAAAAAATTCTTGAAAAAGCTGGAATTAATCCAGATATAAGAATTAAAGATTTAACAGATGATCAAGTTAATAGCATAAGAAAAGTTATTGATGAAGAATATAAAGTAGAAGGTGACTTAAGAAGAGAAGTAGCTCTTAATATCAAAAGACTTACAGAAATTGGTTGCTATAGAGGATTAAGACATAGAAGAGGGTTACCTGTTAGAGGTCAAAGAACAAAAACTAACGCTAGAACAAGAAAAGGTCCTAGAAAATTAGTTAGTAAAAGTAAATAAAAAAATGATAATTAAGTAATTTAATTTTATGTCATTTTGAATTTTAAATTTATAAGGAGGTTAAAACCAAATGGCTAAAAATGCAGTAGCAAGAAAAACACCTAGAAGAAATAGAAAAAACATCGAAAAAGGTGCAGCTCATATTCATTCTAGTTTTAATAATACAATAGTTACAATGACAGATGTTCAAGGTAATGTTATATCATGGGCAAGTGCTGGAGGTTTAGGATTTAAAGGTTCTAGAAAAAGCACACCATTTGCAGCTGGTGAAGCAGCAACAGTTGCAGCTAAGGCTGGTATGGAACATGGTTTAAAAACAGTAGAAGTTTTTGTTAAAGGGCCAGGTTCTGGGCGTGAAGCAGCAATTAGATCTCTTCAAACAGCAGGTCTAGAAATTAGTAGCATTAAAGATGTTACACCAATTCCTCATAACGGATGTAGACCACCAAAAAGAAGAAGAGTGTAATCATAAAATTGATTAAAAGTGAAAAATTTAAAAGTGATAATTTTCGAAAGGAGAAATAATAATGGCAAGATATAAAGACGAACAATGTCGTATTTGTCGTAGAGAAGGACAAAAATTGTTCCTAAAAGGTTCTAGATGTTATTCAGATAAATGTAGTGTTTCTAGAAGAAATTATGCTCCAGGACAACATGGACAAAAGAAAGCTAAACTTTCTGAATATGGAACTCAGTTAAGAGAAAAACAAAAAACTAAATCTTTCTATGGAGTAGGAGAAAGACAATTTAGAAAATATTTTGAAATGGCTTCAAATAAAAAAGGTATTACTGGTGAAAATTTACTTCAAATATTAGAAAGTAGATTAGATAATGTTGTTTATAGACTAGGCTATGGTGCTTCAAGACCACAAGCTAGACAACTTGTAAATCATGGACTTTTCGAAGTTAATGGAAAAAAAGTTGATATAGCATCATATTTAGTAAAACCAGGAGATGTAGTAGCTGTTAGAGAAAATAAAAGAGATGCAGCAGTTATTAAAGGAAATGTTGAAGCAAATGCTACAAGACCAGTACCAACATGGCTAGAAAAAGATGTAGAATCTTTAAGTGGTAAAGTTATTAAATTAGCATCAAGAGAAGATGTTGATATCCAAGTTGCAGAGCATTTAATAGTAGAGCTATACTCTAAATAGAATTTAATTTAAAGTTTTAAAGTTAATTAAAATTGGGAGGTAAAAATGATAGAATTTGAAAAGCCAAATATTGAATGTTTAGAAATGGATGAATCAAACAATTATGCAAAATTTGTTTGTGAACCATTAGAACGTGGATATGGAGTAACAATAGGGAATTCTTTAAGAAGAATTTTGCTTTCATCACTTCCTGGTAGTGCAATCACTAGTATCAAAATAGAAGGTGTTGTACATGAATTTTCAACAGTACCAAATGTTGTTGAAGATGTACCTGAAATTATTGTTAATCTAAAAGGTGTAAGATTAAAAACATATGATACAGAAGAAAAGATTGTAAAAATAGACTTTAAAGGTGAAGGTGAAGTTACAGCTGGTGATATTATCACAGATGGAACTGTAGAAATATTAAATCCTGATTTACATATTGCAACAGTTGCAGAAGGTGGACATCTTCAAATGGAAATGACAGTAGATAAAGGAAGAGGATATAACACAGCTGTAAAAAATAAAAAGCCAAACCAAGACATATCAGTACTTCCAATTGATTCAATCTATACTCCTGTAAAAAAAGTAAATTATACAGTTGAAAATACAAGAGTAGGTCAAATGGTTGATTATGACAAATTAGTTATAGAAATATGGACTGACGGAAGCTTAAAAGCTTATGAAGCATTAAGCTTAGCTGCTAAAGTTATGACAGGTCATTTAGAATTATTCATAGATTTATCAGAAACTGCTAAGAATACACAAGTTATGATAGAAAAAGAAGAATCTAAGAAAGAAAAAGTTCTTGAAATGGCAATTGAAGATTTAGAGTTATCTGTAAGATCATTTAATTGTTTAAAAAGAGCTGGAATTTCTACTGTTGAAGACTTAGCTAACAAAACAGAATCAGATATGATGAAGGTAAGAAATTTAGGTAAGAAATCATTAGAGGAAGTTACTAATAAATTACGTTCATTAGGATTTGATTTTGCTCAAGAAGAAGACTAATCCGATAGGAAATTATAAAGTTTTTTTAGAAAGGTGAGAAAGATGGCTATAAATAGAAAATTAGGAAAACCAACAGATCAAAGATTAGCAATGTTAAAATGCCAAACTACTGATTTATTCTTAAATGGAAAAATCCAAACTACTGAAGCAAGAGCAAAAGAAGTAAAAGCAATAGCTGATAGTTTAATTTCATTAGCTATTAAAGAAAAAGATAATTTCGAAACAGTAGATGTAAAAGTAGTTCGTGCTAAGCTTGATGAAAAAGGTAATAAAGTTACAGAAAAAGTAACAAGCAAAAATGGTAAAGATTATTTAAGAGTTGTTAAAGAGGAAACAACAGAGTCAAGAAAAAAAGATTTACCAACTAGATTAAGTGCTAGAAGAAAAATGATGAAAAATATAAACAAAGTAAAAAATGTTGATATACCAACAAAATTATTTGATGAATTAGCTCCTAAATATGAAGGACGTGTTGGTGGATATACAACAATAGTAAAAGCAGGACCAAGAAGAGGAGATGCAGCTGAGTCTGTAATTCTTAAATTATTATAATAAATGAAAAAGAGACAGGAAAACCTGTCGCTTTTTTTTATATAGTAGGAATTTTCTCCATCCTATACATAAGTATTAAGATAACAATTGCAAAAATGAAAATATTATGATAAAATATTTATACGTTTTTTTAAGGAGGCATGCTTATGTGGGGAAATTCATTTGGAGGTTTTGGATTTAGTAGCCGTTCTTCATGGAGAAATTCATACTCAACTAAAATAGGGGTAAAAGAAGAAAAAAATCCAGGTTATGAACCAAAGAAATTAATAATGATACAAGGAGAAAATAATGTACCATTAAGTAAATATAAAGAGAGTGTACCAGATGATTTTGTTGGTATATTACTTATAAAAATTAGAGAAGATCATATTGGGCGTAGTAGTGGAAATGCAATGTGGTGTAGAGCTTTTGAATACGTTGACGGAGAAATAATAGATAGAGGAATGGCTATACATAAGGAGTCTGATTATGATTATACTGATTATAATTATAACGAAAAAGTTTGGTCTCTAATTGGAAAAGTTGTTTTAGATCCAGAACATATTGCTGTACCTCAAGTAGATTTAGCAAAAAGAGTTGAAGATCAATCAACAAGAGAACCAGATGTTATTAGTTATAGTGTTGTAGATCAAGAAACTCAGGAAATGACTATGATGAAAACTATTGTTTTTAATGTTCTGGAAAGACAAGATATGGATCAACGATCTGATAGAGTACCGTTAGATATAATATTAAAATCGGTAGAATTGCAAATGATGAAAAAAGTAAAAATTGATAAAAAAAATCTACAAGAAAAAATAAAGCAAACTATCATAGATTTAGAATTAGAAGAAAAATTAGATGGTAAAAATTTAGAAGATGAAAAGAAACTATTAGAGGTAATTAAAGAAAAAGTTGAATATATTGATGAAAATACTACATTGGAAGATTTTGCTAGAAGTATAAGTCAAACAGTCGGAAGAGAGTATTCTCCTGAGGAACTTTCTAAAATAGAAATTAAAGGAATGCCAATAGATGATATGATTATTGGAATAAAGCAAACAACATGTGAGAAAAAAGATAATTATAGTAAGCTTGAAGAGGCTATTATACAAACAACAATTTTGGACTTATTTACTAATAATATAGATAGACATTTGAATAATTGGGCACTTATAAGAGATAAAGCTACAGATACATATAAATTAGGAGTATTTGATCATGCAGTTTCTTTGTTAAATATGAGTTTAGATACAGAATGTTTAGCTCAGCCATATGATTACATTAGACAATATTGGGCAAGTTCTAGTGTGTTACTTGATAGACCAGAGGACTTAAAAAGATTTGCAACAGCAGGAAAAGATTTATTTGCATATATAATGGAAAATTATAGAGAATATACTATGAAATTTTTGCAAGTTTTACATGATAAATTGCCAGAAATTCAAAAAGCAATAGGATATAGAGAAATTCCAATGGCAGAATATGATAAGTTATCAGATGAAGAAAAGAAAAAATATTATGCACATGATAGTGAAAAAACTGTTAATTCAGATAGAATATTGAAAGAATTTATGGATAAGTTTAAAGATATAGAAAAAGGATATGGTTTAAATTTTGATCAAAAGGAAAATGCTAATAGAAATGATGATTAATTATTAAAAAATCTGAAATAGTGGTTATTTGCCAATTTCTAAATGTTATGCTATAATTATGCTATATTTTTAACGAGATAAAATAATAAAAAAGAGAAAGGAGAGAGGGTTAAATAATGGAAGATAAGAAAGATGAAAAAAAAGAGGAATATTATGCTGCAGTCATCTGGAAAGATTTAGATGGAAAACATCATATTATAGGAACTCTAGCTTATTTTGATGGAAAATATTATTTCAAATATGAACAAACAAGATTAAATGAAGCAAGAGAGAAAAACTTTATAGATGTTGCTTCATTCAATGATGATGATAAACTGTATATAAGTGAGCATTCTTTATTTAGTTTTTTCAAGATGAGAGTATCAGAAAAATTTAAAGAAGTTCCAGGTGCTTTAGGAGAACTAATTGAAACAGGAGGCAGAAGCTCAACAGATGATATTTCTATAATGGCAATACCTGAAACTTATAGAGAGGCAATAAAAGCTGAAATACAAGGAATGGAAAGAAGACAACAGGAAGAAGAGAATAAAAAGAAAGAAGAAAATTCAAGAGAAGAGATTTAAAGGAGAGATTTAAATGTTAAAGGAAAAATTACTAGAAGATTTAAAAATTTCTATGAAAGAAAAAGATGAAATAAAAAAGAATACTGTTCAAATGATTAGAGCAGCAATTTTACAAGTCGAAAAGGATAAGGGAATTCAATTAGACGATAATCAAATAATTGATATAATAGCAAAGGAAATGAAGAAAAGAAAAGATTCTCTAGGCGATTATGAAAAAAGTGGAAGAGAAGATCTAATAGAAGCAGTAAAAAAGGAAATGGAAATTATAGCAGCATATTTACCAAAACAATTATCAAAAGAAGAATTAACTGAAATTATTAAAAAGGTAATAGAAGAAGTTGGAGCAGTAGATATAAAAGATATGGGAAAAGTTATGAAAGCAGCTAAAGAAAAAATAGGAGCTGCAGCAGATGGAAAGTCAATTAATGAAGTAGTAAAGGAACTATTATAGTTTGACAAAATTTACATAAAATAGTATAATTAAAAGTGATTGAGTGCAGAGGGCGCTCATCACTTCTGCAAGGAAGTCCGTTTCAACCTCCCCGTATTGGGGAGAAAGGAGAAGAATCATGAAAAGCATTGAAGTACTGGTTGTACGTTATTCACCTGAGGACTACGATTGGCACCTCTCGAACTATCGGGAGGGAGACCCAAGAGTTTTCCGCACGAGAGATGAAGCTCTGAGCTACGTGACCCAGGTTCTTCAAGAGTGCGAACTCTATGGAGAACTTATTGATAGGGTTTCAGAGGTTCATCTGAGAGCCTCTGGTGAACTCCTTGTCGGAGGAGTTCTGATGCAGAGATACTATCAGGAAGTTTCATGAGGGAAACAGCAGAGCGAAAGCTCTGCTGTTTTTCCTTTAATTATTCAATATTTATTACAATGTAATGCACATGAATTTTCTATGCTTTTTTCTTGCTCGTCCAAACTTCGTAGAAACTATAAAAAGAAATGCATCTGAAGATACATTTCTTTTATATTTTCTAACTCGTCGGTCCCCACACAAGCTCGCTACGAAAAAACATAGAAAATTATATGAAATACTGCAAAATAACATTACGATTCGTTTAATAAAAACTGGCTACCACTGGTGGCCCCTACAATAGGCGAAGCCTTAACAGCTTCAGCATCGACGACCCGCAAACCAAAAACGGTAGAGATGTTAATAAATGCAAAATTAAAAATATGGTAATTTACAAAAACAAATAATATATGTTAAAATAAGTATTATAAAGAGAGTTGGAGGAGATTTTATGGGCAAACATAAGATAAAAGGTAAAAAAACATCAGAAAATGGAAAAAAATGGTTAGGTAAAAAGATAGCAACTCTGCTTTCAGCTGGACTTTTGATGCTATCAACAACAGCATGTGAAACAAAAGAGAAGGTAGAAGAAGAACCATATGGACCAATAAATATAACTCTTTGTGATACTAGTTATATTAATTTAGATGGATTTCTAGAGGATTATGAAAGTGAATATGAAGCAGGAAAGATATCTAATGGAAGTGAAATGTATGAATATTATGGGAATTTATATGAAATGCTGCGTAAAGAAGAAATTGAAGAACCTACGGAAAGTTCAGAAGAAAATATAGATGACTTTTGGTTTGAAGAGAGTACAAGTGAAGAAAATGATAAAAAAATAAAGCAAACATACAATTTTGATATGAGTCCTTTGCAATACGAAGAAAAGAGCGTGGGGGGGTTTTATTCAAATGGTAAACGAATAAAAAGCATAAATTTTTCTAGTGTAGAACTGATGACTGTAGATGGAAAAATAAATTTAGAGCAAGAAGATGAATCATATTATTTAACTAATACTAATGAGAATGAAGGTATAGAAACAATAGTACAATATAATTCTGATGGAAGCTATGTGGTAACAGAAAATAGTAAGGAAGAAAATCTTTCATATGAATTTGATGAAAGTGGAATTTTAGTTGAGTCATCTTTTTATTATAATGGTCATCAAGAAGAAATATCATCAGGATATAAAAAGTATAAGAATGGTGATATAAATTATTATGATACATACGATTCTAGTGATAGACCAGTTGAAAAAATGTATGATAATGGCGAAATAGATGTAATAAGATATAATTCTCATATAGATAAAAATAGATATAGATTCGAGTTAAATGATGGTGGGTATATAGAAAAATCAAGATACATTGATGATTATTATAATGAAATAACATATTCCTATGATGAAAATGGAAATTTATCTAAGATTATAGCGTATGATAAAGAAAGAGATGACACATCAGGTGAGCTATATAAAATGAATGTGATTTTTCAACCTAATGGAAATTATTATAAATTTTTAAAAACATATAATAAAGAAGGAAAACTAACTAGAGTAGAAAAAACAGAAAGACAGTATAATGATAAACGAAGCAGTATAATAACAGATATAAATGAAAATGGAGAAGAAATTGAAACTTTACTTGTTTGGGATTATAAATGTTTACCAGAATCAAAAAATGAGAGACCAGGTGATTATGTATATGAAAAAATGGGAGATAATATAGTAATAGAACAAAAAGATGATGTTATATATCATTATGATAGAGAGTCAGGAGAGTTTAGAGAGGCATATAAGAGAGAAGAAAACGGAACCTTTTATTATAGAGAAAATGGAAGTCTTGAACGTTTTGATGGTATAGATGGAGTAAAAAAATCTTATGATGAGCAAGGAGAAATTATAAATATTGATAATGGAATGACATCAATCAGTTATTATGATTATAAAAACGAGCTTATTTCATATTATAAAAACAATAGTGACAAAGTAATCACAACAGAAATAAATGGACAGAAATTAGAAATAAAACCTGGAAGTCATGTGGATTTTTATAAAGATGGAAAAATTAGAACTATATATATTTCTGAGAATGATAATGTACAGTATAGGGAATCTGGTTCAGAATGGTATGTAACAAAAGATGGAATTACAACATATTATGATGAAAATCATAATATTGAAGGAATAACAAAAGATGAAATTACAACTTTCTATTATGATTACAATAACAATATAGTTAGATCTAAAAATATAGAGGATGTAGAATATGAATATTATGAGAACCAGAACATAGAAAGAGTTAAAAATTATAAAAAAGGTGATGAAATAATCAATTATGCGGGATATGACCTTAGAAATGGTAGTTATGTTTCTTTCTATGAAAATGGTAATGTAGATACATATTATTATGATGAAAATTATAGTATAAGTTATTATGAAACAGGTGAAGAAAAAGCAATAGAGGAACAGGGGAGAAAAGAAGTATATGATAAGGATCATAATATCATAGAAATAGACGCAGATGGTAAATGTACTCAGTATTATGATTACGAAAATAATATAATAAAATATATTGGAGAAAAAGGTATAAATACTTATTTTTATGAAAATCAACAAATTAAAGGAATTGATAATTATAGCAAAGAAGCAATTATAAGTGGAAATGATATATACGGAACGACATATGAGTTGGCTGAAGGAGATAGTGTAGGGTTCAATCAAGATGGAAGTATAGATAGAATAGAAAATGGTGATATTACAACAATCTATTATAGGAGAAATGATCCAAGCTATTATTATGTAATAGATAGAGAAAAGAATTTATATACTTTTTATTGTAATGATGAGGTTTTATATAGTACGAATGATTCAAGTAGTTTTAGCACGATTTACTACAATTGGGATGATGGTGCTAGAATAGTTCTTAATGATGGAACTACAATACCAGCTATTCCAGAACAACAAAATGAAGAAACAGAGCCGGTACAAAGTGAAGAGCCAGTGCAAAGTGAAGATGATAATGAAGCAAGATAAAAACAATAAACAATAGAGATGTTAATATAAATTTAATGAATAATGAATAGTGAATAATTGATGTAAAAAAACATAGAAAATTCTATGTTTTTTTAGATAGTTATGCGAATGTTACAAGTTATTAATAACTTTTTTGCTATTTAGAATTTGTTAATCCGCTTTTTTATTTGTTACAAATTCTTTCAACACATCTATTAATTGTATTTTTTCGACTTTTTGTACTTTTTGAGATAATGTTTCTGGGGTATCGCTTGGAAGAATATCTACTTTTGTTTGCTTTATAATATCTCCATCATCATAATTTTCATTTACATAGTGTAAAGTAACTCCACTTATTTTTTCTTTTGCTTCAATAACTGCTGTGTGAACTTTCATTCCATACATTCCCTTACCACCAAATTTTGGTAACAGTGATGGATGTGTATTTATTATTGTATACTTGGAAATTAATCTATTTCCTATTTTCTTTAAATATCCTGCAAGAACTATCAGGTCTATTTCATAGTTTGATAGGATTTTTTCTAATTCTATATCTATTTCTTCTGTTGTTTTTGAATTAATTATATAAGTTTCTATATTAGCTTTTTTTGCTCTTTCTAATGCATAGGCATCTTCATTATTTGATACTACAAGTTTGATTTGTGCTTGTAATATACCAGAATTTATGCTATCGATTATTGATTGTAATGTAGTGCCATTTCCTGATGCAAATACTACTAAATTATACATATGTTATCACTCCTTGTAAGAGATTATAACAAATTAATTTGTAAAATGGTAGAGTTTATGAGAATTTATAACTTTTGATGAATGATTTTGTAAAATAACGCTAGAAAAAAGGATTTAGCTTGAATTAATAGAAATTATATTATATAATTAAATTGGATAGTTGCTTTCAAAAAAGGAGAAAGATATGTTTGATAAATTAAAAGAAGAATGTGGAATATTTGGAATATATTCTAAAAATAATAATGAAGCGTTATCATTTCCAACAGCTGTAGGATTATCTGCACTTCAACATAGGGGAGAAGAAAGCTGTGGAATTGCTATAAATGATGGAGGAATTATAGTCAATCATAAAGATGTAGGTTTAGTTAATAGTGTATTCAAGCCACATGTATTAGAGCAAATGCCAACAGGTAAAATGTCAATAGGACATGTTAGATATTCAACTACTGGAGATCCTAAAAAAGAAAATGCACAACCCATGGTAACTAGACATGCAAAAGGAAATTTAGCAGTAGTTCATAATGGAAATTTAACTAATGCACTTGAATTAAGAGAAGAATTGCAAAAGAATGGTGCAATTTTCAATTCTACAAGTGATACTGAGGTTATATGCTATATAATTGCAAGGGAAAGATTAAAGACTCATAGCATAGAAGAGGCAGTTATTAATGCTATGAAATATATAAAAGGTGCTTATTCTTTGTTGGTAATGACTTCTCAGAAATTAATAGCTGTTAGAGACCCTAATGGCTTTAGACCTTTATGTATGGGAAAATTAAATGATGGAGATATAGTTTTCTCATCTGAATCTTGTGCAATTGATATTGTAGGAGGAGATTATGAAAGGGATTTAAAACCGGGAGAATTAGTTGTAGTTACTAATAATGAAGTTAAGTCAATAGATGCTAGAAATGGTGCCAAGGAAACTTTGTGTATTTTTGAATATATATATTTTGCAAGACCTGATTCTACAATAAATGGATTAAATGTTCATAAATTTAGGGAAGAGGCAGGAAAGTATTTAAGTATACAAGCTCCTGTTGATGCTGATATTGTTGCAGGAGTGCCTGATTCAGGATTAGATGCTGCATTAGGATACTCAAAATATTCTAAAATTCCATATGATATAGCTTTTGTAAAGAGTAAATATATAGGAAGAACTTTTATACAATCAACTCAAAAAAAGAGAAAAGCACAAGTTGCATTAAAGTTAAACCCAATTAAATCAACGGTACAAGGAAAGAAAATAGTTTTAGTAGACGATTCTATTGTAAGGGGAAATACTTTAAGAAGATTGATAAAAACTTTAAAAAAGGCAGGTGCAAAAGAAGTTCATTTAAGGATTGCTGCTCCACCTTTTATAGATGTATGTTATTTTGGAACAGATATAGATTCAAAAGAAAATTTAATAGCATGTCAAAAATCAATAGAGGAAATTAGACAAGAGATGGGAGCTGATTCTCTAGAATATTTGGATTTAGAAAATGTAAAGAAAATTGTAGCAGAGTATGGTATAACTGATTTTTGTTCTGGTTGCTTTACAGGAAAATATCCTATAGAAGTTCCAAAAGAAATAAAAAAGGATAAGTTTGAAAAAATATTTTAATATATTATGAAAAGGATAAGTTTTATTTGTACTTAGGAAGGGAATGATATAGTTATGAATAGTACTAAAAAAACTAATCCCTGGGGAAAATGGATTTACTGGTTTGTTTTTGCTGTAGCTGTTATAACAATATATAAAACATTAGATAATTTTACAGATGTTACTCAGTGGTTTTCCAATTTATTAGGAATTTTAATGCCATTTTCGATGGGAATATTAATAGCAGGATTGTTGTATATGCCTGCAAAAAAAATTGAGAATTTATATAAAAAACCGAACAACAAATTCCTAAATAAAATTGCGAGAGGTTTGAGTGTTCTCACTACGTATATTTTGGCAATACTAATAATTATTATGGCAATTAAATTTATTATTCCAGCAATTTCCGAAAGTATAACTAAATTAGTAAATGATTGGCCAGGATATTATGATGAAGCTATAAATCAAATTAGATCAATACCAGAAAATGAATTTTTTAGTAGGGAAGATTTAGAAAATGAAATAAAGAAATTAAGCAGTATAGATTTAAAAGAATATTTAAGTATTGATAGTATTAAAGAATATGTAAAAGGTGTTATAAGTATCGCAAGTGGAATTTTTGATTTCTTTGTGGCAATAATAGTTTCAATATATATATTATTAGAAAGAGACTCAATTCTTCAATTTGGAAAGAAAGTTTTAAGAGCATTAGCAAAAGAAGATGAAAAATATAATTTGATTTGCAAATACTTTAATACAGCAGGGGATGTATTTTTTAAGTTCTTAGGAGGACAAATTGTAGATGCTGTAGTTGTTGGTATTATAACATCTATAGCTATGGCTTTATTAAAAGTTGAATATGCAGGATTATTAGGATTTACAATTGGTTTATTCAATTTAATACCTTATTTTGGAGCTATATTTGCAGTTGGTGTAGCAATATTAGTTACAATATTTACAGGTGGAATTTTACAAGCTGTTTGGCTAGCAATAGTTGTAATTGCATTGCAACAAATAGATGCTAATATTATAAATCCTAGAATTATAGGTTCTTCACTTAAGGTTAGCCCAATATTAGTTATATTTGCAGTAACTTTAGGTGGTGCATATTTTGGAGTTTTAGGAATGTTCCTAGGAGTACCAGTAGTAGCAGTTATAAAAATAATATTAGTAGATTATATTGATTACAAGAATAAAATGTATGAAGAAGAGAAAATAAAGGAAACAAACAAGCCAAAACGAAGAACTAGAATAAGAAAAGAAGTAATAAGTGAAGATAAGGTTATAAAAGAAGAAGAAATATAACAAAAACAGGTTTCAAAGTAATATTTTTGAAACCTGTTTTTTGTGTCATCATTTTACATTTTTTGTAATAAATAGTTTATACCGCCATTTGCACCAGCTGTAAGTGTTAATATAATGATGCCAGCAGTAACAACACCTAGAGCAAGAGGGGGAAATGCTTTTTTTAGAGGAAGCTCTAAAAAGTTTGCAATTAATGAACCAACCCATGCTCCTGTTCCTGGAATAGGAATAGCTACGAATAAGAATAAAGCAAATGATGTGTAATTTTGTAATCTTGTATCTTCTTTAATTTTATTGGTTGCTTTTTCGGTAGCCCAATCTATTATTATTTTAAATGGTTTAAATTTTCCAAAAAATTTGAATAATGGCCCAATAAATTTTACTATAAAATATATAGGTATACAATTTCCAATAATTGCTATTATAAATGCTTCTAAATATGTAATATGGAATGTAAAAACTCCAATAGGAATTGCTCCTCTTAGTTCTATAATAGGTAACATACTAACAATAAATGTTACTAAATATCCAAGTGCAGATCCTTGTAGCATAAAATTTTACCTCCTTAAAATTTGCATTTGTTAGGTTTCTTAGTCGTAGCATTTTAATGCGTACGAATATGCGTAGAAAAATCTTAGTTTTGCTTTTTTTTTTATTTATTTAGCAGAATCTATATTGTTTGAAGTTATACCTAAATAAGGCAATACTTCGGATAATATTTTGGACATTGCAGGTCCAGCAACATTACTTCCTTCTAAATTGTTTCCTCCAGTTTTATAAAAGACTACTAAGGCTACTATATCTGGATCAGTTGCAGGAGCTGTGGCTAAAAAAGAAACAGTATTTCCTTTTTCACCTGGTGGTGGCTCAGATGTACCAGTTTTTCCACCAATTGTATATCCTTTAACAGCACCAGTTTTTCCAGTACCATCAGATACAACAGAACCCATTAATGAAAGAACTTGTTCAGCAGTTTCTGATGAGACAACTTGACGAACATCTACAGTATCTACAGTTTCTATTGCACCAGTATCAGCATTTTCTATTTGTTTTACTATTTTAGGTTGAACTAAGATACCCTTATTCGCAATAGAGCATGCTGCGGTTATAAGCTGTAAAGGAGTAATTGTAAATCTTTGACCAAAAGACATAGTAGCAAGTTCTGTAGGACCTACATTATTTAAATCATGGAAAATACCAACAGTCTCGCCAGATGTTTGTATTCCAGTTTCATCAAATAGTCCGAAAGCTTCAAAGTATTTATATAAAGTTGATATTCCAATTCGTTTTCCTAATTGCATAAAAGCAGGATTACAAGAGTTAGCAAGTGCATTTCTCAAAGTTTGAGAACCGTGAGAAGAAGGATATTTCCAACAATGAATTGATGTTCCAGATACGTTTTGGGCTCCAGAACAATGAAAATCTCCTTTTACATCTGTTTCTGTAATATTTTCTTCTAAAGCAATTGCTGACATTAGTACTTTAAAAGTAGAACCAGGTTCATATGTATTAGATACAACTCTATTTCTCCACATTTTTTGAAGTTCAGAGGTTTGTTCTGCATCAGATAATTTATCCCAACCTTTTTTCATTTTTTCATTTGGCTCGAAAGGTTTATTTAAATTGTATGATGGATAAGAAGCCATTGCTAAAATTTCACCAGTTGAAGGTTCCATGATAATAGCAGAAGCTCCTTCACAACTGTTCTTATCAGCATATTCTTTTAAATATTTTTCTACAATTAATTGTACATTTACATCTATTGTTAGATAAAGATTGCTACCATTTTCAACGTCGATGTATTGAGAATTATCAGATGATATTTCGTTATTATGAACATCTCCAGTTGTTACTATTTTACCGGCGGTACCAGCTAGAACAGAATCCCATTTCAATTCTATTCCATCTAATCCATTATTATCAGTTCCTGTAAAGCCAATTAAATTTGATGCTAAATTGGAATAAGGATAATATCTTTTAGTATCTTTATCTATGTTTATACCTGTTGATATTTTATTTTCTTCCATCCATGATGTTAGTTCTGTTACTTTATCTTTTTCAACTTTTTTTGCAATAGTTACAACAGATAAGGAAGAATTAACTTTTTCCAGAGTTTCACTATAATCTAATTTAAAAATTTCAGAAAGTCCTTTAGCGACTTTTTCTTTATCTTCTTCTTCTATTTGAGATGGATTTATAGAAATAGTATCAACAGAAGCACTAAGTGCCAATGTTTTACCATTAGCATCGTAAATATTTCCTCTTTTTGGAGTTATTAATTTATTAATTGTTTGCTGATTATATGCTGCTTCTTTTAATTTAGGACCATCTACAAATTGAAGCCATGCCAGTCTGAAAATAAGAGCAACTACTATAAGAATTGCAAAAATTAACAGAACAAAAACACGTTTAAAAATAATTGTTCTTTCAGAAATTATTTTATTTTTTTTTGATTTTTTCGAATTTGTTTTTTTCATTTTTTCACCATTTGTACATAATAAATTTCAAAAATATTTTATATTAAAAATATGTAAAAAGCAATAAATTTTATAAGTATTTTAATCTATTTTACCTCCTCCAATTACTATATCATTATCATAAAATACAGCTGATTGACCAGGGGTTATAGATTTTTGAGGTTCATCTAATATAACATGTATTTTTGAATTTTCTAATAATAATTTAGCTTTAGATACTTTAGCAGAATATCTTATTTTTACGTCTACTTGCTCAGGAAAATCATTAACAAGTAGATTAAAATCTTTTACATAAAAATCTTTTCTAAATAATTCAGATTCTTCACCAACTATCAATTCGTTTTTTTCTTTGTTAAATCCTAATACAAATAATGGGGAAGAGTGAGATATACCTAGCCCTTTCCTTTGACCAATTGTGTACATATATAAACCTTGATGAGTTCCTAGTATTTCTCCAGATGATGTTACAATATTCCCAACTTTTTTTTCTATGTCAGAATTTTTTTCTAAGAAATTTTTATAATTGCCTTCTGGTATAAAACAAATATCTTCACTGTCAGGTTTATTTGCTATTAATAGATTGTGTTGTTTTGCAATTTCACGTATTTCATTTTTTGTCTTGAAATTACCAAGAGGGAAAAGAATGTGATCTAATAAGTTTTTAGAAACACTATATAATACATAACTTTGATCTTTTCCAATTGCATCAGATTTTTTTAATACATTTTGATTATATTTTTCACTAAATTCTATTTTTGCATAATGACCTGTTGCAATATATTCGCAGTCTAATTCCTTTGCTTTTTGATACATAGCACCAAATTTTAGATATTTATTGCATTCTATACATGGATTTGGTGTTCTACAATTTTTATATTCACAGATAAAATCATTTATTACATATTTATTAAAGGCTTCTTGAAAATTTAATGTATAATGAGGTATTTGTAGATAATCACAAACGCGTTTTGCATCCATAGTTGAATCAACATTACAGCAACTACCTTCAAGTTCTCCTTCAAAAAGTTTCATTGTTATACCAATAACATCATAACCTTGTTCTTTTAAAAGAATTGCAGAAACAGAACTATCTACGCCACCACTCATTCCTAATAATACTCTTTTTTTTGATTCCATGATTTCACCTCAAATTTTTTTGTTTTTGTAGAAATTTTAACATAATTTTTACATTAATTCACAAAAAGACTAGGAAATTGTTCGGGATTCCTAGTCTTTTTTGTTACATAAATTACTCGACCTACTAAGTAACTACTGTAATAATATAGCCAATATTGTATAATATGTCAAATTTAACTTTTTAATACAAAAGGCTATTCTAATTTGGTTGCGGGGGGTAGACTCGAACTACCGACCTTCGGGTTATGAGCCCGACGAGCTGCCAACTGCTCCACCCCGCGATGTACAAAACTAATTATATTACTAACAAACTAAAATGTCAACACTTTTTAATGCAAAATAGGGAGAATATTGCAATTTATAAACTTTTTTACTGAGAGACATTATTAATTGTAAGAAATAAAACTTCATTTTTTAATAGTATATTCCAAATAATAAAAAATATACATTATTATTTAAATAATGTATATTTTAGAAAATTTCTGTTTTAACATATAATCATATTTTCTCTTCCTGCACCAGTTCCAATAAATTTAATAGGAACTCCAACAACTTCTTCTATTCTATTTAAATATTTTTGTGCATTTTCTGGTAAATCATTTCTGTTGGTTATATTTGAAATGTCTCCAAAATTACCCTCAAATTCCTCATATACAGGAGTACAGTTTTGTATGTAATCTGGATTAGTAGAAAAATCCATTGAAACATTTCCATTATGATTATATCCAACACATAGTTTGATTTTATCTAGTTTTCCAATTGTATCAACATGGTTTATTGCTATACCAGTCATACTATTTAATCTAGCTGCATATTTTAAAGCTACTAAGTCAAGCCAACCACATCTTCTAGGTCTTTTGGTAGTAGTTCCATATTCATGACCTAATTCTCTAATAGTATCTCCAACTTCGTTATCTTCTTCGGTTAGATAAGGACCTTTTCCAACTCTAGAAGAATAAGCTTTTATAACACCATATACTTCACCAATATCTTTAGGTCCTATACCACTACCAGTACAAACACCACCTATAGTAGGACTAGAAGAAGTAACATATGGATATGTTCCAAAATCTATATCAAGAAGTGTTGCTTGAGCTCCTTCGCATATGATTTTTTCACCGTTATCTAATGCTTTATGTACTAAATTTATTGTATCAGTAACATAAGGTGCTATGCGTTTTGCATATTCTGAGTATTCATTTATAATAGCATTTGCATCAAGTTCTTCATGACCAAAAGCTTTTAATATAGTGTTTTTATTTTGGATATTTTTAAATGCAAGTTCTTTGAATTTAGAACCTATAAAATCTTCAACTCTAATACCACATCTTTCATATTTATCGCAGTAAGCAGGACCAATTCCTCTAGCGGTAGTTCCTATTTTATTTTCTCCTCTGTTTTCTTCTAACATTTTATCAAGTTCAACATGATAAGGTAATATTATATGAGCTTTTGAACTTATGTATAAATTATCTGTAGAAGCTCCGTGAGCATGAAGATTATCAATTTCTTCAAGTAATACTTTTGGATCAATTACTACTCCGTTTCCTATTACTGCTTTTGTTTTTTTATTTAATATTCCAGAAGGAATAAGGTGAAATGCATATTTTACTCCATCAACTGTAATGGTATGACCGGCATTATTTCCTCCTGAATATCTAATGGACATGTCGGCATCTCCAGAAAGGTAATCAATAATTTTTCCTTTACCTTCATCACCATAGAACCCACCTAGTACTACATTAACTTTTGACATATATAAAACCTCCAATCGAATAATAGACATTATTCTGAACGTCCTGTTTTTAGTTTATTATTAGACAAAAACATAGTGAGAGGTTTAAATCTCACACTACGTATTATATATATTAAATTGAAAAAGTCAATCAATTATTTAATAAAATTTTACAAATATCTTTAGTTGAGTTCTTTTTTGCAAATAATCTGGCACGGATTTTCATATTTCTTATTGTTATTTTAGAACTAAATAAGTTTGATAGGAACTCTTGTAAGTTATCTTCTTTTTTTAGCCAAATACCAACCTGATGCTCTTCTAGGTATTCTGCATTTTCCTCTTCTTGACCAGGGATAGGATTAATAATAATAATTGGCAAACCAGATGCTAGGCTTTCTGTAACTGTAAGTCCACCTGGTTTTGTTATAACTAAATTGGAAATGGTCATAAGTTGAGGAATCATATTGGTGTATTCTAAAACTTTGATATTGTCTTGTGAATATGTTTCTGAAACTATGGTATCAAATTCTTTTTTCATTTTTTCATTTTTTCCAGATATTGCAATAACTTGAATATCTGAAAATTTTTCGGCAAGAGTTCTTAGAATTTCATAGGTATTGCTCTTACCTAAACCAAATTTTCCTCCTGCAAAAAATAATATTGTAGTTTTATCTTTTTTTAATCCCAAACTATTTAAAATTTCTTCTTTATTATAATGCATTAAAAATCTATTGGAAAGAGGGATTCCTGTAGCATATATTTTATTAGAATCAATTCCCTTTTTTATTAATGCATTTTTCATATCATCATGTGCAACAAAAAAATATTCACAATAATCAGAAAAAACAAGCCATTGGTCATGTGGAGCATAGTCTGTAAGAATAGTTGCAAGTTTAATATCAATAGCATGTCTTTTTTTTAGAAATGCACACATTTGAGTTGCAAATGGGTGAGTTGAAATTATTAAATCAGGATTTTCTGTTCTTATTAATCTATTTAACTTTAATGCCATTATTTTATTTGAATTTGTTGTGAAATGAGCTAAAGGTCCTCTTTTGGAACCAGAGTAAATTTTTCCCCATGCCCAAGGAGCTTTTTTTGCCATTTCATTGTATGCTGTTGTAGAAAGTTTATTTATAGCTTTATTTACATATTGGATGCAATCAACAGTTTTTATTTCAATATTAGGGTTTATCTCGTTTAAACCTTCTTTTATGGAATTTGCAGCTGATAGATGTCCACCACCGTAAGAGCCATAAAAAATAAGTATTTTTTTCATATGAACCTCCAGTTTATTTACATTAACAAAATATACTGTGAAGTAATTTTATCACATTTATAAAGAAATAGCAAAAAAGTAAAAAATTTTATATTAAATTTTTTTAAAGGAATATTTTTTCTTTTTTAGGTAAAAATAAAAATATATATTTATATAAAAGAAAATTGTTCTAAAGATTAGGAGTAAGATATGCGTAATAATGTGAGAAAAGTAATTAAATTTTTGTTTATTTCCGTAATAATTCTTTTTTTGATTTTGATTATTGCTTATAAAAATAGAATATATGCGGCAGACAAGGGAAGAACACCAGATACCCAACTACTTGCAAGAGCAATAAATGGAGAAGCAAGAGGGGAAAGTTACGAAGGACAAGTAGCTGTTGGAGCCGTTATATTAAATAGAGTAAAGCATCCAAACTTTCCAAACACTATTGCAGGAGTTATATATGAATCTGGAGCTTTTACTGCTGTTTCAGATGGACAGATAAATGTTCCTATTTCAGAGGATTCAACTGTTTATAAAGCTGCAGAAGACGCGATGAATGGTTGGGATCCAACAAATGGAGCAATTTATTATTTTAACCCAGATACTGCAACAAATTCATGGATATGGTCAAGACCTTTAACTGTTAGAATTGGAAAACACAGATTTTGTAAATAATTAAAGATATTAAGATTTAAAAGTTTTTAAATTTTGGAAAGGAATTGAAATGAGTGTTAAAGAAAAAATTTACGATTGGAAAGAAAGACTAAAAGACAGACATATGCTAAGCATAATAATTGTTGCAATAATTATTATAGCTATAATGGGATTATATATTTATAAAAAACAAAGGCAATATAGACAAGTTTCCGAAAATGCATATAATTATGCTTTTTATGAATTGGTAAACTATATAGAGGAAGTAGAGGTGTATTTAGCAAAATCTTTGATTTCAACAACACCAGAACATGGAGCAGAAACGTTGATGAATGTATGGAGAGATTCAAATTTAGCATCAACATATTTAGCTCAACTTCCTATAAATGTAGAAGGGCTTTCTAATGCACAAAAATTTTTGAATCAAGTTAGTGAGTACAGTTATTCTTTAGCAAATAAAAATATTAATGATGAAAAATTAAAACAAGAAGATTTAGAGAATTTAGAAGAATTACATGATTATAGTGTTGAATTAAAAAATACATTAAATCAATTATCAAATGATATAAATGAAGGAAATATTAGTTGGGGAGAATTAGATAAAAAAGGGAATGTAGCATTTGCTCAAGAAGTAAGTAATTTATCTTCACAGAGTTTTAGCAATATAGAAGAGAATTTTCACGAGTATGCGGGTCTTATATATGATGGTGCATTTTCGGAACATCTAACTAATCCAAAGAGAAAGGGATTAACAGGTTCGGATATAAGTGAAGAAGAAGCAAGAAAAATAGTAGAGAATTTTTTTGGAAAAGAAAATTTTGATGAAATAAATTCTAATGGTTTTTCTGAAAATGGAAATATTCCATCATATAATTTTTCTATTAAGATGAAAAATGGTGATGATAACAATTATGCATCAATGGCAATTTCTAAAAAAGGTGGTCATATTGTGTATATGAATTATAATAGAGAAATTGGCGAAGAACTTATAAATATGGAAGAAGCTAACAAAATAGGTTTGGATTTCTTAAAAGATAAAGGTTTTAATAATATGAAGGAAACATATTATATGAAACAAAATGGAATACTAACAGTGAATTATGCTTATAATCAAGATGATGTTATTATTTATCCAGATTTAATAAAATTGAAAATTGCTTTAGATAGTGGAGAAGTTCTGGGAATGGAAACAACAGGATATTTAAATTCTCATGAAAAACGAAAAATCGAAAATCCAAAAATAACAAAGGAAGAGGCGAAAAAGAATTTAAATGATAAATTAAAAATTTCTAGTGAAAAATTAGCAATAATTCCAACAGAGTATAAAACGGAAGTGTTATGTTGGGAATTTAAAGGAAGAATAAAAGGAAATGATTTTCTAATATATATAAATGCGGAAAATGGCAAGGAACAAGATATACTTGTTATTATAGATACACCGAATGGAACGCTAACAATGTAAGGGATGTTAATTTCTAAAAATTGCCGTAATAAAAAACGATTCTATGCAAATAATAAGATTGTAAGAAGATAATTTTCTTCTTCAATAGGAGGGTTATTATGGCAAATTCAAAAGGTTTAATGTCAGAAAACTTGAAAATGGAAATTGCAAAGGAATTAGGTGTGTATGAAACTGTAAAAAGAGATGGCGGTTGGGGAAATGTATCCGCAAAAACATGTGGTAATATAGTTTCAAAAGCAATAGAGATTGCAAATAGAAAAGTGTAGATTAAAAATGCGAAGTAGAAGATATGGTCTTCTATTTCGCTTTTTTATATATAATCTTGATTTTCTATGCTTTTTTTCTCGCTCGTCCCAACTGCATAATGTTATCATTATGCAGTCGGTCCCCACACAAGCTCGCTACGAAAAAAACATAGAAAATCATATAATCTAATAAACTATAGAAATGTTTATTTTACAAATTACTTTTTCCCTCTTGTATATATTTTCCAAAAAGTATTATACTATAATATATATATAAATTTATAGGAGGTAATGATGAATCATAATGTTGTAGAAATAAAAAAGGGAATAAAGTTGCATATTATAAATACAGAAAAATTCAAAACTAATTTATTAGCTGTATTTTTAACAACACCTTTAAATAAAGATAATGTGACAAAGAATGCTTTAATACCTGCAGTTTTAAGAAGAGGTTCTGAAAATATGCCAACTCAAGAAGCAATCAGTAAAGAATTAGAAGAAATGTATGGTGCAAGTTTTAATTGCGGTATTGAAAAAACGGGCGATAATCAAGTAATGAAATTTTATTTAGAAGCAATTAGTGATGATTTTCTTCCACAAAAAGAGGAGTTATTAAAAAAAGGCATAGAAAAATTAATAGAAATTGTGTTTAAACCATTAGAAGAAAACAATTCTTTTAATGATGAGTATGTTCAATCTGAAAAAGAGAATCTAAAACAGATTATAGAAGGAAAAAAAGATAACAAGGCACAATATGCTATGGATAGATGTGTGGAAATAATGTATAAAGATAAACCATACGGTTTATATAAATATGGTGATATAGAAAGTTTGGAAAAAATACAATCAAAAGATTTATATGAATATTATAAAAATCTTATATCTAAATGTAAAATAGATTTTTTTGTATCAGGTCAAGTAGAAGAGAATGTTAAGGAAGAAATAACAAAACAATTAGATTTTTTAAATGAAAGAGAACCAGAATATTTAGTAAACAATGCTGATAGTGAACAAAAAGATAATAAAGAAAATACCGAAGTGGTTTCTGAAAGTATGGATATAACTCAGGGAAAATTAGTGATAGGATTAGATATAACTAAAAAAAGAGATAATTTGAGATATATAGCATCAGTATATAATTCTATATTAGGTGGCAATCCAATGTCTAAATTATTCCAAAATGTTAGGGAAAAGGAAAGCTTAGCGTATACGGCAGGTTCGGTTTATTTAAAACCTAAGAATAATATTTTTATAAAATGTGGAATTGAAATAGAAAATTATGAGAAAGCTGTTAATGTTATTAAAGAACAATTAGAAGATATGAAAAAAGGGAATTTCTCTGATGAAAATATTAAAAATGCAAAGACAAATATTTTATCTACAATTAAATTTATTCCAGATGAACAAGATACAGAGATAACATATTATTTAGGGCAGGAGTTAGCTAATACTAATGTTGATTTTGAAGAATATGAGAATAAAATTAATAATGTTACTAAAGAGGAAATAATAGATTTTGCTAATGCAATAAATATTAATACAATATATTTCCTTACAAATAATTAATATATAAAGGAGAAATTTAAATGCAAGTAATAGAAAATTTAAAAGTTAAAGAGAAGATGTATATAGAGAAATTAGAAAATGGCTTAACAGTTATAATTGTTCCTAAAAATAATTTACAAAAAAAATATGTAATATGGGGAACAAATTTTGGATCTATAGATAATCATTTTATTGAACCTAAAACTGGAAACGAAATTACTATTCCAGATGGAGTTGCACATTTTTTAGAGCACAAAATGTTTGAACAAGAAAGTGGTGTAAATAGTTTAGATACTTTATCAGCACTAGGGGTTGATGCTAATGCTTATACTACTAATGACCATACAGCATATCTTTTTGAGGCAACAGATAATTTTTATGAAGCTTTAGATGAACTTATGGATTATGTACAACATCCTTATTTTACTGATGAAAATGTTGAAAAGGAAAAAGGAATAATAGGTCAGGAAATAAAAATGTATGATGATCATCCAGGTTGGCAATTATATATGAATACGATGAGGTGCTTATATAAAGTTAATCCAATAAAAATAGATATTGCAGGAACTGTAGAATCTATTGCTGAGATAGATAAAGAAACTTTATATTCATGTTATAATACTTTTTATAATCCTTCTAATATGACAATGGTTATATGTGGGGATTTTATACCAGAGAAAATTTTGGAAGAGGTCAAAAAAAGATTAGTAGAAAAAGATAAACAAGCAGAAATTAAAAGAATTTATGAAGAAGAACCTCAAGAAATAGATAAAAAGAATATAGAAGTAACAATGGATGTTAGTAATCCGTTATTTATGATTGGGTTCAAAGACAAAGTAGATAATGATGAAAATATGGTAAAAAAACATATAACAATAGAAGTTATATTAGATATGTTATTAGGTTCAAGTTCTGATTTGTATAAAAAAATGTATGAAGAAGGGCTAATATTATCAACTCCAGATTTGGATTATGAATTTTCAAAAAAATATGCACATGTTCTAATATCAGGACAATCAAAAGATCCTAAAAAAGTAATTGAAGAGATAAAAGAGCAGATTAAGAAAATGAAGAAAGATGGTTTAGATGATAGTCATTTTAATAGAATAAAGAAAAAAATATATGGTGGATACGTAGTAGAATATAATGATCCAGGAAGCATTGCTAGAATGATTTTATCAGATTCTTTTAAAGGAATTAATAGTTTTGACTATTTGGAAAGTTATAATTTAATTACACTTGATTATGCAAAACAAGTTTTAGAAGATATTTTTAGAGAAGATAATATGGTGTTTTCAATTATAAATGGAAAATAAATAGATTATTATAAGGAGCAAATATTAAATAATGAAAAGAGTAGCATTCAATTTATTTGGCATAGATATATATTGGTATGCGGTTATACTAACTACAGCATTTATAATTGGTTTAATAATTTTAAAAATTCAAAATGGCAGATTTAATATAAAATTTGATGATTGCTTAGATATGTTTATTATAACTTTGCCAATTTCTATAATAGGTGCAAGAATTTATTATATTTTATTTGAGCTTGATTTTTACTTGGAAAATCCACAAGAGATATTAAATTTTAGAAATGGTGGCTTAGCAATATATGGTGCAATAATTACGGGAGCAATAAGTATATATATAATTTCTAAAATTAAAAAAATAAAATTTCTCGATATATTAGATTATATTGTTCCAGTCTTAGCAATAGGGCAGTCAATAGGAAGATGGGGAAATTTTATAAATGGCGAAGCATACGGAACAGAAACAAATTTGCCATGGGCAATAACAGTTTTTGAAAATGGAATATATAAAAAAGTTCATCCAACATTTTTATATGAATCTATATGTACTTTTATAATATTTTTAATTTTGACAAAAATCAGTAAAAACAGAAAATTTAGCGGAGAAATAACATATATATACATTATTTTATATTCTTTTGCTAGATTTTTTATAGAAGGGATAAGAATTGATAGTTTGATGTTATATAATATTAGAATTTCACAAATTTTGTCTTTAATTTTGTTTATCATTTTCTGTGGGATTTTGTCACAAAGTATACGAAAAACATGTAAAGAACAAGAAAGTGTTAAAAAATGATAAAAAATCACGGTTTTAGGCATATAAAAATATATTTGTATTATTGACGCAAATGTAAAAATATGGTATTTTATAAGTATAGCAAAGAGATATTTGTAAAATAAGGAGAGTGAAGAAATTATGGATGAGAAGATTTGTGAAAAACGTGACAAACTTAATCAAAGTATAGAAAATGGAGATGACTATGAAACAATTTATAAGTTAAGTGTAGAGTTAGATGAATTAATTGCCCAATATTATAAAATAAATAAAGATGGTAAGGTGAAAGAGAATTAAATAATCTAAGAATTTCTTACTCTACTGTTACTAAAATAAACGAGCTATTGAGTTTTAAATCAATAGCTCGTTTTGAATAGAATAAAAAATTATTTATAAATAAAATATATAATTTTGATAGACTTAAAAAAATCTTCATGATATAATGAGGCTACCATGAAGATGGAGGATGTTTAAATGATTATAAAAGATTACTATAAAATATTGAATTTAGATGGACCAAAAGTAGAGCCCAATAAAATAAAAAATGCTTATAGGGAACAAGCAAAAAAATATCATCCCGATAGTAATGTTGGAAAGAGAAACACAGAAGAACGTTTTAAGGATATAAATGAAGCTTATAGAGTTTTATCAAATGCTGATACTAAAAAGAAATATGATAGAGTTTGGAATTCAAAAATAAAACGAAGAAGCGGAACATATAAAGCCAATAAAAAAGAAAGAGAAGCATTATCTAAAGAATTGTTTAATATGATTTTTGGCAATGTAGATGATATAAATAATAGTGAGAATATACTAAAAATAAAAAGTGCAAATAAAAAAGCTTTAAAAGGAAAGAATATAGAGACAAGTATTGAAATATCTATTGAAGATGGATATTATGGAAAATCAAAGAAAATTTCTTTAAAAGATGAAAAAGGAAAATTTAAAACATTTTCTTTTAAGGTTCCAGAAGGAATAAAAAATAATGAAAAAATCAAATTATCAGGTTTAGGAAACAAGAGTAAAAATGGTGGAGAAAATGGAGATTTAATAATTAAAATAAAAATAGAGAACTCAAAAGAATTAAAACTTAAAGAAGATGATCTATATACTAATGTTTATATAACGCCTTGGGATGCAATATTAGGAACCAGAGTAAATTTGACTATTATAGATGAAAATATTTCAATAAAAATTCCTAAGGGAGTTCAATATGGAGATAAGATAGAAATAAAAGGTAAAGGTTACAAGAAAGGAGATGGAACGAGAGGTAATTTGATTGTCAATACAGAAATAGTAATACCTAAGAAAGTAACAACAGAGGAGCAAGAACAAATAGAAAAAATTAGAGCAATATCGAATTTTAATCATAGAGACTAATAATTTACATAATTAACAAAAATGGTTGACAAAAAGCCGGAAAAAGTATATAATTAAGCATAGTGAGTACTGAAGATAAAACTATGCTTATAACATGGGAAAAGGGGTGTTTAGTAATGGAGAGTTGGCAAGGTAAACACTTTAGCATAACAGATCCAAAAGAAATAAATACAGTAATTTATCAAATAAATAGAACAGCAAAGGAATATTTAAATGAATGGCCAAAATACACAGTAGAGAGATTAGATTACATCGAAGAAATCAGAGAAAAAGGAACTAGAAAAACTTTCTTTGTTGACAATCCTTCAACAGATTATGATCAACTATTAATTCTTTCTTTTAGCAAGGAAAAAGTAGTTGTAAATATGGCTTTATTAGAAAATGACAAAATAACAATATCAAAAAAGCCAATGCCTTTAAAATTTGATACATTATATTCTGAACAAACAGAGTACAAAGAATTTATGTATACACCAAATTTTAAAAGACCAATATCAATTATAGATCCTGAAACAACAGAAGAGGTAAAACCAGTATTATACTTTGATGAAAAAACAAATGAAGTAAAGGGAAAATGCAAATTGAAACCTTATAAATCTTATTTTGCATTTGAAATTTCAGATCCAAAACAATAGAGAATATAATTTAGGAGGGATATGATGGAAACAGCATGTGATGGTAGGAAGAAATTAGTTGAGGTTAGATGTACAAATGTTTCTGTAAGCGAAAAAGGAAAAGAACAAGCAAATAAATTAAATGTTATTGCAAATGGAGAATCTCATCTTAATTTTGAAGAGAGTAAAGAAGGGATAGTACATTTTCATGATGTAGAATATGATGAAAATAAACTATCAAGACACTATAATGGAAAAACAATAAAAATTAAAGATAATGTAGCAGAAGATATATTAGATGCTAGAAAAAGAAATGCATATAGAGTTCCAGCAGAAACAAGGGATAAGAATGAAGCAAGATAAAACAGACTATTAATATTATAAGTTATTTTGAAATTACTTATAGAAGGTGAATACAAATGAGTTATAAAATAAAAGAGCTTATCGGTAAGATGAAAAAAATGTTGCCCGTGTACATAGTACTATGGGTTTTTCTTGTTGTAGCATTAATAATGCCTTTATCATGTGCTTGTAAAATTGCCACAATAGACGGAGGATTTGATTTTGAAAAATTTTTTGAGGTATGTGGTAATGCAACAAGTAATTTAGGAGAAGCAATAAAACAGAGTTTTTCTAAGGAATATATTGAAAGTTCTTTAAAAGGAATAGGCTACTTTTCAATTGCATACATCGTAGTACTAGTAATTGGAACTATAAAAAATGCAGGTAAAACAGAATATAGAGATATAGAGCATGGTTCTAGTGACTGGTCAAAGGGAGGAGAGCAATATAAAGTATTAAGTAATAAAAAAGGTATAATACTTGCTGAAAATAATTATCTTCCACTTGATAAAAGAGGCAACGTAAATGTTTTAATAGTTGGACGGTTCAGGTTCTGGTAAATCTACAGCATATTCATTTCCTAATGCTTTTCAAATGTTAGGTTCATACATATTTACAGATCCTAAGGGAGAAATTTATGATAGAACAGCAGGGTATTTAAAGAAAAATGGATATGATATAAAAGTCTTGAATTTAGTACATCCACAATATAGTGATGGATATAATCCTTTATTACATATATCAAGTGAATTAGATGTTGACGTTATTGCAAATACAATAGTTAAAGGACAAAAAACAGGAGATGGTGGTTCTGATCCATATTGGGATGATATGGCAGAAATGCTATTAAAAGCACTAATATATTATTTAATAGCAACAAGACCACCGGAGGAACAAAATTTGGCAAGTTGTGCAGAACTTGTTAGAGCTGCTAATTCCAATGGCGGAGGAAATCTATTAACAGAATTAATTAATCAATTACCTTATGACCATCCAGCTAGAATGTATTATAAATCAATAGAAATTGCTCCAGAAAAGACTTATGGATCAATTTTAAGTACACTTCAATCAAAATTAGGTAAGTTTGATTCAAAAGATATTGCAGAATTAACTTCTACAGATACAATAGATTTTGAATCAATAGGTAAAAAGAAAACAGCATTATATGTTATTTCATCAGATACACATACAGCATATGATTTTTTACTTACAATTTTCTTTGCACAGATGATTCAACAATTATATGATTATGCAGATTTAAATGGAGGAGCTCTACAAGTACCAACATTTTTCATACTAGATGAGTTTGCTAATATAGGAAAAATACCAGATTTTGATAAAAAAATATCTACATCAAGAAGTAGAAAGATTTCATTTAGTGTTATATTGCAAAACTTAGATCAGTTAGAGGCTGTATATGAAAAATCATATGAAACAATTATTGGTAACTGTGACACACACGTGTTTTTAGGAAGTAACTCTCAAAAAACAGTTGAATATTTCTCAAAAGCACTTGGAGAAAAAACAATATCAAGAGATAGTATATCATATAGTAGAGATAAAGATAATCAACGTTCTGGTAAGAGTTTATCTGATCAAATTATGGCAAGGGCACTAATGACACCAGATGAGTTAAGAAGATTAGATCCAGATTATTGCATAATTTTTGTAAAAGGTTTAAAACCAATAAAAGAAAAGAAATTCTATTTCTTTAATAAACCTAATATGGTAAAACAATTTAAGGCAAATGAAATAAGCCATAATGATATTGGTGAAATTGATAGAGGAGTATGGAGAAAGTATAATCCATATAATCCATATAAACCAGAAGATGAAGGAAAGAATAAAGCTAACAACTTAAATATAGAATCTTTAGATGATTTGTTTAATGATGAACCAGAACCTGTTAAAGCTGAGAGTAAGCCTATTGAAAAAATAAAACAGGAAAGTAAGCCTCAATCTTCACCACAACCAGAGAAAACACAAGAAGAGATAGATTTTGATTTACAAAAAGAGTTAGAAGCAAAGTTTGATGAATTGTTTGGACCATTAATAACAGATGATACAGAGGAGTAATAAAAAAACAGGCGACCAGAGGTCGCCTGTTTTTTTTTTAATGAATAATGAAGGATGAATAATGAATGATTAATAATTAATGTGAAAAATTGCTACGCAATTTTTATCCTAAATTATATATTATTCATTATTAACTATTAAATATTCATTACAATGCGAATGCGTTGTACAGATGTAGGGGTCGGCGTCCCCGACGACCCGGAAGACCAAGAACGGTAGAGATGTTAATAGCATTTGCTAATAATTTTCTTGAAAAAGCAAGGAGAGAAAACAAGAGTAAAAACGAGAAAATGGAAGAAAAACGAAGAAATGGTACTAAATTACAATATATCCTAAATTTAACTTTGTATATATCTTCATATAAAGGAATAGAATGTATATATAATTTGAAAATAGACAAACTATATGGTATAATAAACAAGTCGCATGAAAATAAAAGGAGATGGATGTTTATTTTAAGAAGAGGAGTTTTATTTTACGGAAAAGCAGCTTTTAAAGTCTTATGCATTTTAACACTTGCAATAACAATTATCATAGCGATAGTTTTACTAAAGTATAAGCCAGCCTATAAAGTTCTTATTGATGGAGAACAAATTGGTTTGGTTGAAAATGTACAAGAGTTTGAAAAGAATTTTGATGAAAAAATGAATTTAATAAAATATATGGCTTTTTATTCTGTTGAGAAAGTACCAAAATATGAATTTGCTTTTGTATCAAAAGAAGAAGATGTAAATGAAGATGTAGTATATGAAAAAATAGCTGCTAATACCGAAATTACTTATTCTGCATATGCAATTACCGTAGATGGAGAAGAAGAGGTATATGTAGGAAATGTTGAAGAAGCAGAAAAGCTTGTAGGAGAACTATCTAAAAAGTATGCAAAAAATGATGAAGATCTTGATATAAATATAGGAGTACATCAAGTATATACTCAAAATGCAGAGGATTATACAATAGATAAAAGTAGCTTAGCCAAAAAAGAAGTTGTAAAAGTAGTAGACAAAAAGCTTGAAGAAGAACATGAAAACAAAAAACATACTGTAAATGGAATTTTACTTGCTCAAACACCAGTAAATGGTGTTATAACATCAAGATATGGTTCTAGATGGGGAACAACACATATGGGATTAGATATAGGGGCACCAATGGGAACAGACATACATGCAGCTGCAGATGGAAAGGTAGAAAAAGTTGTAAATAGTAATGTTGGATATGGAAATTTAGTAGTAATTTCTCATGGTAATGGTGTTCAAACATATTATGCGCATTGTAGCAAATTGTTTGTAAAGAAAGGTCAGAAAATTTCTGCTGGAGATATAATAGCAGCAGTAGGTTCAACTGGTGATTCAACAGGACCTCATTGTCACTTCGAAATACGTTTAAATGGTTCGGCTATAAATCCACAAGAATATGTATATAATAACTAATAAAAATAATTAATTTTATGGAATTAACATTTTCTAATAAATTTGCTTATTTAGAAAATATTAATTTCATTTTTTTTTGTAAAATATGTAAAATTTATGAAAAACGTGATATAATACCAATGTTGGATATTTATAAATAATTCCATGATTTAAATTAACAAAAATATATAGGGAGGTAATTATGGAAAAAGATAACAATGAAGAGAAAATTAAACAGATGATAGATGATCTTATAGCTAAGGCCAAAAAAGCTTCAAAAGAATATCTAAAATTAGATCAAAAAACTGTTGATAACATAATCAAAAAAATGGCTATGGCAGGGTTAGAAAATCATATGAAATTAGCTAAGATGGCTGTAGAAGAAACAGGAAGAGGTATATACGAAGATAAAATTACAAAGAATATGTTCGCTACAGAGTATGTATATCATAGCATTAAATATGGAAAAACAGTAGGTGTGATTGCAGAAAATGAAGAAGAAGGATATGAAGAAATTGCTGAACCTATAGGAATTATAGCAGGTGTTACACCAGTTACTAATCCAACATCAACAACAATGTTTAAATCTTTAATAGCAGCAAAAACAAGAAATGTTATAGTTTTTGGATTTCATCCATCAGCTCAAAAGTGTAGTGTAGAAGCTGCCAAAATATTAAGGGATGCTGCTATTGAAGCAGGTGCACCTGAAAATTGTATATTATGGATAGAGGAACCTAGTATAACAGCAACTAATATGCTTATGAACCACCCAGATGTAAATTTAATACTAGCAACAGGTGGAACAGGAATGGTAAAGGCTGCATATTCATGTGGAAAACCAGCTTTAGGAGTAGGTCCTGGAAACGTTCCTTGTTATATAGATAAAACAGCTAAATTAAAAACATCAGTAAATGACTTAGTAATGTCAAAATCTTTTGATAATGGAATGATTTGTGCATCAGAACAGGCTGTTATAGTAGACAAAGAAATAAGCAAAGAATTTGAAAAATTAATGAAAGAAGCTGGATGCTATTTATGTTCTAGTAAAGAAAAAGAAAAACTACAAAAGGCAATGTTTGTAGAAGAAAAAGGAAATGCATTAAATTCAAAAATTGTTGGAAATAGTCCATATGATATAGCTAAAAGTGCTGGAATTGAAATACCAGAAGATACAAAAGTTTTAATGGTTAAAGAAGATGGAGTTGGAGAAGAACATCCATTTTCAAGAGAAAAACTAAGCCCAATATTAGCATATTATACTGTAAAAAATAAAGAAGAAGCATTTGACTTAGCAGAAAAACTACTAGAATTTGGAGGATTAGGACATTCAGCAGTAATTCATTCAGAAGATAAGGAAACAATACAAGAATTTTCAAATAGAGTAAGAGTAGGAAGAATAATTGTTAACTCGCCATCAACTCATGGAGCTATTGGAGATATATATAATACTAATATGCCATCACTTACATTAGGGTGTGGTACTTTTGGAGGAAATTCTACAACAGCAAACGTATCTTCAGTCAATCTAATAAATATTAAAAGAGTTGCAAAAAGGAGGGTTAATATGCAATGGTTTAAAGTTCCAGAAAAAATATATTTTGAAGCGGGTTCAATAGGATACTTAGAAAAGATGAATGATATTACAAGAGCGTTTATTGTTACAGATGAATCAATGGTAAAATTAGGTTATGTAGATAAAATATTATATCATTTGAGAAAAAGAGCTGAGTATGTTCATTCAGAGATATTCTCAGATGTAGAATCAGATCCTTCGTTTAATACTATTAAAAGAGGTGTTGAAGCAATGGAAAGATTCAAACCTGATGTTATTATAGCATTAGGTGGAGGTAGTGCTATTGACGCTGCAAAAGGTATGTGGTTATTCTATGAAAATCCAGATGCAGATGTTGAAGGTTTAAAACTAAAATTTATGGATATAAGAAAACGTACTTACAAATTCCCTAAGATGGGCTCAAAAGCAAAACTAGTAGCTATTCCAACAACATCAGGAACAGGCTCAGAGGTTACATCTTTTGCTGTAATATCTGATAAAGAAAAAAATATGAAATATCCACTTGCAGATTATGAATTAACACCAGATGTTGCAATTATAGATCCTGATTTAGTTATGTCTCTTCCAAAGAGTATAACTGCAGATACAGGTATGGATGTTTTAACTCATGCAATAGAAGCTTATGTTTCTAATATGGCATCAGATTATACTGATGGCTTATCAGAAAAAGCTGTTGAATTAGTATTTAATAATTTAGTAGAAGCATATGAAAATGGTTCAAATACAGTTGCAAGAGAGAAAATGCATAATGCAAGTTGTATAGCAGGTATGGCATTTACAAATGCATTCTTAGGATTAAATCACTCTATAGCACATAAATTAGGAGGAGAATTCCATATACCACATGGTAGAGCAAATGCTATAATACTTCCTTATGTAATAAAATATAATGCAACAATGCCAACAAAATTTGTTTCATTCCCAAAATATGAATATTTTATAGCAGATGAAAAATATGCTAAACTAGCAAAGAGAATAGGCTTAAAAGCAGATACTAATAAACAAGGTGTAGAATCTTTAATAGAAGCTATAAAAGGTTTAATCGAAAAACTTAATATACCAAAGAGTTTAAAAGAAGCTGGTATAGATGAAAAAGAATTTTTATCTAAAGTTGATGAATTAGCTGATAAGGCTTTTGAAGATCAATGTACAGGTGCAAATCCAAGAGTACCATTAGTTTCAGAAATTAAGCAGATTATGTTGGATGCTTATTATGGAAAAGAAATTTAGCGTTTGAAAAATAATCAGCATCTTGCGTCGTTAGACATCATTTGAAATCAAATCAACGTACGCCAGTACGCCTCATTGATTTCAAATTCGTCTGCCTAGCAATATACTAATTCTTTTTCAAACTTAGTAGGGCGACTAGTTGCTGAGGTTGTTAAGGCTTTGCCTGTTACAGCCTCAGTATGCTGTGTAGGTCGCCCGAGTTTTTATATAATATATAATCAGCTACAGCATCTGTAGGATGACCAGATAGTACAAACGAAATTTTGAAAGGAAAAAATAGAATGGTAGGTTTTTACGCTGGATCTTTTGATCCATTTACAAACGGGCATTTAGAAATAGTTAAAAAAGCTTCTAGATGTTTCGAAAAAGTAATTATTGGAATTGGATATAATACTGAGAAAGAAATTAGAATAGATAAAGACAAGATGATGGAAGCAATTAAAGAAACTATATCTATTGAAAAATTAGCAAATGTAGAAGTTGTACTTTATGATGGTTTAACAACAGATAAAGCATTAGAAATGAATGCTAACATTTTGATTAGAGGTTTGAGAAGTGGTACAGATTATGAATATGAAGAGCAAATCTCTGCTGCAAATGAGAAGATAGCTAATATTGATACTTGCTATTTTAGAGCGGGAAAATTAGGTTTTTTATCTTCGAGTATTGTTATGGATTTATTAAAAAACAATAAACCATTAGATGAATATGTACCAAAACCAGTAGAAAAATTGTTAAAAGAATTCTATAAATAAAAATTATTAATTATTCACTATTCATTATTCATTAAAAAAAGGACGACCAATGGTCGCCCTTTTTTTATTCGCCTTTGTTTGTTGCTTCTTCTAATACTAATAACTCATTCCATCTAGCATCTACTTCTTTTTGGAATTCTTCTATCATCCATTCATTGCCAGGTTTAAACATATGTTTAAATCTTTTTTGTGGTTTTAAGAATTCTTCTATTGGAAGTTTGTTCTTTGGTTTGTAGTTTATAGTATATTTTCCGTTCTCTATTTCATATAATGGCCAATAGCAAGTTTCAACAGCAAGTTTTATAATTTGCATTAAGTCTTCTGTTGCATATCCCCAACCTCTTGGACATGGAGCTAAAACATTTAAGAAACAAGCTCCTTCTGTATATATAGCTTTTTCAGATTTTTCATACAAATCTTTAAAATTACCAAGTGGTGCAGATTGTGCAACATAAGGTAAATGATGACCAGCCATAACTTGAGCTAAATCTTTTCTTGATTGCATTTTTCCTGGGATTTTTGTTCCGGCAGGGGAAGTAGTAGTATCTGCAAATTTTGGTGTAGCAGAAGAACGTTGGATACCAGTATTCATATATGCACCATTATCATAGCATACATATACCATATCATGACCTCTTTCCATAGCACCAGATAAACTTTGTAGACCTATATCATAAGTACCACCATCACCACCAAAAGCAATAAATTTAGTATGTTCGTCAGCTGGAAGTTTTCCAGTTCTTTTCATTGCTTTATAAGCAGCTTCGGCTCCTGCAAGGTTTGCAGCTGCACCTTCAAATGCTGTATGAACAAATGAATCTGTCCAAGAAGTATATGGATAAATAAATGTAGAAACTTCCATACAACCAGTAGCACAAGAAATAACTGCGTGATCCTCATTTTTTAAGGCTCTTAAAACTGTTCTACCAACAATAGGAGCTCCACAACCAGCACACATTCTATGTCCAGCAGTGAATCTAGATGGTTTTTCAGCGATAATTTCTTTTAAATTATATGCCATTTTTTATTCCTCCCTTAATCCAAAATATCTATAAGGATTGTCTATTTTACCAGATTTTGTGATTTCAATTAAATCTTTATAAACACCCTCAATGTCATCTGTTTTAGTATCTCTACCACCAATACCGTAAACATAGTTTACCATTGGTACTTGTTTTCCAGAAACATACATTGCTGAAGTAACATCTTCGAATAATGCACCACCAGCAGCATTTAATGAATCTGCTTTATCTAAAACAGCTACAGCTTTTAAATGTGCTAAAGCATTTGCAATTTCTTCAGTAGGGAAAGGTCTAAATACACGAACTTTTAATAGCCCAGCTTTTACACCTTGTGCTCTTAAAGAATCTACAACAGCTTTAGTTGTACCTGCAGTTGAGTTCATACAAACAATAGCAATTTCTGCATCATCTAATTTATATTCTTCGAAGAAAGAATATTTTCTTCCAGTTAATTCTTCAAATTCTTTAGCAACATCAAGAATAACTTGTTTTGCTTTTCTCATAGCTTCAGCTTGTTGGAATTTGTGCTCGAATAGATAAGCTTGAAGATCTAAAGGTCCAACAGCAATAGGCTCTTTTTTATTTAATAAATAATGTTCTGGTTTATATTCTCCAACGAATGCTTTTACTTTGTCATCTTCAACTAGTTCTATATTTTCTATAGAGTGAGATGTTATAAAGCCATCTTGGCAAACCATTAAAGGAAGTAATACATCTTTGTGTTCAGCAATTTTATGAGCCATTAACATATTATCATAAGCTTCTTGATTGCTTTCACTAAATAGCATTATCCAACCAGCGTCTCTAACACCCATTGCATCTGAATGGTCATTGTGAATATTTAAAGGACCAGATACGGCACGGTTAACTAAAGACATAACTATAGGTAATCTTAAACTTGAGGCAATGTAAATCATTTCCCACATTAAAGATAAACCATTAGCTGAAGTAGCAGTCATTGCTCTACCTCCAGCAGCTTCTGCACCAATACATGCAGTCATTGCACTGTGTTCGCTTTCTACAGCAACGAATTCTGTATCTACAGTTCCGTTACTAACAAATGTTGAAAAGTATTGTGGTATTTCTGTTGAAGGTGTTATAGGAAATGCTGCAACAACATCAGGATTGATTTGTTTCATAGCAATAGCAACAGCTTCATTACCACTTAAACGTTCTCTTATTGACATGTTAAATTTCTCCTTTCACTTCCTTCGAAAATAATTGGTTTTTGGCTGTGTTAAACTTCACCTCGAAAATCCTCGGAGTACAATCGTACGCCTCCGGTTTTCTCGTTCGTTTGCCTTGCCAAATTCCCAATTCTTTTCGAAGATTTATGTTTTTATTAGTTTGATTTCATTTCAATTGCTCCAAAAGGACACACCTTAGCACAAACGCCACATCCTTTACAGAAATCGTAATTAAAATCTTCTCTTTTTTGATTTTTACTTACAGGAATAGAATCATCAGGGCAAACAGGGAAGCAAAGTCCACATTGCTTGCATTTTTCTTCTATAAAAACAGGTTTTGCTGAACGCCAATCGCCAGTTTTAAAGTCTTTTGCATTTCCAGCATTATATATGTTTCCACCTATAGTTAATTTACTTGCAGGTGTTTTAGAATTTATATCAGTCATAATTTTCTCCTTTCCATTTATTAAGAATATATAGAATTATATCTTTTTAACTTGTTGTAGAGCTAATTCAAGAGCTTTCATATTACCCTCGATAACTTCAGGTTTCTTTGCAAATTTATGTTTAAAAGATCCTTTCATATCATTTAGTAATTCTTCATCTGTCATAATACCACTTACTTTTACTATTGCAGCAAGCATAGGTGTGTTTGGAAAATATCTCCCTAAAGCTTCTTCAGATATTTTTCTAGCGTCTACAGTATAAATAGAACCACTATATGAATTTAATTTACTTTTTAGATATTCAGCATCTTTAGTAGTATTAATAATTATAGCTCCTGTAGATTTTAAACCAGCAGTAACATCAACAGATTCTAAAAGTGAATCGTCAACAACAACAACATAATCAGGTTCATATATATTGCTATGTATTGTTATTGGGGAGTTACTGATACGATTATAAGCAGTAATAGGAGCACCCATTCTTTCTGGACCATATTCAGGAAATCCTTGAATATATTTACCAGTATTGAAGGCAGCATCAGCAAGTAAAAGTGATGCTGTTTTTGCACCTTGTCCACCTCTACCGTGCCATCTAATTTCAATCAAGTTATCCATGTAATAAACCTCCTTAAAAAAATGTAGTTCAAATTAGAACCAAAGTCTAGGGAAGTTGCGGTTGCACAGAAATTTTAAACATAGCTAATAGTGCAACTTCCATATCAAATAAAATATATACTTAAAAGGGCTAAATGTCAAGGAAAACATTGCAATCTACAAGGGCATTTTATAAGCATTGCAAAATGTAGATATAGTAAAGAATTGAAGTGCTATAAATTTAGGGAGAACATTGGCCGTCCGTTAACTTGTTAAAATATTTTTTAAAATAAAAAACTATAAAAGCTAGGGCTCTGCGGGGCTGTAAGTATCAAATAATTGCTACTACAAATAAATTGAAATGATAGAATTGACTTTTTGCGATTTTTCGTATAATATAATATCGTGAAAAATAGTGTTCCCTAGTAACAAAAAAGGGAAAAGGATAAATAATGAGTTAAATATAAACTTTATAAGGCACAATACAATATAGTTTACGCACAAATAAGGAGGAAATTTTATGGGAGAGGTTATTGTTATAACATCTGGAAAAGGTGGCGTAGGTAAAACTACAACAACAGCTAACTTAGGTTCATCATTAGCTCTAGAAGGAAAAAAAGTTGTATTAGTTGATACTGATATAGGTTTAAGAAATCTAGATGTAGTTATGGGTTTAGAAAACAGAATTGTTTATGATATAGTTGATGTTGTAGAAGAAAAATGTAAATTAAGACAAGCCCTTATTAAGGACAAACGTTTTGAAGAGCTGTTTTTGTTGCCAGCTGCCCAAACAAGAGATAAAAGTGCCATTAATGAAGAACAAATGAAAGAATTAACTGATAAGTTAAAAGAAGAGTTTGATTATATTCTAATAGATTGCCCAGCTGGAATAGAGCAAGGGTTTAAAAACGCAATTGCAGGTGCTGATAGAGCAATTGTTGTTACTACAGCTGAAATATCTGCAATTAGAGATGCTGATAGAATTATTGGACTATTAGAAGCATCAGAAATTAAAAATCCAGAATTAGTAGTAAACAGACTTCGCCCATCAATGGTAAAAAAAGGTGAAATGATGGATGTTGATGATATAGTAGATTTGCTTTCAATAGATTTAATAGGAGTTGTACCAGATGATGAATACATAATTACACAAACAAACAAAGGTGAACCAGTAATATCAAATAAAAGAGCTCCATCAGGAAAAGCATATTTAGAAATAGCAAAGAGAATATTAGGGGAGAATGTAGAAATAACAATTCCTGGAAGAGAAAAGGGATTCTTTTCGAAAATCAAAAGAATATTTGGCAGAAAATAAAAGATGGAGGTTGTATTTAAATGTTTGAAAGCATAGTAAATTTTTTTAAAAAGCTTGGAAAAACGGAAAAAGATACAACTCGCTCTAAAGATGCAGCAAAAGAAAGACTACATTTAGTTTTGATGCAAGATAGAGCAAACGTATCAGCTGATTTCCTAGATTTAATGAAACAAGAAATAATAGAAGTAATCAAAAAATATATAGATATAGATGAGAAAGCTATGGATGTAAGGCTTACAAACAAGCAAAATGATGATGGTACAACAGGTGCTCCAGCTTTATATGCCAATATCCCAATTATGACAATAAAGGATGAAGCTAGAAAAAAAGCAAAAGTATTTCAAAAAGAAGATGATGAAGTGCAAAAAGAAGAAATTAAGCAGAATGATGAGAAAATAGAGAGTGATAATAAAAATCAAGTTGAAAATGAACAAGAAGAGTCTGAAGAAAAAGATTCAAAAATAGAGATAGTTGAGAATGAAATAATTAAAAAAGAAATTTCAGAAGAGGATAGTGTAGAAGAACAAGTAGTTAATACAGTAAAAAGTGAAAATGTATAACAAAAAGTTATGTAAGCACTCATTTTATTAAGGAAAGCTTTGTGATAAATATTCATAAGAGTATAACAAATTCTCGATAACATTGTTATTCAGAATTTGTTAATTCGTTTTTGAGGAGAATAAGAAGGAAAGTATATGAAAAATAAAATAATTAAAAACATGGAATGGGTAACCTTAGTTTGTGCAATGATTTTATTGATTATTGGAATGCTTGCTTTATTTTCTGCTACGAAAGAAGATGGAAATGGAGAATTAACAAGGCAAATAGTTTGGGCAGTTATTAGCATTCCTATAATGATAGTAGTAATGTGGATTGATTATGAAGAAATTGCAAAAATATCACCGTTTATTTATACAATTTTTTTAATTCTATTTGTATTAGTATTGTTTACTAAACCAATAAATGGTGCAAGAAGCTGGTTTAAAATCTCTGAATCATTAAATTTTCAACCAAGTGAATTAGCAAAGGTATTTGTAATTATGACATCATCAGTTCTATTAGTTAAGTTGCAAAAAAAAGGTAGAAAAGAAATAAATAAAATTTGGAAGTTGTTTCTATTTTTTATAGTTATGGGAATTCCAATAGGATTAATAGTAATACAACCAGATATAGGAACTGCAGCATCTTATGTAATGGCTATGGTATTTATGCTTTTTGTTTCTGGTATAAATAAAAAATATATAATTTGTGCTATTTTATTAGTAACAATATCAGTTCCATTAGCTTATATGTATGTTCTTCCACCACATGCTAAAGCTAGAATAGATGTGTTTTTAAATCCTGAATTAGATCCAAGAGGTAGTGGATATAACATAATTCAATCAAAACTAGCGATAGGAGCTGGTCAATTATTTGGAATGGGATTATTAAAGGGAAATCAAACGCAATTAGGTTTCTTATATCCAAAAACAACAGACTTTATATTTGCTGTTATTGGAGAAGAATTTGGATTTATAGCAACAAGCATAATAGTAATTCTCTATGTAGTTTTACTAACTAAAGGAGTGTATATAGCGAAAACTGCAAAAGATGATTTGGGATCATACATAGCAATTGGAATTGTAGGATTATTTTTCTTTCATATGTTAGAAAATATAGGAATGACAATAGGACTATTACCAATTACAGGAGTTCCGCTTCCTTTTGTAAGTTATGGAGGTAGTTCATTAGTTACTAATTTCATATGTATAGGGTTGTTGCTTAATATTAGTGGAAGAAGGAAAAAAGCTATATTTGTAGATTAGTAATAAATTATAATTTTAGAAAGTGCATAATGATATAAATAATGGAGAAGGAAATGTATTTAAAAAAATTAAAAATAGGAAATGTCGAATTAGAAAATAATATAATGTTAGCTCCAATGGCAGGTATTACAGACCTGCCATTTAGAATAATATGCAAAGAGTTTGGAATAGGCTTAGTATATACAGAAATGGCGAGTGCAAAAGCAATTTATTATGGAGATGAAAAAACAAAAAAACTATTAAATATAGAAGGAGAAAAAAAGCCAATAGCTGTTCAAATATTTGGAAGTGATGTTGTTGCAATGAAGGAAGCCGCAAAATATGTAAGTAGTTTTGCAGATATAGTAGATATAAATATGGGATGTCCTGCTCCTAAAGTAGTAAAAAATGGCGATGGAAGTAAATTATTAACTAATTTAAAATTGGCAGAAGAAATTATTGAAAATGTAGTTAAATCAGTTGATATACCAGTCACAGTAAAAATAAGAAAGGGTTGGGATGAAAAGAATACTGTGGCTACGGATATTGCTAGAATTGCAGAAGATAAAGGAGCGTCGGCTATAATTATTCATGGTAGAACTAGAGAAGAATTTTTCTCTGGAGAAGTGGATTTAGATATAATAAAAAAAGTAAAGGAAAGTGTTAATATACCAGTTATAGGAAATGGAAATATATTTAGTGAAGAAGATGCTTATAGAATGTTTGAATATACTGGTGTAGATGGAATTATGTGTGGACGAGGTGCTTTGGGAAATCCGTGGTTGTTTAGAAATATAATAAGCTATTTAAAAACAGGGAATAAAAGTCAATATCAACCTAGTCCTCAGGAAAAATTAAATGTTATTTTAAAACATATAGATTTAGAAATAAAAGAAAAGGGAGAATATACTGGAATAAGAGAAATGAGAAAGCATATTTCATGGTATATAAAAAATATGAAAGATGCAACAAAAACAAGAGATATGATTAATAGAATTGAAGATAGACAAGAGTTAGAAAATTGCTTAAAAGAATATTTTAAATCAATATAGAATATAAATTAGGAGAATAGATTATTTAATCTATTCTCTTAATTTATATTTATATTTATATTTATAATTCCGTCCTAATCTATAATTATATTATTTAAGCTCGTCCCAACTTCGTAGAAAATATACAAAAAATATATCTGACGATACATTTTTTGTATATTTTCTAACTCGTCGGTCCCCACACAAGCTCGCTTTAAATAATATAATTATAGATTAGGACTATGGGAGAGCATTTATATATTTTTTGAAAAATTATAATTTTAAGGAGGCTATATTATGAAGAATGATAAAGGCTATCATTCAAAAGAAAAATATGGTAAACCAAAGATAGTTTTGATTATTGGAATGATTTTAGCTTTAATTTTTTTTATAATTTTTGCTTATAAAAAATTTTTTCCTGGAAATAATATTGATAGAACAACTCAGGGAATTGCTAATTATATTTTAAATATTAGTTCATATGATGCAAAAATAAAGATAACAGTCGAGAGTAATAAAAATAAAAATCAATATATTTTAAAACAGGAATATACAAATGAAGATAATGTGTTTAAGCAAGAAGTAATAGAACCAAGTAATATTCAAGGTTTGACAGTAATATATAATGGAGAAAATTTAAGAATAGAAAATACAAAGCTAAATTTAAATGAAATTTTTGAGCAATATGAATACATATCAGAAAATTCACTTTGTTTATATAATTTCATTGAAGATTATAAAATATCAGAACAATCAAATATAGAAGAAACGGATAAGCAAATAATTATGAGCACTAAAACTAAAAATGAAAGTAATAAATACATGATGTACAAGACACTTTACATAGATAAAGAAAGTTTAAAACCAACAAAAATGGAAATAAAAGATGTTAACCGAAATACTCTAGTATACATAGAATATAATGAGATAGAAATAAACAGTACAAATAAAGGAGAAATATTGGCTTTTAATATAAATAATATAGATGTATAAAAAGCTTAAATGATATTAATTAAAAAGTAGAAACATTTATCTCGAACTAAATTTAAATATATTAAAACATTTAAAATAAAATATTCTAGTATTAGGAGTGAATAATATGGTAGTTAAAAGAGGAGATATGTTTTATGCTGATTTGAGTCCAGTAATTGGTTCTGAACAAGGAGGAATAAGACCAGTTTTAATTATACAAAATGATAGAGGAAATAAATATAGTCCAACTGTTATAGCGGCAGCTATTACTTCGCAAACAGGAAAGAATAAACTTCCAACGCATATAGAAATAGATTCTAAAAGCTATGGCTTAAAGGCAGATTCAGTTGTTTTAACTGAACAGATAAGAACAATAGATAAAAGTAGATTAAAAGAAAAGATAGGACATATAGATGATGGTAAAATAATAGATAAAATTAATAATGCAATAGGTGTAAGTTTTGGATTAGCTTTAGATTAGAAAATGTAGCTCAATAAAACAATAAATAACCGCCAAGAAGTATTATTTTTTACAATTATAAAAAATAATATTTCTTGGTTTTTAAATAGATAAATTTATTACTTTTATCAGAAGTTTTAGTTTTTCTTTTTAGGAATTTGATACTTTCTAAATAATAGTGTGAATCGTAAAGTCTTAATTTTTCTAATTTCACTATGAAGTTTTTTTAAAGCTTCTTTTTTTAATTTTAAGGCATCTTGATAATTGATAATAGCTTCTTCACAATTTTCAGCAGTTTCCCCTTTTTTTGTTAATAGCTTAATACCTTCTAAATAATAGTCTTTTTTCTTCTGAGATTTAGTTTTATCCATATGTTTTTTAAAACCAACAACTTCTTGCATTCTTGATATATCTTCTTTTAAGGAATCAACATATCTTTCAACTTGATAGATCTCAAATTCAACATCGTCAATAACAACTTTAAATAAAGCTTTTAAAACTGTTTTATTAATCTTACCATATTTATGACCTATAAGAGGTAGGGCATCATCAACTAAAGTTTTTAATGTATCTGAAATATCTATATGTGATTTATATTGTCTTTTACTAACTATAGCATCGTATTCATCAGCAACTCTGATTATTTGACCTTCAATTGGAATATCTTTTTTTGTTAATCCTTTAGGATAGCCACTACCATCTAGACCTTCATGATGATAAATCGTTCCAGCAGCATATTTTCTAAGTTTAGGATCTTTCATACACATTTCATATCCAAGAGTAGTGTGGGTTCTCATTATTTTAAATTGTTCTTCTGATAGTCTACCAGGAAATTGTAAAACAGAAGGAGGTATAAACAATTTACCTAAGTCGTGTAAATATGCACAAGTAGTGCAATATACAGTAAAATCTTTACTGCAATGTAAATACTCACATAATCTACAAGTTATGTTTGCAACATTTTCACAATGAGTTCTAGTAAAAACATCCAATTGGTCAAGCATTGCTAATTGATATCTCATGGATTCATTCAAATTATAAGATTTTATACTCGTTTTACTATAAAAATCAAATTCATCTTTTGCCATAGTAACCTCCAAATATTTATTTATGAAAATATGATAGCATTAAAAATATAAAAAATCAAATATAAATTATAAATGTTTTGCTATATGAAAAGTTTAGAAAATTTTATAATAAATTATTATGGAATATTGCAATGTAAATTATTTTATGGTAAAATATAGGCATTAATTAGATATAAGCAAATAAGAAAGCAAAGTATAATATATAAATTACATTTTTAGAGAGATGGAAAATAGCTGGAATCCATTATTGTATATATATTAGAAATTTCACTTTCTTTGCCTTTGGCAGAAACAAAAAGTAGGTCAAAGCGGTTGTTACGTTAAAACTATTAGAGTTTAATTTTTGTAAATTAATGAAATTAGGTGGTACCACGAGTTGCTTCGTCCTATGTAGGATTAAGCAACCTTTTTTGTTTTTAGGTTGAAAAATAATTACAATTTTGGCTGTGTCAAATTTCATTAAAAACGCGGTTACATACAAAGAGTATGCGCCCTTGCCTTTTTAATGAAATTTTCCTTGCCAAAATTTAATTCTTTTCCAACTAAGCTAACTAATAAATATTAGGAGGATTATTAAAAAACATAAATTATTATTTTGATTTAGCGACGTCTCGCAATGGAATGAGGTGTAGAAATTGTTAATAAAAGGATTGAGGGGGGGCAAATTGTGATTTTGACAGAGTCTTAATTCTTTTATGTTACAATTTCTAACCGATTGCAATGAGCAGGAGCTAATAAAAAATAATAATTTATGTTTCTAAACTAAATAATGCCAATAATAATAATTTTTATATAAATTAAAATAAAGAAAGGAGTTTTTATGAAAAATCAAATTTTATCAATTAAAGAAAATGCTACTAAAGAAATAAATGATGCTAAAGATTTACAAAGCCTAGATGGTGTTCGTGTAAAATATTTAGGAAAAAAAGGAGAGCTTACATCAGTTTTAAGAGGTATGGGAGCTTTATCTCCAGAAGAAAGACCAATAATAGGAAGTTTAGTAAATGAAGTAAGAGATACATTAGAAGAACTTATTTCAAGTAAAGAAAATAGTTTTAAACAAGCAGAGTTAAATAAAAAACTAGAAAAAGAAAAAATAGATGTAACACTCCCTAGTAAAAAAGCAATAAGAGGAAGTGAACATCCTTTAAACAGAACAGTAGAAGAAATAGAGGACTTATTTATTTCTATGGGATATGAAGTTATAGAAGGTCCAGAACTAGAAACAGATGAATTCTGTTTTGAAAGATTAAATCTTCCTAAAGGACATCCAGCAAGAGATATGCAGGATTCTTTCTATATAAATGATGAATATGTTTTACGTGCACAAACTTCTGCTGTTCAAGCAAGAACTATGCTTAAATATGGTGGAACAAGACCTATAAAGATGATTTGCGTTGGTAAAACATATAGAAGAGAAGACGATGCTACTCATTCACATCAATTTAATCAAGTAGAAGGCTTAGTAATTGATAAAAAAGAAAATAAAGTTTCTCTTGCGGACTTAAAAGGAACTTTAGAAGTATTTATGAGAAAAATGTTAGGAGAAAATACACAATTACGTTTCAGACCAAGTTATTTCCCTTTTACAGAACCTTCTTATGAAGTTGACTGTACATGCTTCAAATGTGGAGGAAAAGGATGTAATCTATGTAAGCAAACAGGCTGGATAGAAGTTTTAGGTTCTGGAATAGTACATCCAAATGTTTTAAGAATGAATGGATATGATCCAGAAGTCTGGGGAGGATTCGCCTTTGGAACTGGTATAGATAGAATGGCAATGTTTAAATATGGAATTCCAGATATGAGATATTTATACACAAATGATGTAAGATTTTTAAAACAATTTGATAGAAAAGATATAGACTAAAGGGAGGTTTAAAACATGATATTAAGTAGAAATTTTGTTAAAGATTATATAGATTTAGATGAAAGCCTAGATATCAAAACTATAGGTGAAGATATGACAAGAGTTGGAAATGAATATGATGTAGCACAAAAATTTATTGATTGTACAAATCTTGTTATTGGTGAAATAATAGAATGTGTAGAGCATCCTGACTCAGATCATTTACATGTATGTAAAGTAAATGTTGGAAATGAAGTTTTACAAATAGTTTGTGGAGCACCAAATGCAAGAAAAGGAATTAAAGTAATAGTTGCACTAGCAGGAGCTATGCTTCCTGGTGGAGAAATAAAGAGGGGTTCTATTCGTGGTCAAGAGTCTAATGGAATGATGTGTTCTATAGCAGAACTTGGATTAGATAATAAATTTTTGAAACCAGAGGATAAAGAAGGAATAGCAGAATTAGGAGAAGATGCTGTAGTAGGAGAAAATCCAATTAAATATTTAGGATGGGATGATGAGATTGTAGATTTTGATCTAACAGCTAATAGAGGAGATTTATTAAGCATGTTAGGAATGGCATATGAATTAGGAGCAATTTATGATAAGCCTGTAAAAGATGTGGATTTATCACACAAAGAATCTGGAGAAGATGTAAATAGTAAATTTAAAATTGATATAAAAACAGAAAATTGTAAATTGTTTTTAGCAAGAAAAGTGGAAAATGTTGAAATTAAAGAAAGTCCTGATTTTATTAAAAATAGATTAATGGCATGTGGAATAAGACCTATTAATAATGTTGTCGATATTAGTAACTATGTAATGTTAGAGCTTGGGCAACCTTTGCATTTCTATGATGCAGATAATTTAGGGGATACATTAGTTGTTAGAATGGCAGAGAATGGAGAAAAATTAACAACTTTAGATAATATAGAAAGAGTACTAGATGAGAACGATATTGTTATTGCGGATAAAGAAAAATCTGTAGGTTTAGCAGGAGTAATGGGAGGACTAGATACAGAAGTTGCAGCAACTACTAAAAATGTAATAATTGAAGCTGCTATATTTGATGGAGTTAAGGTTAGAAAAACATCAAAGAAAATAGTTAGAAGTGAAGCAAGCAATAGATTTGAAAAAGGATTAGATCCAAAACGTACATATATGGCAATGGAAAGAGCATGTAAGTTGTTGGAACAATATGCAAATGGAACTGTATTAAAAGGTATATGTAAACATGATGAAATAAAAGAAGAGGATAAAAAGATTACAATAAAATATCAAAATATAAATGATGTTTTAGGTTCAAATATTTCAAAAGATGAAATATTAAATGTATTTAGAAGACTTGGCTTTACATATGAAGCAAATGAGTCAGAAGCAATAGTAAATGTACCAAGCAGAAGACGTGATATATCAATAAAAGAAGATTTAATAGAAGAAGTTAGTAGAATATATGGTGTTGATAACATAGAAGGAACTCTTCCTGTAATGGGAGAAAAAATGGCAAATTATGATAACACTATAAGATCTATCAGACACAAGATGATGGAACTTGGCTTAAATGAAACATTAACATATATTTTAATTAATGATAAAGAAGTTCACAAGTATACTACAGATAATTTTGAAGAAATTAAATTACTAGATCCAATTACAGAAGACCGTAATACTTTAAGATATAGTGTAATACCATCACTAGTTAAAACGTATGAATATAATAAAGCACACTATAATAAAGATATAGCTTTATTTGAAATAGGAAAGGGATTCTTCAAAAAGAATGGAGAATATGGCGAAAATCAAAAAATAGCTGCTCTTATGACAGGTAAATATTATTTAGGTGTAGGAAATGAAGCAAATGTTGATTTTTACATAATTAAAGGAATAGTAGAAGAATTGCTAGATTACTTAGGTTATGCAAATAGATATAGTTTCATAGTTCCAAAAGAAATTTCAAATGAATTCCATCCAGGACAAGTAGCAGAAATAAATGTAAATGGTGATAGTGTTGGTATTATAGGAAAATTACATCCACAAGAAGTTAAAGATGCAGTTTTTGTAATGGAAATCAACCTAGATAAATTATTAAGCAAAAAAGTAGGAAAGATGAAATATAAAGAAATTTCAAAATTCCCAAATATCAAAAAAGATGTAGCTTTTGTTGTAGATAAAAATACAGAATCAAAAGAAATTGAAATGGTTATTAAAAAATCTGGTGGTTCACTTCTTACAAACATAGAAGTTTTCGATGTTTATACTGGAGAAAATGTAGGAGAAAATGAAAAATCAATAGCATATTCTCTAACATTTAATGATGCAAAGAAAACTTTAACAGAAGAAGAAATTACAGAAATTTTTAACAAAATTATTAGTACTGTAGAAAGCAAATGCAAGGCTAAGTTAAGAAAATAAGGATGAATTATATATTTTTATTACGATGAACTGCTTGAAAAAGCAGTTCATCTTTGTATAGTAGGAATTTTGTTGCATGTAGCTTAATATTATGATAATATTTCAACATAAAATAATTCAAGGGGGAAAAGTTAATGGGGCTAAAGGTAGAGAATGTCACAAAGAAATTTGAAGATAAAGTAGCTGTAGACTCAATATCTTTTGAAATAGATAAGCCAGGAGTATTTGGCTTGTTAGGAACAAATGGTGCTGGAAAAACTACTACTATTAGAATGATGCTAGGAATCTTAAAAAAAGATCAAGGCAAAATTGATTGGAATGGAAAAGAAGTTACGAGAAAAAATGTTAATTTTGGATATTTACCAGAGGAAAGAGGAGTATATCCAAAAACTAAAGTATATGATCAATTAATGTATTTTGCAAATCTAAAAGGAATGAGTAAAAAAGATGCAGATACTTCAATTGACTATTGGTTAAAAAAATTAAACATAGAAGAATATAAATTTAAAGTAGCAGAGAAATTATCTAAGGGAAATCAACAAAAAATTCAATTTATAACAGCAATTATTCATAATCCAGATTTAATAATTTTAGATGAACCATTTAGCGGACTAGATCCTGTAAATACAGAAATGTTAAAAAATATAATTTTAGAATTGATAGAAAAAGGCAAATATATTGTAATGTCTAGTCATCAAATGGTATCAATAGAAGAATTTTGTACAGATGTATTAATATTGAATAAAGGGAAGACAGTATTAAAAGGAAATTTAAAAGAGATAAAGAATTCATATCCATCTAACAACATGGAAGTTATAACAAAAGAAGATATAACGAAAATAGTTGAAAATCTAGAGCTTAAGATAAAGAGTAATGTAGACAATAAATATGAGATTTTAATAAAAAGTGAAGATGAGCCAGATAGATTATATAAAGAATTAGCTGTAAAAGGTGTAAAGGTTATTAAATTTGAAGTTAAAAAGCCAAGTTTGCATGAAATATTCATTGAAAAAGTTGGAGAGGCATAGGTTTGAAATAAGAAAAAATCTGCATAATATAATTATTAGGACAGAGTATAAGAAAAAATAACATATAAATAAATACTTGTTAATAATAATTTAATTTTAGGAGAGATTAAAAATGAGAGATTTTATAACAGTAATGAAATTTTCAATCAAAGAAATGATAACAAAAAAGTCTTTTATAATTTCAACAATAATAATTTTAGCCTTAATCGTATTTGCTTTTAATGTTCCAAACATTTTAAATAAATTTTCTGATGGGGAGGATTTTGGAACAGAAAAAATGCTGATAATTGATTCTGATAATATTTTTGAAGGAAATTTAAAAGCTTTAGAAACTTCAGATGAATGGTATAAGTTTGAAGTAAAAAATGAAGATTATTCTGATGAACAAATTAAAGAAAAAATAGAAAATAAAGAGATTGATTCTTGTATAAAAATTACAAAAAATAAGAATAATATAAATTTGGAATATACAGTAGAAAGTTTAAATACATTTGTAGGAATGGCAGAAATACCAGAAGATGTACTACAAATGTTAACAGAGGCATATAAAAATATGCAAATAATGAAATTAAATTTAAGCGAAGAAGAGATTGCATCAATTAATCCAAAATTTGACTTTTCTTTTAAAGAAACAAATGAAAATTCTGCAAGTGGTCAGATTGGGTTAGTAATGATATTATCAATTATATTATTTTATGCAATATTCTTCTGTGCAAACAAAGTAGCAACTTCTGTAACAACAGAAAAAACATCAAAAATAATGGAAACACTAGTAACATCTACATCTCCAAGCACTATAATAATGGGAAAAACAATAGGAATAGGTATTGTAGGATTAATACAATTAATACTAATTATTGTAACTGGAGTAGTTTCTGCAAACTTATTTATAGATAAAGAAGTTTTAAATAATCTAATTGATTTATCAAATGTAAATATTGGTTTGGGATTAATTACATTACTATACTTCCTAATAGGATACTTTATCTTTGCATTTATATTTGCACTAACTGGCTCAGCAATAGCAAGACCAGAAGATGTACAATCAGCAAGTGCACCAGCATCAATTCTAGCAGTATTTGGTTTTTATATAGCATACTTTACAATGATGAATCCTACTAGTGAAATGAATACTTTTGCAAATATTTTTCCACTATCAGCACCATTTAGTGTACCATTTAGTATGCTATTAGGAACCGCCAAATTTAGTGTGATTGCAATTTCAATACTAGTTTCGGTAATAACTATAGCTCTGATTGCAAAAATATCAATAAAAGTATATTCTTCAGCAATTTTAAATTATGGATCAAAGATGAGTGTTAAAGATATCTTTAATTTGATAAAAAGAAAAGAGAATAATTAAAATAAAATGCAGAGGGTAATCAATAGATTATCCTCTGCATTTTATTGTACAATTTTTGAATAAAACATTTTTTTATAGCCATAATAATCATAGTAAAATTATAGGAGGTTTTTATGGATAAAAAAGATAAAAGAGAAAAGGAAGATGCAACAAAATATGGGGAATTTATTCCATCATATTTTACTTGGATAACACCAGATGAACAAAAGAAAACAGTAAGAAATTTGGAGAATATGACAGATAAAAATAAAAAAAATAATAAATAGGTATTGATTTTTTTAGAAAAGGGTGTATAATATTTATGAAAGGTCAAAGAAAGTCAAAGTCAAACAATCATCAAAAAATAAATTTAAGTAAAGGTGGAAATATGAGAATATCAGATGAAATAGAAGAATTTATAAAAGATTTATTAAAAGCAGAAGAAGAGTATATAGAAATACAAAGAAATGAGTTGGCAGAACATTTTAATTGTGTACCTTCGCAGATAAATTATGTTATATCAACAAGATTTAGACCATCGCAAGGATATTATGTGGAAAGCAGAAGAGGTGGTGGTGGTCATATAAGAATTAAGAAGATTGATATAGATAAAGACAATTATATGATGCATATAATAAATAACATGACTGATACATTAACGGGTAATGAAGTTGATATTTATATTAGCAATTTTTTATCATACAACATGGTTACTCCAAGAGAGGCAAAACTACTGAAAGTTGCTACTAGTGATAATGTTTTAAATTTACCTAAAGAATATAAAGATTATATAAGAGCAAATATATTTAAAAATATGTTGCTTAATTTAATAGATTAGAAAAGGATGTGATTTTATGAAATGTAAAAATTGTGGAAAAAATGAAGCTAATTTTAGGTATACAAAAATAGTAAATGGTGAAAAGCAAGAACTTATACTTTGTGATGAATGTGCAAAAAAATTAGGCCTTGATGATTGGAATTTTGATTTTAACATGCCAATTGATTTTTCAAGCTTTTTAGGAGATTTTTGGAATGATGATGATAATTTATTCTTAAGTCCTTTTACAAATAAAAATGAAATGAAATGTTTAAATTGCGGTATGACTTTTGATGAGTTCTTAAATAAAGGAAAATTTGGATGCAGTAATTGTTATTCTACATTTGAAAATAAATTAGATGATGTAATGAAACAAATTCATGGTGCAAAAAAACATATTGGAAGGAGAGCAAAAACACTAGAAATATCAGATAAAAGTAATACAGAATCTAATAAAAAAGAAGAAGAAAAAAAGAGCAGCAAAAATGAAGAATTGAATGACTTAAAAGCAAAGTTAAAAGAAGCTATTAGAGAAGAAAAATATGAAGATGCAGCTAAATTAAGAGATAAAATAAAAGAATTAGAAAAAGATATTTAATAAGGGTTGAAAAATAATTACAATTTTGCAATAGAAATTTAGTTCTTTTCAAACCAGATTTATAACTGAGAAAGGAATGATGTGAAAAATGAGTAATTGGTATTTGCAAAGTGGAAAAGACTCAGATGTAGTAATAAGTACAAGAGTTAGATTTGGTAGAAATTTAGAAAAATATCCATTTTCATTAAGATGCAATAAAAAGCAAAGAGAGGATTTAGTAAAAGATGTGGAGGGAATATTACCATCATTAGGATATGGACTTAGATTATTTAAATTGAAAGATATTGATGATGTTACTAAAATGACATTAGTAGAAAAACATTTAATTAGTCCTGAATTTGCTCTAAATGAAAATAACGAAGGAAGTATTTTAATTAATGACGATGAAAATATCTGTATAATGATTAATGAAGAGGATCATTTCAGAATACAAGTGTTTTCAGCAGGTTTAGATATAGATAATACATGTAATTTAGCAATGGAAATAGAAGAAAAAATAGGAGAAAATTTACAGTATGCATTTCATGAAAAATATGGTTACTTAACAAGTTGCCCTACTAATGCTGGTACTGGAATGAGAGTTTCTGTTATGGTTTCTTTACCAGGATTATCATTAACAGGAAATATTGGTAAGGTATTACAAGCTGTTCAAGGATTTGGAACAAATATAAGAGGAGTTTATGGTGAAGGTTCAAATTCACAAGGAAATATATATCAAATTTCAAATAAACAAACACTAGGAATTTCTGAAAAAGAAATAGCTAAAAACATAAAGATAGTTACAGAAAAAGTTATTGAACAAGAAAGAATTGCAAGAAAACTTCTTACTAAAAATGAAATTGATTTAGAAGATAGAGTTTATAGAAATTTTGGAATACTAAGTAATTGTAAAAAAATTACATGGAATGAATTAAACGAAAAATTATCTGAAGTTAAATTAGGAACAGATTTAGGCATTATCAAAGAACTTACAGACAGTAAGATTATGAAACTAGAATTATATGGCAAACCAGCAAATTTACAAAGGTATTTAGGAAAAACTTTAGATGCATATGAAAGAGATATAGAAAGAGCAGAGTTGATAAAGAAAATTATAAATGAATAGTAAAGAATATTTTGAAAGGGTAGGTGAGAAATATGACATATAAATTTACTAATAGTGCAAAAGATGCAATGGAATCTGCAAATGAAATTGCAATAGAGCTAGGACATGATTATATAGGAACAGAACATCTTTTGTATGGTTTAGTTGATGAACAAGAAGGTGTAGCTGGAAAAGTATTAGAAAATCAAAATGTAACTAAAGAAGAAGTTTTAGAAGAAATAGAAGAATTGATTGGAAAAGCTACAACTGAAACTTCAAAAACTATAGGTTTTACTCCAAGAACTAAAAGAGTAATAGAAAACGCTTTTAGAGAAGCAAGAAAAGTTGGGTCTGATTATATAGGAACAGAGCATATTCTAATTGGCATAATGAGAGAAGCGGATAGTGTTGCAGTTAGAATATTACTAGATTTAGGTGTTAATCCACAAAAACTATACAATGAAATCTATAAGGTGGTAAATGAAGATGATGATATAAATAATATAAACAGCAATAACGGAAACAAGTCAAAGAACACAAAAAATAGTTTTAATATGACTCCAACATTAAACCAATTTGGTTCTGACTTAACTAAGCAAGCAGAAGAAGGCAAGTTGGATCCAATTGTAGGAAGAAAAAGTGAAATAGAAAGAGTAATACAAATACTTTCAAGAAGAACAAAAAATAATCCATGTTTAATTGGGGAACCAGGTGTAGGTAAAACTGCAATTGCAGAAGGAATAGCAGAAAAAATTGTTTTGGGTGATGTACCAGAAATGTTAAAAAATAAAAGACTAGTAAGTGTAGATATATCAGGAATGGTAGCTGGTGCTAAATATAGAGGTGATTTTGAGGAACGTATAAAGAAAGCTTTAAATGAAGTAAAAAAAGCAGGAGACGTAATTTTATTTATAGATGAAATTCATACAATAGTGGGAGCTGGATCAGCAGAAGGAGCAATAGATGCGGCTAATATTTTAAAACCATTATTAGCTAGAGGAGAGATACAGTTAATAGGAGCTACAACACTTAATGAATATAGAAAATACATTGAAAAAGATGCTGCTTTGGAAAGAAGATTTAGCCCAATAACAGTTAATGAGCCTACAGTTGAAGATACAATTAGTATATTAAAAGGTTTAAGAGATAAATATGAAGCACATCATAATGTAAAGATAACTGATGAAGCTATATCTAGTGCAGTAAACTTTTCTGTTAGATATATAAATGATAGATTTTTACCAGATAAAGCAGTAGATTTAATTGATGAAGCGGCATCAAGAGTAAGAATGAAAACATACACAGAGCCAGATGAAATCAAAGTACTAGAAGAGAATATAGAAAAGATAGAAAAAGAAAAGGAAGAGGCTATAAAGGTTCAAGATTTTGAAAAGGCTGCTAAACTAAGAGATAAAGAGCATAAACAAAAAGAAAAATTAGAAAAATCAAAAGTTAAGTGGAAAGATAAAAACACAACCACTGTATCTATAATAACAGAAGAAGAGATAGCAGAAGTAATTGCTTCTTGGACTGGAATACCAGTTAATAAAATTAGTGAGAATGAGAATGAGAAACTTAAAAATCTAGAAAAAGCTCTTCATAAAAGAGTAATAGGACAAAATGAAGCAGTAGATGCTGTGGCAAAGGCAATAAGAAGAGGAAGAGTGGGGCTAAAAGATCCTAAAAGACCAGTAGGTTCATTCATATTTTTAGGTCCAACTGGTGTTGGTAAAACAGAATTATCAAAAGCATTAGCAGAAGTTTTATTTGGAGATGAAAATGCAATTATAAGAGTAGACATGTCTGAGTTTATGGAATCACATTCAACATCAAAATTAATAGGATCACCTCCTGGATATGTAGGATTTGATGAAGGAGGTCAATTAACTGAAAAAGTAAGAAGAAAACCATATTCAGTAATATTATTTGATGAAATAGAAAAAGCTCATCCAGATGTAATGAATATATTGCTTCAAATATTAGATGATGGAAGATTAACAGATTCACAAGGTAGAGTGGTAAATTTCAAAGATACAGTTATAATAATGACATCAAATGTAGGAGCAAGAGTAATAACGGATAAGAAAACTTTAGGCTTCAATAGTAAGTCAGAAGATAGTGAAAAAGACATTAAGAAAGAATATGAAGATACGAAAAAAGAAGTTATGGCAGAATTAAAAAGAGCTTTCAGACCAGAATTTTTAAATCGTGTTGATGAAATAATAGTGTTCCATAAATTAGAGGATGAAGAAATAAAATCAATTATTGATATAATGTTAGAAGAAGTAAAAAATAGATTAAAGGAAAAAGATATTAAATTAGATATAGATGAAAGTGTTAAAGAGCTTATAATAAAAGAAGGAATTGATAAAGCTTATGGTGCAAGACCACTTAGAAGAACAATACAAAATAAGTTGGAAGACAGAATTGCAGAGGCAATTTTAGATGGAATTGTAAAAACAAAAGATACTGCAATAGCAACTGTGGAAGATGATAAGGTTGTTATAAAAAAGAAAAAATCTTGATTATATAGGATGTTATTCTAAAAGCCAAACTATAATAATTTTGAAAAAAGCGCATTGAAAGTAATTGAGCTAGACCTTCTTGCTTGGTTTTATGGAAATAGTTCGCGCTTGTTCGTGAAAGGGTGCCATAAAAGCATGTTAGAAGGTCTGCGAAAATTGCTTGAACGAGCATTTTTGAAAAATTATTATAGTTTGGCTTAATAAAACAAGAATAGAAAAAAATTACGGTGGATTCTATGCTTTTTTCTCGCTCGTCCCAACTTCGTAGAAACTATAAAAAGAAATGCACCTGACGGTACATTTCTTTTATATTTTCTAACTCGTCGGTCCCCACACAAGCTCGCTACGAAAAAACATAGAATCCACATGTAAGTAGTACTTATATAGGATGAACATGTATTGTAGCCTTATATACTTTGTCTAATTTTGTTATTTGTTCCTCTAATTTATCGGCTAAAGAATGACTTTCAAATGTTGACATATTGCCATCAACACATATTGTTATGAAAATAAAATATTGATAACCAACAGGTACAGATGAGAAATTATCTATATTTTTAACACCATCAGTTTCTTTAACAAGAGATAATATTTTTTTCTTTGAAGTTTCATCTATTGATGTATCCATTAAAACTTTGAAACTTTCTACAAATATTTTTAATCCAGTGAAACATATTAATAAAGAAATTCCAATTCCAACAATACTATCTACAATATATATTTTGAATAAACTAAATAGTATAGAGATTAATGTAAAAATTGTAACAAAGCAATCATTTCTATGATCATTCATTGTGGAAGATACTAAAATATTTTCATATGATTTGTTAATAGCTCTAGCATGGAGATATAATGCGAATTTTAGTATGATTGTTATGATACAAACTACAACTAAAAGCCATGAAAATTCAATATCATTTCCAAAAAGCAAGGTTTTTATTGCTGTTATTAGTATGTTAATAGAAAGAATTATCATAGATATACTTATGAAAAGTGAAAATATGTATTCAGCTTTGCCATGACCAAAATTATGATTATCGTCAGATGGTTCACTTGAAATTTTATTACCAATATAAGCCATAAATGAAGCAAAAATATCACTGGCACTATTTGCAGAATCAGCAATCATAGATTGACTTTTAAAAATAATACCTACGCTACCTTTTATAATAAGTAAAAATAAATTACCTAATATGCCTAAAATACCTACTTTTTTTGCTTGAGTAAATCTGTCCAAATTATCATCTCCAATTAATAAAATGTATTTAATATTATATAGTATGAGTTGCTATTATACAATGATTTACAAAATTATTTTTATATAAAACAGATATTTAAAAAATAAAAATAGTGTGATAGAATTATAAAAAAAGTATAAGGAGTTAAAATGGAAGATAGTCAAAAGAAAGAAGAGCTTACTATATATAATTTATATAAAACTCTGAAGGTTCTATTAGAGAAAATAAAGATGCAAAGTGGCAGAGAGTTGGAGAATATACAAGTTATATATAATCAAAAATTAGTAGAAGTTGGAAATAGATTAAAAGAAAATAATTTAACTTTTTCAATGGTAACAGAACTTACAAATACAATTAATAATAAAATGATGAATTACATAAAAGAAGCATCAAAAGCCCTTAATGAGTATGTTGAAATAATGGAAGCAAGTCAAATAAAAAATAAAAATGAACTTAGAAATAAGGTAAGAACTAACTTTTTAAATAAAATATTTAAGAAAAATACAGAAAATAACGAGGTACAAAGCAATATAAAAGAAAATATTGCATTAGAAAAATATGATGAGATGGTGTGCAATCTTAAATTGTTTAAAATAGAGAAAGATATAAAAGAAGCTATAGAAGAATATATAAATGAAAATAAGGGGAAAGGGCAAGAATTTATTAATCAATACAAAAAAAATGTTAAGGAGCAACTTAACAAACTGGGTATAAATACTTCTAATATTTAAGCAAATATCTGGAATGTAAATACTTAAAAACCATATCACGAGGAGAAAACAAATGAAAAAATTTATAAAAAAGAATAAAAAAATTATTGTCTTTGCCTTATATATGTTTATAACATTTATATTAATTAATTTTCATGAGAATTGGAGAGATGAAGCACAGGCATGGTTAATAGCAAGAGATTGCAATATATTTGAGTTATTTCGGTGAAATGAAATATGAAGGACATTTTCTATTATGGTATATAATATTAATGCCATTTGCAAAACTAGGATTTCCCTATTATACAACAAATATAATAAGTTGGCTGATTACATGTTTATCAGTATGGTTGATTTTAGATAAAGCACCAGCTAAATTCTATAAGAGAGTTTTATTAATATTTACGTTTCCACTAATATACTTATTTCCAATTGTGTCAAGATGTTATTGTTTAATACCATTGGCAATTGTATTAATGTGCATTTTTTATAAAGACAGAAAAGAAAAGCCATTAAGATATTTACTTTCAATTGTATTACTAGCTAATACTCATGTTATAATGCTTGGAATGGTTGGAATAGTAGTATTAGATTATATTTGGGAAATTTACAAAGATTCAAAAAACATTTCAGTAAAAGAAAAAAAGAAGAGAGTGAACGGTCTTATAATAATTATTATCTTATTGATAATTACAATATTGCCTTTAGTAGGCTGTTTAAATACGAATCAAACTTTAGGGAACACAAATAATTTTGCATTAAAAGTTCTTAGAGCAATATTCTACCAACCTTTGTTAATAATAGGGAGAATATTTTATTTTTTTATGTCTAATACAAATATAAGCACATTCAGTGCATTCATTTTTAGTGTAGTTTTGACTTTGTTATTTCATGAAATAACAAATGATCCATTTACATATTTAAAAGTTTTCTTATGTGTTATGTGGCAATGTTTGATATATTCGTTTATTTATAACTCATCTTTGCAAAGAGCTTCTGCAGTTATATTCATACTGCTATATTTTAAGTGGACAAATGCTTTTAAGGAAAATAAAAAAATTAAAGACACCGAAAAACGAATATTAAATCTATTTTGGATATTACTGGTTATTATTAATATTATTGGAGGAATTTTATATATTACAATTTATGAAATTCCATGTAATTATTCAAATGCTTATAAAATGGGAGATTGGATAAATGAGAATTTAAGTGATGGAAGTATTATTTTAAACGGACCTAAAGTTGAGTTTACAAGTAGCATAATTCCTTATGTGAAGAAAGATATAAAATTTTATCAAATTACTGGAAACAGATATTTTAGTTATGCTATTTGGGATAATCAAAATGATGTAGACATAGAATTGGATGATATTAAACAGCTATCTAACATTTTTGGCAAAAATGAAAAATTATATTATATATATAGTAATGATAAAGTATATGTAGATACAGAAGAAATTGAAGAAATAAATACAATACAAGAATGTATGGATAAAGGAATTTTTAAGGAATTATATTATATACTAGATGAGTCTATGGAGGCAGAAAGCTATATTATATATGAAGTGAATCTATATTAACATGTTAGCCTTGACAAACATTACATATGATTATATAATGTTAACTGCGGTTAACAAAAAGAAAAACTAATGGAAATGTGGTGGAATATGATATCAAAATCATTAGAAGAATACTTGAAAACAATGTATGTTTTAAAAAAGAAAAATGGAAATATTAGAGTAACAGATATTGCTAATATTATGAATTGTACAAAACCAAGTGTTAATAAGGCGATATATAACTTAAAAGATAATGGACTATTAAATTATGAATCGTATGGCACTATTGAACTTACAGAAAGTGGAGAGAACTTAGCAAAGAAAATTCTTGAAACATATGACATTGTTTATGTATTTTTAAAAGAAGTACTTAATTTAGATAAAGAAACAGCAGAAAAAGAGGCTGAAAGTATAAAATTGGCGATAACAGATGAAACTATAAATAAACTGGCAAAGTATGTACATAAAGTTTTAGATTTTAACAGCTTAGAGTGTGAGTATGATGTGAATAAGGAGAAGTGTCGTACTTGTGCTAGAAGAACTCAATTAAAAAAATAAACTTCAAAAAGAAAGGATTAGGAATTATGCTATTAGAGATTAATGATTTGTGTGTAAATGCAGAAGATAAAGAAATTTTAAAAGGTATTAATCTAAAAATAAATAAAGGAGAGATTCATGTAATAATGGGACCAAATGGTTCTGGAAAAACTACAACAGCAAATGCAATTTTGAATAATCCTGCTTATACAAAAATTGGAGGAAACATTATTTTTGATGGACAAGATATTACTAACGAAAAGACTGATGAAATCGCAAGAAAAGGTGTTTTTATGTCTTTCCAATTACCAGAAGAAATACCAGGAGTTTCTGTTACAAATTTTTTGAAGTATGCTAAAAATAAAGTAACAGGCGAACCTGTAAAGATATTTTCTTTCAAAGAAGAATTAAAAAAATATATGGAAGAATTAAACATGAATCCTAAGTATATGGAAAGAAGTTTAAATGTAGGCTTTTCTGGAGGAGAAAAAAAGAAAAACGAAATTCTTCAAATGCTTGTTTTAAATCCAAAACTTGCAATATTAGATGAAACTGATTCGGGATTAGATGTAGATGCGATAAAAACAGTATCTAAAGGAATAGAAATGTTTAAAAATGAAAATAATGCAGTTCTTATAATTACTCATAATACTAAAATTTTGCATAGTTTAAAAGTTGATTATGTGCATGTGTTAGTTAATGGAAAGATTGTTAAAACAGGAACTCAAGAATTGGCAAAAGAAATTGAAGAGAATGGATATAGTAAGTATAAAAATTAATACAGTGGAATCAAGAGGTTTGACTATTGTAATAAAATTTAACTGAAAGGATAGCAAGATGGCAAAAACAAAGTTAGAAGAGATAAATAGAAATATTTACGATATAAAAAATAAAGATGAATATGATTTTAAGATAAAAAAAGGTTTAACTAAAGAGATTATCGAAGAAATATCAAAACAAAAAAATGATCCTGATTGGATGAGAGAATTTAGATTAAAGGCTCTAGATGTCTACAATAAATTAGAGCTTCCAACATGGGGACCTGATATTTCAGAACTTAATATGGATGAGATTGCAACATATGTAAGACCTAAAACTGGTTTGAGTAATTCTTGGGAAGATGTACCAGAAGATATTAAAAGTACTTTTGATAAGTTGGGTATCCCAGAAGCTGAAAAGAAATCTTTGGCAGGTGTAGGGGCACAGTATGATTCAGAGGTAGTATATCACAGTATGAAAGAAGACCTTATAAAGCAAGGTGTTGTATATACTGATATGGAAACAGCTGTAAGAGAATATCCAGATTTAGTTCGAGACCATTTTATGAAATGTGTTCCTGTTAATGATCATAAATTTGTTGCTTTACATGGAGCTGTATGGTCTGGAGGTTCTTTTGTATATGTACCTAAAGGAGTAAAAGTAGATATTCCGCTTCAATCTTATTTTAGATTGAATTCACCAGAATCAGGACAATTTGAACATACTTTAATAATTGTTGATGAAGGAGCAAGTTTGCATTTTATAGAAGGATGTAGTGCTCCAAAATATAATAAAGTAAATTTACATGCTGGGTGTGTTGAGTTATATGTAAAAGATAATGCATATTTAAGATATTCAACAATAGAAAATTGGTCAAAGAATATGTTAAATTTAAATACTAAAAAAGCAATAGTAGGTAAAAATGCACAAGTAGATTGGGTAACAGGTTCTTTTGGATCAAAAATATCAATGTTGTATCCTATGAGTATTTTAAATGGTGAAGGGGCTAAAACTGAGTACACAGGAATTTCTTTTGCAGGTAAAGGACAAAATCTAGATAATGGTTTTAAAGTAGTGCATAATGCAGAAAACACATCAAGTTTAGTAAATGCAAAGTCAATTTCTAAAAATGGAGGAAAGTGTACTTATAGATCTTTAGTTAGAATAAATGAAAAAGCTAAGAATTCCAAATCATCTGTATCTTGTGAATCTCTTATGTTAGATGACATTTCAATTTCTGATACAATTCCAGTAAATGATATAAGAACAGATGAAGTTGAATTTTCTCATGAAGCTAAGATTGGAAAAATAAGTGACAAAACAATTTTCTATTTGATGAGTAGAGGGTTATCAGAAGAGGATGCAAAAGCAATGATAGTAAGAGGATTTGCATATCCAATTTCGAAAGAATTACCAGTAGAATATGCAGTAGAGATGAATAATCTTATTAATTTAGAATTGGATGGAGCCATTGGGTAATAGAGGTAATGAATAATGAATAATGAATAATTAATGTGAAAAATTGCAAGGCAATTTTTTATCTAATTGAAAGGATAATAAGAATGGAACTATTAAAATTAAACGAAACTCCTGTAAGGACTTCAAGAAACTTTAATATTAATAATATTAAATTAGAAAATATATCAATACCACAAGAGATAAATAATTTTAATAATATGCAAGTGTATGGTGATGAATCTAAAGTAATAATTGATAATCAAAATACAAAATTAAATTTAACATATGGCTTAGGAGATTTCTTTACTAATCAAGTTTCTAATAATGCTAATAAAAAAATTAAAATTGTTATTGATAAAAAATTGAATAAAGAGATAGAGATAGATTTTAAATTTGATAAAGAAAATAATGATTTAATTGATAATATTGAGATTGTAGCTGAAGAACAGGCAAAAGGAACTGTAATTCTAAAGTATGTAACAGAGAAAAATATACAAGCTTTTCACAATGGTGTAATTAGATTATTAGCAAAGAAGAATTCTAAGGTTAATATCATTGTAGCTAATTTAATGAATGAATCATCAAATAATTTTATGAGTATAGAGAATAAGGTTGAGGATGAGTCAAAAGTTAACTATACAATAGTGGATTTTGGAGGAAAAAATAGTATAACAAATTACTTTTCAGATTTAGAGGGAGAGTTATCAGATAATAAGTTAAGTACAATATATTTAGGTAAGGACAATCAATTATTTGATTTGAATTATATAGGAGAGTTAAGAGGAAAAAAATCTAATATAGATATTGAAGTACAGGGAGCTTTAAAGGATAATGCAAAAAAACATTTTAAGGGTACAATAGATTTTAAAAAAGGTTGTAAGAAAGCAACAGGTAATGAGAATGAAGCTTGCATGTTGTTGTCAGATACAGCTAAATCTTTAGCATTGCCAATGCTTTTGTGTTCAGAAGAAGATGTGGAAGGCAATCATAGTAGTTCAGCTGGAAAAGTAGGAGAAAAAGAACTTTTCTATATCATGAGTAGAGGGTTTGAATTAAAAGAGGCAATGAAGCTTATGGTAAGAGCTAAGTTTAATAAAATATTAGATAATATTAAGAATGAGGATTTGAAAAATGAAATTTTAGATTCTATTGATAAGATTTTGGATTAATGTTTGTGTATTCATCCAACCTTAATATTATATTATTTTCGCTCGCTTAAAATAATATAATATTTGTATGAAAAAACATCTCTACGGTTAATATTTTTACGGGCTGTCGAGGACGCCAGCCCCTACAACAGGCAGAGCCTTAACAGCCTCAGCACCGACGACCCGTGCATACAAGAACAGTAGAGATGTTAAAAAAGTTAATTATTAATTGCAATGCGAAAGCATTGCACAAACGATGGAGGAGAGAGTTTTGAACGCAGAAGAAATAAAAAAAGATTTTCCAATTTTAGAAAATAGAAAAATTTCATATTTAGATAGTGGGGCTACTACTCAAAAGCCTTTTCAAGTAATAAATGCAATTGAGGATTTTTATAATAGATATAATGCTAATCCTCATAGAGGGGCGTATTCTTTGAGTATTGAAGCAACAGAAGAGTATGAAAATGTTAGAACTAAAATTGCAAAGTTTATAAATGCAAAAAGTAGAGAAGAGATTATTTTTTCTAAAAATGCAACAGAGAGCTTAAATTTAATTGCATATTCTTATGGAATGAGTAATGTTAAACAAGATGATGAGATTGTAATTTCTATAATGGAGCATCATTCTAATTTAGTTCCATGGCAAAATGTAACAAAGGCTACTGGAAGTAAATTGAGCTATATGTATATAAATGAAAATTTTGAAATTGATGATGAAGAAATAGAGAATAAAATTACAGATAAAACTAAGATTGTTGGAATTACGCATGTTTCTAATGCTTTGGGAACTATTAATAATGTGAAGAAAATAATTGATTATGCACATAAGAAAGGTGCAGTAGTTATTGTAGATGCATCTCAAAGTATTCCTCATATGAGAATTGATGTACAAGCTTTAGATGCTGATTTCCTAATTTTCTCAGGACATAAAATGCTAGCTCCTCTAGGAATAGGTGTATTATATGGTAAAAAAGAAATTTTAAATAGTATGAGTCCTTTCTTAATGGGAGGAGATATGATAGAATATGTTTATGAACAGGATACTACTTTTGCACCTCTTCCTAATAAATTTGAAGCGGGTACTCAAAATGTAGAAGGTGTAATAGGTTTAGGTGCAGCAATGGATTATATAGAAAAAATCGGTTATGACAATATTCAAAAAATTGAGAAAGAAGTAGTTTCTTATGCAGTAGAAGAATTATCAAAATTAGATTATTTAGATTTGTATTTAACTAAAAATAAAGAAAATCATTCTAGTGTTATTTCTTTTAATATAAAAGGAGTACATCCACATGATGTTGCAAGTATATTAGATGGAGAAGGTGTTTGTGTTCGTTCTGGCAATCATTGTGCACAGCCTTTGATGAGATTCTTAGGAATAGATTCTACATGTAGAGCTAGTTTCTATATTTATAATACAAAAGATGATGTTGATAGATTGGTTAAAGGTTTGAAAAAAGCATATAGTATGTTTGAAAAATATATAAAAAAATAGGAAAGGAGATATTAGCTATATTAATGCTAATTAAAACAATATGGATGAATTAAATGATGTTTATAATGAGCTTATTATGGAGCATAGCATGAATTCATATAATAAAAAGAAATTAGAAAATCCAGATTATTCTGAAATAGGGCACAATCCTAATTGTGGAGATGAAATAACATTAGAAATTAAATTAGATGGAAATGTTATTAAAGATATGGCTTTTTCAGGACACGGTTGTGCTATATCACAGGCATCTACCTCTATAATGATAGATACATTAAAAGGAAAAACAATAGAGGAAGCAAAAGAGATTATAAAAACTTTTATTGATATGATAAAAAGAGAAGAAACAGATGAAGAAAATTTGAAAAAATTAGAAGATGCTATTGCTTTTAGAAACGTATCTCATATGCCAGCTAGAGTAAAATGTGCTCTTTTAGCATGGCATACAATTGAAGATATATTAAATAAAAGATAATATAAAAAAATAGAGGTGAAGCAATGCAAGTTTTAATAATACTACTAATACCATTTTTAGGAACAGCCATAGGTTCTGGAATGGTATTTTTTATGAAAGATAAAATAAACGTGAAGATAGAAAAGTTATTATTAGGGTTTGCTTCTGGTGTAATGATTGCAGCTTCAATATGGTCACTTATGCTACCTTCAATTGATATGGCAGAAGAACAAAAAATAATTGCTTGGTTACCTGCAAGTATAGGATTTTTACTAGGAATTGTTTTTTTATTAACTTTAGATAGTTTAATTCCTCACTTACATATAAAAGGTGATAAACCCGAAGGAATCAAAGCAAAATTGAAAAAGACAACAATGATGGTTTTGGCAGTAACTTTGCATAATATTCCAGAGGGAATGGCTTTAGGAGTAACTTTAGCAGGTTCTATTATAGGAAATACAGGAATAACAATTGCAGGTGCTTTAGTGTTAGCTATTGGTATTGCAATTCAAAATTTTCCAGAGGGTGCAATCATTTCATTGCCATTAAAAAGTGAAGGAACTTCAAAGACAAAGGCTTTTATATATGGAGTTCTATCTGGAATTGTGGAACCAATAGCAGCAGTTATCACAATATTACTCACAAGTTTAGTTGTTCCGATATTACCATATTTATTGGCTTTAGCGGCAGGAGCCATGATCTATGTTGTAGTAGAAGAACTAATCCCATCTTTACAGGAGGGAGAACATTCAAATCTTGGAACAATAGGTGTTGCAATAGGTTTTGTTATTATGATGATATTAGATATAGCTTTTGGATAAAAATTAAAAAAATAAAAGGTTTGCAAAAAAAATAGGAATAATGATATAATTACCAAAAATAACAATATATGTATCATAAATCAAGAGGGGAGTGTGAAAATAATGGAAAATATACCAGAGAACATAAACAATATTATTAATGAATTTATAACTGGAGTTAATCAAATTTTAGATAAAAGAGTAAAAAAAATAATATTATATGGTTCATATGCAAGAGGAGATTTCAACAAAAGTTCAGATATTGATATAATGATTTTAACAGATTTAATGGATGATGAAATAGTAAAATATAGGAGTGAAATTGCACATTTGGCTTATGATGTAGAGTGTAATAATAATTTTGAAACGAGTATATCTCCATTATTAAAAAATATAGATAAATTTAATTATTGGTTAGAGGCATTACCATTTTATATGAATGTTCAAAGAGAAGGAGTGGTACTAAGTGAGTCCTAAAATATCAAAAGAATTGTCAAAACATAGAATAGAACAAGCTAAAGAAGATTTAGAAGCAAGTAAAATGCTTTATAAAGCAAAATTCTATAAATCAGCGAATAATAGGGCATATTATTCTATTTTCCATAGTATAAAGGCAATTTTAGCATTAGAGCCAATAGATTTTAAAAGACATAAAGATGTAATTGCTTATTTTAATAAAAACTATGTAAATACAGAGATTTTTCCTAAAAAAATGGGGCATAAAATTGCAGAAGCAACTACAGTAAGGGAAGATTCTGATTATGATGATGAATTTATTGTAAAACCTGAAGAAACAGAGCAACAAATAAAAACAGCAGAAGAGCTTTTAATATTAGTAGAATAATATATATATAATAAATGATATAATTACCAAAAATAACATGAAAGGGAATAATAATGGGGAATATTGTCATCTTAGATGATTTAACAATTAATAAAATGGCGGCTGGTGAGGTAATTGAAAGACCAGCTAATGTTGTTAAAGAGTTAGTAGAGAATTCAATAGATGCTGGAGCTACTAATATAATAGTTGAAATAAAAAAAGGTGGAAAGTCTTTAATAAAAGTCGTAGATAACGGAAAAGGAATAGAAGCTGACGAAATGTTTATTTCTTTAGAGAGACATGCTACAAGTAAAATAAAACAGGTAGAAGATCTAGAAAAAATATACTCAATGGGTTTTAGAGGAGAAGCTTTAGCAAGTATTGTAGCAATATCAAAATTAACAATGATATCAAAAACTGCAAATCAAGATTTTGGAATAAAAATAGAGGCAGAAGCAGGAGATATTTTAAGTAGAGAAGAGGTTGGAGCTAAAACAGGAACCACTATAACTGTAGAAAATTTATTCTTTAACACACCTGTTAGATATAAATTTTTAAAGCAAGATGCAACAGAATTTAGATACATAAAAGAATGGATACAAAAGGTAGCACTAGCAAATCCAAGTATTTCTTTTAAACTAATAAATGATGGAAAAAATATATTTCAATCAAATGGAAATGGAAACATAAAAGACATTATATATACGTTGTATGGAAAAGAAATAGCAGATAATATAATTGATGTTGATTATAAAGAAGAAAATATAAGAATAACAGGAGTTATTGGTAATACGCGAATTGCTAAAGATAGTAGAAAAAATCAAATAGTATTCTTAAATAAAAGAAATATAAAAAATGCAATAATAACAAACAGTGCAGATCAGGCCTTTAAAGGAAGCACAGGAATTGGTATGTATGGTTTTTTCATACTTAATATTGAAATGCCAGCAAATTATTATGATGTAAATGTTCATCCAACTAAAATGGAAGTTAGATTTAAAAATGAAGAAGAATTACATAGAGTAGTATATAGTGCAATAAAAAATTCAATTCTAAATGAAAAATTTCTAGGAAACGAAGAAATATCTAAAGAAAAAGAAAATTATATTTTAAATGAATATAATTTTGCAAACAATCATACAAATCAAAATGAGAGTTTAGAAAATAATCAAGAAGAAAAAGATTTAATAAAAAGAGAAAATAAAAGAGAAGTAAAATATACATATATAGGAATTGCTTTCAAAACATATATTATAATACAGGTAGAAAATGAAATATATTTAATAGATCAACATGCAGCACATGAAAGAGTTTTATATGAGCAGATAAAGGACAACTATAAAAAGAATAATCAAAGTAATAGCCAAATGATGCTTGTTCCTGAAGTTATTAATTTAACACATAGAGAAATTGAATTTATAAAAAATAATGAAGAATTACTAAAAAAGATTGGTTATGATATAGAATTTTTTGGAGAGAACACTATCAAAATAAATGGTGTACCAGATATAGAATATAGAGAAAAAACTAATAGAAAAGATATGTTTTTAGATATACTTGATGAAATGTTGAATGATTCAAGAAGTCAAATAAAAGATATAGAAGACAGATTTATTGCAACTGTAGCATGTAAAGCAGCAGTAAAAGCTAATATGGATTTAAAAAGAGAAGAAGTAGATATACTAATACAAAATTTATTAAAATTGCAAAACCCATACACTTGTCCACATGGAAGACCAACAACAATAAAAATGAAAAGAGAAGAATTTGTAAAATAAACACTCAAATTAACACACCACCTACTTAGTTTGCATAATATATAGCAAATAAAGTAGGAGGTTTTTTTATGGCAAGTTATATAATAGAAGGGGGAAGAAAGCTAGAAGGTGAAGTAGATATTTCTGGTGCTAAAAATTCAGCTCTTCCTATAATTGCGGGAACTATTTTGAATGGCGGTATTTCTAAACTGTATAATGTTCCTAATATACATGATACAAAAATGATGTTTCGCATTTTGGAAGAGTTAGGGTGTAAGGTAAAAAAAGATAAAAACAAATACATAATAGATTCTAGTAAGCTTAATAGTTGTGATATACCAGAAGATTTGATGAGAGAGATGAGATCTTCAGTAATTATTGCAGGAGCTTTGATAGGAAAAAATAGAAAAGCATGTTTTTCATGCCCAGGTGGATGTGATATTGGTTCTAGGCCTATTGATTTACATTTGAAAGCTTTTAAAGAATTAGGAATAAATATAAACGAAGATTCTGGAAGAATTGAATGTTCAGCTGATAATATTAATGGAAGTAAAATAAGATTGGATTTTCCAAGCGTTGGTGCTACTGAAAATATTATTTTATCATCTGTATTAGCAGAAGGAGAAACTACTATTATTAATGCAGCTATGGAGCCAGAAATTGTTGATTTGCAGAATTTTTTAAATAGAATGGGAGCAAAAATAGCCGGTGCTGGAAGCAATGTGATTGTTATAAATGGAGTGAAAAAATTAAAAGATGTTAGTTACAATATTATTCCAGATAGAATCGAAGCAGGTACTTTTTTGTGCATGACGGCTATAAATGGTGGAGAAGTAAAATTAAACAATGTTATTTCAGAGCATATAGAGCCAGTAATACAGAAGTTAGAGGATGCAGGGTGTAAATTAAATATAATACATAATGGTATTGAATTGAAAGCTCCAAAGAGGTTGAGAGCGGTTGATATTAAAACTATGCCATATCCAGGTTTTCCAACCGATATGCAATCAATATTTGGAACAATAATGACAGTGGCAAAAGGTACATCAATAGTTATAGAAAATATCTTTGAGAACAGATTTAAATATTTAGATGAGCTTTCAAGAATGGGAGCAAAATATACTATAGAGGGAAGAACAGCAATTATTAAAGGTGTAAGAAAATTAAATTCAGCTAATGTTAGAGCAAAAGATTTAAGAGGAGGAATTTCATTAGTAATTGCGGGAATGTATGCAAATGGCAAAACTAAGGTTGATAATATAGAATATATTTTAAGGGGATATGATAATTTGGATAATAAAATTAGAAGCTTGGGGGGAAGGATTCAGGTATATAATGAATAGTTAATAGTGAATAATGAATGATGAATAATTAATGATTAATGGTGAATGATGAATGAAAAATTGAGAAAGAGAAATGATTAATAGGGAATGATGAGTGGGGAGCGGAACTGAGATTTTCTAGATAAGTTATTGCAAGAAAATTTTAGTTCTGTTTTTTTGAAAAAAAGTTGTACAATTAAAACTTAATGGTGTATAATTGGCTATGTAAAAATTCAGTTTATGGGGTGATGAATTTTGCCAAACAAAACTAGTAAAAGACAACCTCAAAAAAAGAAAAGTACAAATAAAGTTAATAGAGAAAACTATAATACTGATGAAAGAATCACAAAAGATGTAGAGAGAAGAACTGAAAGAAATACAAATGCTGGCAAAAGACAAAATAAAAATAATTATAATGAGTCTCAACAGAGAGGTAAGAAGAAAAAAAATAAATCAGTATTAAAAACTTTTTTGAAACTTATAGTTTTTGTGGGCTTAATAATTGGAATAATATCTTTTTTAATGATTTCTCCAATGTTTAATATAGAAGAAATTCAGGTAAGTAATAATATAAAACTAAGTAGTGATACTTATATAAGTCTATCAGGTGTTAAATATGGGGAAAACATATATAGAATAAATAAAAAGCAAATTATAGAAAAAATAAAAGAAAATGCTTATGTAAAGAATGTAAAGATAGTAAGAATGCTACCTAACAAATTAAAATTTGAAGTAGAAGAACGTGTTGCTACATATATGATAAAATTAGCAAATTCATATATGTATATAGATAATCAAGGATATATGCTAGAAATATCTAAAGATAAAATAAAAGTTCCAATCCTAACTGGAATAACAACAAATATGGAAGATATAAAAGTTAATAATAGATTATGTGAAGAAGATTTGGAAAAAATGAATGATGTTCTAGAAATATATCATGTAGCAGAAACAACAGATGTAGCTGAACTTATTACAGAAATAGACATTTCAAATAAATCAAATTATAAACTAGTATTAGAGAGTGAAAAAAAGAATGTATATATAGGAGAGGCAGATAATCTAATTAATAAATTTGATTGGATTAAGGCTACAATAGAGAATACAAAAGGAAAAAAAGGAGATATTCATGCTGATAGAGATTTAAATACACAACCTGTATATTTTTCTCCAGAAAAGAAAAAAGTAGAAAAAAAAGAAGATAAAGAGAAAGATAAGAATAAAACTAATAAAGATTCGAGAAGCGAATAGATATGAAAGGAGTATTTATGAAAAAAATACAAATTGCAATAACTTTAGGACTAATGTGTTTTCTATTATCATTTGCGATAATTTGGCAAATAAATACTATAAATGCGGCTGTTGAAATTGTAGGAGTAGAGAGAACCGAAAATAAATTAAGAGATCAAGTTTTAGAATGGAAAGATAAATATGATGCATTATATTCAGATTTGGAAAAGGCCAATAAGAATCTTGAAGAAAAAAGAGAAGAGGTAACAAAAGATGATTCTTCTGCAAAGAAGATGGATGAAGAATTAAAGAAAAACAATATTTTACTAGGATTAACAGAAGTTTCAGGAAGTGGCATAATAATAAGTTTAAATGATAATCAAGATATAACTACAGAAATGCTTGGAGGTTATGATAGTATAAGTAAATATTTAATACATGATGAAGATTTAAGAATAGTAGTAAATGAGCTAAAAAATGCAGGTGCAGAAGCAATATCAATAAATGGTCAGAGGATTGTAAATTCAACTACTATAACATGTGATGGAAATGTGGTGTTAATAAATGGAGAAAAAGTTGGAGCACCTTTTGAGATTAAAGCAATTGGATTCCCAGAACTAATTATGGGAGCACTTATGAGACCAGGTGGATATATAGAAATATTAAATAATGATGGAATTGTAACTAATGTACAAAAACAAGAAAAAATTAGTATACCAAAATATAATGGAGTTTTGGATGCAAAATCAATAAAGAGTTCAAAGTAGATTGTTAGACAAACTACATTGGTGCATAAGAAAGGAATGATAGGAGCTGTGAAAAAAGGAAAAATAACAATGACAATTACAATTGGTCTTGTATGTTTTGTATTAGTATATGTAATGTTTTTACAGTTTAGAGTTATTGAAAAAACAGATTTAGCAGAAATTGAGGATTTGAGAGAAGCAGAGCTAACAGAAAAATTAGCCGAATGGAAAACCAAGTGTAATGATTTAGAAACCCAGATAAAAGAAAAAGATGATAAAATAAAAGAATATGAAAAAGTTGCAGAAACTAGCGAAGAAGCATCAAAACTTTTAGAAAAAGAATTACAACAATCAAGAATGCTATTAGGTATTACTAAAGTAACTGGAGATGGTCTTACAATTACATTGGAGGATAATGAAGAAAATGAAGTAACAGCTACATTATTATTAGAATTAGTAAATGAATTAAAGGTAGCAGGTGCAGATGCAATTTCTATAAACGATCAAAGAATAGTAAATATGACAGATATTGTTGAAATTACTAGCGGTGATATATTAGTAAATAGTGAAAAAATTAATGCACCATACAAAGTTAATGTTATAGGGGATCAAACATATTTGGAGAGTGCATTAAATGTAAAAAACTCTGGTTTTGCTGATAAATATAGTAAAATAGGATATAAAATAAAAATAGAAAAAATAAAGGATTTAGAATTGCCAAAATATAATGGAAACATGACTTTAAAATATATAAATAAATAGGAGGATATAGATATGATTGTATTTTCAATAATTTTAGGATGCGTAATAGGAGCCATATTAGGAGCAAATGCTCCAATAATTCCATATACATATTCAGGATATTTAGCAATATCGATAGTGGCAGCTTTAGATTCTGTTTTTGGTGGAATAAGATCAACATTAGAGGGAAAATTTGATTTAAAAGTATTTGTTTCAGGTTTTTTTGGAAATGCGATATTATCAATATTGCTAACATATCTTGGAGAAAAATTAAATGTTGATATATATCTTGCTGCAATAGTAGTGTTCGTTGGAAGAATGTTTACAAATTTATCAATAATCCGTATGCATTACTTAAATAAATTCACAAAGAAAAAAGAAGTGGCAAAAAATTCAAAATAGTTACCAAAAAAAACTACAAGAAATGGCTTACCAAAAAGGTAGGTCATTTTTGTATTGTAAGAATTCAAAAATCAATATTAAAAAATAGAAAAATCCTATAATCCTAGGGAGAAAAGAGCTTAAAAATTTGTGACAAAACAGTGACGGCATTATTACGAAAATATAACAAAATAGTATTGACTTTTTTATCGAAATATAATATTCTTAGGAACAGGAATACAAAAAATTGGAGGAGTTAAATTTGGCAATAGGAGATATAATTGTTGGCATCGATATAGGAACTTCTAAAGTATCTACTGTTGTAGGTGAAGTAAACAACTTTAACCAAATTGAAATAATTTGCTCTACAAAAGCAAAATGTAATGGCATGAAAAAGGGCAAAATTGTTAATGATGAAGAAGTAGCCGTAGCGATTGCCAAAACAATTCATGAAGCAGAAGAAGAAGCTAATTTAAAAATAAATTCTGCATATGTAACAATTCCAGGCAAATATACAACAATTGTACAAAATAGTACAGTTAAAGAATTGAAGGAAAAATATGCAGGAATATCTGCCAAGGATGTCAGCACAGCAATAGGACAAGTCAGGGATATAAATATTCCAGATGAAAAAACTTTAATAGATATTGTTCCAGATAAATTTGAATTAGATGATGGAAAAATAGTTAGTGATCCAGTAGGAAGTTTAAGTTCACATTTTACTCTTAGTGCACAAATAATATTAGCAGAGAAGACATACGTAAGGCAATTATATACAATATTTAAAAAAGCAGGAATAGAGATAGATGGAATTGTTCCAAGCACTTTAGCGGAAAGAAACTTGATTTTGGATGCTAATGAATTAAATGATAATATAATGATATTAAATATTGGAGCTGGAAATACTGAAATAGGCGTTTTCGAAGGTTCAACGTTTATATATACAGATACAATACCTTTAGGTGGAGATAGTATAACAAGAGATTTATCATTAGTATTAGAAATTACAGAAGAAGAAGCTGACAGATTAAAAAGGCAATATGGGTTAGCTTTAAAATCTTTCATAGATAATGATAATGATATAATTCTAAATACTAATATAGGTGAATCAAAAGAGGCAAAGCAAAGAACTATTAAAAGTTCATATTTAATAGAGATAATAGAAGCTAGAATTGAGGAGATATTTTCTTTAGTAAACAAGAATATTACTAGAGAAGGTATTAAATCTAGAATAAATAATGTAATACTAACAGGACAAGGAATTACAAGTATAAGCAAAAGTGATGTAGCAGGCAAAATAGTATTAAATATTCCAGTAAAGATGGCTACAGGTAGATTAATAAGCACTATTAAGCCAAGTTATAGAACATCATATGCACTGTTAAGATATGTTGCGTCAAGACCTTTTGCTAAAACAGTAGCAAGTAGTATAGATTCAAAAACAGAAGAAAGTTTTTTTAAAAATTTACTATCAAGGATAAAAGAGTTCTTTTATTCTTAAAGGAAAAGAAGAGTAAGATAAAAAATAAATTAGGGAGGAATAACAGTATGTACGAATATGATGAATTAGACAATAAACAAAATGATGGAACAGCAACAATAAAAGTAATTGGTGTTGGAGGTGCTGGAAATAACGCTATAAATAGAATGATAGAATCAGGTATTAAAGGAGTAGAATTTATAGCAGTAAATACAGACAGACAAGTACTTCAAAAATCAGAGGCTAGTACAAAAATACAAATTGGAGAAAAAATAACCAGAGGTTTAGGTGCTGGAGCAAATCCTGATATTGGAGCCCAAGCAGCTGAAGAGAGTAAAACAGAAATAGCAGAAGCTCTAAGAGGAGCAGACATGGTATTTGTTACAGCTGGAATGGGAGGAGGAACTGGAACAGGTGCTGCACCAGTTGTAGCTTCAACAGCAAGAGAACTTGGAATTTTAACAATAGGTGTTGTTACAAAACCATTTACTTTTGAAGGTAAAAAAAGATTATCACAAGCAGAACGTGGTATAGATAGTTTAAAAGGAAGAGTTGACGCTTTAGTTGTTATTCCTAATGATAAGTTATTACAAATTATAGATAGAAAAACAACAGTACTAGAAGCTTTTCAAATGGCAGATGATATTTTAAGACAAGGTGTACAAGGAATATCAGATTTAATTACAATAACTGGAGAAGTTAACTTAGATTTTGCAGATGTAAAAACAATAATGCTAAATACAGGTATGGCTCATATGGGTATTGGTAGAGCTACTGGAGAAAATAGAGCAGAAGATGCTGCAAAACAAGCTATTCAAAGTCCTTTGCTAGAAACTTCTATAGAAGGAGCAAGAGGAGTTATTATAAATATTACTGGTGGTGAAGATTTAGGATTACAAGAAGTAAATACAGCAGCTGAATTAGTACAAAGAAGTGTAGATCCTGAAGCTAACATTATATTTGGTACAGTTAGAGATGATTCTATGGCTGATGAAATTTTAATTACAGTTATAGCAACTGGATTTGAAAAAGAGCCAAATGTTCCAAATAGAGGAATAGAAAAGAAACCATGGGATAGAACAATGAGTTCAATACCATCTTCAGCAGATTCTATTGGAACTAGTGGAGATTTAGATATACCATCATTCTTAAAGAAAAATAAAAATGCAAACAAATAATACATTACAAAAAGACATAATAGTATTAAAACTATTATAAAAATTCTAAGAAATAAAACAGTTTATGTATTTGTATAAACAATCTAAAAAGAAATAATCTAAAAATGTAGATTATTTCTTTTTTTCTACCCTAGAAAATGACAGCTTTTTAAAAATACTTATAGTAAAATAATTTCACTATAACACTTTTATTCTTGAGGTGAAAAGTGACAGTATATTTAGATGTAGTATTTATAGAGAATTTAGTAATAAATTACATAATTTTATTGGCAACAGGTCTGATAAACAGGATAAAGATAAGAAATTCTAGGTTGATTTTAGCAAGTATATTGGGAGCAATATATTCAGTATTTACATATCTTACATTTGAAAAAATACAAAATAGCATATCTATAAAAATAATATTTTCAATAACAATAATTTATATAGCGTTTAAACCGAATAAAGTAAAAAAGTTATTTAAGCAACTGTTAATATTTTATTTAACTACATTTGCTTTTGGAGGGGTTACATTTTTCTTACTATACATAGTAAAACCCAATGGAATATTTTTTATGAACGGAGTATGGATTGGAACATATCCTATAAAAATCGCAATTATAGGTGTAATTGTAGGGTTTACGATAATATATCTTTCTTTTAAAATGATAAGAAATGGAATAAACAAAAAGAATATGTTATGCAACATAGAAATTTTCTTTGAAGATAAGAAAAAAGAAATGAAAGCAATGATAGATACAGGAAATTTACTAAAAGATCCAATAACAAACACACCAGTTGTAGTTATTGAAAAAGAGGCTCTTGAAAGTATTATACCTAAAAATATATTAGATAATATAGAAAGAATATTAAAAGGCGAATTAGAGGATATAGATATTGATTCTAAGTATATATCTAGGTTTAAAATTATACCTTTTTCATCTATAGGAAAAGAAAATGGAATATTATTAGGAATAAGAATAGATGGACTTAAAATCTATATAGATAATGAAACAGTGTATATAAAAAGTGCAATTATAGGAATCTATGAAAAACCTTTATGTAGAACGAGAGAGTATTCAGGTTTGATAGGATTAGATTTTATAGAGAAGGAGATGGCTATATGAGATTATTGGAAATTATTAAGAACAATATAAACAATATTTATGTTAAGTACATTTCCAAAAATGAAGAAATAGAGGAAATGCCAATTTTTTATATAGGGGGAAGTCAAACACTTCCTCCGCCATTATTATCAGAAGAAGAAAACGAATATTTAGAAAGACTGGCTAACAATGATCAAGAAGCTAGACAAGTTTTAGTAGAAAGAAATTTAAGATTAGTTGTATATATAGCCAAAAAATTTGAAAATACTGGAGTGGGAATAGAAGATTTAATATCTATAGGAACAATAGGTTTAATGAAAGCAATTAATACTTTTAATAAAGATAAAAATATTAAATTAGCTACATATGCTTCAAGGTGTATAGAAAATGAAATCCTTATGTTCTTAAGAAGAAGCAATAAGTTAAAAGGGGAAGTTTCAATAGATGAACCTTTAAATAAAGACGGAGAGGGAAATGAACTGCTGTTATCAGATATATTGGGAACAGATGGAGATGTAACATCTAGAGGAGTAGAAGAAGAGGTTGATAAAAAACTATTAAGAGTATCAATGTCAAAATTATCAAATAGAGAAAGAAATATAATGGAATTGAGATTTGGATTCATAACAGGAGAAGAGAAAACTCAAAAGGAAGTGGCAGACATGCTAGGAATATCACAGAGCTATATTTCAAGATTAGAAAAGAAAATAATAGGAAAAATGAAAAAAGAAATTATGGGAAAAATAATAGCATAAACAAAAAGTATGATCATAGATTGTAATGTGATGATATATTGAGAAATTTCCTTCAAAAAATTGATATTAAATATGAACTATGATAGAATACCTCTGTAAAGAAGGAGGTATTTTTTTATGAAAGACACAACAATTTCAGAGGATATTATATATATTGGTGCAGATGATCATGATATAGGTTTATTTGAAAGCCAATATGATGTTCCTAATGGTATATCATATAATTCATACTTAATAAAAGATGAAAAAAATGTTGTCATGGATACGATTGACTCAAGAAAAACAGATGAATGGATATCAAACCTAGAAAAAGCTTTAGCAGGAGCGAAAGTAGATTACTTAGTAGTATCTCATTTGGAACCAGATCATGCATATAACATTAAACTTTTAGCAGACAAGTTTCCAGAGATGAAATTAATAGGAAATACAAAAACATTTAATATGTTACCACAATTCTTTGATATTGATTTAACAGACAGAAAAGTAGTAGTATCAGAGGGAGAAGAAATAAATATAGGAAAACATACTTTACAATTCTTTATGGCTCCAATGGTTCATTGGCCAGAAGTAATGGTTACATATGAGAAAAGTGAAAAAATATTATTTCCTGCAGATGGTTTTGGAAAGTTTGGAACACTTGATACTGAAGAAGATTGGACATGTGAAGCAAGAAGATATTATTTTAATATAGTAGGAAAATATGGAGCACAAGTACAAGCTTTATTGAAAAAAGCTGCAACATTAGATATTAAAATGATTTGCCCATTACATGGACCAATATTAAAAGAAGACTTAGGATATTATATAAATAAATATGATATTTGGAGTAGTTATAAGCCAGAAGATGATGGAGTATTTATTGCTTGTGCATCAATACATGGAAATACTATGAATGTAGCTAAAAAAATGGAAGAAATATTAAATGAAAAAGGAGCAAAAAAAGTTGTAGTTACAGATCTAGCTAGAGATGATATGGCAGAAGCTATTGAAGATGCTTTTAGATATGATAAAGTAATACTTGCAGCATCAAGTTATAATGGAGAAGTATTTCCACCAATGCAAGAATTCTTGAATCATTTAAAAGGAAAAAATTATCAAAACAGAAAAGTTGGAATAATTGAAAATGGCTCATGGGCACCATCAGCAGCTAAATGTATGAAATCAACTTTGGAAGGTATGAAAAATATTACTATATCTGAAAATATTGTAACAATAAAATCAACAATGAAAGATGAAGATATTAGTAAACTTGAAAACCTTGCAACAGATATATTAAGTAAATAAAATAAGAAAGGAAGGATATTAATTATGAATAAATATAAGTGTACAGTTTGTGGTCATATATATGATGAAGCTACAGAAGGAGTTAAATTTGAAGATTTACCAGATGATTGGGTATGCCCTTTATGTGGAGTAGGAAAAGATTTATTTGAGAAAGTAGAGGACTAATTTTTAAATTATTAGAGTAGAAAGGAATGAAGTAGAAGATGGAACAAAATATTAGATTTTACAAATGCCCAATATGTGGGAATGTTATAGGATTAATAGATGGAGACATTAATCATATGAGATGTTGTGGAAAAGAAATGATAGCAATGACAGGAAATGAATGCGATGGAGCAACAGAAAAACATGTTCCAGTATGCGAAAAAGTAGGAGATGAAATAGTAGTTAAAGTGGGAGAAGTAGAACACCCAATGGAAGAAGATCATTATATAACATGGATTGCTCAAGTTACAGATAAACAAACAACAAGAGTAAGATTAAATCCAGGACAATCTACAGAAACAAAATTTAAATATATACCAAATTCTATAATATATGCATATTGCAATAAACATGGATTATGGAAAACAACAGTAGAATAAGAATCATTTATTTTCAAATGTAATTAAAGCTACAATTAAAATAAAAAAATCAAGAATTAAAATAGGAGAATTACTATAAAAATGAAAGACAAAAAAATTGTTTTGATAATATTTATAATGTTAGTAATACAAACTTTAATATTTATATTATTAGGAGTAAATAAATCATATATACATATGGATGAAGCTTATTCATTGGGATTAGCTAGTTATGATAAAACAGAAATACAAGATAATGAGGATTTCTATAATACGTGGCATTCAGGTAAATATTATGAAGATTATTTGACTGTTGAAGATGATGAAAAATATAGTTATAGCCAAGTTTATGTAAATCAAAAAAATGACGTGCATCCACCATTTTATTATTTGTTGCTTAGATTTGCTATGGGATTCAATTTAAATAATTTTTCAATGTGGTCAGGAATTATCATAAATATTATTATATATTTTTTTATAACAATATTTATGTATTTGATACTACAAAGATTAATGAAAGGTGAAGAGCATGTTAAATTAAAATCAATATTACTTTCATTTATTTCATCTATAACTATGGCATCGTTAACTAATGTTTTATATATTAGAATGTATGCACTAGCAACTTTAAATATATTAATTATAACGTATTTACATTTGAAATTATTAGAATCAAAAACAAATAATTGTAAAATATTACTGCTAATGGGAATTGCTGCAGTACTTGGTTCATTAACACATTATTACTATTTATTCTATTTGGCAATGCTATTTATGATATTTGTTATAAAATACATAAAAGAAAAAGACTATAAAAAATTAGCCCAATATGTATGCACAATGATATTAGCAGGAATAATATCACTAATTATATTTCCATATTCAATACAACATATGCTTTTTAGTAATAGAGGTCAAGGGATAATAAGCAATTTAACAAATATTTCTAAATCTATAAATCAAATACTAGAATATGTAGAAAAAATTAACAGATTTACATTCAACAATTTATTAAGTCCTATAATAGCTGCGATAATACTACTATATTTGTGTTATATAATAAAGTTAAAGAAGGTTAGAATTGAAAAAAATGAAGTTGCAAGATTAATAGCTATTCCAACATTATTTTACTTCATAGTTGTTTCAATTGTATCTCCTTATATAGAACTAAGATATGTTGCATCAGTAAGTGGACTAATATTTGTTTTAGTAATGTACTATTTATATAAATTATTAAAAAAAGTATGCAAGGAAAAAATTAGTAATATAATTTTATGTGTATTATTAGTAATAATACTAATTGCACCATTTGTTTTTAAAATTGAACCAGAAGTTATGTATAGTGATAAAAAAGAAATAGTACAAATGTTAGAAAATGAATTAAATTTACCTACTATATATTGTTTTAATTCACGCAATAATAGATTTTTAGATGATATATTACTATTTGCCAAGATTAGAGAATCTTATGTGGCAAAAGATATAGAATATACAGAAAATAGCATACTGAAAATATTAGAAGGAAAAGACATTTCAAAAGGAATTGTTATATTTATAAATGAGGGACAAGACAATAATAGTATAATAAAATTGTTTAAAACTACAGCAAAAAAAGAAAATAGTATTTATTTAAAAAGGCTAAATGCTTGTGATGTTTATCTGATAAAATAATATAACAGTAAATACAGAAAATTGTTATGAAAATTCTCATATTTTTATATAGAAAAAGAGGCTGACACTGTCAGTCTCTAAATACAAAGGTTATTATGGACAAGATACACTGATTTCGATATTAGGATTCGATTTCAGCTTTTCTAAGATTAAGGACTCCTTGTCCGAGGTGTACCTTACTGCAAAAATAAGTTGAACACTTCCGGGCTTATGGCTCCTGAAATGGCTTAATTTTACAGTGGGAAAGGTTTGCTGAAAACCATGCATAAAGTTGGTTAGCTCAATAGGTCTTCTTGCTTCGGCAGGGTCAGAACAGTGAGTCCGCCATTTGGTAGAAACATATAGTCTCTTGTTCTTAATCATAGGAATTCAATCCTCCTTTGTGTATAAAAAACGGCACTTGCTAGTATTTCATAACAAGCGTTGGAGAGCGTGTTCTCTCCAATAAATCTATTATAGCATCTTTAGCAAAAAAATCAAGTGATAAAAGGTTACAGATATTCAAATGTGCATAAAACTTCCTATTTTGGAAATAATGAGAATATCATTATTTTTGAATAGGAGGTTTTTATTTTGATAAATAGGGTAGAGATTGCTTCGGTGAATACTAATAAATTACCCATACTATCAAATAAAGAAAAAAATGAATTATTAATAAAAGTAAAAAATGGAGATGAAGAAGCGAGAGAAAAATTTATAAATGGAAATTTAAGGTTAGTTTTGAGTGTGGTTCAGCGTTTTGGAGGAAGAGGCGAAAGTGCAGATGACTTATTTCAAGTGGGATGTGTAGGAATGATAAAAGCAATAGATAAGTTTGACTTATCACAAAATGTTCAATTTTCAACGTATGCTGTTCCAATGATTATTGGTGAAATTAGAAGGCATTTAAGAGATAATAATCCTATAAGAGTAAGTAGGTCTATAAGAGATATGGCTTATAAAGTGCTTCAAGCAAAAGAACAAATAATTAGAGAGACTGGAAAAGAACCAAAAATAGAAGAAATTGCAAGAAGATTAGGAGTAGAAAAAGAAGAAGTAGTAATAAGTTTAGATGCAATTCAAGATCCAATATCTTTGCAAGAACCAGTATATAATGATGGAACAGAAAGTCTTTATATAATGGATCAGGTAAGAGATACAAGAAATACAGATGAGAGATGGATTAATAATTTAGCAATAGCACAAGCTTTAGAAAAACTAAATGCAAGAGAAAAGAATATAATAGCAAGGAGATTTTTTGATGGAAGAACTCAAATGGAGGTAGCAGAAGAATTAGGAATATCGCAAGCACAAGTCTCTAGATTAGAAAAAGATGCAATTTTGAGGATTAAAAAGTTATATGAATAAAATAAGAATAAAAAAATACCTATTTAATAATATATTAAAAAGGTATTTTTTTGTATAGTAGGAATTTTCTTAGCTGTGCGAAATGAAATGAGCTACAGATAAGTTGTTCTATGAAAGAAAATTATGCAAATGTTACAAATTCTTAATAACTTTGTTATTTAGAATTTGTTAATCCACTTTTGGTAGGAAAGGATAAAAGAATTTATGGGAACAAAAGGTTTAGATTTTAGTCATAAAGAGGTTATTAATATAAATGATGGAAAAAGATTAGGATTTGTGCAAGATGTTACAGCAGATCTTGAAACAGGAGTTATAACTTCGATTATTGTGCCTGGAAGTATGAAATTATTAAATAGATTTACAACTAATAATGATATAGTAATACCATGGAAAAATATCAAATGCATAGGAGAAGACCTTATTTTGGTGGATATTTAATGAATAATAAATAATGAATATTTAATAGTGAATAATTATGGAGAAAAAATTGCAAATATGCAATTTTTCTACATTTATTATTCATTATTCATTTTTCACTATTCATTATTAATTATTACAAATAACGCGTTGCTCTTGCAAATTTCTTAGTAATGCGATATGATAAAAAAATAAAAAAGGAAGTGTTTTATATGTCTATATTAGTAACAGGTGGAACAGGATATATTGGAAGTCATACTGTAGTTGAACTATTAGAAATAGGAAAAGATATTGTTGTAGTAGATAATTTTTCTAATAGCAGACCAGAGGTAATAGAAAACATAAAAAAAATAACAAATAAAGACTTTAAATTTTATGAAGTAGATATATTAGATGAAGAAAAATTAAATCAAGTTTTTCAAGAAAATGAAATAGATGCAGTTATACATTTTGCAGGTTTAAAAGCTGTTGGAGAATCTGTAAAAAAACCATTAGAATATTATTATAATAACATAACTGGTACTTTGATACTTTTAAAAGTAATGAGAAAGTATAATTGCAAAAAAATAGTATTTAGTTCTTCTGCAACAGTATATGGTAATCCGGGAAATCCAAAGTATGTTGAAACAATGGGAAGAGGAGTGCCTACAAATCCATATGGAAAAACAAAAGCAATGATAGAAGAAATTTTAGAAGATACATATAATGCTGATAAAAATATGTCTATTTCAATCTTAAGATATTTTAATCCAATAGGTGCACATCCATCAGGAATTATAGGAGAAAATCCTCAAGGAATTCCTAATAATTTAATGCCTTATATACAAAAGGTAGCAATAGGAGAATTAAAAGAGGTATCAGTTTTTGGAAACGATTATAATACAAAAGATGGTACAGGAGTAAGAGATTATATTCATGTTCAAGATCTAGCAGTTGGACATTTAAAGGCTTTAGAATATCTTGAAAAAAAGGGAAGCGGAGTATATATACATAACCTAGGAAATGGACAAGGATATAGTGTTTTAGAAATAATAAATACTTTTGAAAAAGTAAATAATGTAAAAATTCCATATAAAATAACAGATAGAAGACCAGGGGATTTAGATATGTTTTATGCTGACCCAACAAAGGCAAAAAATGAGTTGGGATGGGAAAACAAAAAGTCTTTGGAGGACATGTGTAGGGATTCTTGGAATTTTATGAAAAACAATTAAAATAGTGTAAAAACAGGACTTTTTAGTCTTGTTTTTTTATTGAAATAAGTATATAATAAGGAACATCAAAAAGGAGATGATAGTCATGAAGGTAAGTAAAGAAGAGTTATTGCACATTGCAAAATTATCAAATTTAATCTTGAAAGAAGATGAAGTAGAATCATATTTATTAAATTTGCAAGACATATTAAATTTTGCAGATATAGTAAATGAAGCATCTACAGAAGGAGTACAAGAAACAATAGGTGCAAATTCTAATTATAATGTTTTTAGAAAAGATGAAATAAAAGAATTTGGAAACAGAGATATTTTATTGCAAAATGCACCAGAGCAAGAAGATGGAATGTTCAAAATTCCAAAAGTTATTTAAAATATTGAAAAATAATTACACTATAAGGAATGATAAAATATATGAACATAGGAATAGATATTGATGATGTTATAACAGATGGAGAAACATATTATGCATATGCTCAAAAATACATTGTAGAAACTTTGCAAAGAACTCCAGTTATAGTAAATGATTTAGGCTTATGCGAGCATGCATCATATTGTGATGATTTATTTGGTTGGAGCCAAAAAGAATCAGAAGATTTTTGGAACAAAAACATGGAAAATGTTTTATCTGATGCACGTATAAGAAGCTTTGCAAGAGAGACTATTTCAGCTTTAAGAGAAAAAGGACACAAAATTTTTATTATAACAGCTAGACATCACGGAGAAATGGAAATTGGCTTTAAATGGTTAGAAGATCATAATATAGAATATGATGAGTTATATTTCAATATAGCAGAAAAAGGGAAGTTTGCAAAAGAGAAAAATATAGATGTATTTATAGATGATAGTTTTATTAATTGTAAAAGTATTGATGAAAATGGTGTAGCTAGCTACATTATGGATATTAGAACAAATAGAAATATCGATTTAAGCAAAACTGGCATAAAAAGAATATTTTCTTGGCCACATTTTTATTCAGAAATAGAAAAAAGAGAGGAGTTAAGATAATGAATCTTACAGAATTAACAGTACATGAGTTGAAAGAAAAATTGAATAACAAAGAAATTACATCTCAAGATATAGTTAAAGCTTATGTAGATAGAATAAATGAAAAAGAGCCTGAAGTAAAAGCTTTTATAACTACTTTATGTGATGAAGCATTAGAACAAGCTAAAAAAATAGATGAAGAAGGAGATTATTCATCTTTTAAAGGAATTCCAATTGGAATTAAAGATAATATAAATATTACAGGAGTAAAAACAACATGTGCATCAAGAATGTTAGAGAATTTTGTTTCACCATATGATGCAACTGTTATAGAAAAATTGAAAGATGAAGGAATAATAAATTTAGGAAAGTTAAATATGGATGAATTTGCTATGGGAGGATCAACAGAGTATTCATATTTTAAAAAGACTTCAAATCCATGGGACTTAAATAGAGTACCTGGAGGATCATCAGGTGGAAGTGCAGCAGCAGTAGCAGCAGGAATGGCACCATGGGCATTAGGATCAGATACAGGAGGATCTATTAGACAACCATCTAGCTTTTGTGGAGTAGTTGGAATGAAACCAACTTATGGTCTAATTTCAAGATATGGTTTAGTTGCTTTTGCATCATCATTAGATCAAATAGGACCAATAACAAAAGATGTAAGAGATAATGCAATGCTTCTAAATATAATTGCAGGACATGATGAAAAAGATACAACATCAGAAAATATAGAAAAGAAAGACTATGTAAAAGCTTTAAAAAATGATGTAAAAGGATTAAAAATAGGTGTACCAAAAGAGTTCTATGGAGAAGGAATAAATCCGGAGGTAAAAAAAGCATTAGAAACTGCAATAGCTAAATATAAAGAATTAGGCGCTGAAGTAGAAGAGTTTTCTATGGATGTTGCAAAATATGCTTTGGCAACATACTACATAATTGCATGTGCAGAAGCAAGTTCAAACTTGGGTAGATTTGATGGAATTAGATATGGATATAGAACTAAAGAGTTTAGTAATTTAAAAGATATTTATAAAAATTCAAGAAGTGAAGGATTCGGAGCAGAAGTAAAAAGAAGAATAATACTTGGAACATATGTGCTAAGTTCTGGTTACTATGATGCATACTACAAAAAAGCACAACAAGTTAGAACATTAGTAAAAAATGAATTCAGCAAAGCTTTTGAAAAATATGATGTCATAGTAACACCAACAGCACCAACAGTAGCATTTAATATTGGAGAAAAATCAAATAATCCATTAGAAATGTATTTAGCAGATATATGTACAGTTCCAATAAACATTGCTGGAGTGCCTGCTATATCAGTACCATGTGGAGTAGATAGCAATGGTATGCCAATTGGAATGCAGATAATAGGAAAGCATTTTGCAGAAGAAACTATTTTAAATGCAGCTTATACATATGAACAAAATACTAATTTTAAAGAGAATAAACCAACATTTAAAAAATAAGAAATTATGTATATTTAGGAGGAAATATAAATGTCAAGAAGTGATTATGAAGTTGTAATTGGACTTGAAGTACATGCAGAGCTATCTACAAAAACAAAAATATTTTGTAGTTGCCCTACAGAATTTGGTGGAGAACCTAATACACATTGTTGTCCAATATGTATGGCAATGCCAGGAACTCTTCCAGTGTTAAATGAAAAAGTTGTAGAATATGCAGTTAAAGCAGGATTAGCTACAAATTGTGAAATATCAAGAGATAGTAAGAATGATAGAAAAAATTATTTCTATCCAGATCTTCCAAAAGCATATCAGATTTCTCAGTTTGATAAGCCACTTTGTGAAAGAGGATATGTTGAAATTGAAAATGAAGATGGAAAAAAGAAAATAAGACTTACAAGAATTCATATAGAAGAAGATGCAGGAAAGTTAAATCATGATGAATATGGTAGAGGAAGTTTAGTAGATTTAAATAGAGCAGGAGTACCACTAATAGAAATAGTTTCAGAACCAGATATTAGATCTGCTAAAGAAGCAGAAAGTTATCTTAGAAAATTGAAATCAATATTAGAGTATATAGAAGTTTCAGATTGTAAAATGCAAGAAGGATCTTTAAGAGCTGATGTAAACGTATCAATAAGAAAAAAAGGTGCTACAGAGTATGGAACAAGAACAGAGATGAAGAACATGAACTCTTTCAGATCAATTGTAAGAGCTATTGAATATGAAGTTGAAAGACAAATAGATGTAGTAGAAAATGGAGGAAAAATAGATCAGGAAACTTTAAGATGGGATGATGTGTCAGGCAAGACATTTTCAATGAGAGATAAAGAAGATGCTCAAGATTATAGATATTTCCCAGATCCAGATTTAGTAGCTATAAGACTTTCAGAAGACTACATAGAGAATATAAAAAAGAATTTACCTGAACTTCCAGAGAGCAGAAAAGTAAGATATGTAGAAGAATACAAGCTAACAGAAAAAGAAGCAAATGCATTAACAGCATCTAAATACTTATCTAACTTATTTGAAGGAGCAACTAAAATCTGCAATAATCCAAAGGCAGTTAGCAACTGGTTAATGTCAGATGTTGCTAAAATATTAAATGGTAAAGAATTAGAGCCAGAAGAAATTCCATTTGGAGCAGAAAATTTAGCAGAACTTATTACTTTAATTGAAAAAGGAACAATAAGTACAAAGATTGCAAAAGATGTATTAGATGAAATGTTTGAATCAGCTAAAATGCCATCAGAAATAATTAAAGAAAAAGGTTGGGTACAAATTTCTGATGAAGGAGCAATAAAAGAAGTAGTATTAAAAGTAATAGCAGCAAATGCTCAGTCTGTAGCTGATTATAAATCAGGTAAAGAGAAAGCTTTAGGGTTCTTAGTAGGACAAGCTATGAAAGAAACAAGAGGAAAAGCAAATCCTCAAATGCTAAATGAAATGTTTAAAGAAGAATTAAATAAATAAAATGAAAAAGGAGTTGCATTAAATCAATGCAATTCCTTTTTTATTCTATCTGTACTAATCCCAGCGATCATAAAAGCTGTTGCTAATAAAATGCTTAATTTTAATAACATTAAACCTAAGTAATACACATTAATAGATTTGAAAAAAGTTAAATAAGCAGATAAAATTAATGTAGATAATATGCTTAACAAAACAGATATAATTAATCCGATTTTCATAATTTTTATAACTTTTTTATCTATGTCTTTTAAATTTGGAATGAATTTTTTTAACAACATATGTACACCTCCACATAATTAAATGTTAACATAAAAATAAAAAACATTCAAAGGAAATAAAAGGTAAAGGAAAGGGGTTTTGCATTTGTTAGATCTCTTAGTTGTAGCATTTTAATGCATACAAATAAGTTATGAATAGAAAAATCTTGGGTACGATTTTTTTATTGATAAATGTTCTATTATGTGTTACAATTTGAAATAGTAAAAGGAGGAAGAATAATGGAGAGAAAACGTGGTTTTGAAGTAGCAAAAGGTTTTGAAGATTCAAATATAAATTTACCAAAAAGAAAAACAAAATATTCTGCAGGTTATGATGTAGAGGCAGCAGAGGATTGCGTAGTTCCATCTTTTAAAAAAGGAATGAAACCAACTCTAGTAAAAACAGGAATTAAGGCATATATGCAAGATGATGAAGTTTTAATATTAGCTAATAGAAGTTCTAATCCTGGAAAAAAAGGATTAATTTTATCTAACAGTATAGGTGTAATTGATAAAGATTATTATGGAAATGAAGATAATGATGGACATATAATGTTTGCTTTTTATAATATAAAGGATGAGGATATAACAATCAAAAAAGGTGATGCAATAGGACAAGCGATTTTTCAAAAATTCTTAATTACTGATGATGACACAGCAACAGGGGAAAGACTAGGGGGATTTGGTTCAACAAGCAAATAAAATATAATAGCAGATAACATAAAAGTTAAAAATAAATTACCAAAGTCTTTGACTTTTGGTAATTTTTATGATATAATGGGTATGGTTAGTGGACAAAAAAATAAGATTATATATACATTATTTTTTTCCACAAACAGCTAGGAAAGGAGAGACGTAAATTGTATAATGTAGGTGATTATATTGTATATCCAATGCATGGTGCAGGAGTAATTGATGCGATAGAAGAAAAGGATATCCTAGGTGAAAAACAATCATATTATATTTTAAAAATGCCTGGAGAAGTAAAGGTAATGGTACCAGTTAAGAATGCTGATTCTATTGGAGTAAGAGAAATTATTCAAAAATCTGAAACAGCAAAAGTATGGGAAATACTTGAAGAAGATAGAACTGATACAGATTTGAACTGGAACAAAAGATATAGAGATAACATGGATAAGATGAAAAGTGGAAACATATATGAAATAGCTGATGTAGTTAGAAATTTAAGCTTTAAACAAAAAGGTAAAGGTCTTTCTACAGGAGAGAAGAAAATGCTTTCAAATGCAAAACAAATTTTAGTTAGTGAAATGGTATTAGCAGAGCAAATACCAACAAGTGAAATGGAAGGTCTTATTGATAACAAGATAAATCAAGCATACAAAGAATTCAATATGGATTCAGAACAACCAATAGATTCAATATCAAGTGTTGTAAATAAATTTATTCCATTTGATGATTCAGCAGCAAATAGCTAAAATACATAAAAACATGAGATAAAGAGGATGTTAAAAACATTCTCTTTATTTGACGTTAGAAGAATTTTTATAAGGATATGTAAATATAAATAAATTCAGATAATTCGACATAATAAAATTATGTAGTTTACACTAAAAGAAGGATTTAAAACATTACTGTCGAATAATATATTATATTAAAGAAAGGTAAGTAGGAATGATACGATATAGTGATGAGTTAATTGAGGAAATTAGAAACAGTAACGACATAGTAGATATAATCTCTCAATATGTAGTATTAAAGCGAAGTGGAAGCAATTATTTTGGATTATGCCCATTTCATTCTGAAAAATCACCTTCTTTTTCTGTGTCCCCAAACAAGCAAATATTTCATTGCTTTGGATGTGGAGCAGGAGGAAATGTTATACATTTTTTAAGCAAAATTGAAAATATTGGTTTTAAAGAAACTTTAGAAATATTAGCACGAAATGCAGGAATAACACTTCCAACACTAGATAATGGTGTAGAAGACAAAATGCAGAAATTAAAATCTAAAGTGTATGAAGTAAATAAATTTGCAGCAGAGTTTTATCATAAAAATTTATATAAACCAACATCAAAATTAGCTCAAGAGTACATAAAAAAGCGAAAAATGGATAATAATACATTAAAATCATTTATGATTGGGTATTCAGGAAATTACGACGAACTATACAAATCTTTAAAGCAAAATGGATATAATGATGAAGAAATTTTTGCATCAAGCTTAGTAAAAAAATCAGATAATGGTAAGATTTTTGATAGTTATAGAAAAAGGCTTATGATACCTATAAGAGATGTAAATGATAGAGTTATAGCTTTTGGTGGAAGAGTTTTAGATGATTCAAAACCAAAATATATAAATTCACCAGAAAACATTGTATATAGTAAAGGAAGACAATTATTTGGTTTAAATTTAGCTAAAAAAAGTGGGCAAGATAAAATTATAATTGTAGAAGGGTATATGGATGCTATATCTTTATATCAAAGAGGTATTACAAATGTTGTTGCATCATTAGGAACTGCGCTTACTCAAGCACAAGGGAGAATGCTAAGAAAATATGCTTCGCAAATTATAATTGGTTATGATGCTGATGGAGCTGGACAAGCAGCTACTATGAGAGGACTAGAAATTTTGGATGCTCTAGGATATGATGTGCGAATATTGCAATTAGATGAACCAGTAAAAGATCCTGATGAATATGTTTTAAAATATGGTAGTGGAAAATTTAATTTATGTGTTCAAAAGGCCATATCATTAGTAGAATTTAAAGTTAAAATGTTAAAGCAAAACATAGATTTATCAAATACTAATGATAAAATTAAGTTTTTAAATGAGGTAGCTAATATTTTATCTAAAGTTAACAATGAATTAGAAAAAGAAATTTATATAGATAAAATTTCAAATGAATACAAAATTTCTAAAGAAGCAATTTATGCACAAATAAATAAAATACTATATTCAAATAATAAAGGAAGAGGAATTTTAAAACAAACAGAAAAACAAAATTTTACAGCGATAAAAAAGAAAGAAAACAATATTGACGATAGATTACAAAAAAGAGAGAATATGGTAGTTTCACTTTTAATGAATACAGAGAGCAATATATATAGCAAAATAAAAGATACTATATTACCATCTGATTTTAAGGATGAGAGAAATAAAATAATAGTAGAGAAGCTATATGAGGAATATGAAAAAGGTAATATAAAAAATGCATTGTCTTTGTTTGATGATGAAAAAATTATAAGCCATATAACATACATAATGGCAGACGATTATGATGTTAATGATATTGATAAAGCCGTTGATGATATATTAAAAATATATATTAAAGAAAAAAATATAAACCAAAGAAATGATATTTTAAGAAAATTAGAAAGTAAAAACTTAACTAATGATGAAAGAGCTAATCTAGAAAATGAATTAAGAGATATCATGAAAAGATTAACTAAAATGAATTAGGGGAGGTATAAATTTTATGAGTAAGGCAAAGAAAGATGATGAATTCATTGAAGAAAAGAATGAAGAAATAGTTGAAGATGTAAATAAAAAACAATCTAAAAATGAAAAAGAAAAAACGATAAAATCAAATGAAAACAGCTCAGATGAAGCAAAAGAAGAAAAAACAGAAGGTGGACAAGAAAAAGTAATGCAAATCTTAGAAAAAGCAAAGAAGCAAGGAAAGATTACTTATGGTGAGTTGGCATCTGAATTAGGAGATGCAAATGTAGATCAAATAGATAAAGTTTTTGATGCTTTTGAAGAATTGGGAGTAGATATATTAAAAGATGGACTAGAGGATGAAGAGCCAGATATAGAAGACTTAGAAGAAGTAGAAGATATAAAAGTAGAAGATATAAATTTAAGTAATTTTGATGGTGTTAATGTAGATGACCCAGTAAAAATGTATTTGCGTGAAATCGGAAAAATTCCTTTGCTTACTTATGATGAGGAATTGGAACTAGCTAAAAGAGTATTGGAAAATGATGAAGAAGCTAAACAAAAATTAGCAGAATCAAATTTAAGATTGGTTGTAAGTATAGCTAAAAAATATGCTGGAAGAGGAATGTTGTTTTTAGATTTAATACAAGAAGGAAATATGGGCTTAATAAAAGCAGTAGAAAAATTTGATTATACTAAGGGATATAAATTTAGCACATATGCTACTTGGTGGATAAGACAAGCTATAACTAGAGCCATAGCAGATCAAGCAAGAACTATAAGAATACCTGTGCATATGGTTGAAACAATAAATAAACTAATTCGTACATCTAGACATTTACTTCAAAAGTTAGGAAGAGAGCCAAGTCCAGATGAAATTGCAGAGGAAATGGAAATGCCTGTAGAGAAAGTAATGGAAATTCAAAAAATTGCTCAAGATCCAGTATCTTTAGAAACTCCAATTGGAGAAGAGGATGATAGTCACCTTGGAGATTTCATACAAGACGAAGATTCTCCAGCACCACATGATTCTGCTGCATATACTTTATTAAAAGAACAACTAGAAGAAGTAATGGAAACTTTAACTCCAAGAGAAGCCAAAGTATTAAAGCTAAGATTTGGGCTAGAAGATGGAAAAGCAAGAACTCTAGAAGAAGTTGGAAGAGTATTTGAAGTTACAAGAGAAAGAATAAGACAAATAGAAGCAAAAGCTCTAAGAAAATTAAGACATCCAAGTAGAAGTAAAAAATTAAAAGATTATATGAATTAAAAACTTAAATTTGAATATGAATAAAATATAAAATTAAGAAAAATTGTACTTAGTACAATTTTTCTTAATTAATTTTCAAATAAATATTATAATTCGAAAAGTAAAAAAATGGCAATATTATTGACTTTTTTACCATTTTATGTTACCATAATAGTGTAATGTTAAAAATTTAAATAGAGAGGTGAAAATTTCTTAAAAGAAATTTTAAGAAGATATATATGGGATTTTTTGAAAAATTAAAAAAAGGTTTTCAGGAAGTTAGAAACGAAGAAGAAATGAGAAATGGACAAGACGAGGAATTGTCTCCAGAAGAAAAGGAACAATTACCTGTTGACGGAACAGCATATATTGAGAAAGCATTTGATACTTCAAATGAAAGGGCTACAGCAAAATTATCTAAAAAATATGCAGCTAAAACCCCAGCAACAAAAGGAACTCAAGCAACAAAAGGAAAACAAGAACAAGAACAAGGAAGAGGAGAAAGAGAATAATCATATATAAAGTGTTATACATATAAATGTTAGTATAAAGAATTAATATACTAACATTTATAATATTTTCAATAGTTGTACAAATAATATTAAAATTTTAGAATATTTTTATTGACAAAAACTAGAATTACCATTATAATAATCACTGGTTCAATTATAAATGGCGAGATAGCTCAGTTGGCTAGAGCAACTGGTTCATACCCAGTGGGTCGATGGTTCGAATCCATTTCTCGCTACCATAAAAAAAATAACATGTTTTGGCACATGTTATTTTTTTCGTTTCTATAAAAATATTAATTAGATTCTTTATCAGTTTTATCTTCAGAATTTTCTTTTTTTTCAGAAGTAGATTTTGGTATAATAATATGTTTAGGCTTTTGTTGATTTCTATTTACATTTACATGGTCATAAACAGGAGAAATATCTAAATCTGAACCATCTCCTGAAACAACTTCGATTTTTTTCTGTTCCTCTTTTTCATTCATAGTATAGTACCCCTTTCAAGATATAATTACTAACTAAGTTAATATTATCATACAAAAAAGGAAAAGACAAGTATAAAATTCAATGATATATTATTTGAAAAATATAAGGAGTAGTATACTCTATGTGTGTTGACACTTGGTAAAAATCGTGTAATAATATATATATTAAAAATGAGAGGTAGATTTATGGAAATAAAAAGTGCAAAATCAATAATAGAATCAATTCTTTTTTCAGTGGGAAGACCAGTAGAAATAAATGAATTAGTAATGTCTTTAGAAATGCCAAAAGAAGATATTATTAATATTATCGAAAATATGAAAAATGAGTTTAATGAACAAGGAAGAGGAATTGAAATAATAAAAATAAATGATGCATATCAGTTTACTACTAGAAAAGAAAACTATGAATATATATATTCTATAGTTGATAAAAGGAGTAAGCCTAATTTGTCACAGGCAGCATTAGAAACACTAGCTATTATTGCATATAATCCAAAAATTACGAGAGCAGAAATTGATGCAATAAGAGGAGTTAATTCAGATGCTACTATATATAGATTGTTAGAACACAATATTATAGAGGATGCAGGAAAATCAGATGCTCCAGGAAGACCAACAATGTATAAAACTACCAATGAATTTTTAAAATTATTTGGATTCTCTTCTTTAGATGAATTACCAGAACTTCCAAAATATAAGTTAGATGAAAACCAACAAATAGTTATAGATGACATAATGGAGGCTCCAGAACCCGCAAGGGATGGGAAGGTTGAAAATGAAGAAAGTATAACAGAAAATTAACAACATAATTTGTAATTTATTTGAAGGGAAGAGATAAAAATGGGAAAAAATAAAGAAGACTTTGTTAAAGAGATAACAAATATAGAAGATGATTTTGCAAGGTGGTATACAGATATAGTAATAAAGGCAGATTTAGCTGATTATACAGATACAAAAGGGTGTATAGCAATAAAACCATATGGATATGCAATATGGGAAAATATACAAAAATATACTGATCAAAAGTTTAAAGAAACAGGAGTAGAAAATGCATATTTTCCATTATTAATTCCAGAGAGTTTGCTTCAAAAAGAAAAAGACCATGTAGAAGGATTTGCACCAGAAGTTGCATGGGTTACTGAAGCAGGAGATAAAAAGTTAGAAGAAAAATATTGTATAAGACCAACATCAGAAACAATAATAGCAACAATGTATTCAAAATGGCTTAATTCGTGGAGAGATTTACCAATATTATATAATCAATGGTGTAATGTATTTAGATGGGAAATGGAAACAAGACCATTTTTACGTTCTAGAGAATTTTTATGGCAAGAAGGTCATACTCTTCATGAAACAGCAGAAGAGGCAAGAGCAAGGACTTTGCAAATGTTAGAAATATATAATGATGTTGTTGAAAATTTATTAGCAATTCCAACTGTAAAAGGAATAAAAACAGAAAAGGAAAAATTCGCAGGAGCAGAAGAAACATATACAATAGAAACAATGATGCATGATGGAAAAGCATTGCAAACTGCAACATCTCATTATTTTGGACAAAACTTTTCAAAACCATTTGATATAAAATTTCAAAATAGAGAAGGAAAAGAAGAATATGCTTATCAAACTTCATGGGGATGTACAACGAGGCTAATAGGAACTATAATAATGGCTCATGGAGATAATAGAGGGTTAAGAATACCACCAAAAGTTGCTCCAATTCAAGTTGTGATAGTTCCAATTGCACAACACAAAGAGGGAGTTTTGGAAAAAGCAAATGAAGTTTTTGAAAATTTAAAGAAAAATTTTAGAATAAAATTAGATGATAGAGATAATTATTCTACAGGATATAAATTTAATGATTGGGAAATGAGAGGAGTGCCTGTAAGAATAGAACTTGGACCAAGAGATATAGAAAATGGAGTTTGTGTAGTAGTTAGAAGAGATACAGGAGAAAAAGAAACTGTAGAGTTAAGTAATTTAAACGAAGTGCTTGAAAAATTATTAATAGATATTCATAATAATATGTATAATGAGTGTAAAAAACGTTTAGAAGAAAGAACAACAATAGCATATAATTTAGAAGAATTTCAAAAACAAATAAATGAAAAACAAGGTTTTATAAAAACAATGTGGTGTGGTGATGTTGCTTGTGAAGAAAAAATAAAAGAATTAACAGCGGCAAAATCAAGATGTATGCCTTTTGAGCAAGAAAATTTAGGAGATAAATGTGTATGTTGTGGGAAAAAAGCTAATAAAATGGTGGTTTGGGGAAGACAATATTAATTATTGACAAACGATTTTTTTTCAGATATACTATTTTATATTGTAGGAATTTTTTCTTTATATTAAGAGAAAAGCACCGATAATAAATTTGCGAATGGTACAAAATTCAATACCAAGTTATTTAAAATTTGTCAATTCGCTTTTTTATAAAATTTAAGGAGGAGTAAAAGATGGAAAATGTTTTAAACACAGTAAAATCTAAAGTTAAAACAACTAAAATTCTTGCCATAATTGGTATTGTATTAGTAATACTTGGATTATTTTTCAATGTTGGAAAGTTAAGTTTTAAAGTTGATAAAGACAAAATTAAAACATCTATTAAAGAATCAGCAGGAAGCTGGTTAAGCGATGAAGAAATTAGTAAGCGTATTGACTCTGAAATAGATAGTGTAAACAGTTTGGCTAAATCTTATACAATAGAAGAAACATCTATGAACTATTGGGGCGGATATGTAATGTTAATATTAGCAGTTATTGCCACATGTTTAGTTTTTATAGACTTTATAGAGAAAAAAGTTCCAGCAGAAAAAATACAAAAAATAAGCTTTTGGAGCAAATTAAAAAATCTAAAAGTAGTTTGCTTACCAGCTATTATAATCCTTGTTATTATGGTAGCAACATGGAAAATGCCTTTAAAAGCAGGATTCGCAGATGATGCAGACATGGAATATAAAGAAGTTAATGAGAGATTAGATAGTATGAAAGGTTATTATCTAGAAGCTAAATTTTCAATAGGTTTAGGACTTGTTTTTGTAGTATTAGGATCAGCAGCATTAGTTGCATATCCATTACTATACAAACCAGAAGATAAGGTTGAAGAAGCAGTAAAAGCAGAACCAAAAGAAGAACCAACACCTAATGAATAATTAAAAAAATAATTAATATATATAAAGTATCAAGTATAACTTGGTACTTTTTTACTTTTAATGTTTCTATTGAAAATAAAACTTTAATGTGCTAGAATTACAAATAATGAAAATAAGATTTTATTTCATTTTAAATTTATTCAATAAAGGATGAGACTTTTGAATATAAAAATACAAGATATTAATACAAATTATATAGTAAAAGGCGAAGGAAAAAATATATTATTGCTTCATGGTTGGGGGGCTAAATTAGACTTATTTGGAGCAATAATAGAGAACTTATCGAAAAATAATAAAGTATATGCAATAGATTTGCCGGGATTTGGTGGAACAGATGAACCAAAAGAGGCATGGGATGTAGATAGATATGTAGACTTTGTAATTGAGTTTATAGAAAAAATGAATATAAAAGAATTAAGCATATTAGGACATTCTTTTGGTGGCAGAGTAATTATAAAATTAGTAAATAGAGAAAATTTGAAATTTAAAGTAGATAAATTAGTTTTAGTGGATAGTGCGGGAATAAAGCCAGAAAAGAGCAAAAAAACTTCTATGAAAACAAAAGTATATAAAGTATTAAAAATATTAGTAGGAAATAAAATTGTTTCGAAAATTTTTCCAAACTTATTAAATAATATTAAGAAAAAATTTGGATCTGAAGATTATAGAAACGCTACACCTATTATGAGAGATACATTGGTAAAGACAGTAAATGAGGACTTAACAGATTTATTGCCCAATATAAAGCAATCAACACTTTTAATTTGGGGAGATAAAGATACAGCAACTCCTATAGAGGATGCAAAGAAAATGGAATCTCTAATAAAAGATGCAGGATTAGTAACAGTACAAGGAGCAGGTCATTTTTCATTCCTTGAACAGCCAATATTAATAAACAAAGTTCTAAACTCTTTTTTTAAATAAGGGTTAAAAAAAGAAAAATTAAAGGGGAGTTTTATAAAAATGGTGATTTTTATTATAACACTAATAGCTTTTTATATAAGTTATTTTTTATATACTATATATAATCTTCATATGTTCCAATTAAATTATTATAAGATTAAGGAGCATATAAAATGGATAAAAAAGAACATTGGAAAATTATTATTTAGAAGTGTATCCATGATTCCAATATTGTTTTTGGCAATAGAGAAAACGGTTATTCAAATATTAGTAATATCATTATTTCTATTGATGGCATTTATAAATAAACCTAAAAAAGCAAAAAAACCATTTGCATATACAAATAGAATGAAGAGATTACTATTAACTATAAATGTAATATCAATAATTCTAATAGCAATAACAAAAATAATATTTGGATATAAATACATTATTGCAATGGCAATATTAAATCTATTGTTACCTATCGAAGTTTTAATTGCAAATTATATAAATATGCCAGTAAATAATTTAATAACAAAAGGATATATTAAAGATGCTAAAAAGAAGTTAGAAAGTATGCCAAACTTAATCGTAATAGGTGTAACAGGAAGTTATGGTAAAACTACAATGAAAACTTTTTTAGGCAAGATTTTATCTAGTAAATATAATGTTTTAATAACACCTCAAAATTTCAATACAACCTTAGGTGTTGTAAGAACTATAAGAGAAAATCTAAAAGCTACACATGAAGTGTTTGTATGTGAAATGGGGGCAACTAAAAAAGGAGATATTAAAGAAATATGTGATTTGGTAAAGCCAAAATATGGAATAATAACATCAATTGGAGAACAACATTTGGAAAGTTTTAAGTCTATAGAAAATATAATTAATACTAAATTTGAGTTAGCAGATAGTATTCCAGAAGATGGCTTAGTGTTTTTAAATGCAGATAATGAGTATATTAAGCAAAAAGAAAAAAAGGATAATTACATATATTATGGAACAAATAATAAAGAATACAAATACAATTCGTATGATATAAAAAATACATCAAATGGTTTAAGTTTCAAAATGATATTAGACGGAGAAGAAAAAGAGTTTTCATCAAAATTATTAGGTGAACACAATGTTATAAATATTACAGGAGCATTAGCATTAGCTAAAGAATTAGGTGTAGAAACTGAGAAGATTAAATCAAAAGTAAGGTTATTAGAAACGGCAGAGCACAGACTTCAAATTATAAAAAGAGGAAATAATACCATAATAGATGATGCATATAATTCAAATCCAGCAGGAGCACGAGCTGCACTTAATGTTTTACATTCATTTGATGGAACTAGAATATTAATAACACCAGGAATGATTGAATTAGGAGAAAAACAATATAAATGCAATTTTGAATTTGGAGAATATGCAACTCAAAAATGTGATTATATAGTATTAGTTGGAAAAGAACAAACAAAGCCAATAAAAGATGGTATAGAAGCAAAAAATTTTGATAAGAATAAATTATTTGTTGTTGATTCGTTAGATGAGGCAATGGCAAAAGCAAATGAACTTGGAGAGTATGGAAAAGAAAAAATTATTTTATTAGAAAATGATTTACCAGATAATTATTAGTAAAGGAGTGATATACATGAAAATAAAATTAGGAGTTTTCTTTGGAGGAAGAAGTGTTGAACACGAAGTATCAATTATATCAGCAATTCAAGCCATAAATAATTTGAATAAAGAAAAATATGATGTTATTCCTATATATATTACTAGAGAAAATGAAATGTATGTAGGAGAAAAGATAGCTAAAGTAGAAGAATATAGACACTTAAAAAAACTAATAGAAGAAAGTCAAAGAGTAATTTTAGTTCCTAACAAAGATAGAGTTGATATTGTAAAATATCCATTAAAAAAATTTGGAAAAAATGAGTATGATTATATAGATATTGCATTTCCAATTGTACATGGAACAAATGTTGAAGATGGAGCACTTCAAGGATATTTTAAAACATTAGGTATACCTTTCGTTGGACCAGATGTATTATCTTCTGCAATAGGAATGGATAAATATGTGATGAAAACTGTTTTAAAGGATAATAATATACCTGTACTAGATTGTTTGAGATTTAATATGAATGAATACACTACAAATTGTGATGATATAATAAAAAGAGTAGAAGAGAAGATTGATTATCCAGTAATTGTAAAACCAATAAATTTAGGTTCTAGTGTTGGAATAAAAGTAGCAAGAAATAAAGAAGAACTTCAAGAAGCGGTTGATTATGCTTTTCAATTTGCAATGAATATACTAATAGAAAAGGCTATTACTAATCTAAAAGAAATTAATTGTTCTGTAGTGGGTGATTATGAGGAGGCAAATGCTTCAGAATGTGAAGAGCCAATAAGTACAGATGAAATCTTAAGCTATGAAGATAAGTATATTGGAGGAAGTAAAAAGACTGGAAGTAAAGGTATGGCAAGTTTGCAAAGAAAAATACCAGCAGATATTTCAGCAGAAACAAGAGAAAAAATTAGAAAATTAGCAGTTGATACTTTTAAAGTATTAGGATGTAATGGAGTATCAAGAATAGATTTTATAATGGATTATAAAACTAATGAAATTTGGGTAAATGAAATAAATACAATTCCTGGTTCATTAAGTTTTTATCTATGGGAACCAATAAATGTTAACTATTCAGAATTATTAGATAAAGTAATAAGTTCAGCTTTAAAGAGAGATAGAGAGGAAAAAAGTATTACATACTCATTTGATACAAAAATATTAGAAGGAATAAACCTTAATGGATTAAAAGGAAGTAAAGGAACAAAAGTAATCTAATAATATTCAAAAAATTTAATGGGACAATTTTTATTGCCCCATTAATGTTATAAAAGAGGAGATTTACATGGGAATAATTGAGATTATAGCAATAAGTATTGGATTAGCAATGGATGCTTTTTCTGTGGCTATTTGTAAAGGTTTAGCTATGAAGAAAATGAATTGGAAAAATGCAGTAATTATTGGATTATATTTTGGAGGATTTCAAGCTCTGATGCCATTAATAGGATATGTATTAGGCGTTGGATTTGAAAGCAAAATTACTCAAATTGATCATTGGATTGCTTTTATACTTCTTTTAATTATAGGTGGAAAGATGATTCTAGAAACATTAAATAAAGATGAGGAGATATCATATAATAGCAATGTTGGAGTAAAGGTTATGCTAGTATTAGCAGTTGCAACAAGTATTGATGCATTAGCAGTTGGAATAACACTAGCTTTTCTAAATACAAATATAGTCTTACCAGTTTTTTTTATAGGAATAATAACTTTTGTGTTGTCTATTATAGGTGTAAAAATAGGAAATATATTTGGGGATAAATATGAAAAGAAAGCAGAATTAGTTGGGGGAGTAATTTTGATTCTAATAGGAACGAAAATATTGTTAGAGCACTTAAATATAATTTAATGAACAATTAATGTATTGTACATCTGTAGGGGTCGGCGTCCAGCAGGCATACTGACGCTGTAACAGGCTGTAGGGGTCGGCGTCCCCGACGACCCGAACAACAAAAAACGGTAGAGATGTTAATATAATTATCTAGAATTTCTATGCTTTTTTCTTGCTCGTCCCAACTAGTAGAAACTGTATAGAAAATATTCTCGCAATTTCGCTAGCGATTGCTTCGATATTTTCTTAACTGTTTCTAGCTAGTCGGTCCCCACACAAGCTCGCTACGAAAAAACATAGAAATTCTCTATAAATAGAAATTCATTATTAAAAATTAATAATGTGGCACAAAATAATAATGTATGGTATAATAATCATATATTTGTGAGAAATAAAAGAATTTTAGGGGGAAAATATATGGAAGAAAAAGTAAAGGAACAAATGATGGCATTGTTAAAAGCAACTGTTGACGATTTTAGAGGTTTTTTGGTTGATGGTGAGGAGATACCTGTGGCGGATGATGATTTACATGCTTTAGTTGCTTTAAAAGAATTAGAGAAATATCCTGGATGGAAATATGAACATGGAGTGGGTAGAGATCCTATTACTGAATTATTGTATTTGAAAAAAGCAATTTATATGACAAGAATAAAAGTAGGAGAAGGAAAATATCAAAGAAGTATTGCATATTGTAAAGATGTGAATCAACAAGAAGTACAGTATAGAGGTGAGAAGACTACATTAGCAGAAGCAATAAAGTCAATAGCTTTAGGGTCAGGATATGAAGTTGATGAATATGAGGTTGAGCAAGTAAACGAAGAAGAAAACAAATATAAATTTAAAAAACCAACCAATTATACAGCAAAAATTGAATATAAACAAAGAGAAGGAACAAGATTTTACAAAAGTTTTCAAGATGGAGATCAACCGATTTTTGCAGGCAATAAGTATGTTGGATTTATACATAGCGGAAAATTTTATAGTGCTGATCCATCAAAATATAACAAAGGTCCAAAGGGAAATGGTGGGGCAAGATAAATAATAATGAATGGATAGCTTTTAAAATATAAGAAAGAAAGATGAAAATGGAAACACGAGTATTAGAAGTAGATAGTATAGAAAAAGATTATAATAATATTATAGAAGCTGCTAGAGTTATAAAAGCAGGAGATGTTGTTGCAATTCCAACAGAAACAGTGTATGGTTTAGCTGGAAGTATTTTTTATGAAGAGGCAATTAAAAAAATTTTTATAGCTAAAGGGCGTCCACAAGATAATCCTTTAATAGCACATATAAGTTCAATAGAGCAAGTTGATGAAATATGCAGTGAGTTTCCAGAAAAAGCAAAAGAATTGGCAAAGAAATTTTGGCCAGGACCACTTACTATAATATTAAAAAGAAAATCATGTGTATCTGATACTGTAACAGCTGGATTAGATACTGTTGCGGTAAGGTTTCCATCTCATCCAGTTGCAAATGCTATTATTAAGGAAGTAGGAGAGCCTCTTGTTGCACCGTCGGCTAATTTGTCTGGAAAACCTTCAACTACCTCTGCAAAACATTGTGTTAAAGATTTAAATGGCAGAGTTCCTTTAATTATAGATGGTGGAGATTGTGAGTTCGGATTAGAATCTACTATTATTGATGCTACATCAGAACCTATGGTAATTTTAAGATTGGGAGCTATTCCTGTAGAAGAGTTGTTAGAGGTAGTACCTGATCTTGTATATGAGGAAGAATTGACTAAAACAGGAGAAAATGAAATTCCGAAAGCACCAGGAATGAAATATAGACATTATGCCCCAAATGCTCCAGTAACAGTAGTAACTGGTGAACCATATAAAACTGCAGAATGGATAGCAAATAATTCTAATAAAGATGATGGAATTATTTGTTTTGAAGAATATGCTAGTTTGTTTACTGAGCATAATTTTGTGTTAAACTTTGGAAGCTATTCTAATTTGCAAAGTAATGCTAATAGATTATTTAGATTATTAAGAGAATTTGATGAGACAGATGTTAAAAAAATTTTTGTACAATGTCCAATGAATAAAAAAATTGGAAAGGCGATTATAAATAGATTACAAAAAGCTGCTGGGGGGAATATAATAGAGATAGATAACTAAAGAATAGAGAGGTAAAGATGGACAAACATAACGAGTTAGAAGAAGAATGGGATAAGGCAGAGAAAAATATTAAAAGGCAATTTATAAGAATCGCTAATGGTATGTTTTGGGTGCCAGCTGTTTTGTTTGCAACACCAGCAAAGTTTTATAGGGAAAAAATGACAAAGGCTACTAAACAAAAAGCAGTAGATGAGAAGATATATCATTTTACTAGTGAGGAAGCTGTGGAAAAGATTATGCAGAGTGGGTATATTAAAGCAGGAAAAGGTTTACTAAAAACATTAGGCAGTTATGGAAAAAAATGTGTAAATGCTTTTCTAGGAATGCCTTCTTTAGAAAACTTAATAAAAAATATTAGTGATGCAGATTTAGTTTTTCTTAAACCAGATGCAGTTTTAAATGCTATAGAGATTTCTCCAAAAGAAGAAGATACAAGAGGATGGAGTATAAGACCCTTATCTGACTCAGCAATAATAATAGATGGTGCATATATGCTTCCTATAGATAGAACAAGAGGGGTAAAGGTAGGATTTGACTTAAAAAGAGATGAAAAAGGTAATCCTATATATGATTATAATAAAAATGAATATACAATAATGCCAAGAGTTCTAGAAGAAAGAGATTTTGATGAGCAGGGAAAATATATTCCAAAAGAGGATTATTTAGATGTAGTTAGGCGAAGAGCTGAAGAGATAGGATATAATATACAAAATCCAAATTATTTGCAAAGAAAAGCAAATATACAGATGAATAAATATTCAATGGATGCAAAATATGAAACGAAAACTTTGTTTGAAAATCTTAGAGAAAATATAAAAGGTATTATAAGTAGAAGGAGTAGAACTCCACAGTTAATTGCAACGAGGGAAGAAATAGTGCAGAATCAATTAGAAAATAGTGCTTTTAATACAACTAATCCAGATAAAAGAGTGCAAAAAGTAACTAAATATGCTGGAAAAATAATGGTAGAAGAAGGAATTCAACAAGAACCAGTGAGTCGATTGCTTTCTGAAATAAATGGAAGTGAAGTAGGAGAGTTTTTGCAGAAGAAAATTAAAAGTATGGATTTATCAAAAATTCCGACAAGTGGTTTGCATGGTTTAAAGCATAATAATAGAGTTGCAATGTTGGCTTTGAGAATAGCTCAAAAACAGGGATTACTAGAAAATGATAAAGATGGAAAAATAAAAGATATGATAATTACAGCATCGTATTATCATGATTTAGGAAGAGTAGTAGGTGGAATAGCATTCGATTTGGGTCCACATGCAAAAAGAAGTGTTAAAAAATTAAATAATATGAATTTAACATACCTAAATGGACAAAATTATACAGAAGAAGATATGAATATATTAAAATTACTTATAGAAGGTCATGAAACTAAAAAAGATGAAGAATTTGATAACTTATCTCAAAAATATAATATTCAAGATGATAAATTGAGTCAAGTAAATCAATTATTTAAAATAATAAAAGATGCTGATGCTTTAGATAGGGTAAGGCTGGATAAATGGTCAGACAAAATACCATTGCCTTTTGTTAGAGGTTCAGTGGATTTGAATTTTAATTATTTAAGAAGTGGTGAAGCAAAGAGCTTAATATTTGCATCATATGAGTTAGAAAGTTTGAGTAGAACAGTACCACCAAAAGAGTTTTCTGAATTGTTAAAATATGGAACAGAAGATAAAATGAAGGAAAGCAAAGGAAGAGAAGCTTTCTTAAAAGGTTTAGAAGTATCTCAAGATGTTAAAAGAAAAATTTCGGAAGTTACACAAAATGTAAATATAAAAATTAAAACGTTTAGTAAAAAACATTTCCCTAGAATGTATCAGAAAGGAAAAAGGAAGATAAAAGAAATATGGGAAGCTTTGAAAGATGAATCAGGATACATTAAGCTTGGAGGAATAGATAGGTAAGAGTGTTCTGGTGAGAAAGGAGTAGAAAATGAAAGAAGAGATAATGCAGTTAAAAGAGCAAGTTGTGGAATTGCTAGAAAATAAGCAATATTCTAATTTGCATGATTATATAGACAAGTTAAATAGTCAAGATATATCTATAATGTTTGAAGAGTTATCAAAAGAAGATATGATACTTGTATTTAGATTACTGTCGAAAGATGAAGCTGCAGAAGTCTTTTCTTATATGGAACCAGATTTGCAAGAAGACTTGATAAACTTATTAACAGATAAAGAATTAAAAAACATAGTAGATGAATTATACATGGATGATACAGTAGATTTGATTGAGGAAATGCCATCTAATGTTGTTAAAAGGATTTTAAATGGTGTAAATCAAAAAGATAGAAAATTAATAAATGAGTTGTTAAATTATCCAGAAGATTCTGCTGGAAGCATAATGACTACTGAGTTTGTAGATTTAAAAATGAATATGACAGTGGATGAGGCTTTTACTAAAATTAGAAAAATTGCATTGGATAAAGAAACTGTTTATACTTGTTATGTATTAGATACAAGAAGAAAAATTGTTGGTATAGTTGGAGTTAAAGACTTACTAATAGCACAGCCAGATGTAGTGATAAAAGATATAATGGAAACAAATATAGTAACAGTAAATACTTTAGATGATCAAGAAGAGGTAGTAAAGAAGTTTGATAAATATGATTTTATTGCTTTGCCAGTTGTAGATAAAGAAGATAGATTAGTTGGAATTGTAACAGTAGATGATGCTATTGATGTATTGCAAGAAGAGAATACAGAGGATTTTGAGATTATGGCAGGTATTACACCTAGTGAAGATTCTTATTTTAAGACTTCTATATTTAAACATGCAAAGAACAGAATTTTATGGCTTTTACTTTTAATGATTTCTTCAAGTATTACTGGTTCGATAATAATACACTATGAAGAAGCTTTTGCTGCATTACCACTATTAGTAGCATTTGTGCCTGTAATTATGGGAACTGGAGGAAATTGTGGTTCTCAAAGTTCAACAATGATTATACGTGGTATGGCAACAGATGAAATAAAATTAAAAGATTATTTTAAAGCAGTTTGGAAAGAAATTAGAATTTCAGTTATTGTGGGAATATTATTATCAATAGCAAATGGAATTAGGATAGTAGTTCAATATAATGATGTTCAAATAGCGATAGTAGTGGGGTTAACTCTGATTCTAACCGTTATATTGGCAAAATTTTTAGGATGTTCATTGCCTATGATTGCAAAAAAACTAAAACTAGATCCAGCAATTATGGCAGCACCTTTAATTACAACAATTCTAGACTCATGTTCAGTTTTAATATATTTTAAAATAGCAGTAACAATAATGGGAATTTAAAAAATGTAAATAGGAGGCTAGCAAAAAAAATTTTGTATAGCCTCTATTTATGTTATTTTTTTGTAAGGCACTTGACAAAATGTAATACTGAGAGTAAAATATTGTAAGGTTGCTTACAAAAAAGGAGGGATTATGGAAAATCAAAAAATTTTATACCAAATAAGAAGTTTGGAAAAACAAATATTAAGAAAATTTTTGAATGATAAAGAATGTATAGAATGTGAATTACCAAAAAATAAACCAACTCCTACACAAATGCAAATAATAGAATATATTTTGCAACATATAAATGAAGATATTAATCAGAAAGATTTAGAAGATGTATTAAAACTTAGAAGAGCAACTGTTTCAGGAGTATTACAAACAATGGAGAAAAATCAACTAATTGAGAGAGTCACAAATTCTGAAGATTCAAGAACTAAGAAAATAATTTTAAACGAGAATGCTAAAAAGATATTTTTGGCAGGTATAAAAAGAATGGAGGAATTAGAAAAAGTTGTAATAAAAGATATTTCTGAGGAAGAATTAAATACTTTTTTAATAGTTATTGAAAAAATGAAAAATAACATTAAAGAAACAAAGAAATAAACAACAGAAGAGTTTTATTTTAGAATTACGTAAAAAGAAAGGACGATAAGATGATAAAATTATTAAGGAATTTAACTAAAAAAGAATTAATAACAATTGCTTTCTGCTTTGTTTTAATTTTTGGGCAAGTTTGGCTTGAATTGAAAATGCCAGATTATATGTCTGAAATTACAGTATTAGTACAAACAGAAGGTAGTCAGATGAGTGATATTGTAAGGAATGGGGCATACATGTTATTGTGTGCATTAGGAAGTTTAGTAGATAGTATTATTGTAGGATATATAATTTCAAATACTTCAGCTACTTTTTCAATGCAAATTAGAAAAAAGTTATTTGATAAGGTAGAGAATTTAGCTATAAATGAAATAAAAAATTTTTCAACTAGTAGCTTGATTACAAGAACAACTAATGACATTACTCAAATACAAATGTTTATAGCAATGGGATTGCAATTAATGATAAAAGCACCTATTACAGCTGTTTGGGCAGTAACAAAGATTTTAAATAAGAACTGGCAATGGAGTGCTCTAACTGCTGCAGGTGTGGCTATTTTATTAGGAGTAATTGTAATACTAATGGTTATAGTAATGCCTAGATTTAAGATTGTACAAAAATTGATAGATAAAATAAATGGAGTTACTCGTGAGAATTTAACAGGAATAAGAGTAGTAAGAGCTTTTAATGCAGAACAATTTCAAGAGAATAAGTTTGAAGAAGTAAACGGAAAACTTACAAGACAGCAGTTATTTAATCAAAAGGTGTTTTCTATATTATCACCAACAATGTATCTAGTTATGTATTTTCTACCACTTGGAATTTATTTTATAGGGGCAAATTTAATTAAAGATGCTCTAATGGTAGATAAATTATTAATTTTTGGTGATATGGTTGTATTTAGTTCTTATGCTATGCAAGTAATAATGTCTTTCTTAATGTTAGCAATGATATTTATGATGTTACCAAGAGCACAAGTTTCAAGCAATCGTATAAATGAAGTTTTAGATACAGATATAACAGTAAAAGATGGAAAAGCAGATAAAGATATTACTAAAGAAAAAGGAACAGTAGAATTTAAAAATGTATCATTTAAATATCCTGATGGAGATGAATATGTGATAAAAGATATATCTTTTAAAGCTAACAAAGGCGATACAGTTGCTTTCATTGGTTCTACAGGTTCAGGAAAATCTACATTAATTAATTTAATACCAAGATTTTATGATGCAACAGAGGGCGAGATATTAGTTGATGGAGTAAATGTAAAAGAGTATACTCAAGAATTTTTACATAATAAAATTGGTTATGTATCACAAAGAGCAGTAATTTTCAGTGATACAGTATCAAATAATGTATCATATGGAGATAATGGAAAACCAAAAGCATCAGAGGAAGAGATAAAAAAAGCAATAGAGGTAGCACAAGGCAAAGATTTTGTTGAAAAGATGGAGAATGGCTATGAAACACTGATGGCAGAGGGAGGAACTAATGTATCAGGAGGTCAAAAACAAAGATTATCAATTGCAAGAGCTATTGCAAGAAATCCAGAAATATATATATTTGATGATAGTTTTTCTGCATTAGATTATAAGACAGATAGTGTTCTTAGAAAAGAATTGAAAAAGTATACCAAAGATGCAACTACTTTGATTGTAGCACAAAGAATAGGAACAATAATGCATGCAGATAAAATATTAGTATTAGATGATGGAAAATGTGTAGGGCAAGGATCTCATAAGGAATTATTACAATCTTGTGATGTATACAAACAAATAGCTTTATCACAATTATCAAAGGAGGAATTGGAAAATGAGTAGTAAACAACAAACAAGAATACCTCCAAGAATGGGAAGAGGAAGAAATATAGAAAAACCTAAAAATTTTAAACAAGCTATAAAAAGACTTTTTAAAGAATTAAAAGCATTTAAAATATTAATTATTATAGCATTAGTACTTGCGGTTATGGGCTCTGTCTTTTCTATTATTGCACCAGACAAATTATCAGCATTGACAGATGAAATATCAGAAGGGTTGGTGGTAAATAAAGAGAATCTAAGTATATTAACAAACAGTATAACTGCTAATTTAAATTCTGGAAATATGGCTAATATAGAAATTGATGGAACTACAATTAGTATTGAAGAACAACAAGAAGTTTTAAAAATCATGAAAGATATAAATGAAAATACTAAGCCAGAAGAATTATATAAAAAAATAGATCAAATGCCATCAAATGTGCAGAAAGTAATTAAGCCTTTTATGGATATGAATGAAATAAAGAAAATAGCTTTATTTTTAGTAGCTTTATATGTGGCAAGTGCAGTATTTACTTTTATTCAATCTATCTTAATGACAGATGTTGCTAATAAATTTGCAAAAAAACTAAGAAGCAGGATTTCAACTAAAATAAACAAATTACCACTTAGATATTTTGATAAGCATTCAACAGGAGATATTTTATCTAGGGTAACAAATGATGTTGATACAATTGCTCAAAGTATGAATCAATCTTTAGCTAGTTTAGTAAGTAGTGTAACACTATTTGTTGGTACAATTATTATGATGTTTTATACTAGTTGGATTATGGCAATTACTGCTATTGTTGCAAGTTTAATTGGTTTTGTATTTATGTTTTTAATTTTAAGCAAATCACAAAAATACTTTGTTGCTAGACAAGTAGAATTAGGTAAATTAAATGGACATATAGAAGAGATTTATTCAGGTTTAAATGTAGTAAAAGTATATAATGGAAAAAAACAGTCAGACGAAAAGTTTGATGAGTTAAATAAAAATGTATATGAAGCAAATAGAAAAAGTCAATTTTTATCAGGCTTAATGTCACCTTTAATGAACTTTATAGGAAACTTTGGATATGTTGCAGTATGTATAGTGGGAGCACTACTTACAATGAATGATATAATAACTTTTGGTGTTATAGTTGCATTTATCACTTATGTAAGACTATTTACATCACCACTTTCGCAAATGGCACAAGCAATGACATCACTTCAATCAACTGCAGCAGCATCAGAAAGAGTATTTGAATTTATAGACGAAAAGGAAATGTCAAACCAAGATAATTTAACAAAAAAATTAGAATTAGATAAAGTAAAGGGAAAAATAGAATTTCAAAATGTTGTATTTCAATATGATAACAACAATAAACCAACAATTAAAAACTTTAGTGCAGTAGCAAAACCAGGACAGAAAGTAGCAATTGTTGGACCTACAGGAGCGGGTAAAACAACAATTGTAAACCTTCTTATGAAATTCTATGATTTAACAGATGGAGATATAAAAATAGATGGAATATCTACAAAAGAATTAACAAGGGAAAATATTCATGAATTATTTACTATGGTATTGCAAGATACTTGGTTGTTCAATGGAACAATAAAAGAAAATATAATTTATAATAAAGAAGGAGTAACCGATAAAGAAGTTCAAGAAGTTTGTGAGGTTGTAGGCTTGGATCATTTTATAAAAACATTACCAGATGGATATAATGCAAGTTTGTTAGATAATGATACTATATCATCAGGGCAAAAACAATTACTTACAATTGCAAGAGCAATGTTACAAAAAACGCCATTCTTAATATTAGATGAAGCAACTTCAAATGTAGATACTAGAACAGAAGAATTAGTACAAAAGGCAATGGATAAATTAACAGAAGGAAAAACTTCATTTATCATAGCACACAGATTATCTACTATAAAAAATGCAGATTTAATATTAGTTGTTAGAGATGGAAATATAATAGAACAGGGAAATCATGAAGAGTTAATGTTAAAGCAAGGAAGTTATGCAGAATTATACAATTCTCAATTTGAATTATAGAAAAATTTTCCTATTAATATATTAAGAGCCATACAATATTGTTTTTTTATAGCTGCGCAGCGACCAAACGAGGCTGTTTTCAGCCGAGTGCGATTGAAGCAACTTACAAATAATTATTTTTTTCGTAAGTTGCGACAGCAAAGCTATAAAAAAACAATATTGTATGGCTTGAATATTAGCTTTTTATTGTTTTGATGCAAATTTTTGCTTTACAGTATCAATTTTTGTTTGTTCAACATTTTCAGTTTTATACCAACCTTTTTCAGCCATTAAATTATATATTTTGTTTTGAATATTTAATGACTCATTTAGTGCATCTTTAAAAGTAGTATGAACGTCTTGTGATGTTGATTCTATAGTTCCATGAAGATATAAATCACAAACTCCTTTTATAATTAATAATTCTTTTTCCATTAAATCTTTGTCTTCCATAAAACCCTCCATTATAATAAATTAAAAAACTTATTAAATAAGTCTGAATGTTTTTGCTCTAATTCTTTTACATAAGCAGAAAGAGCAGGATCTGTTAATTGAGCAGAAGCCTTTTGGCTACATGATTTCATAAAAGTTTCATGTCCTAAAGCATCTTCAATGTATAAAAGTTCTTTACCAGTCATAATAATTATCATTCCTTTCTTAATACAGAGAAGTATGGGAAAGATTGAACCAATTGTTCACATTTTTACCATCTAAAAATAGTATTTCCATAAATTATAAAAATATACATGAATGGTAAATAGTAACATTTTTAGAAAAAAACTATATGATTTATATAGGGGGTGAATTTATGAGATGTCAAGATGTATCAAGGACAAGAAAGTACTTATTTGAATTTGATAAGATTTTATGCCAAATGGCAAATGAAATGTTATCACAAAACATAATTAACAATATAACAATCGATTTTATAGAATGTATGATACCACATCATCAGGCGGCTATATATATGTGCCAAAATTTATTAGAATATACACGTTATCCAGCTTTACAAGAGATAGCAAATGGAATAATTAGAATGCAAACTAGAGGAATAGAACAAATGAGAGAAATTAAAAATACAACTTTAGGTTTTACAAATTCTCAAAGAGATGTTCAATGTTATATGGAAAGATATTTATCTATAACTAAAAATATGATTTCAAGAATGAAAAATAGTCCTAGATGTATAAATATAAATTTAAATTTTGTTAATGAAATGATTCCGCATCACGAAGGTGCAATTGAAATGTGTAACAATTTATTAAAATATTGTATTGATCCACGATTAAAGAGTGTTGCAGAAACAATAATAAGAGAAAAAAGTGAAGGAGTTAGAGAACTAAAACAAATACAAAAAAATTTATGTAGAAGATAATAATTTGCAAGTGGATTGATAGAAGAATATGGGCGATAGTTAATCGCCCATAAATTTTTGAGTTGCAGGATTCTTTTCTATATGATATAAAAAAAGTATGATATAAATTAAGGAGAAATAAAAAAGGTGGGAATACCAGAATTTTTAAAACAGAAAATATTAGATGAATATGGGGAAAATATAGGAAGAAAAATATTAGAAGGCTATGCTAAAAATCGAAAAACAACATTAAGAGTTAATAATATAAAAAGTAGTGTTTTTGAAGTTGAAGAGAAGTTGAAAAATAAAGAAATACAATATAGCAAAGTAGCTTGGTATAATGAAGCAATCATAATAGAAGATGGTATAGAAAATGATATAAAACAAATGGATATGTATGATAACGGAGAGATTTATTTACAGAGTTTGTCTTCAATGATACCACCAATTATAGTTGAGCCAAAAGAAGGTGAAAACATATTAGATATGGCAGCTGCACCTGGAGGCAAAACAACTGAGATGGCAAGTTTGTCTAATAATAAAGCTTTAATTACTGCTTGTGAAAAAAATAAGATAAGAGCAGAAAGGTTAAAGTATAATTTAAATAAGCAAGGTGCGGAGCATATTAATGTTATGATAGAAGATGCAAGGCGATTGAGTGATATGTTTTCCTTTGATAAAATACTATTGGATGCTCCTTGTAGTGGAAGCGGAACAATAAATGCAGATGATAAAAATTTAGAAAAATATTATACAGAAGAGTTAGTACAGCGTTCAATAAAAACACAAAAAGATTTATTATTAAAGGCTTCTAATATAATAAAAAAAGGTGGAGAAATCATATATTCAACTTGTTCTATTTTGAAAGAGGAAAATGAAGAAGTAGTAAAAGAAATAATGAAAAAAGGTAATTTAGAAATAGCACCAATTGATTTAAACAAATTTAACGGAATTCCTTTGTTGCCAGTAGAAATAGAAGGTACGTTATGTGTGTGCCCAGATGAATTGTATGAAGGCTTTTTTGTGGCAAAATTGAAGAAAAAAGGATGATCAGTAGATTAATTTTTTAAATGTGTTGAAAGATTTTTTTAAATATTTAAAATCTTTCAATACAGTGAAAGATTTGGTTGACAAAACGAAAAACTTTCACTATAATAATATTGAGGTGGAAATTATGATTTATAGAGAACATTATATAAAACCTGTTCGAGAATTTTATGATTCAGATTTAATAAAAATTATAACTGGTATTAGACGTTCTGGAAAATCTGTTATCTTAGAGCAAATAAGAGACGAAATAAAACAGAAAACAGATAATGTTATATATTTAAATTTTGAAGATAAAAGAATCGTAGCAAACATATCTAATAGTGACTTACTTTTGGATTATGTTGAAAAAAATAAAAAAAGTGGAAAATGCTATATATTTCTTGACGAAATTCAAATGATAGATGGATGGCAAGACGCTTGTAAAACATTAAGATTATATAATAATTCTGTATTTATTACTGGATCAAATTCTAAATTATTATCAAAAGAATTCACAAAAGAACTAAGTGGAAGGTATGTTTCTTTTAGGGTAAGACCATTCGTATATAAAGAGATATTAGAATATACTAAAGAATTAGGAAAGAAATGCTCTGTTACAGATTATTTGGTTTGGGGAGGCTTTCCAAAAAGATTTGAATTTGATTCAGATGATGCAAAAATTCGTTATTTAAATGATTTAGATGATACAATAGTAATAAATGATTTGATAAATAGATATCATATTCAAAAAGAAAGTTTATTTAAAAATTTAGTAAATTTTGTTTTGCGTTCAAATAGTAGAATAATTTCAGCTAAATCAATTCATGATTATATTAGGCAAAAATATGAAAGTTGTTCAATTAATACTATTATTAAGTATTTAAGTTATTTAGAGGAAGCATATATAATTGAATCAATAAAACAATATTCTACCAGAACAAAAAGTGAACTTGCATATTATTTAAAAATATATAACGAAGATGTTTCATTGAATTCAATTAGATGTATGGATAACAGGTATGATTTAACACATAATTTAGAAAATATAGTATATAATGAACTTGTTTATATGGGATATAATATATATGTATTTAACAATAAAGGTAGAGAAATTGATTTTCTTGCACAAAAAGATAATAAAAAATATTATATTCAAGTAGCCTATAGTGTTGCAGATGAAAAGGCATATAATAGAGAATTTTCGGCATTTGCAGATATAGACAATTTATCCCAAAAAATTATTATAACAAATGATGATATAGATTATTCAACTAGTGTAGTAAAGCATATAAAATTAAAAGATTTTTTAATGATGAATACATTGGACAATTAAAATTATATGTAAAATAAAAAATTACTAAACCAAATAGTAAGTTGTAAAAATTTACATAATGTGGTATAATATAGTTGTATTCGAAAGAATGCACTGTTCGTTCAACCCAAAATTTTAATAAAATTTTAAGGAGGAAACTATCATGAATGTAACAACGGCTCTGAACGAGGTTCGGGTAATCCAGAAGGTTCTGGAAGAGTATCTGGGAAACCGGATAGCAGCAAAGGTTGCTGTAGAGATTTCTGCTGCAAAGCAGGGAGAAACTCAGCACACACACAGCGGAGAAGTCTTTTTCGTCCATAAGGATGAGGCAGGAAAACTTGTCCTTACGATGGAATCTTCGGTCAAGAAAAATGTTCAGGCAATTCTGAACTCTTATCTTGAAGAAGCTGAGGCTCAGGAGTGCATCGAACAGCTTATGGCAGATGAAACAAAAGCTACAACAGAGTTTGAGACTATTAAGATCCCTGGCTCTGGTCCTTTTTATGCGGAACTGCTGAAGCACAAACCTGTAAACGATGTAGAAGTGGCATTTATTGATAATCTTAAAAAGGCTATCGGTAAATCGGTCAAAGGATTTGAAGTGTTTGCCAATGATCCGTCAATGGATAATGGCAAGCTCCAGTTCGTTCCTGGCTTCAAACCTGCTGTGGGTTATTCCTATAATGAGTGGGAAGAACTCGCAAAGGAAAACGGTCTTCGACTTGGTACAAAGGATGAGTATATTCTGTTTTTGGGATGGCTCATTACTGGACTGATTAATGAAGGCTGGTCTGAGAGGGACGCTTGGTTTGCAGTATGTACTAACTCAAAAGAGTTGGGACATTATTGGGATTCAGCAGATGCAAAAAATGACTTTGAGCCAACAGGTTCAAGAAGGATTGTGGGGAAATGCGATTTAGCAAATACCCGCAAAATTCTGGCAAAAGACGAAAAGGCCGGTGGTTTCTGGCTGGCTGGTGGTGTCTGCAATCTCAGTGGTAGCTACGGTCCGCTCGCCAATCTTAATCTCGGCGACTATTATGATTATCACGCTAACGACAGCGTTGGTTGGTTTGTGCTTTGAGTAGCACTGCCCACTGATACTGCACCTGAACGATAGAGCTCTCTAATTTAGAGGGCTCTATATTATTTTACTTAATTACAATAATGCAAAAAAACGAAAGTTCTTTAAAGTTAATTGAATATAAATTACAAGATCAAAATAAAAAATCAGAATGTTCTAATACAACCCTCACATGAATACATTTAAATAAAAGTATTTGTGTGGGGGTTGCTGTATGAAAGGAATGATTACGCATAACCTAACTGTAACAAGCAGAGCTTTAGCAGGAAAGTTATCAATAGAAGAACGTGCAATAGAATTGGCACATCATATAATAGATACACAAGATACAGTGAGAGGAACAGCAAAACTATTTGGGATTTCTAAGTCGACAGTACACAAGGATGTGTCGGAAAGATTATTGAAGATTAATCCAAAGCTTGCGAAAGAAGTTAGAAAGGTTTTAGATGAGAATAAAGCAGAAAGACACATAAGAGGAGGAATGGCAACAAAATTAAAATATAGTAAGAGGGAGTTCTAGAAAAGTGAGGATTCCCTTGCTTTTTTATATTGCCCACTTTTTTTATCCAAAAGCGTCTTTTTTATGTAACCTAAATGTATAAAAAATTTAATAGAGCCTAAAAAGCAGTAAATTCAAGCTTGTTTATGAGTAGAGGAAAGGATTTCCATATACATAAAATCTGAAAGGTTGTAATATTAAATTTAGATATATTATATAAAAATAAGGAGTTTGGAGGATTTTTTGTATGAAAAGTGCAAATATAAATAGAAAACGTTTAATTGCTAGTATAACTTTTATATTATTAATAGTGCTTTCTTTGGGGCTTTTTATTAATGCTTCAGAGGAAAAAGCCCCAAAACAGGAATACTATAAATCATATAGAGGAAATATATTAGGTGTAGCAGGAGATTTTTGCGTGTTTACTAAAGAAGATGCAAGTTTATCAGAATGTACAGCAGATATTGCAATAGGTGGTGATTTAAAAAAAGGCAGTTTTGGTAATTATGAGACTCAATGGGATGGCTTTTATAAACAAAACTTGGATTGTGTTAATTTAAATTCATATATTAGAGGAAAATATGAAAGTGATGGGAAATATTGTTGGCAAGCTAAAAGAACAAAAGCAGAACTTACTTGTGACAATATATACAAAGGTACATATGATTGTGGTAATGAAAATGGAAAAGCTAATTTATATATTTATACTAAAGATAATAAAAATATAATAGATAATGATCACAATCCAAATGAGTGTAAAATAAATGGAAAATCTCATGAAAATACACAGTGTAATGAGCAGGGTAAGACATATAATGCTTATAATGTAATAGGAGTTGAATATGAATTTATAAATTTTGATGCAGAATTTGAAAAGCTAAAACAATTATCTGAATCATTAAAGAAAAAGGGAGAAGCTATAGAAGTTAGTTGTAGAAATGAAAATAATGATAGTCATACTTTTGAATACACTATTCCTGCTGAACAAGATATGACAATTATTACAGTCAATCCAGATAATTTCTTCAATTCAAGTATTTGTGATAATTTTTCAATAAAAGGATTAGATGCAAACAAGAAAATAATTATAAATGTTGATTGTACTAATGCCTTTACTAGTGGTTCTCCTGTAACACCAATAATACAAATTGAAGGAAATAAAGCAGATTGGAATCCGCTTGCTAAAAATATCATATGGAATTTTTATTACCCAGAAAATTCTAAAGAAGTTAAGTTAGAAGCAAAAGAGATTATAGGAACTATTTTAGCTCCTAATATGAATATATATATTAATGGAAATTTAGATGGTTCTGTAATAGCAAAAAAAGTTGAAGCCAATACTATTCATGGTATTAATTCTGGCATTTCTTCTGCTGATTTAAGCAAAAATAAAAAGGAAGAAACTACTCAAGTATATGTTGAAAAAATTTGGAATGATAATAATGAAAAGGATAAAAGACCAGAAAAAGTTGAATTTGAATTATTTGCTGATGAAGTGAAAAAAGGTGTTATAGAATTAAAAGAACAGGGAAAATGTGTAGAAATAAAGGAAGATAAAACGAATGAGAATAATATAGTTTATTCAACAACTGATGAAGAGCAATTAAAAGAATGGTCTTGTACAATAATAAATCTTCCAAAGTATAGAGATAGTGAGGAAAAGCCAGATGAAGAAGAGATAGTATATACAATAAAAGAGGTTAATGTTAATGAAAATTATGTATCTAAAATAGAAGTACTAAACGATGATAACAAGGCTGATGAGTATGCAGTAAAATATAAAATTACAAATACATACGTACCAGAAAAAATAGAAATTAAAGGAACAAAAACATGGGAAGATAATAACAATCAAGATGGAATAAGACCTGAGAAAATAACAGTAAGACTATTTGCAAATGATGAAGAAGTTGCACATAAAGATGTTACAAAAGATGATGATTGGGCATATGAATTCAAAAACTTACCAAAGTATAAAAATGGAGAAAAAATAGATTATACTATTAAAGAAGATTCAGTAACAGACTATGAAACAACTATAGATGGCTATAATATAACAAACACACATACACATACAAATACACAGACACCAGAAAAAATAGAAATTAAAGGAACAAAAATATGGAAAGATGAAAACAATCAGGATGGAATAAGACCAAAAGAAATAACTGTTAAACTACTAGCTGATGGAATAGAGATTGATTCGAAAATAGTAACAGAAAAGGATGAGTGGAAATACAAATTTACAGACCTAGACAAATATAGAGATGGTGAGATAATAGAATATACAATTGATGAAGAAACTATTCCAGAATATGAAAAGTCAATACAAGGATATGATATAACGAATGAACATAAACCAAACAAGATAAGCATTGAAGGAAAGAAAACATGGGAAGATTTGAATAATCAAGAAGGAATGAGACCTGAGAGTATAATTGTAAAATTGTTGGCAGATGGTAAAGTAGTTCAAACTAAAAAAGTAACTGAATCTGATAATTGGGAATATAAATTTAAAGATTTAGATAAGTATAAAGAAGGAACAGAAATACTATATACGATTGACGAAGAGGAAGTAGAAGGCTATGAAAAAGAAATACATGGATATAACCTAATAAATAGGCATGGAATGGTAGCTGGTGAAGAAGTTATAGATATTGATGTAACTAAAAAATGGGAAGATAGTGGATATGAAAAATTAAGACCAAGTAAGGTAACTGTAAGCTTATTAGCAAATGGAGAAGTAATAGGAACAAAGGATATAACAGCTAATGATAAATGGAAAACTACATTTAAACAATTAGAAATGTATGATAAAGAAGGTAACAAGATTGAATATTCTGTAGAAGAGGAAGCTATAGCAGGATATGAAACAAGAATTGAAGGATTTGAAATAATAAATACTTATATACCACCAATGGCTGAAGATGAGTTTGTTATTAAGGTGAATAAATACGAAAAAGGAACAACTAATAAATTAAAAGGTGCGAAATTTGAATTGGTAATAAAGAAAGAGGAGGGCAAAGATAAGGATAATAATAAAAAGTATAAAGAGATTCTTAAGAAAACAAATACAACTAATTCAATAGGACAAATAATATTAAAAGAATTAGATTTAAAAGATGGTACATATGTATTAGAGATAACAGAAAAAGAAGCCCCAAAGGGATATAAAAAATCAGGAGATATAATTAAGGTAGAATTTACTTTGAAAGAAAAAGACGGAAAGAAAGTTGTTAAGATAAAAGAAAGATACAAGAATGTGGAATTAGATAAAACAACAATGATAATAAAAGTTGAGAATGCAAAAGAGCAGAAGAAGGACAATACAACATCTAAAGAGAAGTTGCCACAAACAGGACCAGGAAATATAGCAGTAGCTGGAATAGTGATTGTAGGATTTTTAGCAGTAGGAGCAATAGGAATATTTAAGTATAGAGAAGTTAAATTTTAGAAAAACAAGGGAGAGAAATCTCCCTTGTTTTAATGAATAATGAATAGTGAATAATACAGGCAAAGCCTTAACAGCCTCAGCACCGACGACCCGCACAAAATACAACGGTAGAGATGTTAATAAATGCAAATTTTTGTCAAAATAAATTTCCTTGCCAAATTTTAAAATATGTTGTATAATTATAAACTTGAAAGACATGTTTTTTATAGAAATAAGGGGGATTAACAAATGGTGCTATCAGGACTTTTAATTGTTTTGGGTTTTGTATTACTTATTAAGGGTGCAGATTTCTTGGTTGAGGGTTCAAGTAGTGTTGCTAAAAGATTTCATATTCCTGAGATAATTATTGGATTAACTATTGTTTCGATAGGTACTTCTATGCCAGAGTTATTTGTTAGTATTACTTCTGCAATGGAAGGTTATGCAGATATGGCTATAGGCAATGTAGTTGGTAGTAATATATGTAATCTATTGTTAATATTAGGATTATCCACAGTAATTAAATCTGTGAAGTTTCAGAGAGAAACTAGATTAATCGAGATTCCAATGTGTTTAGGAATTACAATTATCTTCATGATATTGTGTAATACAGGATTGGGTATAACAAGAAAAGAGTCTTTTATTTTAATTGCTTTATTCTTAATGTTTATTGGATATACAATTTTCATGGGAATAAAAGGCGAAAAGTTTGATAGCAAAGATGCAGATAATGAAGAGATAATTGAATATAAAAAACAAAGATCTATATTAATAGATATTCTATACATTATTTTAGGAATAATAGGATTAAAAATAGGAGGAGATGTAACTGTTGATAATTCGGTATTAATAGCACAACATTTTAATATAAGCGAGAAGATAATAAGCCTAACAATCTTAGCTATAGGAACAAGTTTACCAGAATTAGTTACTAGTGTTACAGCTGCGATTAAAGGTAATAGTGATATAGCTATAGGAAATATTATTGGGTCAAATATTTTTAATATGTTACTTATAATTGGTGTTTCAGCTTTTATAAGTCCTATAATATATAACGTAGCATACAATATGGAGATGATTATACTAATTATTTCAACAGTAATATTGTCATTGTTCCCTTTGATGCCTCCTAAAAATAAGATGAGTAGAATTAACGGAATTACATATTTATTCATGTATGTAACATATATGGTAATTTTATTTAACTCATAATTATTATAATTTATTTAAATATCAATTTATTTTATACTTTGCTCTTGAAAATACTGTATAACTGTGTTATAATAATGCAAGTTTGGAATACAATTCCTTACTCACACATAAAAGTGTGGGTTATATATCCATGAGGAGGTGAAATATAATGAATAAATACGAAAGTGTTATCATTATTAGTCCAGTTGTTGAAGAAGAAGGTATTAAAAACCTAATAACAAAATTCAGCGATATAATTAATAATGAAGGAAAAGTTGAATCAGTTGAAGAAATGGGAAAAAGAAAATTAGCATACGAAATCAAAAAATTCCAAGAAGGTTTTTATGTTTTATTTAACTTTGAAGCAAAACCAACTCTAGTAGCAGAACTAGAAAGAAATTATAGAATCACTGATGAAATTATTAAATTTATAGTTGTTCGTAAAGAAGACTAAAAATAGAAAATAAAGGGACTATATTTATAAAATTTAGGAGGTAATATATGAATAAAGTAGTGTTAATGGGAAGACTAACAAGAGATCCAGAAGTTAGATATACTCAAACTAATAATACATTAGTTGCAAGTTTTACTTTAGCAGTAAATAGAAGATTTGCAAAGCAAGGAGAAGAAAGACAAGCTGATTTTATAAATGTGGTTGCTTGGAGTAAACAAGGAGAATTCTGTAGCAAATACTTTAAAAAAGGTCAACAAGTAGGTGTTATAGGAAGAATTCAAACAAGAAATTGGGATGACGAAAATGGTCAAAAACATTATGCAACAGAGGTTGTAGCTGAAGAAGCATATTTTGCAGATTCTAAAAGAGATGGAGAAGCAGGAGGAAACACTTTCGAAAATACTTTTGGAAGTGTTGCAGGAGATAGTGCTTCATCAGAATTTGAAACAACAGCTGATGATGATTTACCATTCTAAAAAATATTAATAGAAATGGGGGAGAACAATGGCAGACAAAAAGCAAAATAATAGAAGAAATAATAGAAATAATGATGAGGATTATAATCCAAAATTCAGAAAAGTAAGAAAAAAAGTTTGTGCTTTATGTAGCGATAAGAATTTTGTTTTAGATTATAAAAATCCAGAACAATTAAGAAAGTTCATTAATGAAAAAGGAAAAATCTTACCAAGAAGAGCAACAGGAGCTTGTGCAAAACATCAAAGAGATATTACTTTAGCTGTTAAGAGAGCTAGACATATTGCTATATTACCATATTCAGCAAATGATTAATAAAAATGGATGAATTATTAAATTTTAATAATTCATCTTTTTTTGTTATTACATACAAAAAGCAGAATAACAAAACTACAGTTATTTACTGAATAAAAATTCTTTAATTGAAAATAATAGAAATATATAATTGGTAAATAATCAAGAGGTGTTGTTAGATGACTATAGGTCTGGCTTTATCTGGTCGGAGGTATTAGAGGAGTAGCGCATGCAGGAGTTTTAAAGGCTTTGGAAGAGAATAATATAAAAATAGATATAATAGGTGGAACAAGCTCAGGTAGCATGGTTTCAGCTTTATATGCAATGGGATATTCTCCAGATGAAATATATTCATTATTCAAAAAACATGCAAAAGAAATTGCAACTATTAATAGTGGACCAATAATAATGGGAATTACTAACTATATGAGGAATAAAGAGATAAGAATTAAAGGGTTGAGATCAAATCAAAGACTCGAAGAAGTATGTGATAAACTTGCAGGAAAAAAAGGAATTAAAAATTTAAATGATATAAAAATGCCTATTGTAATTCCTACAGTAGATTTAATAAGTGAGAAAGAATATGTATTTACAAATGGGATGTTAGGTATTAATCAAGATGAAAAGTATATAACAAATATATCAGTTGGAAAAGCTGTGAGAGCAAGTAGTAGCTTTTCAGCTGTTTTTTGTCCTTTTGAATATGATAAATATGCATTTATGGACGGAGGTATTTTGGATAATATTCCAGTTGAAGAAGTGAGGAAGCAGGGAGCAGATAAAGTAATTGCAATTAGTTTTGAAAGTGACAAAATTAATCAAAAGAGTAATATAATGGATATAATAATGAAAACAGTTGATATTATGGGAGATAAAATATTTGAAAAAAATTTAAATTCTAGTGATTTTGTTTTAAAAGTTTCTACAGATGGAACAGGTTTATTGGATTTAAGTAAAATGGATTTGTGTTTTAAATTTGGATATAAAACTGCAATTGAAAATATGGATAAAATTAAGGAAGTTTTAAAATAACTTCCTTATTGTAATCCCAAAATTTTTTTGGCACGTTCTATATCAGAATTATTAGCAGGTCTAATGCCTTCTAATTCATATTTTAAACCAAGATTTTCCCATTTGTATTTACCCATTTCATGATATGGGAAAAGTTCTATTTTTTCAACAGTTTTTAATGATGATATAAATTCTTTTAATTTTTTCAAATCATTTTCATCATCTGTTATTCCTGGAATGATTACTTGCCTAATCCAAATAGGGATATTATTATCACTAAGATATTTTGCAAATTCTAATTCTTTAATATTAGAATGACCAACTAATTCTTTGCACTTTTCATCATCTATATGCTTTATATCTAAAAGTACTAAATCAGTTAAAGTTAATAGATGTTTTATATCTTCTGTTAAATCGAACATACCAGAAGTGTCTATTGCAGTATGGATTCCAAGTGCTTTTAATTTAGAAAAAAGCTCAATTAAGAATTTGACTTGAAGTAAAGGCTCACCACCAGTAGCTGTTACGCCACCTGATGGTAAAATATAGTTCTTATATTTTAATATTCTATTTAGAACTTCATCAACAGAATATCTTGTACCTTTATTTAATTCCCATGTATCTCGATTATGGCAATATTTACAAGATAGGGAACAACCTTGCATGAATATTACAAATCTTACACCTGGACCATCAACAGTACCAAAACTTTCAAAAGAATGTATATTTCCTAAAATTTTGTTATCCATAAAATCTCCTATTTTTTAAATTTTTAGATACAGGCGACCAATTGACCGCCTGATATTTAATATATTGATAATTTATAAGGTTTTAAATTTTTTCGTGGATAGTTCTATTAATAACATCTAATTGTTGTTCTCTAGTTAGTTTTGTAAAGTTTACAGCATAACCAGATACACGAATAGTAAGTTGAGGATATTTTTCTGGATGTTCCATTGCATCTTCTAGAAGAGCTCTATCAAAAACATTTACATTGATATGGTGACCTTCTTGGATAAAATATCCATCCAACATTGTTATTAAATTATTTATTCTTGAATTTTCATCTTTTCCAAGAGCTTTAGGAGTTATTGAGAATGTATATGAAATTCCGTCTTCTGCATATGAGTAAGGCAATTTTGCAACAGAATTCATTACAGCTAAAGCACCATTTTTATCTCTACCATGCATAGGGTTAGCACCAGGACCGAAAGGCTCACCAGCTTTTCTTCCGTCTGGAGTATTTCCAGTATGCTTTCCGTAAACAACGTTAGAAGTAATTGTTAATATAGACATAGTTGTTTTTGAATTTCTATATGTTGTGTGATTCTTTAATTTACCAAGAAATCTTTTTACAACATCTACAGCTATGTCATCAACTCTATCATCATCATTTCCGTATTTAGGAAAATCTCCTTCAATTTCGTAATCGACAACTAGTCCATTTTCATTACGAATAGTTTTTACTTTAGCATACTTAATTGCAGAAAGGGAATCTGCAACAACAGAAAGACCAGCAATTCCGGTTGCCATAGTTCTAAAGATTTCATCATCATGTAGAGCCATTTCTAATTTTTCATAATTATATTTATCATGCATATAATGAATAGCATTTAATGCTTTAATATATATTCTAGAAACATAGTTCATCATTATATCAAATTTTTCCATTACTTCATCATAATTTAAATATTCAGAAGTGATAGGTTCAAATTTTTGAGTTATTTGTTTTCCTGATATTTCATCTTTACCACCATTTATTGAGTAAAGTAAAGTTTTTGCTAAATTACATCTTGCTCCGAAAAATTGCATTTGTTTACCAATTCGCATTGCTGAAACACAACAAGCAATTCCATAATCATCTCCCCAGTAAGTTCTCATTAAATCATCATTCTCATATTGTATTGATGAAGTTTTAATAGATAGGGAAGTAGCAAATCTTTTGAAATTTTCAGGTAGATATCTTGACCAAAGTATAGTCATATTTGGTTCTGGAGCAGGTCCTAAAGTTGTAAGAGTATGAAGTGTTCTGAAAGTATTTTTAGTAACTAAAGTTCTTCCATCAACCCCCATACCACCTAGAGATTCTGTAACCCACACAGGGTCACCACTGAATAGTTCATCATATTCAGGAGTTCTTAAAAATCTAACCATTCTTAATTTCATAATAAAATGATCCATAATTTCTTGTGCTTGTTCTTCTGTTATGATACCAGCTTTTAAATCTCTTTCAAAATATATATCTAAGAAAGTAGAAACTCTACCTAAACTCATAGCAGCACCATTTTGTTCTTTGATTGCACCTAAATATGCAAAATAAGTCCATTGAACTGCTTCTTTTGCAGTTCCTGCAGGTCTAGAAATATCGATACCATATTTAGAAGCCATAACTTTTAATTCTTCTAAAGCTAAAATTTGATCATGCATTTCTTCTCTTTTTCTTATTATTTCCTCAGAAAAGCTGTTCATACTTAATGATTCTAGTGCAGTTTTTTTATGTTCAATTAATTCATCAATACCATATAAAGCAACTCTTCTATAATCACCGATTATACGTCCTCTACCATATCCATCAGGTAGACCAGTTATTAGATGTGATGATCTAGCTGCACGGATATCTTTAGTGTATACACTAAAAACACCATCATTATGAGTTCTACGAATATTGTTAAAAATATAATCTATTTCTGGAGTGGTATCTTTTCCATATGCTTGACAAGATTTTTTAACAATTTTTATACCACCAAAAGGCATGATTGCTCTTTTTAAAGGTGCATCTGTTTGAAGTCCAACAATTTCTTCTAAATTTTTATCAATATAACCTGCATTATGACTAGAAATTGTTGAAATAGTTTCATTGTCAACATCTAAAACACCATTGTTTTCTTTTTCTTTTTTATAAAGCTCTAAAACTTTATTCCAAAGTTTTGAAGTCTTTTCAGAAACATTACTTAGGAAAGAGTCATCACCTGTGTAAGGAGTATAATTTTTTTGAATAAAGTCTCTTACATTTATTTCTTTTGACCAGTTTCCTCTATTAAAATTATTCCATTCTTTAAAATCCATAAATAATACCTCCTAATTTGCAGAATTATTATATTACAGTGAAATTACTTTGTAAATAGATTTACTTATATATTTTGTAGTAATTAATAAAGTAAAATTTAACTGTATATAGATATTTTTTTTATGCAAAATAGTTAAATAATGATTAAAAATTTTTCATTTTGTGCATTAACATTCATAAAGATAAAACATATTATATCTATTATAGCATTTGAATATAAAGGAGAAATATTCATGTTAGAATTTATTAAAGAAACTATTATTTGGATTTTTGCATTATATGGTTTTATAGAAGTTATAAAAACTATAAAATATGCACATACATATGCTAACTTTAAAGCAGATAAAATGTATTTTATTTTAGCAGTAAAGAATCAAGAAGATAAAATAGAAGGAGTTGTAAGAAGCATTTTATTTAGAATTTTATATGGAAAAGAAGAAATAATCAGCAATATAATAATTGCTGATTTAAATTCAAGTGATGATACATTAAAAATTGCCACTAAACTTGAGAAGGAATATGAAAATGTTATTGCAGTGGATTGGAAAGAATGTAACGAGTTAATACAAAATATAAATGATGCAGAATAAAAAAAAACTATTGTCTTGTGGGCAGAAATTTAGTATAATATATGTATTATGATTTAAAAAATTGGAAGAAGGATAAGTTGTGAAAGTATCAGATTTTAATTATGAATTACCAGAGGCACTAATAGCTCAAGTACCAATTAAAAATAGAGATGAATCTAGATTAATGATTTTAGACAGAAAAAAACAAACAATAGAACACAAACATTTTAAAGATATATTGGAATATTTAAAACCAGGAGATTGTTTAGTAAGAAATAATACAAAAGTTATACCTGCAAGATTGTATGGTAAAAAGGAAACTGGGGCTGTAGTTGAATTTTTATTATTAAAAAGAATTGAAGACGATATCTGGGAAGTTATGGTAAGACCAGGTAGAAAACTTTTAAAAGGTGCAAAAGTAGTCTTTGGAGATGGAATACTAGAAGGTGAAGTTTTAGAGGTTTTGGACAACGGAAATAGAAAAGTCAAATTTACATATCAAGGTATTTTTAATGAGATATTAGACAAAATAGGTTTAATGCCACTACCACCATATATAAAAGAATCTTTAAAAGAAAAAGATAGGTATCAAACTGTATATGCAAAATATGAAGGATCTGCAGCTGCTCCAACAGCAGGGTTGCACTTTACAGAAGATTTGCTTGAAGAAATAAAGAAAAAGGGAATTGAAATTGCAAATGTGACTCTACACGTTGGAATTGGAACTTTTAGACCAGTAAAAGTAGAAACAATAGAAGAACATGAAATGCATTCAGAACATTTTTATATAAAAAGTGAAGATGTTGATAAAATTAATAATGCAAAAAAGAATGGTGGAAGAATTATTGCAGTTGGAACAACATCATGTAGAGTATTAGAATCTATAGCAAATGAAAATGGATTTGTTGAAGCTACAGAAAGAGATACTAATATTTTTATATATCCAGGCTATAAATTTAAATGTATAGATGCACTTATTACAAATTTCCATTTACCAGAATCAACTTTAATAATGTTAGTTTCTGCTCTAGCAGGGAAAGATTATATAATGAAAGCATATAAAGAAGCTGTAAAAGAAAAATATAGATTTTTTAGTTTTGGAGATGCTATGTTTATACAATAAAAATAAAGGAGAAGAAAATGAAACCAGCAGTAACATATGAACTATTACACGAATGCAAACAAACAGGAGCAAGAAGAGGAATTATACATACTCCACATGGTGATATTCAAACACCAATATTTATGCCAGTTGGAACTCAAGCAACAGTAAAGTCTATGACACCAGAAGAACTAAAAGAAATTGTTAAAGCACAAATAATTTTATCTAATACATATCATTTATACTTAAGACCGGGAAGTAAGTTGGTAAAAGAAGCGGGAGGTCTTCATAATTTTATGAAATGGGACAGGCCAATTCTTACAGATAGTGGGGGATTTCAAGTATTTAGTTTGGGAGATTTGAGAACAATACATGAAGAAGGTGTTGAGTTTAAGTCACACTTAGATGGAAGTAAACATTTCTTTTCTCCTGAAAGTGTAATGGAAATAGAAGAGGATTTAGGTGCTGATATTATAATGGCATTTGACGAATGCTGTCCTTATCCATCAACTTATGAATATACAAAACAATCAATGGAAAGAACTACTAGATGGGCAATAAGGTGTAAGCAAGCTCATACTACTACGGATAAACAAGCTTTGTTTGGAATTATACAAGGTGGGTTTTATAAAGATTTAAGAGAACAAAGTGCTAAAGATTTAATAGCTTTAGATTTACCAGGATATGCAATTGGAGGAATAAGTGTTGGAGAACCAAAAGAAGAATTTTTAGATATTCTCAGATACACTACACCACTTATGCCTAAAGAAAAACCAAGATACTTAATGGGGGTAGGAACGCCAGATTATTTAATAGAAGCTGCAATTGCAGGAATAGATATGTGTGATTGTGTTCTTCCAACAAGAATAGCCAGAAATGGCACTGCAATGACATGGAATGGAAAAGTTGTTGTTAGAAATGCAACATATGAAAGAGATTGGGGGGCTCTTGACCCAGAATGTGATTGTTATACTTGTAAAAATTATTCAAGAGCATATATAAGGCATCTAATAAAGACAAACGAAATTTTAGGTGTAAGATTATTGTCAATTCATAATTTAAGATTCTTGACTAAGCTCATGGAAAGAGTTAGAATAGAAATAGAGAATGATAATTTGTTGAACTTTAGAGAAGAATTTTATAATAAGTATTATAAAATGTAGGAGGTACAAATGAATTTACTAGACCGCAATGAAAACGAAAAAACGATAGATTTAGCTAAAAAAAGTAAATTACTTTTAATTTCAATAGGAATTGTAGCATTATTAAGTGTTTTTGCTTTAATTATATTAATGTTTTTAAAGGAAGAAGCTAATAATAACAAGTCTATAGTAAAGATAAATGGACAAAAAACAGATAAAATAAAAATAGAAGATCTTATTGTAGACGGCAATACAATATATTTTCCTATAAAAGATATTGCAAAAGTTATAGGGTATGAAGTATATAATGGTGAATATAAAGTGACAACAGAGGATACAGATAAATGTTATGTAAAAAACAATTATGAAACAGCATCATTTTTTGAGATGAGTAACGAAATTTATAAATTAGAAGTAGATAAAAAAGATAACGAATATAAAAGATATCAAATAAAAAATCCTGTGAAAAATATTAATGGTAAATTGTATGTTTCAGATGAGGGATTAAGTATAGCTTGTAATCTATTACTACAGTATGATGAAAATGATCAAAGAATGGAAATATATACTTTAGATAATATAGAAAATCAAATGGCAGAAGTTGCTAAAAAATTTAATCTAAGTTTATATAGTGAACAATCTATTGAAGACAAGAAATCTATGTTAAAAGACTGGATTATTGTGGAGGACGAAAATAAAAATTGTGGAATTATAAATTCGAATGGGAATGAAATACTAGGTGTTAAGTATAAAAAAATAAACTATGATGAATATACTAATTTTTTCACAGTAACTGATGCTACTGGAAAAATGGGAGTATGGAGAATTGAGAATAATCAACCAGCTATAGTTATAAACAATTTATATGATACAATCAATTTAATTGATAAAACTAATCAATTATATGAAGTTTCTTTAAATGGAAAATTTGGGTTAGTAAACTTTGATGGAAAGAATATTACTGGTATGGATTATGATAAAATTGGAATAGATAAATCAAAGTATGAAATAAATAATAATTATTTCATTATTGATAAATTAATTCCTGTTCAAAAAAGTCAAAAATGGGGATTAATAAATACAAATGGAGAGATAGTTATACCAATTGAATATGATCAAATAGGTTGTGATACAGTACAACGACAATTAGGTCAAGAGAACATAATTGTAATTAAAGAGTATGGAATAATTGTATTGAAAAAAGATAATCAGTATGGATTAGTAAATTGGAAAGGAAGGTTAATAATTGATTTTGTTATCTCATCAATTTATTATTCGAATGAGACTGGTGAAAAAAGAGCATATTTAGAATCAGCTGAAAAAAAATATGATATTGTTCAACTTTTATCTGATAATGGAGCTGAAGAATATAAAACAGGTAATGAGGGACAGAATCCATGGGATTTTTAATATATAGTTCTAAAAAATAAAATTAGTCATAAAATTTACCAAATAATTAAAGAGGTGAATTTTATGACTAAAAATATTGATAACTTAAAAAATGACAAGATAATTAAAAATATTTTTTCAGGTGTTATAAAAAGTTTTATTATAACAATTTTCTTAATAATGTTAATTGCGTTTATATTAGTGAAGACTAATATAAGTGAAAATGTAATAGGTCCAAGTATATTTATTATAACTTCTATAAGTATATTTGCAGGAACAATGTCAAGTGTACGCAAAAGTGGAATAATATTAGGAGCTTCAATTGGATTAATATATATGGTCCTAATATATTCTTTATCGAGTATGCTAAATGGTAATTTCATACTAACTATAAGTTCTGTAATGTTGATAGCTTTAGGAATAACCTCAGGAATTATTGGTGGAGTAGCAGGAGTAAATATAAAGAAATAGATTAAAAATGAAAATTAAAATTAATAAATAGTATTGACTTTTGGAAAAAAAAGGTATAAAGTATTAGCAGTCTAATGTGAAGACTGCTAATTTTGTGTCGTATATTATACGATATAATTATGCGAATATTACAAATTATTAATAACTTGTTAATTATAATTTGTGAATCCGCTTTTTAGCAAACTAAATTTAAGGAGGGATTCAAAATGATTAGACCATTACAAGACAGAGTTGTTATAAAAATGATAGAAAGTGAAGAAACAACTGAAAGTGGATTTATTCTATCAGGTAATTCAAAAGAGAAACCACAAATAGCAGAAGTATTAGAAGTAGGTCCTGGCGGAAATGTTGAAGGAAAAAATATAGAAATGTATATAAAGAAAGGTGATAAAGTTATAATTAATAAATATACTGGAACTGAGGTTAAATTAGAAGGTCAAGATTTGATAATAGTAAAACAATCAGATATTTTAGCTATAGTTGAATAATTATAAAATAAAAAGTTTTATTAAAACTTTATTCTAGGAGGTAAGAAAAATGGCAAAGGAAATTAAATTTGGTGAAGAGGCAAGAAAAAAACTTTTAGATGGAGTAAATATTTTAGCTGATACAGTTAAAGTAACATTAGGACCTAAAGGAAGAAATGTTGTATTGGATAAAAGTTTTGGTGCCCCACTTATTACAAATGATGGAGTTACTATTGCCAAGGAAATAGAATTAGAAGATCCTTATGAAAACATAGGGGCAAGACTTGTAAAAGAAGTTTCAACAAAGACGAATGATATTGCAGGAGATGGTACAACTACTGCAACTGTTTTAGCACAAAGTATGATAAGAGAAGGTGTAAAAAATGTTGCAGCAGGAGGAGATCCAGTAGCAATAAAAAGAGGAATAGATAAAGCAGTAGAAAAGGCTGTTGAAGGATTAAAAGAAATAACTTCAAAAATTAATGGAAAAGAAGATATTGCAAGAGTAGCAAGCATATCTGCAAATAATATAGAAATAGGTAGTTTAATAGCAGATGCTATGGAAAAAGTGTCTAAAGATGGAGTTATAACAATAGAAGAATCAAAAACATCATCAACAGAAGTAAATATAGTTGAAGGAATGCAATTTGATAAAGGTTATATTTCTCCATATATGGTAACAGATACAGAAAAAATGGAAGCTGTAATAGATAATCCATATATATTGATAACAGATAAAAAGATAAGCAATATTCAGGAAATATTACCACTATTAGAAGAATTAATTGCACAATCTGGAAAATTAGTTATAATAGCTGATGATATTGAAAGCGAAGCGTTATCTACTTTAATTTTAAACAAATTAAGAGGAGTAATAAATGTAGTAGCAGTTAAAGCTCCTGGTTATGGAGATAGAAGAAAAGAAATGTTAGAAGACATGGCTATTCTAACAGGAGCAGAAGTTATAACTTCTGATTTAGGTTTAGAATTAAAAGATACTAAAATATCACAATTAGGAAGAGCAAGACAAATAAAAGTCGAGAAAGAAAACACAATTATTGTAGATGGTTTAGGAGATAAGGTTGCTATAGAAAGTAGAGTAAAGCAATTAAGAAGAAATCTAGCTGAAACTCAAAGTGATTATGATAAGGAAAAATTACAAGAAAGACTTGCTAAAATAGCTGGTGGAGTTGCTGTTATAGCAGTTGGTGCAGCAACTGAAGTAGAAATGAAAGAAAAGAAACTAAGAATAGAAGATGCCTTATCTGCTACAAAAGCAGCAGTAGAAGAAGGAATCGTTGCAGGAGGAGGAACAGCATATTTAAATGTTATTCCTAAAGTAGAAAGTTTAGTAAAAGAATTAAATGATGACGAGAAAATAGGAGCAAAGATAGTTTTAAAAGCATTGGAAGAACCCGCAAAACAAATTGCAAGAAATGCAGGATTAGAACCAGCTGTTATAGTAGATAAAGTAAAAGCTAGTGCTCCAGGATTTGGATTTGATGCACAGAATGAAGAATACGTAGATATGAAAAAAGTAGGTATAGTAGATCCAACTAAAGTAACTCGTAGTGCATTACAAAATGCTGCATCAATATCTTCAATGTGCTTAACTACAGAAAGTATTGTTACAGACAAGAAAGAAAAAAAGTGTAATTGCAGTGGTGGAGGACATGAAGAAATGCCAATGGGAATGGATGGAATGTATTAAAAAATAATAAAAAAGAATCCTAAATAGAAAACTATTTAGGATTCTTTTTAATACCTATCTTAACAACAACCATTGTTATTACCACCACAACAACAGCAGATTAAAATTAAGACAATGATTATCCAACAGCAATCTCCTCCAAAACCGAAACCGCCACCGCAGCAACCTCTATTTTCTGGCATAAAGAAATTCCCTCCTTTCAAAATGTAAAACTTAAAAATCATTAGTATGGTATATACTATTCATATTAGTTAAAAAGTGTTACATAGGATGGAATTGAAATAAAAAGTGATTATAGCTTTTGGGCTATAACCACTTTAAGTATAAAATATTAAAGCATATGCAAATAAGTTATTTGAACGTATAATTTATTTACGAAAGATTGAACAACATTTTTTAAAATAGTCTGTTCAGAAGTAAGATTTTCATCTTTAGGATAAGGTGTTGCATTAAAAGTAGAAGTTACACAATTGGAAAAAAAGTGACAAAATTTATTATAGCATATGTCAGGTTCAGATGTAGATAAGGCTAAATCAATAAGATTTTTAATTTCATTAATACTGTAAACTTCTTTCAAAATACAAATTACAATCATTTCTGCAATGTGTATTTTTGTGTATTTCTTTTTAATAGGAGCAGGAAGCAAATCTTGCTTAACATAATTATTTATCATTGTTTTTGTAATAATTTTTTCTTCTTTATCTGTTTTTTCAGTTTTAATTATATTAGATAAAACATCATCCAAATAAGTAATAATTTGGTCCATATATAAATCAATATTAGGTAATTCTTCCCATTTTGGTAGAAATAATTTTTCAATTTCAAAATCAGAATATTTCATTTTTTATATCTCCTATAAAATTTTTTATATTCTAGGAAAGTTATCATAGAAGATGATAGACTTTTCATTATTATACAAGATAATATCATATATAAAGTGAATAGTCAATTGTTGACATAGAACATAACATGTGATAACATGGTATTTGTTACTAGATAATAAAGAAGACAAAACGACATAATGTGACATTTAAATACAAAAACTGATAATAATTACAATATAAGAGAGAAAGAAGGTATAATTTTGAAAGGAATAAAAATAGGAAATAAAGTAAGCAAATATCCAATTGTCCAAGGAGGAATGGGGGTTGGAGTTTCTATGCATAATCTAGCTGGTAATGTTAGTAAAGAAGGCGGAATAGGAATAATATCAACAGCAGATATAGGATATAAAGAAGAGGATTTTGAAATCAATCCAATGGAAGCTAATTTAAGAGCAATTGGAAAAGAAATAGAAGAAGCAAGAAAAATTGCAGGAGAAGACAAAATAATAGGAGTTAATGTGATGGTAGCTCTAAAGAATTATGCTGATATAGTAAAAGAATGTGTTAATCAAAAGATAGATTTAATAGTATCAGGTGCTGGAATACCTAAAGAATTGCCTGAATATGTAAAAGGAAGTAATACTAAGATTGCTCCTATAGTATCATCATTGAGATGCTGTGAGCTCATAGTTAAACATTGGAGAAAAAAATATGATTACATACCAGATATGATAGTAATTGAAGGTCCAGAAGCAGGTGGCCATTTAGGTTTTAAAAAGGAAGAATTAAATGGAGAAAATAAATTAGAAAATATAACAGCAGATGTCATTAATTATATAAAAGAAATAGAAAAAGAAACAGGAAAAGAGATTCCAGTTGTTGTAGGAGGAGGAATTTGGGATTCAAAAGATATAAAAAAATATCTTGATTTAGGAGCTGATGGTGTTCAAATTGCAACAAGATTTGTAGCAACAAATGAATGTGATGCTTCTATGGAATTTAAAGAGGCTTATGTTAATGCCAAAAAAGAAGATATAAAGATAATAGATAGCCCAGTTGGAATGCCTGGAAGAGCTTTAAATAATAATTTTATAAAAAACGTAGAAAAAGATAATTGTAAAATAAATAGATGTTATAATTGCATAAAAACTTGCAATGTAGCAAGCAGTCCATATTGTATTACAGAAGCATTGATAAATTCAGTAAAAGGAAACGTAAATGATGGCTTAGTATTTTGTGGAAGCAATGTAGATAGAATAGATAAAATTGTACCAGTGCATGATTTGATGCAAGAGTTAGTATGTGAGTTGTAGGGGAGACCAGCGTGAAATATTTCCATAAAATTTAGTTAAGAATTTCTAATAAAATTTACTTTCAATGCGCTTTTTTCAAAATTATAATGTTTTTTTCTATTTATGAACTTCATGAATTTACTTTTATAAAAATTTAAGAAATGTAGATTTTTAAAATCTTTTGTGATAGAATTAATCAAAATGGAATAAGTTTTGATGGGGGAAATCATGGGAAACATAGTTTTATTAGATGATTTAACAATAAATAAAATAGCTGCAGGAGAGGTAGTAGAAAGACCAGCATCAGTAGTAAAAGAGCTAGTGGAAAATTCAATAGATGCTGGAGCAACTAATATTTCAGTAGAAATTAGAAATGGTGGAATATCATACATACGTATAACAGATAATGGAAAAGGAATTGCACAAGATGATATGGAAATTGCCTTTGAAAGACATGCAACAAGTAAAATAAGAAAAGCTGAAGATTTAGATGTTGTAAAGTCTATGGGTTTCAGAGGAGAAGCTTTAGCAAGTGTTGCAGCAATAGCTAATGTTGAATTAATATCTAAACAACAAAATGATGAAATAGGAAATAGAATCGTTGTTGAAGCTGGAAATGTAATTGATAAAGAAGAAATAGGATGCCCTGTCGGAACAACTATAACAGTTAAGAATTTATTTTTTAATACCCCAGTAAGATATAAATTCTTAAAAAAAGATTATACAGAAGCAGGTTATATTGAAGATGTAATAACAAGATTAGCTTTGATTAATCCTGATATAGCTTTTAAATTAGTAAATAGTGGTAAAGTTATAGTAAAAACATATGGAGATGGAAATTTAAATAATGTAATTTATAGCATTTTTGGCAAAGACATTGCTAATGCAACTGTAGATACAGAGTATGAATATGAAGGTATAAAAGTTAAAGGAGTAGTAGGAAAACCAGAAATTGCAAGATCAAATAGAACAAACCAAATATTTTTTGTAAACAAAAGATATGTTAAAGATAAAACTTTAGCAGGAGCAACAGAACAAGCATATAAAGGACTTCTAACAGTAGGTAAATATGGATTCTTAGTTTTAAATGTTGAAATGGATCCATCTAAAGTAGATGTTAATGTTCATCCGGCAAAATTAGAAGTGAGATTTGCTGATGAAAATACTGTATTTAAAGCTGTTTATCATGCTATAAAAGAAGCTTTATCAAGAACAGAATTGGTTGAAAATGTTGTTAAAGAAAAAGAAGAAGAAAATATAGAAAATGGATTAACAATATTAGAAGAGAAAAAATTGTTTGGAAAATTCTTTAAAAACAAGAAAAAGAAAGAGGATTGGGAAGTTGCAGAAAAAAATCTAGTAGAAGATATATATAATAAAAATAGTGAAGAAAATAAGAATGAGGATTACAAAGAAGAAAGTGATTATCCTCAAAAAACGTCAACAATTAATGAAGCTAAAGAAGATTATGAAACAGTTAACACAGCAAGTATAAATGATATTAAATTAAATATAAATGCTAATGTGTTTGATAAGATAGAAATGCTTCAAAAGCAAGTGTTAGAAGATTTAAATAATAATCCTAATATTGTATTTGATAGAAAAAAGCTTGAAGATGAAAAAAGAAAATTAGAAGAATTAAGAAACTTGGAAAAAGATAGAGTTGAAATTGAGTCTATTATAGAAGTTGATGAAAAAGAAGAAGAAAAAAATGTCGAAAAAAATATTTCTGAAGACATAAACAAAGAAGAAAAGAATGATGAAGAAGCTAATAAAGAAATTTTAGAAGAAAAAGAAGAAAGTACAGTTGAAATAAAAATAGATGATAAAAAAGTTGCTGAAGAAGATATCAAAGAAGATGTCAAGGTAGAAGAAAATGTTAATTCATCAGAAGTTTTGAAAGATAAAGAAGACGAAGAAGATAAAGAAGAAATAGCTGAAGAAGTTGATAAGCTAGAAGAGGAAAGCATAGAAAATGTAAAAAGTGTAGAAAGTTTACAAGATAGTGAAAAAGAAGAGGATATAGCTGAAGAGGAAGAAGAAGAAAACTATGTTGCAAACAATCAAATTTTACAATCAAGTGAAGATGATGTAGATAGAATTTTAAAGAAAGCTTTGGCTAAAAAGTTTGATTCAGAGTATACAGAAGAGTTAGATGATTCAAATGAAGAAGAATCAAAAACACAGGATGAAACTATTAATAATGTAGAAGATCCTGAATTTGATGAAATGTATGATAAGATATTTGGTAGAAAAAAGAAAATAGTGCAAACAGAAGATGATAAGGAGAACTCAGCAGATGATATAGTTACTGTAGAGGAGGAGCCTGAAAAAACACCTTTTACACCATATGAGACGATAAAAAATAACAATTTTTCAGTATTTGAGGAGAAAAAAACATACAAGGCTCCATCTTATAAGTTCATAGGAATTGCTTTTTCTACGTATATAATAATAGAAATAAAGCAAGAACTATATATAATTGATCAACATGCGGCTCACGAAAGAATTATGTATGAAAAAGTTAAAAGAAATTTTTATAGTGATGGAGAAAAGGACTCACAAATGTTATTGCTACCAGACATAATCAATCTTACACATAAAGAAATGGATATAGTAAGAGATAATTGGAATGTATTTGAAAAAGCTGGATTTGAATTGGATTATTTTGGAGAAAATACCATTAAACTTACTGGAGTACCAGATATATGTTTCGACTTAGACACAAAAGCTTTATTCTTAGAAACTTTAGATGAAATTAATACTGTTGCAAGAACGGCTAAACAAGAAATTGAAGAAAAATTTATTGCTACAATTGCTTGCAAAGCTGCTGTAAAAGCTAATATGGCTTTAAATGATGAGGAAGTACATGCTTTATTGGAAGAATTACTAAAACTTCCAAATCCATTTACTTGTCCTCATGGAAGACCAACAGCAATAAAAATGAACAAGTTTGATTTAGAAAAAAAATTCTCAAGAAGAAAATAAACAGGAGTATGATATGAAACCTAAGGTTGTAGTAATTTGCGGTCCAACAGCTTCAGGTAAAACTGCATTATCTATTAAACTAGCTAAAAGGATAAATGGTGAAATAATTTCGGCAGATTCAATGCAAATATATAAGGATATGAATATAGGAGCAGCAAAGCCAACTGAAGAAGAGAGAGAAGGAATTAAACATTATTTATTAGACTTTATAGAACCTAATATTAGATATAGTGTTGCAGATTTTAAAAAACAAGCTGAAGAAGCTATAGTAGAAATATTGAAAAAAGGAAAAGTGCCTATAGTGGTAGGTGGAACAGGTTTATATATAGATTCTTTAATTTATGGAATAGAATATACAGAAGTGAAATTTGATGAAGAATACAGAAAAAAACTAGAAAAAATATGTGATGAACAAGGATTAGAACAATTATACAATGAAGCTACAAAGATTGATCCTATAGCAATGAAAAAAATAAGTAGTAATGATAGAAAAAGAATAATGAGAGTTTTGGAAATATATCATGAGACTGGAAAAACAAAAACAGAGCAAGAAAGGGAATCCAGAAAAGAGGTAAAATATGATTATCATATTTTTGCTTTGAATATGGATAGACAATTGCTATATGATAGAATAAATCAAAGAGTTGATTTAATGATAGAGCAAGGGTTAGTTGATGAAGTAAAAAATTTACTAAAAAAATATAAAGAATTTCCAACAGCAATGCAAGGGCTTGGATATAAAGAAGTAAAGGATTATTTAGAATCTAATATCACATATAATGAAATGATTGAAAAGATAAAACTGGAAACAAGAAGATATGCTAAAAGGCAGATAACTTGGTTTAAAAAGAATAAACAAACTGTATGGATTAATGCGTTAGAAAAGACAGAAAATAATATTGAGATTATATTAAGTGATATAGAAAATAAATGATAACATTAATTTATGTAATAGTACAAATGAGGTGAAAAAAGAAATTGTCAAACAAAGATAATAAAGAATCTTCTATTAGTAAGACCAGTGTAATATTAATTATAATTATAATTTTAATATGCATTATTTTCGGAAACAGAGTGTTAGGATTAATATTTCATCCTACTGATATAGTTGTTATTGAAAAAGGAACAATAGAAAAAAATGATACTGTAGTAGGGTATATAATAAGGGATGAAAATGTTCTTAAGGGAGAAAATTACAAAAATGGAATAGTGCAAATTAAAAACGAAGGTGAGAAAGTTTCTAAAGGAAGTCAGGTATTTAGATATTATACAAATGACGAAGAAGAAATATTGCAAAAAATTGCAGAACTAGATATACAATATCAGAAAGCACTAGATGGAGAGAAAACAATTTTTACTAATGATATAAAAATACTAAATAAACAGATTAGTGAATTAATAGAAAAAATATCTAGCACGAATGATTTAACTGAAATAGTGGAATATAAAAAACAATTAAACAAGACAATGACAAAGAAAGCTAAAATAATAGGAGAACTTAGCCCATCAGGCTCTTACATAAGTGAAATATTGTCAGAAAAAGAAAAATATGAAAAAAAATTAATAGCAAATTCAGAATATGTAAAATCAAAAAAAAGTGGAATTGTTTCATATAAAATTGATGGATATGAGGATTATTTTAGTACTAAGGACTTCTCAAAAATTACAGAAGAACAACTTGAAAATATAAGCATTAAAACAGGTCAATTAGTAGGGACAAGTTCAGAATGTGGAAAAATAGTTGATAACTTTAAATGTTATATAGCGACAATAGTTGATTCAGATGAAGCTAGAAATGCAAAAGTAAATGATTTTGTAAAAATACGTTTAGCAAATACTCAAGAAATAGATGCAGAAATAAAAAGTATAAATGATGCGTCTAAAGATTCTAAAATTATAGTTTTTGAAATAAAAAAAGATGTTGAGTACTTAATAAATTATAGGAAAGTATCAATAGATATAATATGGTGGAGTGCTTCAGGATTAAAAGTACCAGAGGCATCTATTATAAGAGAAAATGGAACTAGCTATGTAATAAGGAATAGAGCGGGATATACTGACAAAATTCCTGTAAAAATATTAAGAGAAAATGGTAAATTTTCTTTAGTCGACAATTATACAACAGAAGAGTTAAAAGAACTTCGGCTATAAAAGTGAAGAAATAAAAGCTATTCCAAGTATCAATTTATATGATGAAATATTATTAAAGCCGGAAACATAGATGACGCCTATATTACAGAAATGTTACAAAAACGTTAAAAAACAAATATAACAATAAAAAGTATTGACAATAAAAAAAAAAAGTAAGATACTATAATCAATATGATACCAATGAAAAAATTAGGAGGTTTTTTAAATGGCAGGAGCAATAATCAATAAAGTAATGGATTTCTTCGGAGTTGAAACAAATCAAGACGAAGACTTTGAGAATCAAGGATATGATTATGAAAACGAGGATATTCAAGAAGAAGAATACGAAGAAAAAAAGTTATTCGGAAAGAAAAATAAAGTAGTTAATATGCCACAAGTACAACAAGTTAAAATGGTAATTAAACAACCAACAACTTTTGAAGAATCAGAAGAAATTTGTATGGCTCTAAAAGAAAAAAAATCAATAATAATAAATTTAGAATATGTTAACAAGGATGTTGCAAGAAGAATTGTTGATTTTGTTAGTGGAGGAGTTGCAGCTTTGGATGGCCATATGCAAAAAATTTCTAATTCTATTTTCTTGGCAGCTCCAATAAACTATGAAATTTCAAATGAAACTGCACATGAAGAATTGAAAAGCAAAATATCAGTTTCATGGCTAAAAAATAATAATTAATTTGAAGGTTGGTGTTAGAAAATATTTGAGGTTTATCTTAAATTAATATCTAGCATCCATTCATTTTAAGGAGGGAAATATGCTAACACCATTAGATATAGAAAATAAAAGATTTTCAAGAAAAAAAGTAAATGGGTATAATGTGTTTGAGGTCGACGATTTTTTGGATGAAGTAACTAATGATTATGAGAAAATCTATAAAGAAAACACATCATTAAAAGATAAAATAGACGAATTAAATAATAGCTTAGTTCAATATAAAACAATCGAAAATACTTTACAAAACACATTACTCATGGCTCAAACTACAGCTGAAGATGTTAAGAATATTGCAAAACAGCAAGCAGAACAAATTGTAGCTGATGCACAAATTAATGCTAAAAAGCAAGTAGAAATCTTAGAAACAGAAATTAAAGATAAAAGAAAAGAACTAGAGGAAATTCAAAGGCAATTCGATATATATAAAGCTAAAATGGAATCATTATTAATATCTCAGTTAGAACTTTTGAAAGATGTTAATGATGAAAATTAATTAGTTATTTTACTAAAGACAGACAAGGAATTATGTTAATTCCCTGTCTTTATGTTTTGCAATTTGTAAAAAATACATGAAAAAAACATGAATTTATAGTTGAAAAAAAGCGGAAACAATCAATATGACAGGAACGTTAAATGTGTATTACAATTATATTAATACTATTGACTTATTTTCTAAAAATTATAAAATGTATTATATAGTAAAAGAGGTATTTTATGAGAATTATAAGTGGAACAGCTAGAGGTACAAACTTATATACATTGGAAGGAAATGATACTCGCCCAACATTAGATAGAGTTAAGGAATCACTATTTAGTATTATACAGTTGAAAATTCTTGACTCTAATGTTTTGGATTTATTTGCAGGAAGTGGTGCACTTGGTTTAGAGTCACTTAGCAGGGGAGCAAAGCATGCAGTCTTCTGTGATAATTCTTATAAGGCTTCAGAAATTTTGAAAAAGAATATTGAAAAGACACATTTAAAAGATAAATCTACAATTATTACTAAAGATTACTTAAAAGCTTTGGAGGAATTAAAAAATTATAAGTTTGATATTATATTTTTAGATCCACCTTATAAATTTAATTTGGTAGGTAAGGCAGTAGAAAAAATTCTTGAATTAAATATATTAAATGAGAATGGAATTATTATTGTCGAAACAGATGAAGAGAAAAGAGACCTAGAAAATTTAAATAAAATAAACATCAATATTTATGACTTCAGAGTTTATGGAAGGGCAAAATTGATATTCTTAAATCGAAAGGGGTAAAAATGGAAATATATACATTATTAGATAGTTTAGAGGAACAATTAGAGAATGCTAAAAAAGTACCTTTTTCAGGCAAGGTAATTGTAGATAAAGAAGAATTGATAGAACTAATTAATGAAATAAATCTAAAGTTACCAGATGAATTGAAACAAGCTAAATGGGTAAAAGAGGAGAGAGAAAGAATAATTGTAGAAGCTAAAAAAGAAGCAGATGAGATTGTAAAAGAAGCTGAAAATAGAATAATTGCAATGGTAGATGAACATGAAATTACAAGACAAGCATATGATCAAAAACAGACAATTTTAGAAGAAGCTAATATAATGTCAAGAGAAGTATCTAGAGGTACAAAAGATTATGCAGATAATGTATTGGAAAAGGTATCTACAGTTGTTGAAGAAGTTTTAACGAAAGTGTCTAATACTCTTGATGAAGAATTAACAAAAGTTGCAGTAACTCTACAGGAAGAATTAAAAACAATACAAAATAACAGGAAAGAGCTTAAATAAATTAAATAAGGGCGGACAGTTCTGTCCGCCCTTATTTAGCTAAAAATAGAATTTACTAATTATACATAATAATAAATCTAGGAGGATGTAGAATGGCAAGAAGAAAAAGGAAAAATAAGAAGAAACAAGCAGATGGCTTGATTGTATCATTAATAATTATAAGCATATTACTAACAATTTTGATCTATACCAATTCTGGATATATGGGACAATATATAAATCCTATATTAGGAGGATTGATGGGATGTATAAAATACATTTTCCCTTTAGGAACATTTGCAGTAGCAATACTATTAGCATGTAACAATAAAGAGCTTTTCAGGGCAAAAGTATTACAATATATAGTGGTTTTATTATGTATAGCTAATTCAATGACTATATACCAAATTTCGACAGAAAATCTAAATATTGATAATAATTTCGAAACTGTTATACAAGAAGCCTATGAATTAGGTGAAAAGAATATGGGAGGAGGAGCAATTGGCGCATTAGTTGCAGTACCACTTGCTAAACTTTTAGGAAAATTCGGTGCAGTAGTTTTATCTATAGGTATTGCTACAGTTTTAGTAATGTTTATTTGTGGAATCCAACCAAGTGAGTTATTAGCGGAGTATATAGAGGATTTTACTGACAGAAGAAAAGAACGATTAAATGAAAAATATGAAGAGGATGATGATGAAAGAGCTCGAATTAGAGAAGAAAGAATTAATGCTAAAAAGCAACTTAGAGAAGAAAAAAGACTAGAGAGAGAACGTGAGAAAGAAGAGAGAGCTGCGAGAAAAGCAGCTATGATTCAAAATAGTTTAGAAGCTACAGAAGATCAAATGACAATAAATTTGAACGAAAGAAAACCTAAAAAAGCTAAACAATCAATAACAGAAATAGCAAATGATATAACAGGAGGTTCTTCAATACCGTCAAATGACGAGGGAAATTTATTTGAAAAGAAGGAAGAAGAAAAAATTGACAAAACTAAAGAAGTTTTAAATTTAGAACATCAAACTCTAATTATGGATGATGAAAATTATATTACTCCTCCTATTAGCTTATTACAAGAAGGAACTTCAAGAGTAGTAAAGGGTGGAAAAAAGGCAGTTACGGAAACTGCTACGAAATTGCAAAAAACATTATATAGTTTTGGGGTATCAGCAAAAGTAGAAAATGTTTCTGTAGGACCAGCAATTACTAGATATGAACTAAAGCCAGCAGAAGGAGTAAGGGTTAGTAAAATTGCAAATTTAGCAGATGATATAGCACTTAATTTAAAGGCAGAATCAATAAGAATAGAAGCTCCTATACCTGGAAAACAAGCAGTAGGAATTGAAATACCAAACACAGAAAATGAAACAGTACATTTAAGAGATATTCTAGAGTCAGATGATTTTGTTGATGCTAAATCAAAGTTGGCTGTAGGATTAGGTAAAGATGTTAGTGGACAAGCAGTTGTAACAGATATAGCAAAAATGCCTCACGTTTTAGTAGCAGGTAGTACAGGATCTGGTAAGAGTGTTTGTATAAATACTTTAATTACAAGCATAATTTATAAAGCAAAACCAAGTGAAGTAAAATTGGTAATGGTAGATCCTAAAATTGTTGAACTTTCTGTTTACAATGGGATTCCACATCTACTAATACCAGTTGTTACAGATCCTAAAAAAGCAGCAGGTGCTCTTGCATGGGCAGTTCAGGAAATGGAAAATAGATATGCATCTTTTGCAGAAAAAGGTGCTAGAAATATAGAAGGATATAATGAAGCTTTAAAAGAAGAAGAGGGAGCAGGTAAATTACCACATATAGTAATAATTATAGATGAGTTAGCTGATTTAATGATGGTAGCAAAGAATGATGTTGAGGATGCAATTTGTAGATTGGCTCAAAAAGCAAGAGCTGCAGGTATGCATTTGGTTATTGCAACACAAAGACCATCAGTTGATGTTATAACAGGTTTGATTAAAGCAAATATTCCTTCAAGAATTGCTTTCGCAGTTTCATCACAAGTAGATTCAAGAACTATTTTAGATATGGCAGGTGCAGAAAAGTTATTGGGAAAAGGAGATATGCTATTCTATCCAACTGGGGTTCCAAAACCTATGAGAATTCAAGGTGCATTTGTATCAGATAAAGAAGTAGAAAATATTGTAGACTTCTTAAAATCTAATGGAGGAGAAGTTACATATAGCGAAGATATTATACAATCAATAGAAAATGCTAATAAATCTGATAAAGAGTTAAAGGAACAAGCAAGTGAAGATGATGAAACAGATCCATTTTTAATGGATGCAATAGAAACAGTTGTAGAAACAGGAACTGCTTCAACATCATTCATACAAAGAAAGTTTAAAGTAGGATATGCTCGTGCTGGAAGAATTATGGATCAGATGGAAGAAAGAGGTATTATTTCTGGTTATGAAGGAAGTAAACCGCGTCAAGTATTAATGACAGTTGAAAGATTAGCAGAATTAAAAATGTCATCAAAAGGGGAAACTGCAGAATAAAAATAAAGAGGGAGATAGAAAGTATGAATATAACTTTTTTAGGAGCGACAAAAACTGTTACAGGTTCTAATTTTTTAATAGAAACAGATAAATATAAATTTATAGTAGATTGCGGAATGTATCAAGGAGTAGAAGTAAGAGAACAAGATAAAAACTATGATGAATTTGCGTTTAATGTAAACGAAATAGACTTTATGCTATTAACACATGCACATATTGATCATTCAGGAAGAATACCTAAATTATATAAAGAAGGATTTAGAAAACAAATAATTGCAACAAAAGCAACATGCGATTTATGTAGTATTATGCTTCCAGATAGTGGACATATACAAGAAATGGAAATTGAGTGGAAAAACAAGAAAAGAGTTAGAAAGGGCGAAAAACCATTAGACCCATTATATACAGCAGAAGAAGCAATAGAGTGTTTAGAAATATTTCATCCAGTTAAATATGATGAAATAGTAGATGTCAATGCAGATATAAAAGTTCGTTTTAATGATGCAGGTCATATGTTAGGTTCTAGCATAATTGAGGTTTGGGTTACAGAAAATGGAAAGACGGAAAAAATAGTTTTCTCTGGAGATTTAGGAAATAATGACTTACCACTTTTGGCCTCTCCTACAATGATTGAAACTGCAGATTATTTAGTAATGGAATCAACATATGGAAATAGACATCATATGCAAAATGAAAATAAAGCAGAATTGTTTTTAAATATTGTTTCAGAAACTTTAGATAAAAATGGAACGGTAGTAATACCATCATTTGCAGTAGGAAGAACACAAGAAATTTTGTATGAATTAAATAAATTAAAAGAAACAAAAGATGATCCAGATTTTATAAAGAAATATGAAACTCTTATGAGAGTTCCAGTATATGTGGATAGCCCATTAGCTATTTCAGCTACAGAAATCTTTAAGCAAAATACAGACTTATTTGATGATGATGTAAAAGAAGCGATGAGTAAGGGTGATAATCCTCTAGAATTTCCAGGATTAAAATTTACTAAAACAGCAGATGAATCAAAAGCATTAAATGAAAGTAATGAATCATCAATAATAATTTCAGCAAGTGGAATGTGCGAAGTCGGAAGAATTAAGCATCATCTAAAGCATAATTTGTGGAATCCTAATAATACAATTTTATTTGTTGGATATCAAGCACCTGGAACTCTAGGCAGAAAAATTGTAGAAGGTGCAAAAGAAGTTACTATATTTGGTGAAGAAATTGCTGTAAATGCGAGAGTAGAATATATTGAAGGATATTCAGGACATGCGGACCAAGAATGGTTATTAAATTTTATTTATTCTTTTATAACAAAACCAAAACATATATTCCTAGTACATGGAGAACCAGAAGGACAAGAAGTATTAAGAGAAAAAATAATAGAAACTACTCATATTCCAGTTACAATACCAGAATTTGGAGAAGTCTATTCACTAGATGATGAAGAAATTAAATACATTAATAAAGTTGATGAACCTGTTCAATATAGACCTTTAAGATTAGAAGCTATAGAAAGAATAAGTTTATTAAAAGAAGAATTAAGGTACATGGAAAAACTTGTAAAGAAAGAAATACTTGTAGAATCAACTAGAGATGAAGATATTGAAAAATTAAATCAGAAATTAAAAGACTTAGAACAGATGATAGTAAAAGTTCTAGAATAGATTTATATACTATAGTGCAGGAATCTGAAAGGAAGATTTTAATATATGGAAACCAAATATTTTAATGATGCAATAATAGGAAACAATGAGATGTTAGCAAGCTATACAAAAAACGGTGAATTGCTAAGATTATATACGCCATGTTGTGATTATAGACAATTTATAGATTTTTTCCATACAGGAGTAAAAATAAACGATTCAAATATAATTTATACTCATAATGATATAAATAATGTTTATGACCAAAATTATGAGGAAGATACTAATATATTAAATACAGAAATAAAAAACACTTACTTTAACTTGAAAATAAATCAAGTAGATTTTGTAGAAGTGAAGAAAAATATTTTAATAAAAAAATACACATTTATTAATGAAAATGTTATAGATTTAGATATAAAGTTTTTAATACATTCAAAAATAATTTCAGACAATTCAGATTTTGTTAGTTGTAGAGTTATAGATTCTGGAATGATACAATATAATCATAATTATTCTATTTGCACATTTGCAACTAAAAATAATGTTATAGAACATCAAATTCATGGTACAGCTAACAATATTATTTCTGGAAATTTGTACGATAAAGATTATATAGGAATGTCTTCAGATTCAGGAATAGTTTATAATATAGGATTAATAAAACCGGGAGAAGAAAAAGAGTTAGATATTCTTATTTATATTAATGATAATAATCAAGTTTATAATATATCAGAAATAGAAAAAGAAATAGATAAATTAAAAAAGACAGAAATAGAAAAAGAATATAAATCATCAAAAGCATATTGGAAAAGATATTTGAAAGAACATCTTACTATCGGATATAAAGAAATAAAAAATCAATATGAGGAGAAGATTCAGAATATATTAAAAAGAAGCATATTGCTATTTCCTTTGTTATCTAATCAAAATACAGGAGGAATAATGGCTTCTGTAGAAGTAGATGAAAATTTTGAACATTGTGGAAGATATGGCTATTGTTGGCCAAGAGATGCAGTATTTATGACAAAAGCTTTGGATATTTTAGATATGAAAAAAGACACAGAAAAATTTTATAAAGTATTTTGCAAAAATACACAGAGTGCAAATGGAATGTGGGAACAAAGATTTTTTTCAGACGGAAGATTAGCACCTTGTTGGGGATATCAAATTGATGAAACAGCTAGTGTAATTCATGGAATATACGAACATTACAAAATAGTAAAAGATATTAAATTTTTAAAAGATACTTTGAAAATGTGTGAAAAAGCTGTTAAATTTTTGAAAAAGTATGTTGATGATTTGATTAAAGGTGAAAATAAAATGCATGTAAGTTATGATATTTGGGAAATGCATGAAGGAGTACATTTATATTCATTAGCAAGTATTATATCTGCATTTGAAGCTTTTATGAAAATTGATGAAGAAATATTCAGTACATTTGATAATAATAGAATAAAGCAAGAAAATTTAAGAAATGAAAAGCAAGAATTGGAAAAGTATATTAGAGACATCAAAAAATATATATTAGAAAATCTATACAATGATGAGCAAAAATGTCTAAAGAGAAACTTGGAAGATACAAAAACAGATGTAAGTATTATAGGAAGTGTAGTGCCATTTAATGTATTTAGTCCAACTGAAAAGAAAGTGTTAAATACTGTTGAAAAAATAAATATGACTTTAAGAACTTATACAGGTGGATATTTGAGATTTGAAGGAGATCATTACATGGGAGGACAAAATCCATGGCCAATATCTACTTTGTGGATGGCATTATATTATATAGAAGCAGGAGATAAAGAATCTGCTAAAGAATGTTTTAATTATGTTATAAGGTCTGCTACAAAACATGGATTTATTCCTGAACAAGTAGATAATGAAACTATGGATCCAGCATGGGTTAATGCTTTAGGTTGGTCTCATGCAATGTTTGTAATTGTACTAAGTAAAATTGTAAATAAATTATAGAGTGTATTAGAAAAATATAAAGTCTTTAGGGGCTGTCGAGAACGTCAGCTCCTAATTGTTTGCAATATGCTTATGGATTTGAAAGAATATGTACTAATTTTTATTTCTTGATAAAAATAAATTCATATAGTAAAATAGATTTAATTTTAATGTAGGAGGAAAAAATGGCTAAAACAAAAACAGTTTTTGTGTGTAATAGCTGTGGTTATGAGTCTGCTAAGTGGTTAGGAAAATGTCCAGGATGTAATGAATGGAATACTTTCTATGAAGAAAAATTAGTAAAAAATTCTGGAACTACTACTAAAGAAAAGAAAAATGTAACTCCAATACAATTATCTAAAATAGAAGGAAAAGAAGCATCTAGAATTTCAACAGGTTTTAATGAATTGGATAGAGTGTTAGGGGGAGGTTTAGTCAATGGTTCCTTAATTTTATTAGGTGGAGAGCCAGGTATAGGAAAGTCAACACTAATACTTCAGATTTGCCAGAAATTGAAAACAGATGGTAAGGTTTTATATGTATCAGGAGAAGAATCTGCAGAACAAATTAAATTACGTGCAGATAGATTAGGAATAAATAATGAAAACTTACTGTTTTTAGGAGAAACCGATATAGAAATAATTGAAAATACAATATTAGATATAAACCCAAAATTAGTAATAATAGATTCAATTCAGACCATGTATTCAGACGAAATAACTTCTGCAGCTCGGAAGTGTAAGTCAAGTAAGGAAAATAACAGCTAGAATTATGAAAATTTGCAAAGCAAATTTAATAACTACTATTATAATTGGGCATGTTACTAAAGATGGAAATATAGCAGGGCCAAGAGTGTTAGAACATATGGTGGATACAGTTCTATATTTAGAAGGAGAAAGATATTTTTCTTATAGAATATTAAGAGGAGTAAAAAATAGGTTTGGTTCTACAAATGAAATAGGAATGTTTGAAATGCAAAATGAAGGATTAACAGAAATAACGAATCCATCATCTATACTTATTTCAGAAAGAGAAGAAAATCCAGCAGGTTCAGTTATTGTGGCAAGTATTGAAGGTACAAGACCATTATTAGTAGAATTACAAGCACTAACAGCAACTAGTGTATTTGGTTTCCCGAGAAGAACAGCTAATGGTGTAGACTATAATAGACTTACACTTCTAGCAGCAGTTTTAGAGAAAAAAGTAGGACTGGTTTTAGGAAATCAAGATATATATTTAAATGTAGTAAGTGGAACAAAAATAAATGAACCAGCAATAGATTTAGGAATGATTCTTGCAGTAGCGTCTAGTTTAAAAAATATTCCTATAGGAAAAGATGTAGTTGTTATAGGTGAAGTTGGTTTAACAGGTGAAGTTAGAAGAGTAAATATGATTGAAAAAAGAATAAAGGAAGCAGAAAAATTGGGATTTAAAACATGTATTATTCCAGAAAGTAATAAAAAGCTATTGAAAGAAAAGTATAAATTAGATATAATAGGCGTGAAGAATATAACTGAAGCAATGAAAGGTGTGAGTTTAAGGTGAGGCAAAATAGTGAAGATACTATGGTAGATATACTAAAGATGATTGCTCCAGGAACTGAAATAAGATTAGGATTAGAAAATATTCTTAAATCAAAAACAGGTGCATTAATTGTTATAGGAGATTCTAAAGAAGTTTTAGATATAGTAGATGGTGGCTTTTTTATAAATGTTGATTATACAGCTTCTAGGTTATATGAATTGGCAAAAATGGATGGAGCAATAGTATTAAGTTCTGATTTGAAAAAAATATTATACGCAAATGCTCAATTAATTCCATCATATCTAATTCCAACAAAAGAAACCGGAACAAGGCATAGAACAGCAGAACGTACAGCTAAGCAAACTAAAGAACTAGTTATAAGTATATCTCAAAGAAGAAGCATAATAACTATATATAAGGATAACCTTAAATATGTAATCGAAGATGCATCAAAGTCAATTACAAAAGCAAATCAAGCTTTACAAACTCTAGATAATTACAGAAAAGTTTTTGATACAAAATTAAATACTCTAAATGAATATGAATTCAATGATATAGTAACACTAGATAATGTAGTTTCTGCAATACAAAGAGCAGAAATGGTAATGAAAGTATCAGAAGAAGTTCAAAGAAATATATACGAACTGGGTGAAGACGGAAGATTAATAAAAATGCAGCTTGAAGAATTAATAGGAAATGTAGAAAAAGAAGAACTATTTATAATAAAAGATTATCTTAAAACAAAAAGAAAAAGTGCAGAAAAAGTGTTAGATGAAATAATAGCTTTAGATAGAGAAGATTTGTTAAAGGAACAGAATATTGCAAAACTATTAGGATATGATGTCTCTGATAATTATGAAGAAAAGGCAGTATATCCAAAAGGATATAGAATATTAAATAAAATTCCCAAAATGCCAAATAATATAGTGGAGAATTTAATTCAAGATTTTAAAAATTTTCAAAATATATTAGTAGCTGAGATACAAGACTTAGATGATGTAGAAGGAATTGGAGAAGTAAGGGCAAATTCTATAAAGCAATCTTTAAGAAGAATGCAAGAGCAGTTTGCTTTTGACAATTTAATGGTATAAAATAGAACAAAACAATTTATTATAATTATGGGAGGATAAAAATGAAAAAAGTATTAGTTATTTGTACAATAATAGTTATAGTTTTAATAGGAACATTATGTTATGGATATTTTAGAAAGGCAACATATAAACCAGAAAATCCAATTGTAACTATGGAAATAAAAAATTTTGGAACAGTAAAATTAGAACTATATCCAGATAAAGCACCAAATACAGTAAAAAATTTTATTGCATTAATAAATAGTGGATACTATAATGGATTAACTTTTTATTCAATAGATGATTTAACAGTACAAGCAGGTGATGGAACTGGTAATGGAACTGGTTCAGCACCATTAAGTGCAGTAAATCCAAAAATTGAAAAGGGGTCAGACAAAGACAAAACATATGCAATTAAAGCAGAAGCATATTATAATGGATATACAGAAAATAATTTACCATTAGAAGAGGGATATATTGCAATGGCAACATCATATTATTCTATGGATGCTGCTTCATCTGAATTCTTTATAGCAACAGGAGACTATACTGAATATAGTGGTCAGTATGCAGTTTTTGGTAAAGTAGTAGAGGGAATGGATGTTATTAAAAAAGTTGCTAAGGTAGAAAGAAAAACAGAAAAAGATGAAGAAACAAAGAAAGAAACAAAAACTACAGAACCTAAAGAAGCTCCAGTAATAACAAAGATGACTGTAGATACTAAAGGTGGAAAATATGATGCTCCAGAAACAATAGAAGCATTTGATTATTATAAATGGTTAATGGATGCATATGGAATAGATATAAATTCATTTTCTGCTCAATAAAAGTATTGTAATAAATAAAAATTAGTGATATAATAGAACCATTAAATAAAAAAGACAATGAAGAAGAGGAGTAGGTTTTACTTACTATTTAGAGAAAAGAAGTTATAGCTGGAAGCTTCTTATAGAAAAGAAAACTGAAGGTAGCTTTGGAGTTGATATATCGAAAATAAAAGTAGGTATATTCGTTTTAGCAACGTTAAAAGCTAGTAAAGTGTATATAATTTTTTGATTATATATTAATTAAGGTGGTACCGTGAGATAAGACCTCGCCCTTATAGGGTGAGGTCTTTATGCATTAGGTAACCTAAGAATAATATTTTATAAGGAGATGATTTTTTATGAGTTTATCTTTAGAGGATAAAATTGCATTAAAGCAAGAAGAAATACAAGGGGTGTCAATAGAGGAGTTGGATGAAGCAATAAAAAGAAAAAAATGTGAATTGTTTTCAGAAATTGTTGGTGGAGAAAAATTTATAGAGATAGATAAAAAGGGAATGAACATAAACAATAAATATGAAAGTCTAAGAGAAGTTGCAAAAGAAGAAAGTCCAGAATCAGTAGAGAAAATTGATGAATGGGATTTAACAGAATCTCAAAAAGATTATTTGTTTGTGCAAAGTATTATGGTCAAAATAGCTAAAGGTGGAGTACCATTAGTATCAGAAGAAGATTTTAATAGACTAAAAGAAATTAAAGAAAAAGTACAATTTAAACAAAATGGCGAAGAAGAAACAGATTTAGTAAAGGAAACTAGAAGAATACTAACTTCTAGTAGAATGAATATAATATTTAATTTATTAAATAACAAATCTAATAGCGAAAGAGAGCAAAATCTAAATAAAGAAAAAGGGGAATAGTAAATGATAAAACTTAGTGAAAAATATAATCCAAAAGATTTTGAAGAATCCCTATATAAAGAATGGGAAGAAAAAGGATATTTTAAGCCAGTAAAAAAAGAGGGGGCAGAATCTTTTTGTATAATGATGCCACCACCTAATGTAACAGGAAAATTACATATGGGGCATGCATTAGATGATACTTTACAAGATATACTAATAAGATTTAAGAGAATGCAGGGGTTTGAAACCTTATGGTTACCAGGAACAGACCATTCAGCTATTTCAACAGAAATGAAAGTAGTTGAAAAATTAAGAAGTGAAGGAAAAACAAAATACGAAATAGGAAGAGAAAAATTTTTAGAAGAAGCTTGGGCTTGGACACGTTTATATGGTGATACAATTCAAACACAACAAAGAAAATTGGGATGTTCTTGTGATTGGGAACGTTCTAGATTTACATTAGATGAAGGAATGTCAAATGCGGTATTAGAGCAGTTTTTGAATTTATATAAAAAAGGATATATTTATAGAGGTAGAAGAATGGTTAACTGGTGCACAAATTGTAATACATCAGTATCAGACATAGAGGTTGAGTATCATGAGGAAGATTCACATTTATGGCATATAAGATATCCAATAGTAGGAGAAAAAGATAAATATGTAGTAGTAGCAACTACTAGACCAGAAACAATGCTAGGAGATACAGCTGTTGCAGTACATCCAAGTGATGAACGATATAAAGATATAGTAGGAAAAAAATGTATCTTACCTATTATGAACAAAGAGATTCCAATTATAGCAGATCCTTTTGTTGAAAAAGAATTTGGAACTGGTTGTGTTAAGATAACACCAGCACATGATATGAATGACTATCAAGCAGGATTAAGACACAATTTAGAGATAATTGAAGTCTTTGACAAAGACTTTAAAATGGGCGATTTAGTTCCAGAATATAAAGGTATGGAATTAAAAGAAGCTAGAATAAAGATTGTTGAGAAACTAAAAGAAATAGGGGCTTTAGTAAAAGAAGAAGCATATACACATAATGTTGCAAAATGTGAAAGATGTAAGCATACAATAGAACCAAAAATATCAGATCAATGGTTTGTAAAAATGAGTGAATTAGCAAAGCCAGCAATAGAGAAAGTTCAACATGGAGAGATAAAGTTTATACCTAAAAAATATGAAAAAACATATTTTAACTGGATGAATAATATACAGGATTGGTGTATTTCACGTCAAATATGGTGGGGACATAGAATACCAGCATATTATTGCGATGAATGTGGACATATAACTGTTTCTAAAGGAAACCCAGGTAAATGTGAGAAGTGTGGAAGTAAAAATATTAATCAAGATAAGGATACTCTAGATACATGGTTTAGTTCAGCTTTATGGGCATTTTCAACTTTAGGATGGCCAAATAAAAATTCAGAAGATTTAAAAAGATTCTATCCAACAAATGTGTTAGTTACAGGATATGATATTATAACATTTTGGGTTGCTAGAATGATTTTCTCAGGAATGGAATGTATGGGAGAAAAGCCATTTTCAGATGTGTTAATACATGGAATAGTTAGAGACAGTCAAGGAAGAAAAATGTCTAAATCATTAGGAAATGGAATAGATCCATTAGATATAATAGAAAAATATGGAACAGATAGTTTAAGATTTTCTCTAATATATGGAATTTCAGCAGGAAATGATATTAAATTTATGCCAGAAAAATTAGAGCAAGCATCTAATTTCTGTAATAAAATATGGAATGCAGCAAAATTTATAACAATGAATTCAGTAGAAGATGAAGATATCATAGAGTTCCATGAAAAAGTTTATGATAAAGAGAAAAAAGAATTTAAATCTAGTTTATTAAAGATAGAAGATAGATGGATAATAAATAAACTAAATACATTAATTAAAGAAGTTACACAAAATATTGAAAGCTATGATTTTGGTGTTGCATTAGAGAAAATGTACAATTTCATATGGAATGAATTTTGCGATTGGTATATTGAAATTGCAAAAACAAGATTATATAGTGAAGATAAAGAAGAAAAAATATCAGTGTGTTGGTGCTTAGATTATGTATTTGGATTAGCATTAAAATTATTACATCCAATAATGCCATTTATAACATCTAAAATATATTCTTCTTTAGCAAAATACAATGATAAAGAATTAATGGTAAGTAAATGGCCAAAGTATGATGAAAAAATTAGCTTTGAAAAAGAAGAAGAGATGATGGAAAAGATAAAAGACATTATAGTAGAAATAAGAAATATAAGAGCTAAAATGAATGTTCATCCTTCTAAAAAATCAAAATTAATATTTGTTACTAAGAAGTATCAAGAAATGATACAAGAATCTGAAAGCTTTCTAAAAAAATTGGGCTTTGCAGAAGATATAATAGTTCAAAGCGACAAAGAAGGAATTTCAAAAAACGCTATATCAATATTAGGTGAAGATATTGAATTATTTATACCACTTGAAGAATTAGTGGATATAGAAGCTGAAAGAAGCAGACTAGCAGGGGAGAAAAAGAAAATAGAAGCCGAGATAGAAAGAGCAAGTAAAATGCTAAACAATCCAGGATTTGTTTCAAAGGCACCAAAAGCCAAAATACAAGAAGAAAAAGAGAAACTTGAAAAATATCAAGAGATGCTTAAAAATTTAGAGGGAAGACTAAAAGAATTATAATAGTAAAAAAGCGGAACTAAGATTTTCTAACAAATGCAAATTTTAAGAAAATCTAAGTTCCGCCATAATTATCTTGTACAGAAATTTCTCCTACTAGGAGAAATTTCTTACAATATAAAAAAACTCGAAAGTATAAAACTTTCGAGTTTTTTTTGATATTTTATCTCTTTGAAAATTGTGGAGCTTTTCTAGCTTTCTTAAGACCATATTTCTTTCTTTCTTTCATACGAGGATCTCTTGTTAAGAAACCACTTGATTTTAATACTGGTCTAAATTCACTATTAGCTTCTAATAAAGCTCTTGCTATACCATGACGAATTGCACCAGCTTGACCAGTGAAACCTCCACCAGTAACTTTAGCTACAACATCATATTTTGCTAAGGTATTAGTAACACTTAATGGTTGTTTAACGATAACTTTTAAAGTTTCTAAACCAAAATATTCATCTATACTTACACCATTTATTGTTATAATTCCAGTTCCTTCTACTAAACGTACTCTAGCAATAGAACTTTTTCTTCTACCAGTACCATAAAATATTATTTTTTCTGATTTTGCTTTTGGCATTTATATTTCCTCCTTACACCTTTAAATTAGAAGTTCCATATTTCTGGCTTTTGAGCTTGATTTTCATGCTCACTACCAGCATATACTCTTAATTTTTTTATAGATTGTCTTCCTAAACTATTGTGTGGAAGCATTCCTTTAATAGCTAAAGTTAAAGCCTTTTCAGGACTGTTAGCTAACATATCTTTGGCAACGATTTCTTTCATACCACCAATATATCCTGAGTGATGTCTGTAAACTTTTTGAGACATTTTATTGCCTGTTAAGATAACTTTGCTACAATTAATTATGATTACATGATCTCCTACATCTAAATTTGGTGTGAAAGTTGGTTTGTGTTTTCCTCTTAATAATTTAGCAGCTTCAGTAGCAACTCTACCTAAAGGTTTATTAGCTGCATCAATTATATACCATTTTCTTTCAATTTCATTTTCTTTTATACTATATGTTGTATTATTCATGGTAGTTAATACCCTCCATTCATTATTTAATTTCTAAATTTATTAATATGATTTGTAAATATAAACTACCGGGGAGAAGTTGTATATTTACAACATATCGATATAATGCTAATATATTTTAATATAAATATAAGGAAAAGTCAACCAGTTTACACCATTTTTTTTGAAAATCAACATAAAATTTGCATTTATATCCAAATTATGGTATAATAATCGTAGAGTCCAAAAGAAGGTGATTATTATGTTAATAATTAAGTTGATATATATATTAATATTTTTAATGTTTTCATTAATAGCATTTGCTTATTTACAAATAAAAATGGCGGGAATGACTGTTAAAGATTTCTTTAGATTCATACAAGCAAATGAGATGTTAGATAAATTATATGTTTTTTCTAAGAAATACGAGAAATTTAGTGCACAAGAACAAATAGTATTTTTAAAAGAAGCAGAAAAAATTTTTTCTGCGTTTGAAAAAGTACCAAGTGCACTTTGGGAAGATGATTATTCAAAATACAATCAAGTATTAACTACATATAAAGATATTAAAGTTATTAGATGGGTAGGATAGAAATATAAAATATAATAAAAAACGAAGCTACATATATGTTATGCAGCTTCGTTTTTTTATTGAAATTGAGGGTTGTACTTTTGTAGCTTTTTTTGTATAATGTATTTGTTTTATAAAGCGAAGATTGAATTTTCTAAAGGAGAATAAAAATGAAGAACAAAAAAATATTTATGATTATTTCTATTTTAGGTGTTATAATATTTTCAATGGCATTGGCACCTGTGGAATTGCAAAATGATACGTTTTATACTATAAAAATTGGTGAACATATATTGCAAAATGGTGTAGATATGCAAGATCCATTTTCATGGCATGAAAACCTTATATATACATATCCTCATTGGTTATATGATGTTATGATATATTTAATATATTCAATAGGTGGATTAACAGCCATATATATATCTACGGTAGTATTTTCTGTAATTTTGGGTATAAGTTTATACACAGTAAATCTTAAACTAAATAAAAATATTGTTGTGTCATTAATTGCAACATTAGGGGCAATGTATTGCTTAGAGAGCTTTATAGCTGCGAGAGCACAGTTGGTTTCTTTTATAGTAATGGTATGGATTATTTATTTTATAGAAAAGTTTTTAGAAAAACATAAAATAAGATATGCTATAGGATTAGTAATAAGCTTTCTATTAGTAGCTAATATACATGCTGCGGTATGGCCTTTTCTATTTGTTCTATTCTTACCATATATAGCAGAATATATATTATCAATAGATTATATATATTGGTTAAAATATTTTACTATGAAAGTAAAAATTAAAAAATTCAATAAAAAGGATAACAAAGAAAAACAAGAATTATATGAAAATAAATTAGAAAAATTAAATAAAATAAAAGAAGAATTAGAGTTAAAAAGAGCAAATCCATATAAAATAAAGGTTGTAAGAAATAGAAATATTAAATGGTTAATTTTAGTAATGATAGTATGTGCTATAACAGGTTTAATTACTCCACAAAATACTTTTGAACCATATACATATTTAGTAAAAACTATGATGGGAACAACTACTGATAATATTAATGAGCATCAACCAATAGTATTGGCAGATGAAGTTAAATATATTATTGTATTTGCAATTTATATTTTTGTTATAGGTTTCTTAGATAATAAAATAAGATTATCAGACTTATTTATGTTGCTAGGATTGTCATATCTTACAATAAAATCAAAAAGACAGTTTTCTTTGCTGGTTTTAATAGGAGGATTAATCATTGCAAAATTATTAAGTCAAGTTTTAGATAGAGATTATAAAAAGCTAATTGAAGGATTAATTAAAGAGTTAACTGATAAAGTCGGAATACTAATTTTTATAGTAGCAATGGCAATATTAGTGGTTCTTGTATATGATGATAAGGACAATGATAAATTTATCAATGAAGGATCATATCCAGTATATGCAGCAGAATTCATTAAAGAAAATTTGGACTTAAATGAAATAAAATTATTTAATGAGTATAATTATGGTAGTTACTTGTTATATTGTGATATACCAGTATTTATAGATTCGAGGGCTGACTTATATGCTCCTGAATTTAATGGGGATAGAGATATTTTTGAGGATTTTATAGATACAGAATATCAATATGAAGATTATGAAAAAATATTCGAAAAATATGGAATTACGCATGTTATATTATATAAAGATAGAAATTTGACTTCAGATATAGAAGAAGATGAGAATTACACTGAGATATATTCAGATGCATCTTTTGTTATATTTGAGAGAAAGTTAGAAAAATCTAAAAAGTAATATGTTAAGGAGCCAAAAATGAAAAAAAAGAAAACATCTAATAGATTCATAAGAGTTTTAACATTAATAATTGTATTGATCATTATAGAACAATTAACTAAATTATATGCAATAAGGTTTACAAAAGATAAAGAGCAAGTAATTATAAGAAATGTATTGAGTTTTAGCTATTTAGAAAATACAGGGATAGCTTTTGGAATTGCACAAGGGGACAGCAAAACTCTAATAATAGTTTCTAATATTATTGTTATTGCAATAATAATTAGATTTATGATAATGCAAAGAGAAAAAATCGGACCAAAGACTATGTTTTTACTCAGTACAGCTTTAGCAGGAGGTCTAAGCAATTTAATTGACAGAATTTTTAGAGGATACGTAGTTGATTTTATTAACTTATTGATAATACCTAGTTATCCAAGATGTAACTTAGCAGATATTTTTCTAGTAGTAAGTTGGTTTTTATTGGTATTTGCATTTGTGGCAAAAGCGAGAGAGGAATTAAATATAAACAAGGAAAAACAAAAACAGGATATGAAATGAGGAATATTAAAGTGAATAAATATTGTATTGACGAAAAGAATATAAATATAAGATTAGACAAAGTAATTTCAATATTAAACACAGAATTATCCAGAACAGCTATTCAAAGATTATTAGAAAAAGATAAAGTATTAGTTAATGGAAAAAAGCAGAAAGCATCATATAAGGTATGTTTAAATGATATTATTGAAATTGAGGAAGAAGAAGCACAGGAAATTGATTTAAAAGCACAAGATATACCTTTAGAAATTATATATGAAGATAAAGATATAATAGTAATAAATAAACCTAAGGGAATTGTAGTTCATCCTGCAAATGGAAATCCTGATGGTACTATAGTTAATGCAATTATGAATATATGTAAAGATTCTTTATCAGGTATAGGAGGAGAAATTAGACCAGGAATAGTGCATAGATTAGATAAAGATACATCAGGGTTATTGATAATTGCAAAAAATGATAAAGCACATATTAATATGAGTGAACAAATAAAAGATAGAAAAGTTAAGAAGACATATATAGCTTTAGTTAGAGGAATTATTAAAGAGAATGAAGCAACAATAAATATGCCAATAGGAAGAAGTACAAAAGACAGAAAAAAAATGGCAGTAACTAAACAAGGAAAAGAAGCAATAACGCATTTTAAAGTACTGCAAAGATATGATAAATATACTTTATTAGAAGTAAAAATAGATACAGGTAGAACTCATCAAATTAGAGTACATTTATCACAAATAGGTTTTCCGATTATTGGTGATTATACTTATTCAAATGGTAAAAATGAATTTGGAATAGAAGGGCAATTGTTACATGCAAAGAGATTGGAATTTATGCATCCAATTACAAATAAAAAAATGATACTTGAAGCAGAATTACCAACTGAATTTCAAGATGTATTAAAAAAATTGGAGAATAGAACAATAACAAATTAAAAATATAAGAGGGAGTGAAATGGAAGAGATTCGATTACAAAAATTTCTAGCTGAAGCTGGAATTGCTTCAAGAAGAAAATGTGAAGAATATATTCTAGAAGGCAAAGTTAAAGTAAATAATGTTATAGTAACAGAATTGGGAACAAAAGTAAATCCTAAGCAAGATAAAATATTTTTTGAAAATAAATTAGTGGAAATAGATGAAGAAAATTCACACATATATATTATTTTAAATAAACCAATAGGATATGTAACAACAGTTAAAGACCAGTTTAATAGACCAACTGTTTTGGATTTAATAAAGAATATCAATAAAAGAATTGTTCCGGTTGGGAGATTAGATATGTACACTTCAGGAGCACTAATTTTGACAGATGATGGAGACTTTGTTTATAAAATTACACATCCTAAGCATGAAATAACAAAAACGTATACAGTAACTGTAAAAGGTATTATTAAGGAAGAAGAAGTAAAAAAATTAGAAAACGGAGTAAGAATAGAAAATTATATTACAAAAGAAGCAAAGGTTAAAATATTAAAAACAGATATAGAAAAAAATATATCAAGATTAGAAATTACAATACATGAAGGAAAAAATAGACAGGTTAGAAAAATGTGTGAAGCAATAGATAAGAAAGTTTTAGCACTTCATAGAAGTAAGATTGGAAATATTACAGTAAAAAATATGAAAATTGGAGAATGGAGATACCTGACCAAGCATGAATTAAATTCATTAAAGATATTGTAATTTTGAAAAAAAGTTTATATAATAATATAAAATACAAAAGAAAAAGGAGAATACAGATGGAATATCAAAAATTTATTCCAGAAGGTTGGCAGAAAGATGATTTTTATGCAACAGAAGATGATGTTGAAAAAGCAATGGAAGACGGAAGAATAATAACTGGGAAAGTTATAACATGTGATTCAAATTACAATTTACATGTAAATTTTAACAATAATTTAAAGGGAATAATTCCTAGAGAAGAAGTTGAGGCTATGAATGTAGAAGAAACGGGATTCCCAAAACCTAATATTTGTATGAGCAAAGTAAATAAATATGTTCAATGTAAAGTGAAAGATATAGATAAAGAAGGTATAGTTATTCTATCAAGAAAAGAGGTAGGTAGAGAGGCTTTAGATTGGGCAGTAAATGAACTTCAAGAAGGACAAGTAGTAAAAGGAATTGTAAAAAATATTAGACCTTATGGAGCTTTTGTTGAAATTGGCGGTGGGGTAGTAGGACTTCTTAGAATAGAAGATATTTCTGTAGCTAGAATTAAAAGCCCAGCAGAGAGGCTAAAAGTAGAAGATAAAATAAATGTAATGATAAAACATATAGATAAACAGAAAGAGAGAATATTGCTAACATATAAAGAATTGTTGGGAACATGGGAGGAAAATGCAAGTAAATTTAAAGAAGGGATGATAGTAAAAGGAATTATAAGAGAGACAGAAAAGGCAAAGAATGGCATATTTATAGAATTGCAACCTAATTTAGTAGGAATGGCAGAATATACAAGAAATTTTAAATATGGGCAACAAGTTGATGTATACATAAAAAAAATAATTCCTGAAAAGAAAAAAATAAAATTAACACTTATAGATGAAAAAAACTATAAGGGAAATTATATATTAGAATAGAAAAGAAGGAGAAAAATATGATAAAAGATAGTGAGATAATAGCAACAAGTTCACCTTTTGCGGTTAGAGAAGGAGAAATAAAAACTTTTGACGGGCGTGATAACTATGTTTCAATGAATCAAATAATTCACAAAATTAATATGGGTCATTTAAATGAATTACATTTTTCAATACTAGAAATTGTTAATGAATTTGAATTTATCACATCAAGGCAATTATGCCAAATATTAGACTATAAAGGCATAGACTATAAAAATCAAGACAAATTGAATGTAAAATTGGATCAACTAGTTAAAAGCAAAATTTTAACAAGATATTATTTTAATTCAGAAGAAGGCAAGGGAATATATAGAATATATTGCTTAGAGAAAATGGGAAAATATTTATTAAACTCTAGAGGTGAGGAATGCAATTGGCAACCTACAGATAATACTAAACCCGTATATATGATAAAGAAAAGACTAGCAGGAAATCAAATTATAATAGCATATATGAGGAAAGTAAAAGCCTATGATTCATATGTTGTTAAGCCAAGTATAAAAGCAAAGTCCTTAAATAAAGTCTTTAAACCAACAGGAGGAACAGTTAAGTTAACAAAAGCAAATAAATCAATAGAATTTATTTTTGAAGTAGTTAGAAGAGAAGAAGGTTGGGAGAAAAGAGCGATAGAAAAGATTAAGTTTTATCAAGACTTTTATAATAATTTTCAACCATTGGATTCAAATTTTAAAAGTATGCCACAATTAGTTTTTGTTTGCGAAGATGATAAGCATACAGCAGAATTATTTAAACAAATAATAATAAATAAAATAGAAATACCTCAAATAAAGTTATACTTTACTACAGATTTGAAACAAAATAGAGATTCTTTAAAGAGTACTTTATCAGAATTTTATATAGATGAAGAAACTAAAAAATATAAAACAGAAGAGGTAGAAATAAAATTATTAGATAATGAATAAAAAATAACTATTGCAATATTGCAATAGTTATTTTTTATATTTATATTTATATTTTTATTCTTCATCTTCTTGCTTTTTATTTTTATTTTTACTTGTGTAGAATGATAAAGAAGTAGGATCATTAAAGATTGATGAAGAATTATATTTTATTGGATCAATATCTCCGTTTTCTGCAACATCAAATTGCACATGTTGATAATCAAACTTTGTCTTTTTTCTAGGTGATGTAGAAGTATCTTCATCATCAGAAAGGCCAATACCATTTGTAAACTTAGCAAAGTTATATGATTTTATTTTTTTTGCAACTTTATATTTTTCATCTAAGAAATCTAATCTAGCAACACCAATTTTATTTTTTCCTTTTAAATCTTTTATTTTGTAAGCACAATTCTTAAACTTAATAGCTTGGATTTTTCCGGCTTCAAAATTAGGTTTCCACTTCCAAACAGGATTATTAAATTTTGGATCGTATTCAACTTTATCTGTATTATATGCAAAAGTGAAAGACCATTCTCTTTTATCTAAGAATTCTTTTGTCCACCATTCATTATCTTCTGGTGAGTTGTTTCCAAAAGTAACCTTAGTAGCACAGTTTGCTAATATTGTTTGCCTATGCTTAGAAGTTGATTTTGTACCTAATTGATCTAAGTTTTGAACAGAAATTATTGAACCAACTCTATATTTTCTATAAAGTGTAAATAATGGTTCGGTTGCTGAACCAACAAAATCAGAAAACTCATCTATGTATAAGAAATGAGGTATTCTAGTGTTTTCTGTGCCAGGTCTTTTTAATACAGCATGTTGCATAATAAGTATTGCAAATAGACCAAATGCTGTATGGATAGTAGCACCTAAATCTCCACGCCTTGTACAAATGAAAGTAAGTTCACCATTTTCTAAAGCGTCAGAAAAATTAACATTGTTAGATCTATTACATAAAATGTTTTTTACACCTTCAATTCTTAATAAAGTATCTAGTTGAGTAGCAGCGGTATATACAAATTTTTCAGTATTAGCTCTACCAATACCATTTTTATAAAAGTTTTTCTTAAAATAAGAAAGTAAAATCGAATGCTTACGTGCAAGTTCGGGATTTTTTTCTAATTCCTCACACATTTCTTGGGCTAAATCAAAATTATTTAACATATTTAATAAATCTTCTAGAGTAGGAAGTAGACCATCATGCAATCTTGGATACATTTCTTTAAGCAAAATTGCAAGATTTTCAACAGCTTGGCTTGCAGCATGTTCTCTAAATGCAAGTTCAATATCAGCCTTTGTTGAAACAAACATACCATAAAGAACTGTAGAAATAGCAACAGCAGTATCAACAGGATCGTCGTGTATAAATGGGTTTAATCCAACTGAATCTGATTTTAATGGATCAATAAGATTTACTGATAAATTTAAATTTTTAGCAACATCTAACATATGCGAAATTGATTCGTAATCAGGAGATATATATGTTAGACCAAGATCTCTATAAATAAGTTTTCCTTTTTCATTTTTTCCATATACCATTTTATCCATATAAGCTGAATATAGTTTTTCTTTTCCAGAATTAGCCGAAATCATATTTAATGAAAAATGGTCATTTAAATATTTATTATCATAAGGTCTATTAAGATTAGCTATACCAGACTTTAAAGCAGCAAATCCCATTTCTTTAGAAATTTCAAAAAAGAATAATTTTTTTTCTAGATCTCTAGCAATCATAGGCTCAAAAATCAATGAAGTCTTACCAGAACCAGAAACACCAACAACAGCCATTGCATCAAAACGTCTTTTTTCTGTTATTAAAGCAGGTTTTCCATCTGTTTTATCTAATCCTATAATATTTTCACAATAATATTTTCCAGTACCAACTTTTGTATCTGATAAGTCAATACCTTGATAATCATTTATAGAATCACGTAATAATTTATTATCATTAACGCCAGTAAATAAAAATTTAAACACTGGATAAAAAGTAACTATAGGTAAGTATAAAGCAATTGCTTGAAAAGCAGGTTTAATTAAATATGAAAAGTTTGTAGCTATTTCGATATAATTAGGAAGCGATAAAATAAGTAGCCATGATGCAAAGTTTATCCATTGTACAGCCATAGAAATTCCTATAGTATATAAAGAAATTGCATATAAGTATACAAAAGTTAATTTAATAAATTGAGAGCTTGCATAAATAGATTGACCTGAAAATAAAAAAGCGAATACAGGACAAGCTATAGCTAATGTATATTTAATTGGTCCCCAATAGTTAACAGAAATTCCTGTAAACCACATTAATAGTAATTCGGTAACTCTATCAACTAATACATAAATAGTTAATAGTGTTAAAATATATGTAAAAAAAGTATTTCTATCAGTTTTTAAAAGCTTTATTAATTTGTCTAACCATTTAAATAAAAATTTAAATGGCATTTGTAATATTTTCATTATTTCACCACTTTCATAAAAAAACTCATATAGTTATATTATCTTACAAAATCAAGAAAAAAACAATAGTTTTAGGCAAAAAAAAGAAATTTATAAGCACAATTTATCTATTAAATTTAACATTCGACTTGCATATAATCTTTTTTATCAATATAATATTAAAGTATAAAAATTATAATGAATAAATTTAAAATTTGAAAGGTATAATATGCAAAGAGAAAGTGAAAAAAAAGAAAATTTTATGAAGGGTGTACTAGTCTTGATGATTTCACAGATATTGATAAAATTATTAGGATTGGTATATAAATTATATTTAACAAATAGAGATGGATTTGGTGATGAAGGAAATGCAATATATTCAAGTGGTTATCAAATATATGCATTATTACTTACAATATCATCTGTAGGAGTGCCAAATGCCATTTCTAAATTAGTATCAGAGAAATTAGCAATAGGGGATGAAAGAGGCGCATATAGAATTTTTAAAATTGCATTTGTAATTTTTGCTGTGATTGGTTTTTTATGCAGTTCTGTAATGTTTTTGGGAGCAAATTATATAGCAAATGTAATGCTTGATATACCAGAGGCAGAACTTACTATAGTTGCTCTATCACCATCTATTTTCTTTGTTGCTATAATATCTGTTATAAGAGGCTTTTTTAATGGAAGAGAAAAAATATCCGCAACAGCAAAATCACAAACCATTGAGCAAGTTTTTAAAACTTTATTAACAATAGTAATAGTAGAAATTCTGGCAGTAGGTTTTTCCGCAAATACTACTATAATGGCAGCAGGAGCTAATCTAGCAACAACACTGTCAACAATTGTAAGTTTTATGTATTTATATATATTATACAAAATGTTCAAAGGGGAAATTTGGCATAAAATAAAAAATTCTAAGATCAAAGAAAAAGTAAGAATTAGAACAATTATAAAAAGAATTTTAATCGTTTCATTACCAATATCTTTAAGCGCAGTTATGTCTACTTTATCTAAGAATATAGATTCAGTAACAGTAGTTAGAAGTTTAAAAACATTTTTATCAGAAAAAGAGGCTAAAGAGCAATATGGTATATTGGGCGGAAAAGTAGATACTTTAACTATGCTACCATTATCTTTTAATGTTGCTTTTGCAACAGCTTTAGTTCCAGCTGTATCATCAGCTCTAGCTAGAAAAGATGTAAAAACTGCAAAGGAGAGAATAAACTTCTCTATATTAATTACAATATTAATAGGAATGCCATGTACAATAGGATTATGTGTTTTTGCAGAACCAATAATAAGATTGCTATTCCCAAATGCAACAGCAGGAGCCATATTATTACAGATAACTGCATTTACAGTATTTTTTACAGTAATTAATCAAACAATAAATGGTGCTCTGCAAGGCATGGGAAAAGTAATAGTTCCAGCAGTTGCAGGGGCAGTAGGTTTAATTGTTAAGTTGATTTTGAATTTAATATTAGTTCCAAATCCATATTTTGGTGCATCAGGTGCAGCTATAGCTACTGTTATAAATTGTATAATTTCATGTGCAATAGTATTTATAGTACTAATTAAAAGTATTAAATTAGAAATGTCAGTATTGAAGTACTTAGTAAAGCCTACTGTAGCTACATCGATGATGACAGTTTGTTTATTATTTGCGTACAATATATTGAATAGTATAATTGGTGGAAGAATAGCAATTATATTAGCTTTGAGTGTGGCAGTTATGATATATGCTCTTGCTGTTATAATTTTAAAAATATTAAACAGAGAAGAAATATATATGTTGCCAGCCGGAGAAAAGATATATGCGATGCTTGAAAGACTTGGTATATACGGAAAACACGAGAGATGAAGGAAAAAACAAAGACACCACAATTTGACTAAAACTAGATATACCAACGGATAGCGAAAAAAAATAATAAAAAAAAAGAAGGGTTTTATATAAATTTGACGAATAATCATATTAGTAGATAAAAATCTACATAGATGAACTTTATTAGGAGGTAAAAAAATGAACAAATCTGATTTAATCGCGGCAATAGCTGCTAAAACAGGAGACACAAAGAAAAATGCTGAAGCTACATTAAATGCTGTAACAGAAGTTATTACAGAAGCATTAGTTAAAGGAGACAAAGTACAATTAGTTGGTTTCGGTTCTTTTGAAGTAAGAAAAAGAGCAGCTAGAAAAGGTAGAAATCCACAAACTAAAGAAGAAATTAAAATACCTGCTTCAAAAGCTCCAGTATTCAAAGCTGGTAAAGCTTTAAAAGATGTTGTTAATAACTAATAGAAATAGTATGATATATAACATAGTACTATGAAAAAGAAAGGCATTAAAGCCTTTCTTTTTTGCATTTATTTGTTAGAAATTTCGCTTAAACCTATTGACAAAATCACAAAAAAGGTGTAAAGTATATAAGCATTACAGAAAAGAAGAGGTAGTATTATGGAAAAAAATGTTGAAGTAAGTATGCTTTGCGAAATATATGGAAAGCTTTTAACTGAAAAACAATATAATTTTTTAAATGATTACTATAACAACGATTTGTCTTTATCTGAAATAGCAGAAAATGAAGGCATAACAAGGCAAGCAGCAAGAGACAATATAAAAAAGGGGGAACATAAACTTTTCGAGTTCGAAGAAAAGCTAGGAATAATGAAAAGGATGATAAGTCAAGAAGAAAAAATAAACGAAATATTATCGGAATTAACAAAAATTCAAACTAAATTTTCAGATGAACAAATAGCAAATATTTTAGAACACATAAAACAAGAACTAAACTTTTTAGTTTAATAGGAAAATACAAGGGAGGTACCACATGGCATTTGAGGGGTTATCTTCAAGATTACAAGCGATTACCAATAAGTTTAGAGGTAAAGCAAGAGTAACAGAGGCTGACTTGAAAGATATGCTAAGAGAAGTTAAATTAGCACTTCTAGAAGCTGATGTAAACTATAAAATAGTTAAAGATTTTATTTCAACAATAAATGAAAAAGCTGTTGGGCAAGATGTATTAAAATCTTTAACACCAGGTCAACAGGTAATAAAAATAGTTAAAGATGAATTAGTAGAATTATTAGGAGGAACAAATAGTAAGATAAATTTTACACCAAATCCACCAACTATAATAATGCTAGTTGGGCTTCAGGGTTCGGGAAAAACAACTACAGCAGGAAAACTTGCTAATTTATTAAGAAAAGAAGGAAAAAAGCCTTTATTAGTTGCATGTGATATATATAGACCAGCAGCTATAAAACAATTACAGGTTGTTGGAGCACAATTAAATATACCAGTATTTGCTAGTGAAACATCAAAAGATGTTGTGCAAATTGCAAGACAAGCGATGAGCGTTGCAATGTCTAAATTAAATGATGTTATAATTATAGATACTGCTGGTAGATTACATATTGATGAAGCTTTAATGGAAGAATTAAAAAGACTAAAATTAAATATAAAGCCTCATGAAATTTTATTGGTTGTTGATTCAATGACAGGTCAAGATGCTGTTAATGTTGCTACTACATTTAATGAACAAGTTGGAATTGATGGTGTTGTTCTTACTAAGTTAGATGGTGATACTCGTGGAGGTGCTGCACTTTCTGTAAAAAAAGTTACAAATAGACCAATAAAATTTGCAGCAACAGGTGAGAAACTAAGTGATTTAGAAGTATTTCATCCAGAAAGAATGGCTTCTAGAATTTTAGGAATGGGTGATGTACTTTCAATTATTGAGAAAGCAGAAGAAGCATTTGATGAAGAAGAAGCATTAAAACTAGAAGAATCTTTAAAAAAACAACAATTTGATTTAAATGATTATTTAGCACAATTAAGACAGATGAAAAAAATGGGTTCTTTTTCATCAATATTAAAAATGTTACCAGGAATGAGTCAACTAAAAAATATTAAAGTTGATGAAAAGGAATTTGATAAAATAGAAGCAATGATTTGCTCTATGACTCAGAAAGAAAGAAAAGATCCCAAAATTCTCAATGGAAGTAGAAGACGAAGAATTGCTATGGGCTCTGGAACAACAGTGCAAGATATTAATAAGTTTATGAACTCTTTTGAGGTTACGCAAAAAATGATGAAGAAAGTAAAATCTGAAAAAGGTATGAAAAATATGCTTAAAAATTTAAAGGGAATTAATCCACAAGATTTGAAAAACTTCAAAATATAATAATTTGATATTAAGTTTTAGAATAAATATATATATTTCAGGGGGTGAAATCATGGTAAAAATAAGATTACAAAGAGTTGGAAAGAAGAAAGCACCATTCTATCATATAGTAGTTGCAGATTCTAAATCTCCAAGAGATGGAAAAATTATTGAGCAAATAGGAACATTCGATCCTATGACAAAACCATCTACAGTAGTATTAGACAAAGAGAAAGTAGAAGCTTGGATAAAAAATGGAGCACAACCTACAGATAAAGTAAAAGCTTTAATAGCAAAAGCTTAAGGAGGTCTTTATGAAACAAACATTAGAAACAATTATTAAAACTTTAGTTGATGATGAAGCTTCAGTTTCTATTAAAGAAGTTGAAAACGATAATGGAATAACTTTTGAAGTTGTTGTTGCTGAAAAAGACATGGGAAAAATAATTGGTAAGCAAGGTAGAATTGCAAAAGCAATAAGAACTGTAGTTAGAGCTGTAGCAGCAAAAGAACAAAAGAAAGTATCAATAGAATTTATAGGATAGTATAGGAAGTAAGGATGCAAGATATTTTAGAAATTGGTCAAATTGTAAATTCATATGGAATAAAAGGTTTTGTAAAAGTAGTTCCTTTTACAGATGATATTACTAGATTTGAAAGATTAAAAACAGTATATGTAGAGCAAGGAAAGACTTTCAAGGAATATACTATAGAAGATGTCAAATATAGTAAAAACCTTGTATTACTTAAATTTAAAGGAATAGATGACATAAATGATACTATTGCTTTAAAGAATTGCTACTTAAAAATAGATAGAAGCAATGCAGTAAAGTTAGAAAAAGATTCATACTTTATAGTAGATTTAATAGGTCTAGAAGTTTATTCTGATGAAAATGAACTATTAGGAGTATTATGTGATGTTTTTCCAACTGGAAGCAATGATGTTTATGTTGTTAAAAATGAAATTGGAAAGCAAATCTTACTACCTGCTATAAAAGAAGTAATAAAAAAAGTTGATTTAGAAAACAAAAAAGTAATTGTTCATTTAATAGATGGACTAATATAGGAGAGATAATGAAATTTGATGTTTTAACACTCTTTCCAGAAATGTTTCAGGCTTTGCAAGAAAGTATAATAGGAAGAGCAATAGAAAAAGAATTAATAGATATTAATTTAATAAATATTCGTGATTTTTCTAAGGATAAACATAAAAAAGTAGATGATACTCCTTATGGTGGCGGTGCTGGTATGGTTATAAGACCAGATGTAGTATATGATGCATATAATTCTATAAAAGAAAAGGAAAATGCAAAAGTTATATATTTATCTCCACAAGGAAAAGTTTTAAATCAACAAAAAGTACAAGAGCTTAGTAATGAAAAACATATTATCCTATTGTGTGGTCATTATGAAGGCATTGATCAAAGAGTAATTGATGAAATAGTAGATGAAGAAATCTCTATAGGGGATTATGTATTGACAGGAGGAGAACTACCGGCTATGGTTATTATCGATTCAGTATCGAGATATATAGATGGAGTTCTAAACGAAGATTCAACAGTAGAAGAATCTTTTTCAAATGGAATGTTGGAATATCCTCAGTATACTAGACCAGAAGAATTTTGTGGAAGAAAAGTTCCAGATATTCTTAAAAGTGGTCATCATGGTAATATAAAAAAGTGGAGAGAAGAACAGTCTATAAAAATTACAGGGGAAAAAAGACCTGATTTGTTAAATAATTTGAAGATGCAGAGTGATTAAAAGGTACTCTTCTCATCTTTAGTTTGCCTATTAAGAGGCAGGAAGGAGAATTTAAATGGATATTATAAAATCAATAGAACATGAACAATTAAAAAGTAAAGTTCCAGTATTAGATATTGGAAATACAGTTAGAGTTCATGTTAGAGTAAAAGAAGGAAATAGAGAAAGAATCCAAGTTTTTGAAGGAATAATAATTAAAAAACAAGGTGGAGGATTAACAGAAACTTTCACAGTAAGAAGAATTTCTTATGGTGTAGGTGTTGAAAAAACATTCTTATTACATTCACCTATGGTTGAAAAAGTTGAAGTAGTAAGAGTAGGAAAGGCAAGAAGAGCAAAATTATACTACTTAAGAGATAGAATTGGAAAGGCATCTAAGACTAAAGAAAGACTAGGTGCAAGAATTGAAAATAAAGAAATCGTTGTTAAAGAAGAATTAGAAGTACCAGCTACTGAAGAAGTAGTTGAAGAAAATGTAGAAGCTCCAGTAGAAGAAGTAAAAGAGGTTAAAGCTGAAGCCAAAGTAGAAAAGAAAGAAGAAGCTAAAGCAACTGAGAAAAAAGAAGAAGCTAAAGCTGAAAAAAAAGAAGAAGTTAAAAAAGAAGAAACAGCTGAATAGGAATATTAAAAAAGAATTTTGATTTTAATCAAAATTCTTTGTTTTTTTATTGTATATTTTAATAAAATTCTCTTGGACTATTTTTTGCATATTTTTTTAATTTTTCATAAGCTAAATAATTTATGCTACCAGCAGGGAATTTTCCATTCTTATCTTTTTTTCCAGCAGGAACATTAGTTAAAATTTCAATTCCTTCTTCGATAGTTGATATAGCATATATATGGAATTTTCCATTTTTTACAGCATCAACAACGTCATCATCAAGATTAAGATTTCTTACGTTTTGAATAGGAATCATAACTCCTTGCTTACCAGTTAAACCACGCATTTTACATATTTTATAAAATCCTTCGATTTTTTCATTAACTCCACCAATAGGTTGTATTTCACCTTTTTGATTTACTGATCCTGTAACAGCAATTGCTTGGTTAATTGGAACTCCAGATAATGTAGAAAGTAGAGCATATAACTCTGTACTAGAAGCACTGTCTCCATCTACACCATTGTATAATTGTTCAAAACAAATACTAGCAGTAAGAGAAAGGGGAATGTCTTGTGCAAATAATTCTCCAATATAACCACTAAGAATATATACACCCTTAGAGTGTGATGAGCCAGAAAGCTCAACTTCTCTTTCTATGTTAATAATACCTTGCTTTCCTGTATATGCAGCAGCAGTAATTCTAGATGGCATACCGAAAGTATAGTCACCAATAGACATTATAGTTAAGCCGTTAATTTGTCCAACTTTAAAACCATCTGTATCTATAAGTAAAGAGTTTTCTTTTATCATTTCTGAATATTTTGTATCATATTTTTTTACTCTTTCAACTCTTTCAGCCAAAGCTTTTTGAACAAAATCTTCTGTAACAACTTTTGCTTTTGACATTTTTGCCCAAGTACAAGCTTCACCAATTATTTGAGCGAGGGCATTAAATTTTGTAGATAATTTGTCTCTATCATTAGCAAGGCGAGAAGAATATTCGATTATTCTTCCAACAGCTTTACGATCTAAATGTGGTAATTGTTCTTGTTCGCAAAAAGAATGTATGAAATGAGCTAATTTTAAAGCATTTTCATTGTTTTGAGGAGCATCATCCTCAAATTCAACTTTAATTTTAAATAGTTTTCTGAAATCTGAATCTACAGAAAGTAGGGTATGATAAATTTCAGAGTTACCAATTAAGATGATTTTCAAATCTAAAGGAATAGGTTCAGGCTTTAAAGATATTATAACCATAGCTGAACGTTGTTCCATATTATTTTCTATTGATAATTCTTTTGACCTTAAAGCTTTTTTCAAAGCTTCATAACAAGCTGGATTTGAAAGTAAATCTTTAGCTTGAAATATAATATATCCACCATTAGCATTATGAAGAAGTCCAGGTCTTAACATAGTAAAATCAGTTCTTAAAGAGCCAAAATAATTTTCGTATTCTAATTTTCCAAATATATTATGATATAGATAATTAGAATCCATTATTACAGGAGCACCTTCTAATTTGCTATTGTCTACAAACAAATTAACTCGATAATTAAGCCAAGGTTTTGGTGCTTCAGGCTTATTTGGTATATTAGGTTGAGAAGGTTCTTCTGGAGTAGTAAAGAATTGTATATTATTTAAAACATCTTGCTTAATATTATTTAAGAAAGTTGTTATTTTCTTATTTCTTTTATATTTTGATTTTACAAAGTTTATATGAACATTTATAGTTAAAAGAGCAATATTAGATTGCCATTCATCAATTTTTTTATCAGCTTCTTTTTCTAAACGTTTTATTTCTCCAATTACAGACATAATTTGTTCTTGTACAATGCTAGACTTTTCCTCAAATTGTTTTTTTGTTTCATCATCAAGTTTATCAAAATCATCTTCTTGAAGAGTTTTTCCATCTATAATAGGCATCATGTAAATGCCATTTTGAGCTGTTTTTACTTCAAAACCATATTTTTTTGAATCTTCATTTAATGAGTCTAAAAGTTTAACTCTTTGTTGTTCAAAATTTTGACGAATTAAAGATTTTTCTTTTTCAAAATCTTCTGTACTAAATGTTTTTTGTAAATCAGCTCTAAGATCTTTAATAAAAGAATCCATTGTAGCTTTAAATTCTTTTCCTTGTCCAGCAGGTAGAGAAACGGCAATAGGTTCGTTTGGAACATCAAAATTATATATATAACACCAATCACAAGGTGTTTTTTTCTTTTTGGCTAATGTATCCAAATAATTTTTTGTATATTTTGTTTTTCCAACACCACTAGGACCTTCTAAATACAAATTATAACCTTTAACATCAACATTAAGACCAAATTCTAAGGCCTTAATACCACGTTCTTGTCCAATTCCAACATAAGCATTAGATAATTCGGCAGTAGTGTCAAAATTAAAACAATTAGTATCAAAGTCTAATTTTAAATCTTTATAGTTCAATTCATTTTTATTTTTCATTAGTATCTCTCCTTTGTATCATATGTAAAATAATTGTATTTCTAATTTATTTATTAAAAAATCTAGTCATGATTATGGCATCATCGCAACCATTATAATATTTTTTTCTAATACCAAGTTCATCAAAATTAAATTTTTTATATAAGTGGATTGCAGGTAGGTTATTAGAATTTACTTCTAATGTTATAGAACTAGCGTTTTTTTCAATAGAAAGATTTATTGCAGATTCTAAAAGGGAAGAGGCTATACCTAAATTTCTCTTAGACTTTTTTGTAACAATATTAGTTATATGTATAACATCCAAAACTTGCCAAATACCAACAAAACCAACAATTTCTTGATCAATTTTTGCAATTAAAAAATTAGAGCTTTCATTTTTTAGTTCAGTTTCAAAAATAGAAAAAGTCCAAAAATCATCAAAATCAGATTCAAGAATATTTTGTATCGAATATAAATCTTGTAAAGTCATTTTGCTTATTGTGAGATTGTTAGCCATTCAAAATAAATCCTTTCTATTTATTAGAATTTGTTGAAACGTTTTTTATATATAAAGGTATTAGGGTATTAGAATTTCCTACAAGACCTTTAGAAAAACGACTAAAAGCTACAGCACCAATAGCTCTAGCTGTATGATATTCATAACTAGAAGTATCTATAATATAAGCATTTTTTCCTAATTTGGATTCTATCATATCTTTAAAAAGTATGCTACCATTTCCGACAAAAATAATTTTATTATTTTTATTTTTTACAAAATCTATAATATTATTAATATTTTCAAATAAAAAATCAGATGTTTTAGTGTATTCTGAATTTTTACATTCAAATAATCCAAAATATAAATTATCATGCTTAGCATCTATTAAAGAACATATTATGCCATCTTCAGAGCAAACTGTTGCTAAAGCTTCTAGAGATGTAACACCAACAACAGGTTTTCCAGTTACATCAGCAAAAGCTTTTATAGTAGAAACCCCAATTCTTATTCCTGTAAAAGAACCAGGACCGATTCCACAAGCAAATAAATCAATATCATTGATAGTTATATTTAAAGATTTTAGCAAAGAATCAATTAGTGGCATCAGTTTTGTAGAATGCGTATTAGCATCATCTACATATAATTCTTTTAAAACGTTATTATTTTCTAAAACTGCAACTGAGCAAATTGCAGATGAAGTATCGACTGATAAAATTTTCATGAGTTTATTTATTCCTTTCCGAGACATAAATCTAATTTTGAATTCCCAATAAAATCTATTTTTAAAATTCTTACATTTTCATTAGAAGAATCTTTATTAAAGGTTATTTTTATATAATCTTTAGGAAGAGCATCTTCAATAAGTTCGCCCCATTCAATAATGCAAATACCTTTTGAAAAATATTCTTCACCACCTATAGCATAAAATTCGTCAACTGAATTTAATCTGTAAACATCAAAATGATATATATTTATATCTGATGAAGTATATTCGTTTATAATAGTGAAGGTGGGGCTAGATATTTCATTTTGCAGATTAAAATGAGTTAGAATCCCTTCAGTAAATTTGGTTTTCCCAGCACCTAATTCACCACAAAGAACAATAGTATCTCCGATATGCAATTGTTTAGCTAGATTTTTAGCAAAATTTAAAGTATCAACTTCAGAATTTGAAACAAATTTAAACATAATAATCTCCTTAATTTTTATACTTCATTGTATCGCATTTAAAGCTTTTTGTAAATATTTGTAGATAAATAAAGTCAGAAATTTGACAATAAGTGAAAAGCTAATCAAAAAATACAAAAATTTGTTTGACTATTATTGCTTTTTATAAATACTTGTGTTATATTTTTCTACATAGGAAATGATAAAAGCAGGTGTGGTTTTGCCACCAATTATACGAATTATCGTAGGAGAGGTGGTGATGTTTATGGTTAAAGTGGTACTATTTTTTATAATATCATTTATGTTATCTTTAACATTAAACGTTGCCTTGGCAGCAGTTCTGTATAAGAACTGGGTTGATAAGCAACTACATAAATAAAAAAATAAACCATTCTGCTTTGCTAGGCTAATGGTTTATTTTTAAATCTTTACATTGGCAAAACCACGTTTGTGGATTTGTCATTTCCTATATTTATTATAATTGATATTTTTATAAAAGTCAAACAAAATATATAATATAAAAAGAGGAGAAATAGATGAAATATAAATTTGAAATAAATCAAAAATTACCAAGTTTAAATGAATATACAAAAGCATGTAGAACAAATAAATTTATAGGAGCACAGATGAAACAAGATGTAGAAACACAAATTTGGGCAGATATAAAACAGCAATTAAAAGGAGTAAAAGTTTCAACTCCAGTAAGAATTAACTTTACATGGGTAGAAGAAAACAAAAAAAGAGATTTAGACAATATATGTTTTGCTAAAAAATTTGTATTAGATGCATTAGTTAAAACAAAGGTAATTGAAAATGATACACAAAATCATGTAGTAGGATTTTCAGATACATTTCAATATGATAAAAAGGGCAAAGTAATAGTTGAAATAGAAGAAATATAACAAGTTATAAAGAAGCTTCAAGTGATTTTACATTCTCATTAAGAAGTTATTCTACAATAGGAGAATCAATTAATGGATGGAAATATCGTGTTATAAATGAATGATGTATTTATATATAAAACAACTTACGAACTGTGAATAGTTCGTAAGTTGTTTTTGTGTGGAGCGGGTAAGAAGGTCGTTTGCAAAAATTTTTTCTCCCAAATTTTACTAAAAAAATGATTTGATTAATCAACTGATGTATAAATTATAACATATAAAAATAATTTTCAATAACTATTGAATTTTGAACAAATGTTTGATACAATGCTGCTACATACAATTGCAAGGAGTTGATATTATGAATGAAGATGAAATTGAAATAAAAAAGAATGCAATTATTCATAAAGATAAATCTTTAAATAGATTAGATTTGTCTTTTTTTAAACATATAGAATTAAGCGAATACAAAAAAAGTGAATTATTAGCATATTGGATAAAGGATTTTGCTGAGTATCATGATGAAGAAAGAACTTTTAATATTGCAAAATCTGGTATGTATTCTCGTGGCGATATTATAAAAGTAAATTTAGGATTTAATATTGGAAATGAACTAGGGGGATTACATTATTGTATTGTGTTAAATAAATATGATAATACAAGAAATGGCGCTTTAAATGTTATTCCATTAACATCAAGAAAAGACAATAAAAAATACGACTCTTCTTCTGTAAATCTTGGTAAAGAACTCTATAATGTTTTTCAGGAGAAAATTAAAAAGGAAAAACAGAAATTACAACAAATATTAGATGAATTAGAAAAAATAGAAGATATATCTATTAGCATTCAAAATATAATAGAAAAGGAACAAAAATATATTGAGAAAATGGAAAATGAAATTTCTAAAATGCAAAAAGATAGTATTGCACTCATTAATCAAATAACAACAATTAGTAAACAGAGAATTTTCAAAGATACTGTTAGAAGAAATGTGAAAATATCAAG